>LCRX01000008.1 GCA_001004885.1 Candidatus Magasanikbacteria bacterium GW2011_GWA2_56_11
TTTTTATTTTTTGGTTTCATTAGAAAAAGTGTACCATTTTTCTTTAAGAAAGAAAAGAGGCCGTCCCGACGCGATGTCGGGGCGGCCCGTAATTAACCTACTTCATGAGCAATGACCGATCAAGCCCCTGCTTCACAAAAAGCTGTTGTACTCGTTTTTTCTGCGCCGCGCTACGAAAAAATCCGTGGTTTACGGCGTTGGCCGTTAGTTGCCAGAACTCTTTGGCGCCGAAGTTGTGGTAGTTAAGCGCGGCCAGCCAGTTGTCGGTGAGTGATGCCCGCATTAGCACCGGATCGTCGGAGGTAATCACCACCGGCACTTTATAGTCTAACAATACATCCAGATGTCCGTCTGCCAGTGAACAGCCATCAACCGGACTTAGCGGTGTGCGTTCAATGCGAATGTTTTTTGTTCTGGCCCAGGCCATCAAATAATCTGATTGCCAAATCGGCAGGGCATGACCAAGTCCATCGGCATGAAGCTGGGTGATGCAGGCTTGAATGCAATCTAGCCGGTAGGCATCCACACCCATTTCACCGGCGTGCGGGTTGCGGCGAATCCGCGAACCAATGGTGGAACGAAAAGCTTGAGCGTAATGGTAGGGTGAATGGGAAAGTTCATCACAGGCCAAATCAATAGCCACGATGCCCCAGTCTTGAAACTCTACCGCCAGTTTCGCGATATCGGCCACGCTTTTTGGTCCATGCGCAAAAAGCGATTCTCGGGGTATGCAGAGCGTAAGGTTGACCTCAATACCGGTTTCTGCAATACCACTCGCCAGACCGCTGAGCACGTTTATGACGGCGTTCTCCAAAGACATTATTGGGAATAGAGGCTCTTCATATGCCGTGGGTTTGTACCAAGGCGCCGGATAGACGCCGTGGTATCCGGGAGCAAACCTAATTTCGGCATACAAAATATTTTCGCGCGCCAGATCCAACACTTGTTCGTAGGCCGCCTGACAAAGTCCTTGTGGCGTGCGCATAACTGCAATCGCCCAAGCGAATCGTTGGAAAAGCTGATCAATGGGCATTCCCTTTGGTTCGGTAATTTGGTAGAGCTTCGTGAACTCGGCCAAGTCGTATGTCGGCAATTTTACGCCCAATTGTTTGGCGAGCTTTATCACCAGCTCCGGCTGAACCGCGCCGTCCAGATGGCGGTGAAGATCTGTTTTTGGCAAACGAAAAATTTCCTCGCGCGTTAGCGTTGTGGTCATGGGTTGTACCTCCGTTTTAGAAGAGCTGTGGGGATGTTATCAAATTTGTTGAGAGAAGACAAGGATCGGGTCTTGATTATTTAGGCGTGGATTTTTTAAGTTCGCGTTGAGCCAACTCTTCCCAAGAATCATTAAGTTCACCATAAACGGCAAACAGCTCGCTTGAGCCGACCTTGCTAAAATGCGGCCTTAATTCAAAAGAACCGCGAAGGGTCAAGTCAAGTATTTTATATGTCTCTGGATCATCCGGATCGCTTGTGGGTTCCTTTCCTTCCCCTGTTAAGCTAATAATACTTTGTATCATCCCATCCATCTTTTGAATGCTTTTTTGAGCGTCGGAATACATGCTTGCTTCAACCCCAGCCAAACCCTTACCCTCGTCCATAGAAATAGCAAGTTTAACTTTTTCCGAATAAGAGTCAACACGTTTTTTAAATTTTTTAATATAATCCGGCATTTCTGATCCCCAGTGTAAAAATTTTTGTTGTACCGATTCCATCCCATTTAAAAGTTCTATTCTGCGTTCTCCAGCTTGTTTTTTTAGCCTATTCACCTCTCTTGTCAGTTCAGTATCTTCCGGCCCTTTAGGCGTTTCTGGGGTTGGCGCCGCCGCGGTCTCTTTAGAATCCTTAACTTCAAACGTTGGCTTTTTTGATTCGCTCATATATAAATTTTTAATAATAAACAAAGTTTAGTTTTGTGCGCCTGGATGGAATCGAACCATCTGCTTCCACCTTATATCTACAGATATATTTACGTCACTCCTAGAAAATACAAACTCCTGGTGCGCCCGCTTGGACTTGAACCGAGGACCCCTGCCTTATAAGGGCAGTGCTCTAACCACTGAGCTACGGGCGCATTAGCGCACCGGGAATTTGTATTTTGCTACTCGCTAGTAAATATAAGGGTGGCACTCTAACCGATGAGTTACAGGCGCGTTTATTGTTAGAAGTATACCATTATTTACAATTATTTCAACCCCCATCCTTATCGGTCCCTCCCCTATAAGGGGAGGGGTAAGGGGTGGGGTTTTGTCGTTTTGGTATGACTCTCCCAACTATTAAACCCCCTCCTCTGTCCTCCCCCTTATATGGGGAGGAGTGCCAAACAAAACCGAACCATGTCATTGCCAAGTCAGATTTAAGCTGGTAGAATAAGGACTAATTATGCCCGACATAAACACCAAAGTTTTTTTGAAAATCAACGCGCCAGTAGGCAAATCAAAACTACTGGATGCTTTTGGCCGCGCCGGCGCGGAATGGGCAATTTTGGCCATGCTGGGCTGGTATGTGGCCGGTGTTTTTATCAACGGCTTGCCGGAAAAATGGCTGATTTTGCCGCCCTTAGTCTTTTTTGTCGCCTCTTGGTGTGTGGGTTGGTTAATTGGTCTGGGCATGGCTATCAACCTGCGCGAACCCAGACCGCATGTAAACAGTACGCAAGTCAAACTGCTGTTTTCACCGTTAATGAGTTGGAAGTCATTCCCATCCGACCACAGCATGTCCGCCGGGCTTTTGGTTTTTTTGTCCTTTATTTTTAATCTGCCCGGCGCTTGGGCTACTATTCCTATGGCTTTGTGGGTGATGTGGGGCAGAGTGTACGCGGGTTTGCATTATCCATTGGATGTGCTGGGCGGAGTTAGTGTGGCTTTATTTGCATCGGCGGTTTCATATTATATCGTTAAGATGTTATAACATAAGCACCAAATTTAAAATTTCAAATCCTAAATAAATTATAATATCAAAATTCAAAACATTTTGTATTTGAGCATTGTAATTTATAATCGAAATGAGCGAATAAAATATTTAGTTTGCTAAAATATTTCTGAGCGAATAAGATTATATGTGAAATGATATTTGGAGTTTGTAATTTTGAAATTGTAATTTTATTGGTTTATGAATGCGATAATCCTCTGCGGTGGCCTATCTACCCGTTTGGGAGATATTACCAAAACTATTCCCAAAGTTTTGCTGGAAATAAAAGGCAAAACGGTTTTGCAGTGGCAGTTGGAAAAATTAAAAAGTGTAGGCATTAATGAAGTTGTGCTGGCCGCGGGTCATTTGGCCGAAGTTTTGCATCAAAATATCGGTTTGCATAAAGATGGAGTAGATCTGATTTACGCTATTGAACAAGAAAGATTGGGCACTGGCGGCGCTATAAAGCACGCTTGGGAGTATGTGTCTAAACCGGCCGAACCAACAATAATTTTAAACGGAGACATTTTTACCACCATAGATTTGGCGGATATGGTAAAATATTTGCCTCCCGAAAGCGATGGAATTATTTTGGGAGCCAAAGTAGAAGATGCCGCCACCTATGGCACGTTAGAATACGATAAAAATTATCATTTAAAACAATTCAAAGAAAAAGAAGGTTTGCATCAGCCGGGTTATATAAATGGCGGAGTTTATTTGTTTACCGCCACAGCGAAAAAATATTTTTCGGCCGAAAAATCTTTTAGCATTGAGTATGATGTTTTTCCCAAAATGAAAGATTTGTATGTGTATGAATCAGATAAGCCGTGGGTAGATATTGGCCTGCCGGAAAGATTGGCCTGGGCGAGAGAGAATTGGAAAGAATAGTTATGTCTTTTAATCAAAAAACAAATTTAGTTTCGTTGTTAATTTGTTTAGCCATTGTTGGCGGTGGTGTTTGGTATTACAAAAAAACTCATCCGCGGTATATTCCGCCACCATTAAAAGCCGAAGTTACCATTACCATTATTCCCGGATGGAATTTGCGGCAGGTGGCCGAGTATTTGGTAAAACAAGGTATTGCCTCCAGTACTGATGATGTTTATAAAATTACCGGCAAGCCTGCTTACGATTATCGTCGAGCGGCGTTTCTTTTACCACAAATTGAAGACCTAAAAATTTTGGCGGAAAAACCGGCCCATGTTTCTTATGAAGGATTTTTGGCGCCGGAAACTTACCGGGTTTTTAAAGACGCCGCTCTTTTGGATGTGATTAAAAAATTAATTAATCAGCGCGACAAAGAGATGGACGGCGCTATGTGGGATGATGTAAAAAATTCCGGTCATAGTTATTATGAAGTTTTGACCATGGCCAGCTTGCTGGAAGAAGAAGTGCAAAGTCCGGAGGACAAGGCCAAGGTAGCGGATATTTTGTGGCGCCGTTACAAAAATAATTGGGCGCTACAGTTGGATTCCAGCGTGCATTATGCCGTAAATAAAACCGGCAATGTTTTTACAACAAACAAAGAACGGGAGTTTAATTCTCTATGGAATACTTATAAGTACCCCGGACTGCCGCTTGGGCCAATAGCCAACCCGGGCTTGGATTCAATTAAGGCCGCGCTTCATCCGGAGAAAAACAGCTATTGGTATTTTTTAACCGCCAAAGACGGCACGGTTTATTACGGCAAAACTTTAGAGGAGCATAACGCGAATAAAATAAGGCTTTAGTATGTTAACTTCTGGTTTTGATTACAATTTACCCAAACAATTAATCGCGCAAATTCCTTTGGAGCCGCGCGACAGTTCGCGTTTGATGGTTATAGAGAGAAAAGCAAAAAAAGTTGAAGATAAAAAATTTCATGATATTGTGGATTATTTACAGAAAGGTGATTTATTGGTTTGGAATAATACCAAAGTTTTTAAAGCTCGTTTGCGCGGCCAAATTATGTTGGATAAAGAAACAGATGGTTTGGAAAACGATATGATTACCACCCGACTTCGCCAAGGCTCCGCCGGGCAAGCCGGAAAAATTTTAAACGCCGCGCCGGTAGAAATTTTTTTGATTAAGCCGATGGAAAATAACAAAGTTTGGAAAGCGCTGGCCAAGCCGGGCAGAAAATTGCGTTTGGGCATGAAAATAGTTTTTGCCGCAGATTTTAGCGCCGAAGTAATGCTGAAAGAAAATGATGGAACTTATTTAATTCAGTTTGCCGAAGACGATATGTCGGTGCGGGCGAAGGCGAATAAATATGGCGAAGTGCCCACGCCGCCATACATTGTGAATGCAGAATTAAGAATTAAGAATGAAGAATTAAACGAACGATATCAGACAGTATACGCCAAAGAAGAAGGTTCGGTGGCTGCGCCCACGGCCGGGTTTCATTTCACGCCCGAACTTATAGCCAAGTTAAAAGATAAAGGAGTGGAATTTGCGGAAGTAACTTTGCATGTGGGGCTGGGAACATTTTTGCCGGTGAAAACCGAACGGGTGGAGGACCACACTATGCATAGCGAATGGCTGGAGCTGTCCGAAGAGTCGGCGCAAAAGGTGAACCGGGCCAAAGCCGAGGGCCGGCGGGTGGTGGCGGTCGGTACGACCACGGTTCGTACGCTCGAGACAGTGGCCCGGCTCGGGGCCGGGGAGCGGCCCGGCCATCTGCTGCCGTATCAGGGCGAGAGCAGCCTGTTCATCACTCCGGGGTTCGAGTTCCGTATCGTGGATGCTCTGATTACGAACTTTCATTTGCCCAAATCCACCCTCCTCATGTTGGTGTCGGCCTTTGCCGGCGACAGCGAGTTCTTGCTTTCCTGTTATCGTCGGGCAGTGGCCGAGAAATACCGGTTTTACAGTTTTGGCGATGCAATGTTTTTGGCGTAACCTGGTTGCCCCGGCAGCATGCATAAATGCTGAGTTCCTGGTTGACCCCTGGCCAGCTCCGTGTTATAAAACTATCAGCACATCCTAGTGATTTATCCTTAGCAATTATCCTTATGAGCCTAAGACTTTTTTTGCACCGGGGCGCTCTCGCGGCAGTGCTCGCCGCCCTGGGTACCGCGGCCTGGCCGGCTTTGGTTTCGTCCGCGCCCGCAACCGGCTCCAATCTGGTCAACGTAACGGCTTGTACCCAGGTGGGCAAAGACATCCGGGTTAGGCGCGGCACCGGACCGGAGCGTTTGCTGACCAGCGCCTGCCGCGATGCCGGCCATGGTTTACGGGATTATACCCTCACCTGCGTTTCGCCGACTCAGTACCTGGTAAGCTGGAAGTCGTGCTCATCTTTGCCGACAACCCCCGACACTAATTTGCCGTCCGGCAGTATCACGCTTGTAAAAAGCGATAAGTCCGGAACCGGCACGATTCTCACCCTTAGGGTTACGGGCACCGATGCTACCTCCGCTATCAAGAAAGTTATTGTTTCGATGCAAGGCGGTTCATTCGCGGTTTTCACGCCGATTCGCACGTTTACTTACACCTCGAGCGCCAACCAGACTGTTACTGAGACTTTCACTACGCCGGTTTTGGCAGCGGGGCAGACATTTAGTTTTCAGGCGCAGGTGTGGGACGCGGCCGGCAATACTGCTTTGGTGAATGTTTTTAGCTTTGTCGTACCGTCTGCCGCCGATACTATCGCCCCCCAGATAAGCCTGTTTGTTACTCCGACCAGCACCGGTTCTCCGGCTGCCCAGGCGACAGCCGTGGTAGCGGATGAAAGCGGTTTCGTAGACGCCATTAAATTATGGTGGGAGCAAACGGCCGGAGTGGTTTCTCCTCTTAAATTTTGCGCCGGTGGCCCCTCTCCCCGGGTCTGTAGCGTTAGCCTGGGCAGTATTACTACCGGCTCGATCTTTGCGACTGCCTCGGATAAAAGCGGCAATGTCCGCACATCGGCCAAACAGCCGGCGTCGGGCAGCAACTAAGGACTAGTTTAACCAACAAGCCCCCATAAAGGGCTTTTTGGTTTGGTTTTTTTTTGCTACAATCACGCCATATGAAAATCGGCATTGACGCCCGGCTTTGGGGGCCGTCCAATGGGGGATTGGGCCGGTACGTGGCCGAGCTTGTGGCGGCGCTTCAAATTCTCGACCGGAAGCATGAGTACGTGATTTTTTTGCGTCGAAATAATTTTTCCGCCTGCCCTCTGGATTTGGCCGCCCCAAATTTTACCAAAGTGGTCGCCGATATACCCTGGTACGGCTGGAAGGAACAGCTGGCTCTCACCCCGCTCATCAAGCGCGCCCGAGTAGACCTGATGCATTTTCCCCACTGGAACGTGCCATTTAGTTATCACGATCCGTTTGTCGTTACCGTCCATGATTTAATTATGTACCATTACCCTCGGGCCGAGGCGAGCACGCTCGGTCCGGTCGGCTACTGGTGCAAAGACAAAGCGGCGCGTTTGGTTATTCGCCATGCCGTCCGCGGCGCGCGGCGTATTCTCACTACCAGTGAATTTACGCGCCGCGATATTCACGAGACTCTCGGCGTGCCGAGCGGCAAAATGACGGTAGCCTACCAGGCCCCGGCTACGTTTCGTTCGCCGGATGCGGGCGCGTCGTTTTCGGCCCCGGCCGCGCGGTCCGCGGAAATGCCTTACGTCCTGTACGTCGGTTCGGCTTATCCGCACAAGAATTTGTCTGGTTTGCTGCGCGCCTGGCAGATTTTTTCTAAAAAAAGAGGCGCGAGCTGGCGTCTGGTGCTCGCCGGTCGGGAAGATTTTTTTTACCGGCAGCTCAAGGAGAGCGCGGCGGCAAAAGCGCTCCCCAACCTAGAGATGCTGGGGTTTGTCAGCGATCGGGAACTGCCGGCGCTGTATGCGAACGCCTCTGCGTACGTGTTTCCCAGTTTGTACGAGGGTTTCGGCCTGCCGCCGCTTGAGGCTATGCGCTACGGAGTGCCGGTGGCAGCGGCCGATCGCGCCTGTTTGCCCGAGGTTCTCGGCGACGCCGCAGTTTACTTCAACCCGGAGGATGACCGCGAGCTGGCCGAGACGATTGACAAACTTTTGACTGATGAGCCGCTGCGGCGGCGGCTCAAAGAAAGGGGACAAGAACGCCTAAAGCAGTATTCTTGGGGTAGATTGGCCGAGATCACGCGTCAAGTATATGATCAAGCTCTGAAGTAACACAGCCGTACGCTGGGCGAAGGTTCGGCCGCGCGGCGGCCGTTTTTTTGTCCGGTTTAATGTGTTATACTACTCGTCAGAGTCGCTTCACGTTCAAATTTTTCTTTGTGGCCGTTCAGAGAGCAACAGCGCTTGTTTCCCGACGACGCGCGCCCGCAGCGCGGCGGTGTTCGCTGTGCCGCGAAACAGGACACAACAGACAAGCCCACTCGGCACCGGACCGGAGAGCCTCCGGGTATGTGGCGGTGCGGGTTAGTCCTTGCCTGCCGGTTTCGCCGCATGTGGTAGATACCGGCGCCTCCCAACCGGCGTCGGATTGGCGCGCCGCAGTGGTACCATATGCCGAACCGGTCGGTGTCGTTCGCCGGCGCGAGATAGTAGATTTGGCTGGGTTGGTGAGCCGGGCGAACCAGGAAAAGTCCGTGGCAGTTAAGCCGCCGGAGCGCAAGCGAATTGCTGTCGCCGTGGCATCATCGCTGGCGCGGGCCAGCGCCTGGCGTTTGGCATTTGCCGGTCGAATTCGAGGATTTTTTGGCATTTGCCAGGATAATTTTCAGCGCGGACTCACCGGCCGCTTGGACTGGCGCCGATGGGCCGCGAGCACTGCCATCTTACTCGTGGCCGCAACCCTGCCATTTCCGGCCATAGGGTACGTAGAGCGTATCAAGGCGGATACGCAGACGATAATAGAACACAGCACCAACGCCTTTCTCTCGCTCCAGTCGTCTACTGTGGCCGCGCTGTCCACCAATATTCCCCAGGCCGAGCACGACCTGAATGCCGCCTTAAAATCATTCGGCGATGCCGAAGAGCTCATTGACAAGGAATACCGGGCTTTGGTCTATGTGGCCAGTCTTTTGCCGGTAGTGGGTAAAAAGGTCTCTAGCCGTCAGCATCTGCTAACGGCCGGGCATCATGTAGCTTTGGGTAATACCTATCTCGTAAAAGGAGCGGACGAAGCCGTGCAATCCGCCGCCCAGCCCTTGGTAGACCGGCTCGCGCTGGTGCGCGCGCATATGCGCAGCGCGATCCCCCAGTATGAGGCGGCGCTCAACGAGCTGTCGCATGTCGACTCCACCGCCCTTCCGGTCGAGTACCAGGATTCGTTTGCCGAATTTAAGGTGCTCTTCTCCACTTTCATTGACGATATGGGGGATCTGGCGGCAGTCATGTCCGGTTTGGAAACAATGCTCGGGAGTACGGATTTTAAGCGTTATTTGGTCGTCTTTCAGAATCATCACGAACTGCGACCGGCAGGCGGCTTTGTCGGCAGCTTTGCCGTGGTAGATATACAAAAAGGCAAGCTGCTTAACGTCGAAGTGCCTGGCGGCGGCAGCTATGATCTGCAGGGGCAGCTCAACGCCTTTATCAAACCGCCCATACCGCTTCAGTTGGTGAATTACCGGTGGGAATTTCAGGATGCCAACTGGTTTCCCGACTTTCCCTCTTCGGCCAAGAAGCTGGCCTGGTTTTACCAAGCTAGCCGCGGCACGACCGTGGACGGAGTAATCGCCGTCAACGCCTCGGTCTTGGAGCGCGTTCTCAAAATACTCGGGCCGGTCTACAGCCAGGATTTCGATTTGCTGCTGAACTCGGACCAGGCGTTGCAAAATTTGCAGATGCAAGTTGAGTCGGACTATGACAAAGAAAAAAACCAACCGAAAGCGGCGGTAGCGGCGATCCTTTCGCAGCTCATTGACAGTTTGGGCGCGGTGAAACCCGACGAGATTCTGGGGTTGGTAACAGAACTCGATGAGGCGCTCGCGGGCAAAGAGATACAGGTGTACGCGGCCGATGAACAGGTACAGCGGGAGTGGCGCGAATTCGGCTGGACTGGAGAAATCGCGCCGGTCGCTCCGGCCCAGGATTATCTTTTGGTGGTCAACACCAACGTCGGCGGCGGTAAAAGCGACGCCAGAATGCAACAGACTGTAGAGCACGAGGCTTTGGTCCAGCCGAATGGCTCCATAATTGACACCGTCATCGTGCGCCGGCGTCATGAAGGCGACCGGGCCGAAGTTTTTTACGGACAACCGAATATTGATTATTTACGCTTGTATGTCCCGGCGGGGGCCGAGCTTATCGCGGCCGGCGGTTTTACTTTTCCGGAAGAGGAATCTTTTTTGGTGCCGGAAGAGTGGTACCAGGACGACAGCGATCTGGCGCAGCTCGAAGTTGACGAAGGCATCCACGTAGAAAGCGGGACTCGTCTAACGCGCGAATTCGGCAAAACTGTTTTTGGCAATTGGCTGGTCGTCGAGCCTGGAGAAGAAGCGGAAGTGTGGTTTACTTACCGGTTGCCTTTCTCCGCTTTTGACGCGAGTTCACAGGCGAGTCCGCGCTCCGAAAGCCCGTCATGGACGGCCGCGGGTTGGCGGCCAGGCAGGGCCGCCGCTTCGGCGACCTCCAGGTACAGTTTGGTGGTTCAAAAACAATCCGGCTCCGAGAGCGTTTTTTCCACTCAGATCATTTATCCGTCCGGCTGGCAGCCAGTATGGCGCACGAGCGAGGACTTGGCGCTGGGCCGTAATGGCGCCGCTTTGTCGGCCAAATTAGAGAGTGATTTGGCCGTAGGCGTAGTCATGGAAAAAAAATAATATGTCCCCTAAACCAAAAAGCAAACCAGCCGATCTTCCGCCCGATAAAGCAGCTATCCCCGCCGGCGAACGCCATTTTGTGAAAAAAACTCTATCGCCCGAGACCTCGGTGGAGGCGGCTGCCAAGGGCAGCCCGCGAGATGAAAGCCAGGGCGCGCCGCCGTCTTTGACTGTTAAAGGCCAGCGCAAGTCCGGCTCTTTTAGGGACGATCGGGTAACCGGGCAGCTGTTGTCCATCTATGAAAACAGCGACGGCACCTTGCCGGATATGAAAACGTTTGAAAAACGTGCGTCCCATTCGGTGTGGCGGGTTTTCGCCTTTGGGGTCGCGGCCTTTCTAACCGCGGCCGGGATTTATTTCGGCTGGCAGACATTTTTTTCACCGGGAACGAAATTTAGCGCCAACGACGTGCTTCTTTCGCTTATCGGACCGGAGAGAATCGCGGTCGCCGACGAGGTAACATTTCGGATACGGTACCGCAATTCTGAACGGGTGCCGCTCGATAGCGCGCAGCTTGAGGTGGCGTACCCGGCCGGGTTTGCCGTCTCCCGCGTCAGCTTACCGGCAGACAACGAAGCGCAGACCGTCTGGAAACTCGGCACTCTGGAAGCTGGCGCCGGGGGGGAAGTGGAAATTTCGGGCCGTCTTTACGGCAGTCTGGGCGAAACGCAGTCGCTGCGGACTTTTTTGAATTATACTCCGAGCAATTTTAATTCGGAGTTCCAAAAAATAGCCACGCTGTCCGTAGCTTTGACCGAGAGCCCGATCGAGTTTACCGTGAGCTCCCCAGAGTCTGTCGCCCCTGGTGAAGCGGCCCGTTTTGTCGTCTCTCTCAGACCGCGAGGCGCGTCCGCTGTGCCGCTTTTTCTCACTCTCGATCCCGGACCGCTATTCGAGAAGAAGCAGTCCTCCCTGGAGAGCGACCAAAACGAACCCTACCGCTGGACATTGGGATCTTTGAGCGAAGCCAAAGAAATAGATTTGTCCGGAGTATTTGCTCCGGCAGCGGCGGCTACAGAGCAAAAACTGACTTTTCAGGTGTTGGGCCGCCTGAGCGGCAAACCAGACAGCGCCCCATTTGTCATGGCCAGCCTGGAGCGGCCGGTGCGCGTACTGGAGTCCTCGCTTGAAACCAAGCTCGCGATTAACGGCGCCACGGAGAAACTGGCGCTGTCTCCGGGCGATACTTTGAACGCCACTATAGCCGTAAAGAACAACGGCTCGAGCGACTTTCCCCATGCGCGGGTGCGTTTTGTGATCGACGCCCCAGCCTATAACGACAAGAGTATTCTTTACTGGAATAAATTGGAGGAGGCGCATAACGGCCAGGTCGTCGGGGAAAAAATAGATGACGCCACCCGGCGGGGGATTATTACCTGGAGCGAGGAACAGGTGCCGGAGCTGGCCCGGCTCAAGCCGGGGGAGGAAGTCGTTTTCGAGGTCGCGTTGCCCCTCAAAAGCGGCGTTGAAACGAGTCTGGTAAACTATGCGACGCATCGTTTGCTGGCGCAACTCGAGGTCCAATACGAGGGTGCCAACGCGCCCGAAGTGCGCCGCGGGGGCACTATAGACATGACGCTTAATTCTGACCTGGCGATCGAGGTACGCGACGAGATCTCTGCCCTCGATTCGGATACTTATCGTGTTACCTGGCTGCTTACCAATAGTTTCCACGAGCTTAAGGACATAATACTAGAGGCCGAGGTCTACGGCGACGTTTCCGTCGCCGAGTCGGAGTTTGTCGTGCCGGCCGGTACGGCTGTCTTCGATCAAAAGACCGGGCGTCTAACTTGGCGCTTGGACAGCCTGCCGACCAGCGTTGACGTGGCCGCCTTGGAGTTTACCTTGAAGTTGAACCAAAAAAATCCGACCCAGGAGAATCTGACTTCCAAAGTCCGGGTAACGGCAACAGACGCGGTAACCGGGGAGACGGTTGAGAGGGCAGGGGAGGAGATACTGCTTTGAGATTACTCTCCGACGGCAAAAATTGGCGCTGACAGGAACGGTGTGCCCTCGCCAGGAATCGAACCCGGATCAACAGCTTCGAAGGCTGCTGTGTTATCCGTTACACCACGAGGGCCGTAATATAGTACGCCCAGCACGAAACCGTGCTGGGCGTCTGTGGATCGGGTGGGGATCGAACCCACGACCGTTGGCTTAAGAGGCCACTGCTCTACCAGCTGAGCTACCGATCCATTCGTGCGCAGTTAAAGGATCAAGTTTACCCAATAGGATCCCCGGCCCGGCGTTCGATAATCGCCACCTTTGGTCCCTTCCAGCCCTTCATTCGGAGACCTTTTTCGGCCGCTTCGGTCTGGGCTTCCTGCTTGCTCATACCCTCGCCTTCGGCCACCTTTTCTTTGCCGAGATAGATGCCGACGATAAAATGTTTTTCGTGGTCCGGGCCTTCTTCTTTTAGGACCTTGTATGTCGGTGTAACGCCGACGATTTCTTGCGCCGCTTCCTGAAAGCGGGATTTGGGATCCATCCACAGACCCAGCTCAAGTACGGTGGGAAGCCGGGTGATCACCCAGCGCGTAATGAACTGCTTGGCGATGTCCATGCCCCGGTCCAGGTATACGGAGCCAATTACCGCCTCGAGCGCGTTGGCCAGAATGTAACCGCGCGCTTTCGTATTTACGTCTTTGGCCTCGCCGTGACTCAAAAAAAGGTAGGGTTCGAGGTCGATCTCTTGGGCTACGGCCGCGCAGGTGTTGGCGTTTACCAGCGCCGCGCGCCAGTTCGTGAGTTCGCCTTCCGGATTAAGATAGTTCTCGAACAGGTATTCGGTAACTACGAGTTCCAAAACGGCGTCGCCCAAAAATTCGAGGCGTTCGTTATGGGCGAGGGGAAAGTCGCGGTTTTCGTTTAGATAAGAGCGGTGGACCAGAGCCTGCACCAATAAGTCCGAATTGACGAACTTAACGCCGATTTTATCCTCGAGAGCGGCGAAGTTTTTTTCCGTGTAAGCGGGATGGGGCATAAATTGATAATTTTTGGCGCCGGACTTACCCGGCCGCGGCCGGCTGGTTTTCTTTATCGTCGTTCGGCTTTATTTCGCCGCCCCTAATCATATCATTGTACATAGCGCCGAGAATCCCATTCACGAACTTGCCCGAACTCGGTCCGCCATATGATTTGGCCAGTTCGATGGCTTCGTTGATGGCCACCTTGGGCGGTATGTTTTCGGCAAATTTGAGTTCGTAGACTCCGGTTCGCAGAATGTTGCGATCCACGAGAGACATGTCCTCCATGGGCCAGCTCGGCGCGTACTCGCGGATGAGCGCGTCAATGTCGGCCCGGCGTTCGATAACACCTTCAAGCGTAGCCTTAATGTAGTCGGCGGTATCCTCTATACCGGCGCCAAACTCGGCCATGATTTCGTCAAGAATGGCCGGAACCGCTGCCGTGGGCCCTCCGCGGAAATCCCACTGGTAAAGAGTCTGCATTATCACGGAGCGCGCCAAGTGCCGTTTGGACATACGCTGAAGAGGTTTAGGCGCGTCGGCGCAGTTTTCGGTCGGCGCGTTTTTGCGTGTCCACTACCTTTCGCCCCCGGTATGATCCGCATTTGGGGCAGGCGTGGTGGGGGCGGACCGCGGCTCCGCACTCGGAGCATTTCCCAAACTCGGCCGGTTTGAGGGCGAAGTGGGCGGCGCGTTCACGTTTGGAGCGGGAAGTCCGGCGCTTGGAGGGAAGACCCATAAAAAACAATTAGCAAGTAACTGCGGCTAAGTATACACGAACCGCCGGATAAAATCAAGAGGATCGGCTGCCCGGGTTGCCTGCCGGACGGTTTTTGGCTATTATACACCCTATAGAGAACTCACAGTGAGTTCCCCCCTTTCGCCTCAAACATAGACTGGTTTTCACGGCCCCAAAACTCGCTCTTACAGGCTCAGACATTGGTGCCGTAAAAATCCGCCAGGCGAGTTTTTTGCAGTCCTGGGAATGGGGAGAATTCCAAACAAGCGTGGGCCACCGGGCACGCCGTTTTTTGACGGGGAGCGATCCTCAGAGCCCGGTTTTGGTTCAAGGCCTCGAACATACTCTGCCCCTCCGGGCGTCTTTTTTATATATTCCTTTCAGTCCGGCCGGAGATAACTGCCGGCCGTTGATTAAATTTTTAGAACAGGAAAGAGCCTATTGTTTTGTCCGCTGGGAGCCTGGAACCGCGGCGGGCGATACCTGGAGGCCGTCTTTTGAACGCCTGCGCACGACTAGCCACCGCCAGCCGGGCACGACTTGGGTGCTCGATCTTTCTCGTCCCGAAACGGAACTGCTCGAGGCCATGCATCCGAAAACGCGCTATAATATCCGCCTGGCCGAACGCAAGGGCGTGGCGGTGCGCGCGGAAAAAAACAGTGAAGTTTTTATCGAGCTGGCGGCCGAGACTGCTAAGCGCGACGGCTTTAAGGGCCACAGGGCGGAATATTACCGCAAAATGATCGAACTGCCTCTGGCGCGGCAGCTCGTGGCTTATTACGGAAACGAACCGATAGCGTCAAACATAAATATTGTGTTCAACGGAACCTGCACTTATCTTCATGGCGCTTCGGCGAGCCGCGGCCGGTCGGTAATGGCGCCTTATCTTTTGCAATGGCGCTCTATTTTGGAGGCCCGGTCTCTGGGATGTCGGACATACGATTTTTGGGGTATTGCTCCGGCCACTTCCGAAAATTCTGGTGCCGGTCCCGTAACCTGTTTTCATGGATTTTGCTGGCGCGCCGGCCATTCCTGGACTGGAGTAACCAGATTTAAGGTCGGATTTGGCGGCCGGGCGATAAATTATTCAGAGCCGTTTGAAGTTCCGTTGAAGCTCACGGCGTACAGGCTGTGGCAAACGGCCAAAGCAGCCAGGGAATTTTGGGGACATTATGCGAATCATCAAAGTTGACAATATCAGTTTTTCAGAACTAGTCTCGGCGCTTCGCCGCGGCGAGACACTGGTATACCCGACTGAGACTTGCTATGGGCTCGGCTGCGATGCCACCAACGGCGAGGCAGTCGGCCGGGTGTTTGCTATCAAGCAGCGGGTAGAAAACAAGCCTCTTTTGGTGGTGGTCCCGGATATAGCCATGATTCTTGACTATGTCGTCTGGACCCCGGCCCTGGAGCGCCTGGCGAGGAAGTATTGGCCAGGTCCGTTGACGGTAGTAACTTATCTGCAGCCGGAGGTTCGCCTGCCTGCCGGCGTAGCCGGACCCGACGGCACGATCGCCTTCCGCGTTACCAGCCACCCTGTAGCCGCCGAACTGTCGCGCGGATTGGGCGCGCCGCTCGTCTCTACGTCGGCCAACATAAGCGGCGGAGCCAATCCTTACACCACGGAGGCTGTGCTCGAAATTTACCGGAATGCGGCCGATCAGCCGGATATTATTATTGAGGCCGGCTCGCTGTCGGAAAAAAGTCCCTCGACGATCGTCCGCGTCGAAGGCGAGAGCATAACTGTCATTCGACAGGGGGAGATCGTGGTTTCTTGATTCCGCTATGAGACGTATGAACCTATAGCGAGTTTCCCCCTTTCACCTCAAACATAGACTGGTTTTCACGGCCCCAAAACTCGCTCCTACAGGCTCAGACATTGGTGCCGTGAAAACCAGTCTCTGTTTCGGCTCGACTTAGGATAGAATTGTTAATAACCCACTATCAGTCCCATGTCCTCTACCGCCGCCCGGTTTTTACTTGCAACCTCGGCCAGTCTGGCCGTTATTCTTATCGTCTGGCAGTGGTCGGCAACTGTATCGGCCGCCGAGCGGTCTGTGACGGCGCTGGATTTAACGGCGGCAGTTCAGCCGGATCCGGAGGGCAGACTTAAGCAAAAGCGCGCCAAGCCTCCGGCTCGGGAAGTGAAGGGTCTGTATCTAACCGCCCAATCAGCCGCCAATCAGGCGAAACGGGACGAAATAATTGACCTCGTAAACCGTACCGAACTCAACGCGGTAGTGATAGACATCAAGGATTATTCAGGCAAGATACTCTATGACAGCGATTTGGATATGGTTGAGCGCTATGGGACGGAAAGTATTGTTATAAAAGATTTGCAGTCGGTAATAAAGAAACTCCATGAGAACGGCATTTACGTCATCGCGCGCCAAACCGTCTTCCAAGATCCGCGGCTGGCCGAGCGGTACCCGGAAGTGGCGATAAGAAACACGGCGGGCGGAATTTGGCGGGATCGGTCCGGTTTGGCCTGGGTTGACCCGGCTAACGAAGAGGTCTGGGGCTATAACGCGGCGATAGCCTCCGAGGCCATCAGGCTGGGTTTTGACGAGATAAACTTTGATTACGTGCGTTTCCCGTCCGACGGGGATCTTTCTCGGGCGGTTTTTACCAATGGCGCCCGGCCCAATTATGAAGTTTTGCATGATTTTTTTCGGTTTTTGAACCAAAAACTGTCGCCGAAGCCGGCTTGGATCTCGATCGACATGTTCGGTTTCGTGATGGAGAGCCACGACGGCCTGGCGATCGGCCAGCGTCTGTCCGATGCCCTCGACGAGGTCGATTATATTTCGCCCATGATTTATCCCTCGCACTACCCAGCCGGCTATTTGGGACTGAAAAATCCGGCGGCCGCCCCGGGTACCGTAATTGAACACAGTCTCGAAAAGGGGTTGCCGCATTTTGTCGGCCGGCGGGCCCAGGCGCGGCCCTGGCTGCAGGCATTTCACCTCGGGGCCTATTACGATGCGGCCAAGATACGCGCGCAGATAGACGCCGTGGAAAGCCGCACGACAGCCGGCTGGCTTTTGTGGAACGCCGCCAATCGCTATAGCGACGCCGGTTTGAAGCTTGAGCCGGCGGCAGAAAATTAGGACTTATGCCGGTTTTCCTTATGGCTGTAAATTGGATTAAACGCCATCGTTACGCGATGGCTCTGGCGGCTATTCTTACCCTCGCCCTTTGTCTGCGTCTCTGGCGGCTGGCGGCCGCTGACTCCTATACGGACGAAGTCTTGTATGCCTTTCGCGCTATCGGCCTGGTGGATTATGATACTTCGTCCGCCCAGACCACTCCCTGGCAGTGGTTTGCCGAAGTACCCTGGTGGGCGCGTCTTTCATTCCATGATCACCCCCTGATTTTTTTTCTGGTCGAGCACTGGTCCATATCCCTGCTGGGCGTGAATTTATGGGCGGTGCGCCTGCCATCGGTTTTGGCCGGTCTCGCGACAATTTTTTTCACTTACCTGGTTGGGCGCGAAATCTCCGGACGCCGAACCGGATTGCTGGCGGCCTTGATTCTTTCTTTCCAATCGTACCATCTCTGGGTGTCGCGTTTGGGAATTCAGGACAGTTTGGCGCTCATGTGGGTGATGGGGGCGCTTGCCGCCGCCCTGCTGGCCCGCAGAAATCCGCGATTTTGGCTTCTCGCGGGAATTTGCATCGGCCTTGGCGTGGTTACCAAGTACACCACGCTCATTGCCGTTCCCTTGGTGTGCCTAGCGGCGATTATTTACCGGGTGCCGTGGCGCCGGACGCGAGCCTGGTGGTACGGTCTGGCCCTGGTCGCCGCCCTTGTTTTGCCGAGCGTGCTGTACAACATCTTTCTTTACCGCGCGCGCGGCCATTTTGATTTTCAAATATCGGCGGCGCTCGGACAGCATGTTCCGGAGTGGACGTTCCGCCTGGGGCGTTTGCAGGTCGGAGATCTGTCGGATCGGTTCATAAATTTTTGGAAAGCGCTGGTTTACGCGAACAGCCAAGCCTTCAATATTTTTTCGGTACTGGCCGTGGCGTGGGCGGGTGTTTGTTCCTGGCGTCGGCCTGAGCGCGGGCTCCGGCTTCTTTTGGCCGGGCTCCTGGCCATGGGGCTCTGGTTTTTGGCCATCGGTTCGGCTTACCGTTTCGTAGTCATGGCCGTACCCTTTTTGGCTCTGGCGGCCGCTTGTCTGTGGGCCGAGATGATTTTTTTGTCTCGGCGGCCTAGAGTTTACCTGGCTTTGTTTGCTCTCTGGTGCCTGTGGGAATTAGGTTTTTCCGTGAACACTTTTCTCCGGCCGCGGCCGTGGGGACCGGTATTTGTTACCCAGGCGCGCATTAACGAAGAAACCAGGAATTACGGTTTTAATCAGTTGGACACTTTTTTGTCGGCCGAGCTCGCCGGAAGTTTGAGCTATTTAATAGGCGATCCGGATTATAATTTTCTCGACCGTATTCTCGCCGCCGCGGTGAGGCGGCAGAAAGAGGCCGGAGCCGCGCCGCGGTCTCTCGTCATCGTATACGATAACCGTCTTAATTTTTTGGCCAGCCTCTGGACGCTTGACCGGCATCTCCTGTACGAAGGCTGGCCAGTTATGGACGAGAACTTTTTTTCGCAGCTGACTGGCGCCGAGCGCGAAGAGTACTATCGCCGCCAAGGGGCAAAAGAATTTATCTATATCGCCGCCGCCGGACCTCAGGTTTTGCGCTCCGGCATCATTTAAAGAGCGGCGGCCGGCAGGCACCGCCATTATGGACTCTCGTTTATTGCAGCCGTCTTATATCAAAGAACTTTGCCGGCGCTATGGATTTTCGCCGCAAAAAAGTCTGGGACAGAATTATCTTGTCTCCGCTTTGCCGGTGAATGCCATGATCGCGGCAGGCGAACTGACGCCGGATGATACGGTGATAGAAATCGGTCCGGGCTTCGGCGTTTTGACGCTCGCGCTCTCGCCTCTGGTCCGCCGGGTGGTGGCCTTTGAAATTGAACAGACTCTGAGGCCGTATTGGGAGGAGCGGTGCCGGGAATACCCCAATATCACAGTCATTTGGGGTGAGGCTATTTACGAGCTGGCTAAATATCAATCCGAGCTCCGCGGGCTGCGTTCGTATAAGGTGCTCGCGAATTTGCCCTATCAGATAACTTCCTACGCCCTGCGGACCGTGCTTGAACTTGAACCGCCGCCGGAGAGGGCGGTGGTCATGGTACAGCGCGAAGTAGCCGACCGACTCTCGGCCGGCCCCGGCGACATGAGCCTCCTTTCCGCTTCAGTGCAGTATTATGGGCAGCCCAGAATAACCGCGAGAGTACCGCGCGGTTCTTTTTGGCCACCGCCGCAGGTTGACTCGGCGATAGTAGCCATCGGCGGTATTGAAAAACGGCGTTCTGAAATCCGGTGCTCGGGAGTGGAACCGGCGGTTTTTTTCCGTTATATCCGAGCCGGCTTTGGCCATAAACGGAAGCAGCTGGCGAAAAATATCGCCGCGCAGTTGGCGCCCGATCCGGAGACGGTTAAAAAAGCGTTGCGGGCGCTCTCGCGCCCGGAGACAGTCCGGGCGGAGGAGCTGAGCGTGGGGGAGTGGCTGGAGCTGATCACGCTCCTCGAGGCTGCCGGCAGATAAACGCCGGGCAAGAGCCACTTATCCTCCGGCTTAATTGTTGTCCGGAGCGTGATTTGGTATACTGATACCATCCTGTCGGCTATGAATGAACTCCAACCGACTCACAGCTTCTCTCGCGAGCAGAAGATCGGCTTTATCTTTATGCTCATTTTTGCTATACTCACGGTCAGTCTGGGCGCGTTGCAGTTGCGCAATACCATTTATGGCCCGTTCGTGATCAAACTGGCCGGGCGCACCGGTCTTGACACGCTATTATCCGACGAAGACGCCCGGCTGGCGGCTATCGACACGGACCAAGACGGCATTAATGATTACAACGAAATAAAATTGTACGAAACAAGCGCCTACCTGCCCGATACGGATTCCGACGGCATTGGCGACAAACAAGAAATCGAAGCCGGCACTGATCCGCTATGCCCCGAAGGCGCCGATTGCGCCGCCGAGAGCGAACTGCCGCCCGGCGCCACTTCCTCGCCCTTTGTCTCGCCGCTCCAGTCATCGGTGATTACCCCCGGCGATATTCTCGGCACCGGCTCGGCGCCGTCCGCGGCTGCCAGCACTTCGTTTGATATTACGTCCCTGGTGGACAACCCGGCCGACCTGCGCGCTTTGATTCTCGCGAGCGGCAAAATTGATCCTCAAGAGCTTGACAAAATAGACGACGCGACACTGGTCAAATTGGCCAAAGACCTGTTAAACCAATCCCAGACTGGGTCTAGCCCGCAATAGGGTACTATCTATGTTTCGTCTTTTTACCCCCAAGAGACGCCGATTGGCGGCTATCGCCCTGGCGGCCCTGGTTATCGGTGTTGAGGTCGGGGTGTCGCTGCTGCGGCCGGAGCGCGCTTATGCTGTCGGCGCTCCGGACGTCGTGGCCGCCCTCACCGGCAAATGGAGTTCGGACAAGATCGCCGAAGGTTTGCTGGCGAGCACCTTGGGCGCGCTCGTGAACGGGGTATCCTATTTCATGCGTAAATTGGCCTATGACGGGGCGCAATACATCGCTTCCGGCGGCAAAGGGCAGGGGGCGTTGGCGTTCCAGGACGGGTTTGGGAAATACCTGCAAAATGAAATCGGCAACAGCGTTGCCTCGGCGGTAGACGAATTCGGCAAGCCGTTCGGACTGAATTTGTGCACGCCGCCGGATGTTAATTTGCAAATATACCTGCAGGTGGGTATCCGCCGGCTTTACGCCGACCCCACGCTTGCGGGCAAGGGCGGACCGCAGCCCAACTGTACCTGGCAGCAGTTCAGCGACAGCTGGGGCGACCTGTCGGTCGAAAGTATCGCCGAGTCCGGGCGGGACGTGGTTTCACAAAGTTTCGCCAATGCCCTGCGCGTCAACCAGAGCGATTTTGGCGTTGCGCTGGGGTTTGCCGGCCAGGTGGACCGGCTGGTCGCCCAGGGTCAAGTGGGGGCCGATCGCGCCCGGCTCGAGGGCATGGGCTTTAAGTCGCTCACCGACCTTATCTCCGGAGATATCAAAACGCCGGCCACTATTATCCAGGAAGAGACCAAGGCCCTGACGGCCAAACATCAGGGAGAGATCACCGCCGGCCAAATAGCCGGCATATACGGCGCCGGCATGTGGCAGGTAATACCCTCGGCCGCCAGCGTTTTTTTGAATACTTTGGTGTCGCAGGTGTTGCAGAATATGATGACCGACGGCTTGCTGCCTTCTCAGGCCAGCGTCGTCGAGAGCGGTACGGGCGACGTAGTACGTGAGTATTCCGGTGTTATCAATAAAAACCGCTTCGCCGCGGCGAATGCCTTTAACTTTCTTTTTACGGCCGTGCCGGCACAACAGCTGGATGATTACGCTTTGATCGAAGAGTACAACAACTGTCCCGATGTTCCGGGCATTAATAACTGTGTGGCCGATGCCGGTCTACTTCAGGCCGTCAAATTGTCGCGTACCGGTACGCCCTTGACTATTCAGGAGGCGATGGACAAAACATTATTGCGCGAGGACTGGCCCCTTATTCCGCCGACCAGAGAGGACCTTAACGAGGATTTACGTCGCTGTTTTCTTAAGGGTTACTGCTATTCGAATATTCAAAAATTGCGCAAAGTGCGCATCTTGCCGCTTGGCTTCGAAGTTGCCGCTCTAAAGGCCGATCCAGACCAGCTCCAAAATTGGACGCTTGGAAATATCGTTCGGGGATTCGAGCAGTGCGCTCAGAGCGGCCAACCTGATCCCAAATTTCCGTTTTGTCATCTTATAGACCCTAATTGGGTTATTCGTTTGCCGGAATCGCGCTGTGAATCAAAGGTTTTTGGTCCGAGTCTACTGAGCAGTAACAACCCGGCGCGTCGCGAAGAGTGCGTGGATATCTCTACCTGTATTGCCGAGGATAGCCAGGGCCAGTGCGTTGGGGACTATGGTTACTGTCTCAAAGAAAAAAATGTCTGGGCGATCGAAGCTAAGTCGTGCCCAGCTGAATATGGGACCTGCACCACTTACATCAACGATAAGGACGGCGGCCTAGCCTCGTATCTGTCCCGTACTGTGGAATACGGCGAGTGTACCCCGGAATCAGTCGGCTGCCGCGCTTACAGCGCCGAGCAGGTGAACGGGGAGTGGGTTAAAAGCGGCGTTCAGTTTAGCTTGGCAGCCAAGCGCCAGGGCCGGCCCCAGGCTTTATTCTTCAATGATGCCGCCAAGAGCTATCAAAACCAATGTTCACCGTCATCCGAGGGCTGCGGAGCTTTTTACCAAGTTTTGCCCGGCGGGCAAAAAGGCTCTCTTTTGGCACATGATCTGCGCAAGGCGCCGGATTACCTGTACAGCCAGTGTTACGACATGGATTTGGCCACCATCCCGGTCGAGTGGCCGAAGAGCCAGGCCGATATCGCGAAGCTCGATAACCGTCCGGGCGCGGAATCGTGCCTAAACTTTGCCCGGGCCTGTACCCCGGACGAGTCCGGTTGCGAGGCGTTTACGCCCCAGGACGAAAATAGCGGCCCGGCCGTTACGGGCGTGGTCGGCGCCAACGAGTGCGCTCCCGCCTGCGTCGGTTACGACACCTTTAAGCAAGAGGCGAGCGATTTTGAACCGGCTAAGTTTCCCCTCCACTTCGTGGCCTCTGACGGGTCTTCCTGCCCGGCAGATTACGTCGGGTGCAGCGAATTCACCAATATCGAAGCCGCTGTCCAGGGCGGAGAGAGTTTGCGCTATTACAGTGGTATCCAGTATTGCCAAAAGCCGACGGGGCAAAATGAAAGCACTTACTACTCGTGGGAGGGCACGGCCAAAGAAGGCTACGTGCTAAAGATCCACAAGATGCTTCCGGTCAACCAAAAGGAGCGCGAGTACCTGCTTAGCCTGCAGTTTGACGGCGTATACGCGTCGGCCGTGGACCAGTCTTTCCCGGTAGGTTCCCCGGCTTACGCGGATGACAGCCCCGAGGCTCTCGCCGCCGCCCACGACGACTGTAACCAGTATAATTACCAGATCGCCCTCAATAACCCGCATGATCCGGCGGCGGCCGCGGCCAATTGCCGGGCGCTCTACAATGACGAGGGTACTGTCTTTTACCGTTTGTCGGGCCAGACCGTAACCGTGTCGCCGCTGTGTCTGACGCTGCGCAAAACCGAGACCAATCTGTATCCGGACGGCAATATCAAAACAGCGGCCATGTGCGCCGACAGATCCGGCTTCTGGAATGGCGCTGCCTGCGAGCGCTGCTACAAAGGGGGCCAATATCAGGCTGGAGTTTGTATTTACAGTTCGATCGAGTCCGAAGCCAACCAGTGCGCCGGCCCTGCCGACGACCGCGGCCGCTACAACGGCTGCCGGGCATACACTGGCAATGCGGCCAGTAACATTGAAGAAGTGGTGGAGACGATAGATTTTGAGCCGATGGGCCAGAGCAACGACGCCTTGAACCAAGCCAAAAAAGGCTGGCTGGCCGGGGCGGTAAAGCCTGAGTCAATGACGGTGGGGCAGTATTCCTTGGAAGTAAACGTCAATGAGGCCGATTACCTGCTTCCTGCCGGCACGCTTAGGCCCGGCGTCTGGTACGAACTCAGGTTCTGGGCGCGCGGGCAGAACCAGGTATTGGATGTCGGCCTGGCGCAAGGTGGAACAGTGGTAAATACCTTTACTATCAACCCGGTTACCGGCGACACCCTTCTCGCAAGCATTGGCCCGGCTTGGCAGGCTTACAAATTAGGTCCGATAGAATTCACCGGCTCGGCAGATTCAGACGTTCTGGTGCGTTTTAAACGCGGCGCGGTCGGCACCGGTCCGGTAGGTCCGTACTATCTAGATAATGTCGGCCTGACTAAACTCGATGAAACTACTCCGCTCATCAAGAACAGCTGGCGGCGCCAGGTTGACTACCCGGCAGAGGGGCAGACAGCAAGCGCGGACGTGGATTTGGCCTGCGACCAAAATCCGACGGACGCTTTTCCGGGAGAAGCGCTGGGTTGCCGGGCCTATAAAAACAGCGACGGCAGCCCGGTGTTCGCCACCGGCTTTGCCCGCCTGTGCCGTCCGGCCGCTGTGGGCTGCCGGCCTCTTGTGGACACCTTCAACACGGTTGAGACCGATGACGAGGCGCTCGCAGGTGCTTTCAACCTCTGGTGTGCCGGGGCTGCCGGCAAAAAATGCGAGCTGAAGACCGCTTCGGGCAATGCTGTTTTGGGCGCTTGCGACGTGCCGCTCGGCGCCTCTGGCTGCTATATAGCCCGCTCCAGCGCCCTCGAGGTAACCGATTTCCCGGCCGCGGGCATAGTTACCTCGACAGTTATCGTGCCGGCCGATACGCCGGCTTCCGCCCCGGTTTATCTCACCGACAGCAAAGACTACCGTTGCACCGAATCCGAACGCGGTTGCCAGAAAGTCGCCCTCGAAGACCAGCTGTTGCCGGAGATCGGCCCCAGCTCTTCGGCGTTCAGCGAAACTATGGTTAAAAACGATCCGGCTCTCTACGGCCAGGTGTTGTGTATGCAAGAGCAACTAGGCTGTGGGGCTTACAAGGCGAACAGTGAAATTGTTTACTTCAAGGATCCTAAAGTAACTGGTAACAGGCTATGCAAATATCGGACGACGGAAATTAACGGCCAAACCTATACTGGATGGTTCATGGATGGCGTCGGCCGCTGCGGCGCGGGCGGTCCGCTGTGCCGCAGCAGTGCCGAGTGCCAGAACAGCGAACAGTGTTCCGATATTGATCTGGTGCCCTGTTACAGCGGCTATTTGGCCGAAGGCCAATACGGCATTTGGTCGAACAAAACTCCGGCCTACCAGGGTTTTGTCGGCGTCTGTGAGAGCCAGTACAACCAGTGCACCGAGCTGGTCGACCCGGCGGACAGCTCGGGCGGGAACCCCGACGGCAAGCCTTATTACGTTATCCTGGATCAGAAGGCTAAAAACAAAGCCCAGGCGTGCAACCAGCAAGTGAGCCTTAAGGACGGCTGCGTGCTGTTTGACAAAACCGACGAGCCGACCAAGCTCTACGACAGCGCCGCTACCTACGCGGCCGCTGAAAATGAGGACCCTAAGTATGGTCCGACCGCGCCTTCCACCGCTGGTAACCTGGACACGAATATTATCCTCAAAGCCGCGCGCAACCGCGCCTGCAGCGAGTGGCTGGCCTGTCGTGATTCCGTTCGCGTGATCGGCAGCAACGGCCAGCCGCGTAACATTTGCGCGCAGTACAAGTCGTGCCAGGCGTCAGCCAATGGTGGAGCGTGTTCTGATTGGACTGAATTCGATAAAGTTGACCTGTTTCCTTTGACCGAACAGGAATATATAAGCCGCGATACATCTTGGTTTGGCCGTGATTATTCCGGGTATTCTTTGTTTAATAAGTACCAAATTAATAACCTGAGCTATTTGAGCGACGCCGATACCGGCATCAACTATCTAGCCTATGAAGTCCCGCCAGCTTTTTTTAGCCCCAGCAGTCCGGCCGTGGGCCAAGGTTGTTCTGGCAAGCCGGACTGGTCCGGTAAATGCGGGCTTGATGGCGGCGGTCGTTGCTACAAAGGTAAATGCTACTACCCGCTCGACGGTAAGTTCCCAAACGGCATTGACCAGAAGAACGAGGCATTGCTGGAATTAGAGCCCGGTACCTGTAAGGCGTTCCCGGAGCAGATATCACCATACCCGGATTCTTACAGCGTTGAAGCAGACACCTACGAACCACTAGATCCAGCCTATTTGGCGCGGCGCGAGTACCGCCAGAAGCGCTCCGGGTACGAGTCGGCCAATCTGTGCCAGAGCGGAAATTGTTCGTGCGAATATAAAAAAGTAACCTACAAGAATTCTCAGGTAGACTATTGGGATCGTTCAGTCGTCAAATATCCTCCTGGTATCTGCGAGGGCGGCGATTACGATGGGCGCGGTTGTTCCGAAGATAAGGACTGTGAAAAGCAGGATAAGGGTGTCCTCGTCTCTGCGGGAACGTGTTCTCGAGTCCGGGATATCGAACGCCGTCTGGGTCTTAGGGGCTTCTGTCTCGAGTACGACCTCAGCCGTCCGCTCAACAAGGATGCCGGCGAGTATGCCTGCCTTACCTGGCTTCCGGTAGACACCTCGGCTACAAGTCTTGATCAGTTCAACAACTTTTCTGACGCGGGGTATGACCCGGCTTTCGATGCTGTTACGGTTAGCAGTGACGGAACTAAGTCTAGCAATGGCGTTATTTACTGTGCGGAAGCAACCGGCAATAGTCTTGGCGCGTACGATGCCAATGCTTTCGTGGCCATTGATTCTTCGTGCACGGAAAGTCCCTTTAAATGCAACAGTTATCTTTACCAGACTCTGTTTAACAAACACGGTGATTACATCGCTGGCGGCGGCTTTTACGGGGCGACCGGCGTCCAGTCGCAAGCTTGTTACGCTTGGAGTTGTTCTCCTGGAATTTTTTACTTTAAAGGTCTCAATTTGCAAACGCCCATACCCGCTCCAGGAGCGGGTATAACCGAGGATGAATACCGGAAAAAGGTATACTCGCTTATGCAGATGTGGGCCTGGGCCGGCGGCATGTACGGCAACGGCCTGTCGAGCATTCTTAGCCAGAATGGCGGCTATGCTTGGCAACCGTCGGGTGGGATGCCCGCGCCCAAATCTCTCGGGGAATACGAAAATGATGAGGAAGACAGCCAACTTTTTCTGCCGGACGATTTGAAGTATCCGAACGCGGTTGTTACCTTTGTTTCCGGCCACTATTACCGCAATTATTTATTTACCAGTATTGAACGATACGAAAAGGGTGGGTGCGGATCGGCCGGCGGCTTTAGCGGATCTTGCGGCAAGCTCTATTATTCTCACCAGCCGCTTTGGGTGGGCGTCGGAGATTTCGACGGGGATGTCCAGAACTTTTTCCAGCCCGGTCTCTACCAGGACTACGCCAGCGATTATCGGCAGATCGAATCCGAGATCAAGGCCTTGCATTTCGGCCCGGTAATGGGGCTGGTCCGGATGGCCAAAGTACTGACGATTGACTTCGATAAACTGGCCAGCAAAGAATTCCTTTCCAAGACCACGCCGAACGGCCTTAAGTACAAAGTGCAGTTGGACGTCGATTCGGACAAGAACGTGGTTACCTTCCGTTTGCGCGCCGATGACGGCCCGACGGCCGGCGAGACCAAGTACGCCGCCTACGCTTTCGCGCACAACAGCGCTCCGACCGCTGACTTTTTTGCTGGCAAAAGTGCAGAGGTTTTCTTGCAGAAGAAGTTTGAAGAGCTCGCCGGTGACACGAGCGGTGGTAACTGGTACCAAGACGTGCAGAATGCCTGGGCTCCGACACAAGGCGCGTTGGGTTTTTATTCAGTCACTGTTGGCTTTGGCCAAAATGGGGAGAAGAATTTTTGGGAAGAACACGGCCTGCTTAACTCGGACAGCGCCGGTCTCGTAAACCACATCTTTCAGCACGGAGACAAATTCGCCACCTTTTATCTGGCCGAAGTCATGGAATTAAAGCCGCGCTGCACTGCTTTTGTTCAAGTTTACACCGATACTCCGGCAGCCGATGGTACGACAGATAAAGCCTGGACCAACCGGGTTTGGGAGCGGGCCAGCGAGATCTGGAAGACTCCCCCGACGCCCGCATTGACCCGCGGAACACCTTTGGTTTCCTACGGGTCAACCAATCTGGCCGCGACTCACCTTCTCAAGAGCAACTGGCCCGAAGTTTTAAGGCGGTATGTGTTCACGGACCCGCAATATGAAGGGGCGTTCTATGCCTGCGGCGGCCCGGTGCTTGAGCCGAAGGGTGAATTCGCCAAAGTCTTCAAAGAGGGAAGCATCGGTAAAACCAGTCCTGGAGATGGACAGATGGGGTTGTGGACGTTCTACAAATGCTACCAGAATAGCGGCACAGTTTACGATTCTATCCCAAATGGCATTGCCACGAAGGTCGTGAGCGGACAGGTGAAGTTCGATTACTTCAATACTCCGGGGATGGACTATTTGCGCCAGTTATTTAAGAAGTCTTTTCGTACCATCGAGCACGACGCCGTCAATTCCACCTGGAAAGAGTCCACCGCGGATTTCGGCAATGATAACGAACCAGATCTTATTCCACCGCAGATTTATTCACTTGATCCTTCTTGTTTCCTGACGACGGATAAGGTTATCCGCTGCCACGCCGCCGAGTCTAATAACGTGACCATTGACCGGCGCAACTTTACTACCGCAGACTACGACGGCAACGGTCAGGCCGATGAGGACCTGGATTTCGATCAAATCCCCGATCCGATTATCAGCAAACGTTTTTACACCGCCAAACTTCAGTTCTTTGCCTTTGCCGACAAGAACCGCCTGCCGATACGCCGGGTCAAGGTCGATTGGGGCGACGGCACAGTTTTTAACGAGGATCGTTATGGCCGCTACCGTAACAGCAAACCGTTTTGCATGGCAAGCGACGATCAGGAGAATCCGGATATCGGTGAATGCAAAAATTCTCCGCAGTTGACCTGTGAAAATGACAGCGACTGTCCTGGCGCCGACACTTGCCAGATCGGAGCCATCGCCCGGAACTTCGGCAACTCGCCGCGTGCTTGCACTGAGGGAGCTTTCGAATTTATACACGGTTACACCTGCTCGCAAATAGATATTGACCTGAACGCCACGTACGTGAAAGCTTTCGAGGCGCTTACCGCTTCGGAACAGAAGTGGTTGAACCAGCTCGGCTACAGCCAAGACAAGAACCCGAAAGTCTGCGTCTTTGAACCGCGCGTTCAGGTACTTGATAACTGGGGATGGTGCAGCGGTATGTGCGACGTTGATTATAACAAAGATGGTAAGTTAGATCTTAAGGATGGTTGTTATCAGGATAAAATTTTTGCCTGCAATAAAGACAGCAATACATGGATAAAATATAACGGTCGGATTATCGTGATTCCCAAATAATTCTAATCAAAAACAAAAAATGGCCAATGGCCATTTTTTGTTTTCAAAACGTGCTAATGCTTATCACGTTTTGTCTGGGCGAGGCGGGGGGGGGATAAGTAGGTCAGGGGACGGGGATGTAGCTCAGCGTGTAGTCTGAGCCGCCTTCTTCGGGGGTGAAGTCAGCGGACCAGACGTGCTGGTACAAAATGCCGGTCTCTTCGTCGACCCACGTTTCGAGCACGTGCCCTTCGACCTCAACCGTGAGCGGGAACTCAGTTCCGTAGAGGACGCCGCCGTAGGCAGTGCCGCTGCCGGAGTAGGTGACGGCACAAGTGTCGCCTTCGGGGAGCTTCTCGACGAACAGTTCGCCGTAGGCCTCGTATTGCATGTACTTCGGCGCGACGATGATTCCGTCGCACGGGTTGACGGTCTCCTCGGTGGCCCCATCATCGGAGCGCTGCTGCTGATACCCAGGATCCTCTTCCACCTGATCGGTGGACGGCTTGCCGGGGTCGCGCGTGACGCTCCCGTTGATGTTGCTTGTCCCATCGTGGGATTGGCTAGGGTCCTCGCAACCGAGGACCACGTTGATGCCAGCCAGGAGGCTGGCGACGACGAGAAAGCTCCTCATCTGATCCCTCCTGTAGACGACGATGTGGTGGTCCTGACTGGCGAATTGCCCGCCCGGATCACCGCACCATCAGACTACAGGTTTGCCGCCTCAATTGAAAAAGAGCTGATTTGTTTAGGCACAATGTGCCACAATAGTATTAGAACATATTATGGATGAGCCGGCAAGTGCCGGCCTGTGTATAATTTATTGGGCTACCTATGCGCGGTCCGCATTTACCTGGTTCGGGGATAGGCCGTTGCCGTAGGAGAAGGTTTTTCTTGGGCTTATTCTTGGGACTGTCGCCGCCGCGGTAAGGTTGCATAATTGCCTTAATTTGCTAAAATACTAGACATTAACCGGGCTGATATTTGTTTGGATATGCCATATCGAACCCACACGTGCGCAGAGCTAAGGGCGGAGAACGCCGGCGATAACGTCGTGCTCTCCGGCTGGGTGCACAAACGCCGCGATCTCGGCGGCCTGATTTTTGTCGACTTGCGCGACCGCTACGGCCTGACCCAGGTGGTGTTTCATCCCGAGACGACCGCGGACTTCGCGGTGGCCGAGAGTTTGAAATACGAATATGTAATCAAGGTTACTGGTGTGGTGGCCAAGCGCGACGCCAAAGCCGTAAACAGCGAGCTCGCGACTGGCGAGATCGAGGTCGTGGCCAACGCGGTTGAGATTCTGAGCGCCGCCAAACCCATGCCTTTTGAAATCTTCGAGGCGCACAAAGCCGAAGAAGACGAGGAGCTGCGCCTTAAGTACCGCTTTCTGGAGCTGCGCCGCGAGCGGCTGAAAAACAATGTTATCTTTCGCGCGCGGATGATCCGCCATATCCGCGACTACATGGACGCCCGCGGATTTTTGGAAATCTCCACGCCGATTCTGACCGTGTCCTCGCCCGAGGGCGCGCGCGATTTTTTGGTGCCGAGCCGCCTGCACCCGGGCAAATTCTATGCCTTGCCGCAGGCGCCGCAGCAGTACAAGCAGCTGCTCATGGTCGCCGGGTTCGACCGCTATTACCAGATAGCGCCGTGCATGCGCGACGAAGATCCGCGCGCCGACCGCAGCCCCGGCGAGTTCTACCAGCTGGATGTGGAAACGAGTTTCCTCGAGCCCGACGAATTTTTCTCTCTTATGGAGCCGCTGTTCGTGGAACTCACCGAGACAGTGGCCGGTAAGCGGGTAATGCATAAACCTTTTCCCCGCATCCCGTATCGAGAAGTCATGGAAACTTACGGCACCGACCGGCCGGATTTGCGGTTCGGCCTGAAAATTCAGGATGTCAGCGGCTGGGCCCGGGCGACCGGTTTCAAAGTTTTTTCCCAGGCCAAGTTTGTGCGCGCTCTCGCCGTACCCGGCGGCGCGGATTTTACCCGCAAGGAAATTGACGAGGAGTTTACCGCCGCGGCCAAACGGGCGCACGGCCAGGGGCTCGCCTGGCTCAAGTACGCCGGCGGCGCGTTCGAAGGCACGATAGCCAAATTCTTCACGCCGGAAGAATTCTCGGCCCTGCGTGAAAATCTCAAGCCGGAAGACGGGAGCATAATATTTTTCGCGGCCGACTCTTGGCAAGTGTCGTGCCAAGCGCTCGGCGCTGTCCGCGACCTGGCCGGAGCCAATCTCGGCCTGGCCGATCCGAATCTCGTCGCCTGGGCCTGGGTAGTGGACTTTCCGATGTACGAATGGAACGATGCCGAAGGCAAGATAGATTTCGGGCACAATCCGTTTTCCCTGCCCCAGGGAGGGCTCGCGGCGCTCAACAACCAGGATCCGCTCAGCATTTTGGCTTACCAGTACGACATTATCGCGAACGGACTCGAGCTCTCGTCCGGCGCGGTGCGCAACAAAGACCCCGAGGTTATGTACCGGGCTTTCGAGATCGCGGGGTATACCCGCGCGCAGGTGGACCAGAAGTTCGGCCACATGATAAACGCTTTCGCGTACGGCGCGCCTCCGCACTGCGGCTTTGCTCCCGGTATTGATCGCCTGCTCATGCTTCTTTTGGGCGAGAAAAACATCCGGAGCGTCATTCCGTTCCCCAAGAACCAGCGGGCCGAGGAACCCATGATGGGAAGTCCGAGCGAAGTGAGCGAGGGCCAGCTCCGTGAGCTGCGTTTGCAGATCGCAAAAGAAGGTCCGGTTTAATCAGATTCGCGCTCCATGACTACGCATTTTACGCTCAAAGAGTTTTCCGGGCCGCTCGATTTATTGCTGTCGCTGATTGCGGAGAAAAAAATGGACGTGGGCGAGTTGGCCATCTCCGACGTAACCGAGCAGTTTTTGGCCTACCTCGATACGCTTGAGGAAAAGCGCCCGGAAGAAGTCGCTGATTTTTTGGTCATTGCCACCAGGCTTCTTCTGCTGAAAGCCAAAACCCTTCTGCCCCAGCTCTCCGCGGACGAAGATGCCGGGCCGAGTTTGGCGGATCAGCTGCGCCTGTACAAGCGGTTTGTCGAGGCCAGCCGGGAGCTCGATCGGCGCTGGCTCTCGCCAGAGCGTAGCGTCGGCCGCGTTGAGCCGCCTCGCGTGGTGGTCAGGCCGGAGCCGCCGGTTAATTTTTCCCCGTCGCATCTCGAGGAAGCTATGCGGCGGTTAGTGTCGCGCCTGCGCCTGCCCAAACCCTTGCCGCACACGACTATCGACCGGGCCGTTTCGCTCAAGGAAAAACTTGACGCCATACGCACGCTTTTGACCGAGCGGCGGGCCTTTACCTTTTTTGGCGATATTGCCCACCGGCAGAACCGGACCGACCTTATCGTAAGTTTTCTGGCCCTGTTGGAGCTAATGAAACAGCGCCTGGTGGCGCTGGAGCAGCCGGCGCCTTTTGGCGACATTACCATTAACCGGGGCGGGGCGGCTTAAACAGGCAGGTATTAAACAATTTTATGACCCTACATAGCCAACTCGAGTCCGTCCTTTTTGTCGCCGGCAAACCTTTGTCCCCGGCGGAGCTGGCGCGTGCTCTCTGTACCGATGTCGCCGCCATTGGCGTCGCTCTCGAAGAGCTGAAACTGAAATTCAATGCTTTGGAGTCGGGCATTCACATTATCGACACCGGCAGCTCTGTCCAGATGACCACCAACCCGGCAAACAGCCAGGCCGTGGATAAATTCACGACCGAAGAGATCAAAGGCGAATTGACGCGCGCGCAGCTGGAATCATTGACCGTGATCGCTTACCAGGGGCCGATAACGCGTCCCGAACTGGAGGCCATTCGCGGCGTCAACTGCGCGATTATTCTGCGCAACTTGGAGTTGCGCGGTCTGGTTGAGGCGACGGACGACGCGGATAAATTGTTGCCGGTTTACAGCCTGACAGTGGAAGCGTTGCGGCATCTGGGGCTGGCCAGCCCCTCTGATCTGCCGGGCTACTCCGAGTTGCACGACCATCCGCACGTGGCCGCTGTCGGCCAGCCGCAAGAGGATTAACGCCCCCATGTTTTTCGGTCCTACCCCACTACCAACCCGCGATCCCCGCCGCTCCGACCGTTGGCGCGTCGGCATTTTTTTGTTTGCCGCAGCATTTACTGTCGGGCTGGCCTACGCCGACGAAGCGGTCGCCCCGCGCTGGCGGCATTACAAAGACCGGCTGGTTGGCCTTTACGACCGCGGCGGCGAAGCCTCGGCGCGCACCGGTGGCGACGCCGTGTTACCTCCGCCGGCGCCGCCCATTCCCCGTCCCGAAAAAAAGACAGACGCGCCGCCGCCCGGCGCCATAACCGCGCCGAGCGTGATTGTTAAGGATACTCTAAGCGGTGCCGTGCTCTTTGGCCGGGCGGAGTACGAGCCGCGTCCGCTGGCCAGCATTACCAAACTCATGAGCGCCCTTATCATCCTTGAAGGGACGCCCCGTTGGCTCGCGACCACCACGGCGGCCAGCGACGAGGTTTTTGACACTTTTGTCGTGCCGGGCGAAGATTACAGGACGATCGACCTCTGGCAGGCGGCGCTCGTCGGCTCATCCAACCGGGCGATCTTAAGCCTCGCCGACGCCTCGGGTCTGGCGCGCGGCGAGTTTGTCCGGCGGATGAACGAGAAAGCGAGGGAACTGGGCCTTTTGGACACCAGCTTTGCCGAACCGACCGGGCTCGACCCGGCTAATACATCCACCGCTTCGGACACCGCGCTGCTTCTCTCCGAAGCCCTCCGCCACGAGGAAATCGTGTCCGCCCTGGCGCTAAAAGAGCTCACGCTCCAGCCGGCCTCTGCCCAGAAACGTTCCGCGCACCTCTGGAACACAAACTGGCTGTTATTGCGGTGGATACCGCACGCCATTCCCGAACTCAAAGGCGGCAAGACCGGTTTTATTCCCGCCTCAGGCTACAATTTTGCGGTTCAGATAGGGGACGGTCAGGGCCATGCGCTGTCTCTGGTCATACTCGGAGCCCACACCAACGAGGCCCGTTTTGTCGAAGCCAGGGAGCTGGCTAAATGGGCGCTGGAGAACTTTGTCTGGCGGGCGGAGTGAAAAACCAGCCTTAAAAAAACAGAGACCGCGGCCGGTTTCTGTTTAATGATTGTTGGAACCCGCGACAGATCATAGGCGCGGGTGTGGCAGGGGGTGGGCGTCAGCTAGGATCCGATTCCCCGGGTGTTACCACCCACGTCGGCGATAGACCGCAGCGCCCATCCGTAGGCCACCCGAACAGGCCGAGGCGGCGGTTGTGGCTTGCGGTAGGGCTTCTTGCCCGGGTTGGCCGGCGTCATGTTGACCCGCCGGGCGAGCCGGATCTTCCGTGCGGTGCACTTCTTTCTGTATCGTCGTCCTCGTCCCACTGCGATCCTCCTTGCTTGGCAAGTTTGCGCCAAGGCACAAGGAATTTACTCTGCTTTAGTATTTTTGTCAACGTAATGTACTAGACGTGTAATGTTGTCCGTTTATCCTACACATCGTGTTGCAGGTATCTGCAGCTCAGCGGTCAGGGGGGTTGGAGGAGATACTAACACCATCTCTTGACAACTGGCCGCGACCCGGTATAGTACCTCTACCGTAAATGATGGTTAGCGAACATTTTGGCGAGTCTCCGGTCTCTGGCACAGCTAAACACACAAGGGAGTATGCACACGTCCGCGCAGACAATCTACCCGAGCGTGCGACAGGCGAAAGGAACTCTTGGCGTGTGCGCGTTTGCCTGTTTCTCCCCGATGTTTCAAGTTTAGCCCGCAGCGCCGCTGCGGGTTTTTTATTCTTCAAATCGCTTGCCGTATGCGCCGTGCTATTATCAGTTTCCTGGCTCTGCTCATGGTGCTGCCTACGCCGCTGTCCGCACTGGCCCAGACGAGCACCGATGAATCCCAGATTCTGCCGCCGCCGGCAGAATCTGCGGTCGTTCCTGCCGGCCCGCTTATGGGGCCTGAAAGCGAGTCGGCAGATACCACGGAGCCGCAACCGGGCGAGACAGCGGCCGCCCCGGCAGCAGAAACCGCAGCGACCCCGGGGCGCCGGCGCCACTATCCGGAGTTCATGCGCGCGCTGTCCGCCAGTCGGCGCGCCAAAACCGTATTTTCAGACACCGAACGGACAGAGCTCAAAAGCGACTTCGAGGCCTTTGTGGCGGCCGAGCAGGAACGGCTGGATAAATTGTCCGTCCCGGCCAGCCGGGAGCGCGCTTACCTGAAACGGTTACAAAAAATGCACGGCGCCGTGGATAATACCCAAGTCGGACGCCTGGGTAGTTTGTGGCAGAAAGTGCGCGAGGCTGTCGGTCTCGATGCCGACGGCGCTGTTTTTGAAGAGGAAGAGCCGCGCGGATACCGGATCCCGGCGCAGCCCGCCCGGTTTTCTTTTCCGTTTGAAACGGCCAGAGTTGAGTCGCTTCGCGATGTGACTGTCAGTCACGAGCCGAGCCAGAATACATCCGGTCTGCTCGAGTCCCTCAGCGGGCGCGTGCGTATCCAGCCGGTTTCGGCCGAGGACGACGATCCTTATTTGCCGACGCTCTCCGACGTGCAGGCCGACGACGGGGAAATAACAATCACCAACGAGATCAGGGATCTGGCCCGGGCGCTGGAATTTAACCCGGTGAAGATTTTTAATTTTGTCCGGACTAATATCCGCTACGAGCCGTACTTTGGGGCCAAAAAGGGGAGCGCCGGCTGTCTCGCCGAGGGTATCTGCAACGACACGGACGCGGCCTCGCTCACCATCGCTCTTCTGCGCGCCGCCGGCATCCCGGCGCGGTACAAGAAAAGCATCGTCGTGGTCGAAACCGCGCGACTCAAGGAGCTTTTGGGCGTGGATGAGGTAAAGACGGTTTACGCCGCTTTCGCGGGCAATAAAGTGCCCATTTTCACTCTGGGAGATACGCCGCAGCCGGAAATGCTGGACGAGGCTAACTTGGAGAGCGAAACCCATCTCGCGCTGGAGTGGACATTTCCGGTTGCGTTTTACGACTATGACGAGCGCGGCGGCAATTTTTCCAATTCCTTATCCCTCGATGAGCTGTCATCCACGGCTGAGCTCCAGGCATTATTGGGGAGTTTCCCGGCCAAGCAGTGGATTCCTCTCGACATCTTAATCAAGCCCTATGCCAGAACTAAAAATGAAATCGTCGCCGACTCTGCCGGGTGGGGAGCCCAATCTTTCTTTGCTTCGTATTTGCAGTACCAGGGCGGCCTCTCCCCGCTGGCTAAATATGCGGCCGATCTGAAAACTCAGACCGGTAAAGACATTGCCGTTGCCGCCTACCAATCGGACCGCACAGGCGCAACGTCGGCTTTCGCTGTCCTGCCGCCCTCCTTGCCGTATGTGCTTGGCACCGGAGAAACCGGCGGCACGGTTATCGCGCCCGAGACCTGGTCGGTTTTGCCGTCCGCCCGGCGCTTTGAGATAACTCTCACGATCAAACGCGAATCGAACAACGAGACAGTGCTCGCCCACACCTGGTTTGCGAGTGCCATCGCCAACGTGCCGGTTGACCTGGTCTATGCCGGTTTTAACGCCGCTGACGAGGCTGTTATCGCGAGTTATGGCGGTATTCATGCCACCCCGGCCGAGCTGGCGCAGCTAAAGCCGGCCATTACCACTCAAACCGAGCGCTACGAGGGCGGAAGCCCGCTTTCTATCGGCGAGAACCTGGTGATGGAGTTCCGTTACAGCCGCGGCGGCGCGACAATTCATACTGACGAGAAGTTTTCGGCGGCCGGCAATCACGAGGGCATCTACATGGTCGTTTCGCGCGTGCTCGCCGACACTCTTTTGGACGACGACAGCGACCAGGACTACGCTTCGCGAGTGCTTCTCTCCGGCAATGCCGCGATCGCCAGAAGTTATCTGAAGCGCATCGAGGAAAGTGCCGAGACGATCGCCAAATCACTCGATTACAGCTACGCGACAGAGTTCGCCCGCGCGGTTATTACCCAAAATCGCCTGTTAAATCCAGTCAATGGGGTTCCCTCCACCTTTGACTTCGAAGGACTGACTATAGACGCCGCGAGCTATATCAACGACTATTCGAACCGCGGCCACTACAAGACCCACCGCGACGCCTTCCGTCTGCTCTGGGGCCTCGAGGCCTCATACTACGAGGGTCGGCAGTTTACCGATTTGGCCGGCCTCGATGCGATCTCGACCGTGATCGGTCTGCAGTATGTCTCTGCCAATCCTGGCGCTTACACTTTGCACACTATCAACCAGGCGAACGAAAGCGTGATCGATACTCTGGGCCTTTCGGATAACACCAAAGCCAACTTGCACGCGGACGTGGCTAAGGGCAATACCATTTACACGCCGGACCGGCCGGTAGAAAAAGGCGCGTTTACCGGTATTCTTTATATTTCACTCGATCCGAATTGGACCGGAACATACGCGATCGGAGAACAAGTAGGACAGAACGGGGGATGGACGATTGACGATTACCAGGTGGCCAGTTATCAGGCGGACGGCTGGTTCCGGGAATTTTTGTTCAAATATCAGCCGGGGGCAACCGACAAGAATCGTTTTGTCTATCAGGATATGCCGGCGGCGACGGCTAGCGTGCTGTGTACTCTCAGCGAGGCCACGTATAACGCGATAAAATCAGATTCCGGCTGGAATGATGCGTACGGACACCCTTGCGCCAAAGAAACAAAACAGTTCGGTTTGGTGTCCCACACTTATATTCTCGCTACTGACGGGGCCAAGTTTTTCGCTCCCGAAAAGTATAACTACTGGGTAACTAGGGATGCGGCGCAAGCTATTGTCCAAAGTCAAGTGTCAAAACCCGACGGCAGCAAATTTAAATTCAATCCGATTGCCGGCACTTACTTCTATGGGGCGTCATTCGCCGTGTACTACCAGCCGACCGCGGCCGGCAGCGGAGCGGCGTGGAAAGTGCAGGATAAAATTCTGGCCAAGCTATCCGAAATCCATTACGATCCGCAGCTATATTACTGTGCGCCGGCCAATGCTTATTGCGTGGGCGGCAAGAAAAACTGGGTGCTCGACAAGCTGGGCTACCCCACCGAGCCGCAAAAGTCCGGGGCCGTCAGTTTGGCCGGTACCGGCGGATATTATCAGACGTTTATCGGCGGGCAGGTATACGTCGAAACGGATTGGTTCGACGAGGCCTACTATGTGCCGGGGGAAATAGCCCAGGTGTTCAACAGTCCACAGTACGAGCTGGACGGAGAGGTCGGTACCGGCGGGACTTTCGGTTGGCCGCTTGGAGATCCGAAAAAAGTGGCTGGTACCCTCTACCAAGATTTCGAAAGCGGACACCGTATCAGTTCGATCGGCGGACTGCAAGATAAGGCTTATAAAATCGTCGTCGAGATAGATTATGGCGCCGGCGAGTACCAGGATATTTTTCTTGACGGCTTCATGGACGCTTTCCGTGAAGCCGATTTCTACGGCTTTGCCGTGGCTTTCGGGGAGGGCGTCGTGATCAACGAAGTAGTCAAACAGGTGGTGAAAAAGTTTAAAGGAAAAGTGGTTACCCGCGTTGCCGTCCGCTGGGTGCCTTTCTTGGGCTGGACTATCGCCGGGCTGGAGACGCTGGCGTTTGCCCAGCAGAATAAACCGCTCTACGACGCCTGCCAGGCAGACCCTTATACAAATCCTCCCAGTCCGATCCTCGCTGGGGCTAAACCGGCGTACTACTGCGGCAAGCTCGGGGCCCAGGCGGTGATCGTCGCTCTGGGGGCGGCCTCGGATTATGTCGGGACAAAGATTAACCGGCTCTATGTAACGTCCAAGGCGGCGCGGCTAGGTAAAAATAAACTGTTCGCCAAGATTACCGACGAGAGCAAAGGGACCCTTGTCCGGGGAGCTTTTGAAAGCAACCCTGATACGCGTACATCTGTCGCCCAGTTGGCGGACAGGCTCGGCGACAGCGACCTGGTAAAATTGGCCAACGACCCCAAATTAGTCAAGCGCCTGCTCACGGACCAAGATTTTCTCATTTTCAATACCGCCAGCCGCGACCTTGGCCGCTATGAGCATATATTCATGGGTGATGCGGCCGGGGGCTGGCATTACTATCCCTTAGGCCGACCAGGGAGCAAAATAACCAATAAAGTTACGGGTAAAAATGGCGTGTATAAAGGAACGGTAGAGATTGCGGTAAACGGTCAGCCGGTGGAACCAAAGCTTAGCACTTTTTTTCCGGATAGCTGGACCGAAAAGGATGTCCTTACGGCAATTAACCAAGCCTACAATAAAAGAGTAAGAAAACCGAATACGCCGAACAGTTTTGTCGCGACTGTCAACAACGTGGAAATTGAGATGTACATCGAGCTGAACACGAATAAAATTATCAGCGCTTTTCCCTCGAATAATAATTTTTAATATGCAGTACCACTTTGAAGTCCATGATTACCCGGGCAGTTTGGGTCCGAGTTTATCCATCGGTTTTGATCCGGAAAACGCCGTTCTGAGTGGCGCGATTATGGATGTGGGCGGGGGCGAAGATCTCCTAAAATTCATTAATCAAGTCGTCAGCGCCAACGAGCAAAAAAATGAATATTGGACTAACGGCTATACCGTGCAAGCCGGCGAAGAGAATGGAAGAAAAAATATCAAAATTTATTTTCGTCTGGCGGATGGTTACGAGCCATGCAATATAGAGCCAGAACTTTTTAAAAAGTTACTCGAGTCCTGGCAGCGGGAAAAAGAAAAATTTGGTCAAGACCCTGAGGCGTATAAAAAAGAATTAAAATGGCGTGGAGGAAAGAAAGAGACGGCGTAAAAGAAATACCGCCAGATACGATTAAAATTTAAATATTCAGGTTGTTTCAGCCGCCGTCATGGACAGCAAAAGACAAGATGTCGAACGTCGTAAAGAGTTAATCCGAATTAAACCCTTATAGCGACTAGTATGTTCCGTCCCGCTAAACCCCTCTTAATTCTGGTCGTCGGCCTCATGGCCCTTTTGGAGTTTGCTCCGGCCTTGGCCGCTACCAGAGCGCCGGCCGCACCTGTTCCCGTGTCGTTCGGGGCAGATCAGACGGCCGATTTACCTAAACCGGCCGTATCGGTTACTACCGTCTGGTCAGCCGTCAACTGGGATGCCGAAGTAGTGCTTTTGCCGGCGCTGGAAGAGACGGCTCGCGGACGGAGGGTCCTGCTTGATGCAGGGCGAAACGCGGAGGCGGCGGCCCTATCTCCGGAGCGTGTCAGCCTGAGCGACGAGCGGGCGCTGGAGTACTACCGCGTGCCTGGAGATATCCGCGCGCTGGTACGGGAATACCGTAAATCCGCTGCCGGCTTGATGGGCGAGGCGCGGACAAGACGCTTGGAGGCTCTTCAGTCAGAGATCAAGGCCCGGACGGCGCCCGGTCGAGCGGCACCGTCGCCGGTCATGCAAGATCTCTCAGCCGATGCGGGCGCCATGATCGATGTTGGATCCGCCTCGCAGCTTAAGGGGCTGCAGCTGATCGGGGGGCGAGAAGCGCGGTTGTTGAAAGAAGGTGTCAGCGTCCGCCTCAACGCGCCGGGTACAGCCGACAGGCACCCGCTCCTGCGCGTAACACTGCCGGCCATACAAAAAGCGCAACGTCAATCAACCGCGGACCGAGAGAACCAGGACGCGGCAGGACGCGTCAGCTGGTATGATCGGGCAGTTAGCTACGTCAAGGGCCTTTTTATCGCCGCACCGGTATTGGCGGATGATCCCACGCCGATTATGGCGTATTACGCCGGCATCGAGGAGCGGACGATGGACTACATTTTGTATCATCTCGCGCAAACCCAAAATGCCGACGGCAGTTTCGGGGCGTATAACCAGTATGAATTGACCGGTAATGTTGTCCTTCTCCTGTCTGAATTCGGGCGCACCGCGAGCGGCCAGTACAGTCTGGCGCTTAACTATTTGAAGACGGCTACCCCGCAAAACAATCGCGAAAAGGCGCTCAAAGCGCGGCTTATGTATGGCTTGGGCGAACCGTACCAGGCCATCCTCGACGAGCTCGCGTCCGAACAGAACGCCGAGAACGGCGGTTGGGGGCTTACGCCGGGCTACGAGAGCGATGTCTTGACGACGCTCGAGGTCGTGATCGCGTACGCGGTCTCGAACTACGGAGTTTCCGACAAACTGCCGGCCGGGCTCGCGTACGTGTCCAACCGGATTGGTTCCGACGGCGCTATGCATTACACGCCTGGCAGCCAGCCGAGTTATTATCTTATGAGTGAGACGCTCCGCTATCTCGCGCCGTTTGCCGATTATACTGTTTCGGACGGCGTGAATCAGGTGAGCATCCAAAGTAAAATTGACGCCATTTTAAATTTTTTGAAAGCGCATTACGATGAGGCCGCGGGTACGCTCGATTATTCGAGCGGTCTCGGCGACAAACTGGCGGTCCTCGACGCTCTGCAGACTTACGACACGGCGCCGGGCAAGCAGCAAGCGCTCTGGGACGAGACCATAGAGCAGCAAAGCGGTGATGGCAGCTTCGGAGACTCGCTTTATGACACGATATTAGCGCTGCGCTCGTTTCCCGAACCGGACTTGGAGATTACGACCGTAACGCCGAACGGACAGCTCGCTAATTACGCCCCGCTCAGCCTCACCTTTACTGTCAAAAATGTCGGCTATGCCCCTTCTGGCCAGTCTTTTATTTATTCTTTTGTCGACAAGGTGAGGATAGGCGACTCCATTGACTGCCTGGCTAACGGGCTAGTCTTAGAGCCCAACGCTGTCGGCACTCTGACTGCGGGTTACAGTACCGACAGCTTTATCGGCGATACAAACTTTTTGTTTTATGTTGAGGGCGCGGAAGACGCCGATCATGGTAACGACTGGCACGAAACAACTCTGGCTTTTGCCGGCGGGCAAAACGGCCAGCCGGCCCTGCCGATGTACTACATCGCCCAGCAGTACGACAACGGCGGCGCGCCCGGTCTCAATGTCCGCTGGGCCACGAAATCCGATCCCAACCGCCTGAACTATGTGATCATGTTCCGGCCGCAAGGCACGAGCGGGTGGAGTTACTACGGGATAAGCAACTCGTGGAATGGAGCTTTTTTGACTGGCGCTTTTGCCGAAGGGGCGGTTTATGAAGTAACGGCCGGCGTTCTCCACCAGGATGGGGCCACGGTTACCTATTTTACCAATCCGACTTCGGTCAAGGTAACCGGCAGCGAGACGCTTTATCGCGGCGGCGCGACCGGCCAAGTCACGCTGGACAGCGGGCCGACCGCCGATGTTTCCACCTGGGGTTACTCGGTTTCGGACAGAGCCGACGCTGCCGGCGTTGTGGAATACGCCAATGTCCCCAACGGGACAACCGCGATCCGCGCGTACGAGTATCACCTGGATTCGCTCTGGACAAGAATCGCGGTTCCTGTATCGGCCACTACGACCGGCGCGCGGATTTTTACGCGTTTGAAGCCGGATACGGCGCCGCCTGTGGTGGATGGTTTTGAAATTCGGTATAAGAGCAACTTGATAGTGAAAAATAAAAAGGAAGTCGAGTTGTTCGTCTGGGGCTCGGATGACGTGGCGATAAAAGAGGCTGCATTTTATTTGTGGGACCCGGCCGAGAGCGCCTGGCAGTTTTTGGGTGCGTACGCCATGCAGAATAGTTACCAGGCTCTATTCCCATGGTATGTCCCGGAGGGCTTATTGGGCTCTGGTTATAAGGTAAAGGCTGTTTTACGAGACTACCAGGGCAATCTGTCCGCCGAAAAAGAATGGGGACCGTTTACCGTTATTGACGGCGCGCCGCCAGCGTTTGCCTTTACCTCGCCCGTTGGGGGCGAGAATTTGGCCCTGGGATCGGAGGCAGCGATTACCTGGGCTACCCAAGCGGTAAATAACGTATCCAAAGTAAGCCTTTATCTGCTGCGCGAGGACGGCTATGTCATGCAGAACAAGTCCGATATCTCCAACACCGGCTCGTATCTCTGGAAGCTGCCGGCAGAGGCGAATTTTGCCGGGGAGAACATGCGTTGGCGTATCTTGGGCAGCGATGACGTGAACTACGAGACCGGACAGACCGAAAGTGCTTCATTTAATTTGGTGGACGTTTCGGCGCAACCGCCGGCTCCGTGGGGTTCTGTCACCATTCCTTTCGCCTCGACCGCTTACACGCCGGCCGGCGGCGACATCCAGCGGGCAGAATTGGCTGTCGGCAGCGATGGCCGGCTGCATGCGCTTTACCGGTATACGCATGATATTATCGCCGAGCCGAGAATATTTACCGAGCAGCTGTACTACGCCGTGCGCAGTTTGTCCGGTGAGTGGGGGAACCCCGAGCTGGTTTACGAGAAAGTGTGGACGACCGATTATAGTTTCACCGGCGTTCGCTCCATTTACGATTTCAAGTTCGCTCTTGACGCATCCGACCGGCCGCATATTGTCTGGCAGGATAGCTCCAGCGGCGGCTGTTCCGGCTTTAACAGCCAGGAGATATGGTATCGTTCGTTTTCCGGCGCTGCCTGGTCGGAGCCGTTATCCTTGTCGGCCAATGAAACCGAATCCCTGTTTCCTGATTTTTCTTTGGACAGCCAGGGACAAGTTCATGTAGCGTGGCTTGACGGGCTGGTTTGGGATGGCAATTGCAACGCCAGCGGTTCCCACACTCTGCGCTACCGCGTCCGCTCCGAAACCGGAAACTGGAGCGGTACGGAGACTTTGAGTCCAGACCCATATCCTGGAGAACCGCAAATAACAGCGACGAGTGACGGAACCGTACACCTCGTATCCGGTCTGGGTAGTTTGTCAGAAACCGGATACCTGCGCCGCGTTAATGGCGTCTGGTCTGCACCGGTGAGCATCGCCCCAGTTTACCCAAATTGGCCGGAATTAGAAAAAGGCGCCACTTCCACCTGGCATTATGTTTATCGGCAATACTACAGCGACCCGGTTACCGGAGTCGGCCGTTCGCGGTTGATGTATGTATTTTTCAACGGTACGGATTGGCTTCCGGCGGTCGAGGTAACGCCGAACAGCGGCGGTTACACTGGCGAATATCCGGCTTTGGCCGTGGACGCGGCGAACAACCCGCAAATATTGTACGAGAATAACACGAATCTGCCGACCGGATCGGAGCGCTCGGTTAAATGGGTAACACGAAATGCGGACGGACTCTGGACCAGTCCTGTGCCAGCCAGTCGGCCAAGCCAGTATGTGGGCAGCGACAGCTTAAGAGCGGCTTACGTGAAAAATACAGAAGAACTCGCCGTGGTGTGGGCAAGCGGCTACAATTATTCGCAACAACTGCATTTCAACCGGGCCGACTTAAATGGGCCTCCCGCCATATCAGGCCTGTCATCGTACCCGTCAGTACTCGCGGCCGGAGAGACCCAGGTGACGGTAACGGCTACGTTTAACGACGCGGGGTCTAACATCCTCAAGGCTGAGTATTATTACACCAACAGCGTCGGAGCGTCCTCGACGCCCGCGGCTATGAGTCCGGTAGACGGCGCTTATGACAGTCAGTTGGAAACCGTCCGGGCGGTCGTTGACACCTCTATGTGGACGACTGCCGCCGGTCCGTATACTATTTTTGTCCGCGCTCGCGATGCTACCGGCAAGTGGTCGGAGTATACGGCCTTGGATATTAAGGTGCCGACCGGGAATACCATGTACGGCGTCGGGCTCGGACATTGGCAGTTCGATGAACTTGATTGGAAGGGCACGAAAGGAGAAGTTCTGGATGTTTCCGGCAGCAATAACCACGCGACCGCGACAGGCGGATCTTTGACCACAACTACTCCAGAGGTGGCGCCGGGCAGGGTAGCCTATCTCGATGGCATTGATGACGGCATCGCTACCCTGATTCCCTATACAAACGGCACAGACCTAACCGTGAGCGCTTGGTATAAGATGATGTCGCCGGTGCCGTCCAGGCTGGCGCTCGTGGGCGGCACGAATGGCGGCCGGTTTGAAGCGTATGTTGATAACGGTAAGCCTGGTTGCCGCGTCTGGGACACTGCCGACCGGTCGATTTTTGCCGATGAGCCGGCGGTCGGCGGGTGGCACCAGGTAACCTGCGTCCAGGTCTACGGCGCTAACCCCAGCACCAAGCTCTACGTTGACGGCGTGCTCAAGAAAACCGTGCCGTACGCATCGGTAGCAGTTTACCCTGCAGAAAGGTATTTACGGAACGGTAACTGAACCGGTATCAGCTGTCGTCGGGTACTGGAAGTTTGATGACGCAGTGTGGAGCGGAGCCAAAGGAGAAGTAAAAGACAGTTCTCTGCTTGGCAGCCATGGCACGGCCGGGGGCGGGGCCAATACCACCACCACTCTTAGCCTGGCCGACAATCGCGCGGGTGCATTTGACGGAGTGGACGATTATGTGGCTACACCGGTGAGTTATTCGGGCCAAACTCCGGTTAGCGTGTCTGCCTGGTATGCCACCGAGAACACCAGCGCTTCGCGCATGGCTCTGGTAGGCGGTAACAACGGCGGCCGGTTTGAAGTCTATGTTCATCAGGGCCGTCCAGGTTGCCGCGTCTGGGACACTGCCGACCGGTCTATTTATACCGATGAAATTTATGCCGGTAGTTGGCACCAGGTAACCTGCGTCCAGGTCTACGGCGCTAACCCCAGCACCAAGCTCTACGTTGACGGCGTGCTCAAGAAAACCGTGCCGTACGCATCGGTA
>LCRX01000009.1 GCA_001004885.1 Candidatus Magasanikbacteria bacterium GW2011_GWA2_56_11
TGGCGGTTAGCGGAGCCAGGGAGCTGACCCGGAGCAGGCAAACCCCCAGCAGACTTCTTCGTGCGAACCGCAGTGCCGGCCGCACTGCCCGCATGTCCACGCCGAGCGAAGAGGCCTGGAGCCCGCCGGCGAGATCCGTGCCGTCTGAACCCGGTCCGGGTCGCGCGGCTTCGGCTCGGCGTCCGCCCAGCCGTTCCCCGGTCGGCCCTCCTTGGGCAGGACCGGTACCGTCACTACGGTACCGCCATTGCGGGTGTACGTAGTGATCTCTCTCCTCGTGACCAGGTCGATGAGGCGTCCGCCTCTCCACGCCGGCCTGGATCCTGGCAGGTACCTGGCCGCCTGCCTGGCGACGGCCTTTCTTCGCGCTACGACTTCCATCGCTTCTCCTTAATCGCCCTTCCGGGCAGTTGAACATTGAGACTTTACATAGTTTAACTAATTCATGTCAATAGGGCGTAATAAGGACATGCAAACAAACTTGGTGCCAACATTGACAAAATGGCTAAAATATGCTATAGTTTTATATTCGTTCTTTGCACAAATTAGGCTAAAACAAGAGAAAAAGATGAGGAAAGCTTTCGCCTTATTACTAGCTAGTACGGCTAAAGCTTTCCTCGTCAAGGGATAGAGGAGGCCCTGGACCCCGGGGCAGGGGTATATATTTCGGGCGATGCAAAGCCTGAAAGGAGTGCGACCATGGCTACGCAACACGACGCCATCTCCGCGTGGAACCAGCTCGACGACGGCCAGCAGAAGGCGGTCATCAAGAAGCTCTGGCTCGCGGGTGGCGGCAAGAAGGGCGGCATGGAGGCCTTCTGGGCCATCCTGCGCGGCGAGCTGCGCGTGGACCTCACGGACGTGAGCGTCAAGCTCATCGACGCCACCGTCCGCGCCATCCCGCCCGCCAAGTTCGGCTATGGGGTCACCGACGCGAACACGTCGTTCTCCTGGACGAAGCCCACCCTGGACCTGCGTGCCATCTACGACGCCTACCGCGCCATCATCCCGGCCGAGCTCTCGATCGTGACGTTCGAGGAGTTCGTCGGAGAGTATCAGGCCATCATGGGGCAGATCGAGGCGAATCGCCAGGTCGCGAACGCCAAGAACGGCCTCTGCCTGCCGGTCATCATGCCCAAGCACGACATCGACGACTACGGCCAGGTCCTCGAGGATCTCTACCTCAAGATGGTCGAGGCGGCGTACAAGAAGGCGTTCTCGAACCGCACGTTCGAGAACTGCCGTCGCGGCGAGCTCACCGGCCAGGTGCAGGTCGTGCCCGAGACGCGCCACGACCGTCTCCTCAGCCTCATGTGCGAGCGCTCCGTGGTCGGGGTCTACAACCCCATCTTCCAGGGCTTCGGCCTGGAGGCGGACCGCGCCATCATGAAGCTCTTCCCCGACAATTGGCTCCTCGCCGGCCCCATCGACACCGCCATGGCCATCGTCGGCCACTCCGCCACGCTCGCCAGCGACTTCAACACCCCGGCCCTCGACTGCGCCGCGGTCCAGTGGCAGGACCCCGAGGTCTCTCTGTGCTTCATCCCGGACGACTCGCGGCTCTTCTTCGACGATAGGAGCCTCCGCGCGAGCGAGTGCTTCTCCGGCGGCGTCCTCGTCCTTCGTCAGCCCTAGCCCTCGTTCTCTTCTCCACTTGTCTCTTGGATCAAGGACCTTGGTCACTTGGTCCCTCGGGCACCCACCTTTATACAGGCGGCCTTGGCTCTCACGATTCCCATCGTGATCGAGCCAGGCCGCCTTCGTGTTTTAATACAAATTTTGATATATTTCTCTACTGAAAGTAGGCTCATGTACCATAGTTCCCACAGGGATTACGGCCGCCGAAATTATATATCTTTGGAAACGTATTGGAGTCTGGCGGTTAATACCTAACTTCTTCCAATCGTCGGAGTGTATACGAAAGATGTAGACACTGCGTGTTTTTTTGTAGGATCCACCGTGGGGCCGCATAAAATTTAAGAGGGGTAACAACCAATAACGCGGAAGTTATGTCGGGTATGTTTTTTTGTCGTAATATTGACTTTATTTACTCCAAGATCGGACTTAATTTCACGATTCTACGCTAGGCACAGCAGAGAAGACGAGTTGGCACCAGCCATGGGTTGGTACGGTGTCCAACGACGATCTATTGACTTTTTTCATAATTACTTCTATACTCCTCACAATCCAACTAACTAAAATTCTATGAATTTCACAGGCATATACGAAAAGACTATCCTGATCGTCAAACCGGATGGTGTCCAGCGCGGACTCGTCGGCGAGGTGGTGAAGCGGCTGGAGATGAAAGGCATGAAAGTCGTGGGCTTGAAAATGATGTATTTAAACGAAGAAAAGCTGCGTGAGCACTATGCCCACCACGTGGAGAAACCGTTTTACCCGGGGCTCGAGAAGTTCATGAAATCGAGCCCGGTAGTCGTGATCTGCGCCGAGGGCAAGAACGCTGTGTCCGCCGTCCGGCTCATCGCCGGGGTAACCGACGCGGGCAAGGCTGACGCCGGCACTATCCGCGGCGACCTGGCTATGGGGATGTGCAACGTGGTCCACTGCTCAGACTCGGTTGAAACCGCGGTGGCCGAAGTTAAACGGTTCTTTGACGAAGCAGAGATCTTCGATTACAGCAAGACCGAATATTTGCATGTTTACATGGAGGACGAGCGGGCCTAAGGCCGTCTGTGGATAAGCCGCTTGACCAGCCCAGCCGTTTCCTATACGATAAACTAAGTATGTTGACCAATTTGCGCCACAATATTCTCCTAGCCATTAAGAATTGCCTTAAGCCCGAGGTACGTATTTTCGCGTTCGATTACGCGTTCGTACCCCAAAGCGGGATGGTTTACCAAGGCGGCGATGAGGAGAATTGCTGCGGTGGCGGTGGATGCGGTTGCGGAGGAAAAGGCAACTGCTAACAGCCAGAAAAGTGTAAATCATCCCGAACTCAATCGGGATGATTTTAATTTATGAGAGGGGGATCTGGGGCGAGGGGATAGTAGTCCGTTCGCCCTAGGAATGGCCTAGATAGCTCTTTAAACCGGTGATTGCGTTCGCGATAGTGTGCGCAGTCCCATCACTTAGAGGTAGTGCAAGGTCAGGTTGGGGTAAATACTGATGACACTCGTCCGTATTTATCCTAACCTGACCGGAGTGGCCGGTCGGGCGAACGCCAGCGGTGGGGCTTTCCACCGCATCCCGACAGAAGTCGAGAAAAACACAGCATGTCCGACGTGAAGGAGAGTAGACGAATGAGAAGGACCACCGGCGTGTCAGGAGCCCCCTGGGACTCTCGGCTTCTCCGTGCGGAGCACGACATCGAGATGCGTCGGGCGGGACTTATCGACGCCCACTCGCCGGCGTTGAGCCTGCGCGGCCGTTCGATCGAGGAGGCACTTCACGGGCTCCCCCCCGAGCTCTGGGAGCTCGCTGCCCGCGCTGAGCTGCGCGAGGACTACTAAGCCTCCCCGTTCTCCCACCAAGGCGGCCTCCACCCCCGCTACCTCCCCTTCCAATGTTTGTTTATGTATTAAGCCGATATTGGAGGAGTCTTTATCCACATTACCAAATTTTGACGTTGAAATCACAGCGAGTTTCCCCCTTTTCGCCTCAGCATATACTTATTTTCTCGGCACCAAAACTCGCTCTTATAGACTAGGACATTGGTGCCGAGAAAATAAGTCTATGTTTCGGCTCAACTTAGGATAGGATTGCTAATAACTTGCTATCAGTTCGTTTTTAAACAATCTGCCATAGTACACCCACTATGTTGCGACATCTCAGCCAAGCCTTTTATTTCTTTTTTTTCTTCCGTCCCCTGGCCGCTGAGGTTGTTCGTGTGCGTATCTAACAAACACACAAAACAAAGAAGAGCCTCAGCTATGGGGCTCTTTTATTTTCAGCGGGCAGCGAGAGGAAACAGGTGATTGTTTTTTCTCGGGGCTCGATGAAAGGAGAGAACATGAACACCACCGAGACCAGACTGGCCTTCAACATCTTCGACGACGCGTGGATGGAGCATATCACCCAGGAAAGGGTGGACGCCATGGTCCGGGCCTACGGCCGGGACGCCGCCAGGTACTACCTGGCGATCTACCGGAATTCGCCGGGTTGCATTGTTGACAAGAACACCGTTTGGCCATAAATGGAGGCCGGCATGTGGGCGAACGCGACAGTCATCACGCAGCAGGATATTGATGAGCTTCTCCGGCGATACTCCAGGGAGGATGTTGTCAGGTGGCTCAAGGTCTGGGGCGACAGTGGCTGCATCATCGAGGGAGAGGCGTAATAGTATAGGAGGATAGCATGGACTGGGCGACGAGGTGTGTCCAGGAAGGCCGCCTCCCGGCCGAACTCATCCGCGACGGACAGGAAGTCGAGTTCAAGCCTGGGTGGAGGATCAGGCCGACACCGGACCGGGACGGGCCATACCGACGGTACGTCATCGAGACGGACGTGCTGGTGCCGGGAGTCGAGCCGGACTGGCCGTTCTCGCCCCGGCAGACTCCGGAGGTGCGCTGTACGGTCTACGTGCACTGCGCCCGCGCCGCTGCTTGGGCCGCTGCCGATGAGACGTCGGCTGCTCCGGCCTAGACTACGCGCTTCTACGGCACACTCCTCTCGATCGCCAACAACCGCCCACGCCAACACACTTGAGGTCGGAAACATTGTTTCCGGGCTGAAGGAGACAGGCGTGGGCGGTTTGTTTTGCGCCAGGTTAAGCTGATGCCGGTCAATTTGTTGACAGTGGATAACCAATTATTTTATACTTATGGCAGATCCGCTCGCGACAGCATATCTCATTCTACAACATCGTTATCATGGGAGGCCTACATTGCCTGCGGCCCGTGGGTCCAGGTTGCGGCCACCCACCTGGTACATACAGGGATGACGATAGTGCTGTCTTGGGCAGGATCCAAAAGGTCCCCGGCTGGGGATTTTTTGTACCCGCCGTTGGGCGCGCCGGATAACCGGCATTGAAATTATTTGGTATGCTCAAGTCATACATTGAAATACCGCCTTCGGCTACCCTGAGAATGAACACCCTGGCGCTCGCGAAAAAGCAGCGCGGAGAAAGAGTCTACAACTTGAGCGCGGGCGAACCGTTTTTGCCGACGGATTCGGGGGTAATTGAGGCGGCCTGTCGCGCTATGCGAGCCGGACAGACGCACTATCCGCCGGTTTTGGGCCTGCCGGAATTGCGCCGCGCGGCAGCCGAGTGGATGAACAGCACGTACGCGACCGCCTATGCCCCGGACGAAGTAATAGCCACCTGCGGCGGCAAATTCGGTCTTTATGCTTTGTGCCGGGCATTGCTCGGGCCCGGAGACGAGGCGCTCATTATCGCGCCATACTGGGTGTCTTATCCCTCTCTGATTCAACTCGCGGGCGCGTCCGCGGTTACTGTGGCGACTGCTCCGGAGCGCGGTTGGAAGGCAAGCCGACAGGATCTCGAACAGGCGATAACGCCGCGCACGCGGGTAATCATTTTCAATAATGCCGCCAATCCGACCGGCGTCGTGTACCATCGGGAGGAAATTGGCGCTTTGCTGGAGTGCGCGGCCGCGCACGATTTGGCCGTTGTTTCCGACGAAGTCTACAGCGGCCTGGTATACGACGGGCGCATTTTTGTCTCGGCCGGTTCTTTTCCTGAGCATCACGGCCGGGTATTCGTCGTGCAAAGCGTGTCCAAACATTTTGCCATGACAGGCTGGCGGGTGGGATTCGTGCTGGGCGATAAAGGAATTATCGAATCCCTGGGAGTTTTGCAGAGCCAAAGCACCACCGGAACCGCCAGCATCAGCCAGTGGGCCGCCACCGCCGCCCTGGCCATGGCGCCGGCCATTATGTCCGAAGTTTCACAAAAAATGAGCGAGCGGCGGGATGCGCTGCACAGCGCGCTCCAAAGTACGTTCGGCGGCTTTGTGGCCAAACCGGCTTCAGGACTGTACACATTGGCGGCGTTGGCCGATTTGGGGGTAAAAGATACCGCCTCGACAGCCTTTTGCGAACGCCTGCTTGAGCAGGCTAACATCGCTCTCGTACCCGGGGCGCCATTCGGCCAGGAAGGTTATGTGCGTTTTTCGTTTGGCGAAGACAGCGCGGAACTCTGCGCGGCCGTGCGGGCTTTGGGGGAGTACTTGAAAAAAACGCGCCTTTTGGTATAATACGGCGGCTGATACAATCAGCCGATCGGGGTGTAGTTCAGTTGGCTAGAACGCATGCATGGGGTGCATGAGGTCGCACGTTCGAGTCGTGTCACCCCGACAAAAGGAAACGCCAGTCTGCCAAGCGCAAAGACAAGGGGCCTAGCCCCTTTTTCTTTTTTTGTGTTAAAATAACTTTGGCTATGAACTCACAGCGAGTTTCCCCCCTTTCGCCTCAAACAGAGACTGGTTTTCACGGCCCCAAAACTCGCTCTTACAGGCTCAAACATTGGTGCCGCGAAAATCAGTCTCTGTTTCGGCTCGACTTAGAAAAGAGAATTGCCAGAACCTACTCCCAAAAATAATTCCGAGGCAATTTTGTGCCTGTTTCGAGCGAAAATTGTCCGGGTTGAGCAGGCTAGTGGTACTATGGCGACGAAAGCCGGACAATTTGCAGCCGAAACAGGCCAAAATTGAGCCGGAAGTTATTTTTGGAAGTAGGTTCTAGTAACTCACTGTCAGTTCTATGGAAGCGCTCGATCCTTTGTATTGGCTTACGCTTTATCACGCCCCTGCCATTTTCGCGGGTGCTTTTCTTTTTGGCGAGACAATCATTTTGAGCGCGGCCTTTTTGTCGGCGCAGGGCTGGTGGCAACCGGGCACGGTTTTCTGGTTTTCTCTTCTCGGCACGGTAATCGCGGATTGCGTCTGGTTTTTTTTCGGCCACCTGGCGACGCGTACCCGGCGCTGGGAAAAAAACCAGGAAAAATACGCGCGCGTCATCGAGTTTGTCGAGCGCAAAACCGGGAATCGGCCATATCTGGCGCTGATACCGATTAAGTTCATGTACGGAACGCGGATACTCACCATTATTTATCTTTCGCTCCATCGCGTTAAGTTTTGGTCTTTTCTGGCGGCCGACCTGGCGGCCACCGCTCTTTTGCTGGCCGTTTTGATACCCCTGGGCTGGCTGGCCGGGCGGGGTTATACTAATTTGTTAACGACCTACCACGGAGTAACCTACGCGTTAGGCGGCGTCCTGGTTTTGTTTGCGGCGTATAAAATAGTAACTGTATGGCTCAGCCGACGGATAATAAAAAAGTAAGCGCCATAGTTCCGGCCCACAACGAGGCCGAAAGGATCGGACGAGTGTTGGCGGTGCTGACCACTTCTCCCCACATCCGCGAAGTGGTGGTAGTGGATGACGGCTCCACTGATGGCACGGCAGCGGCGGCCGCGCGTTATCCGGTGCGCGTGCTTAGGCTAGGCAAAAACCAGGGCAAGGGGAGAGCGCTCGATGCCGGCGTCGGCGCGGTCGAGAGTCCGGTCTTGCTGTTTTGCGATGCGGATATGCAGGGTATTACGCACCAGATGATAGCCGAAATTATCCAGCCGGTGGCCGAGGGAAAACTGGACATGTTTATCGCGATGATGAACCGCAGGAGCTACGCGTTGCGCTTTATGCTGTCGTTTGTGCCGCTGCTCGGCGGCCAGAGGGCTCTGGCCAGAGAACTCTGGCAGCGCCTGCCAGAGTTCTACAAAGACCGGTTCCGGGTTGAAACCGCCCTGAATTTTTACGCCAAATATTACGGTCTCGGCTTTGGGTTTAAGGTTTTTACCGGTCTGGGGCAGACCATAAAGGAGAAAAAATACGGCCTGTTGTCCGGTTTTTACCGCCGGGCACTCATGCTCTATGATGTGTTCGGCGCCCAGGCGCGCCTCCAGCTCGCCAGCGTACCCCATACCCTAAAGAGCAAGCGTTTGTCCGCGTTGGGCAGCTTGGTAAGTCTTGGGGGGCTCGGCATCGGCGCGCTCGTATTGGCGGCCTCGTACACCGGTCCGCTGCAATTTTTGCAATCGCTCTTTGCCGAACGTTTGCGCGAGGATCCAAGTACGCCGGTAGTCGATTATCTGCTTTATCTGGCCGCGGCTGCCAGCCGCGATTTGCTGCTTTTTTTCGGAGCGCTTTTGATCCTGATAAATTTTTTTTTCTTGGCGCTGGAAACGCGCCACCTGGTGGGCTGGCGCGTGGCCGAGGCAGCCAACGGCCGGAAGAATTTTTCCGAGTCCTAAGCCAAAGAACCGCCGATATTTTTTTCTGTCCATTCTATGAACTCACAGCGAGTCTCCCCCCTTTCGCCTCAACATAGACTGATTTTCGCGGCCCCAAAACTCGCTCTTACAGGCTCAGACATTGGTGCCGTGAAAATCAGTCTATGTTTCGGCTCAACTTAGAAAATAGAATTGCTGATAACTCATTATCATTTCTATGTATATTCTGTCTTCAGCCTTTTCCAACGGCGGAGAAATCCCCGCCGAATATACTTGCGACGGCGCCGATACTCCGCCGCCGCTCTCTTGGGGCGGTATTCCGGAAACGGCCCAGAGCCTGGTCTTGATAGCCGACGACCCTGATGCCCCGTCCGGAACATGGGTACATTGGACAGTGTGGAATCTGGATCCCAAGGCTGCCGGTCTCGAAGGTAAAAAAATCCCCCCGGGGGCGGTAGAGGGAACAACAAGTTTTGGCCGTCCCGGTTACGGCGGTCCGTGTCCGCCCTCGGGAGTGCATCGTTACTTTTTCAAGTTACTGGCTCTCGATACGCAGCTCGGCTTGCCGGCGGGAGCCGGTTATGCGGAATTGGATCGGGCCGTGCAGGGACATATCATAGCCAATGCCGCGCTTGTCGGCATCTATTCGAGGAAACAATGAAAAATTCAGGGCAGTATTAACCCTAAAAAAATTCTCCGGGCAGCTTGTCCCGGAGAATTTTTGTCCCTTGTTTGTTTACGCCGTTGGCTTTGCCAGCGTGCGGATGCAACGGGTGCAGAGCTTGTTGTCTCCCACCTTTTGCAGGTTTGGATACTGGCGGCGAATCGTTTTGATGTTCGAGTGGCTTCGGCTGGCGGATTTCTGTGAACCCTTGCCGCAGCGGTCGCAGGTGCGGGCCATACTAGTCTGAAATAAACAAGTCTAAATTTAAGGTGGAAACCGGGGCGGCCGGAGCGCGCGGGATTGTTTAAATTAACCGGTCGCGCTATACTGTCCAAAGTGAGCCTTATACTACACCCGGACAAAGAATTTGTCAATATTGTACCTGGCCGCCTGTCCGACGCGTGGCCGGCGGGGTAAAGTTGGCGGCCCATTATATCCAGATTTTTTGGTTTTCTCTATGGAATTTACTTCTCTCCTTTTCTATTTTTTCATCATCATACCCTCGGCCATCTTTCATGAGTATGCCCACGGCTGGATGGCCGACCGGCTGGGTGATCCGACCGCGCGCTATGCCGGGCGCCTGACTCTTGACCCGCGGCCGCATATCGACAAAATCGGCACGCTGCTTTTGCCGCTGATGCTCTTCGTTTTTACCGGCGGGCGTTCTTTGTTTGCTTATTTACTTTTGGCGCCATTCTTCAGTTCGTGCCTTCCGGCAACCTGGCCGTATTTTTGTCCATTATTGTTTACGCCAATGTCCTTTTGGCGGTGTTCAATCTCGTACCGATTCCACCCCTTGACGGATCAAAACTACTTTACGCGCTTTTGCCCGCGTCTTGGCACCAGTTGCGCGATGCGCTTGACCGGTTCGGTTTTGTATTTTTGCTCTTTTTTATTTTTTTCTTATCCCCGGTCATTATCCCCGTAATTCAGTTTGTATACCAGCTGTTCACCGCCGGAAAGGGGTTGTTCTAGATTTTAGGGCTCCCTCTCAAAGCTCTGCTGCCGACCGGCTTGACAAACTGCGGCGCCGGGTTTATACTGAGCCCAGTTGCTCGTCTCTCGACGAGAGAGACCAAAGAACGGAGTAATCTCCGGTTAACCCGGAGGTGAAGCAAATCACGGCTGATTTGAACGTTCGGTACCCGCACGCTCTGGTGCGGGAAAGCCTTGGCGCGCCAAAGAAAAGCGCTGCCCTGGCTTGCCCGCTATCCCCAAAGGTAACGGGATCCGAACCTAGCCCCCTGGCTGGGATTTTTATTCCCCAACCGGATGGCCGGAGACGCGGCCGGGGAATAATAAAATTGCGATCAATATAATTTGTTAACAGTAAGCAACCGTTATGCCGACCATGAATCAAATTTTGCGCCAAGGCCGGGAGAAAGCCCGCCGCAAGTCCAAGGCGCCGGCGCTTCAGAGTACTTACGACAGTCTCCACCGCAAGCGCACCGAGCTTACCAAGGGAAGTCCGTTCAAGCGGGGCGTGTGCACCAAGGTGTACACCACGACCCCTAAAAAACCGAACTCGGCGCTGCGCAAAGTGGCCAAGGTTCGCTTGTCGAACGGCATGGAAGTTATTGCCTACATCCCGGGCGAGGGCCACAATTTGCAGGAGCACTCTATCGTGCTGATCCGCGGCGGACGCGTAAAAGACCTGCCGGGTGTCCGGTACCATATCGTGCGCGGCGTTTACGATACTCAGGGCGTGAGCAATCGCCGTCGCGGCCGTTCTCTGTACGGCGGCAAGCGGCCGAAGAAGTAACCTCCGCTACCCCAGCGCTGTCTTTTTGAAGAGCGCCGGGCGAGGGCCACATCATTTACCAATAATTTAACTACGAGCGTATGTCCCGTGGAAAGTCAGTCGTCAAGCGCGTCGTCGCACCGGATCACAAATACAAGAGCGTCCTAGTGGCGAAGTTTGTCAATTTTATCATGAAAAGCGGCAAAAAAAGCACGGCCGAGCACATTGTGTACGAGGCGCTCGAGGCGCTGGCCAAAAAACGCAATGAACCGCCGTTGCCGATATTTGAGCGTGTTATCGACACTATCCGTCCGCAAGTGGAAGTTCGTTCCCGGCGGGTCGGCGGCGCCAACTACCAGGTGCCAATGCCGGTGTCGGGCGACCGCCAAAACGCTTTGGCTTTCCGCTGGCTGACCGCCGCGGCCAAGGCGCGCAAAGGCCATTCGATGGCCGAGAAATTACTCGGGGAATTTGTCGATGTTCTCGACGGCACGGGTGGCGCCATGAAGAAAAAAGAAGACGTGCACCGCATGGCCGAAGCCAACAAGGCGTTTGCGCACTTTGCGCGCTTTAACCGGTAATCAATGTCCTTTTACCCCTATGCCTCGTGAATATTCACTGGAAAAAACCCGTAACATCGGCATCATGGCCCATATTGACGCCGGCAAAACTACCACGACCGAGCGCGTTTTGTTTTACACCGGCCGCAAGCATAAAATCGGCGAGGTGCACGAGGGCGCGGCCGAGATGGACTGGATGGAGCAGGAGAAGGAACGCGGCATCACTATTACGAGCGCCGCGACTACTTGTTTTTGGAAAGACAACCGGATTAATATTATTGACACCCCGGGCCATGTAGATTTTACGGTCGAGGTGGAGCGGTCGCTGCGCGTCCTCGATGGCGCAGTGGCTTTGTTTGACGGTTCCCAGGGCGTGGAGCCGCAGTCCGAAACCGTCTGGCGCCAGGCCGACAAGTATCGGGTGCCGCGGCTGTGTTTTGTCAACAAGATGGACAAGATGGGCGCGGATTTTTACATGAGCCTGCAGTCCATCAAGGACCGGCTGTCGCGCAAAGCGGTGGCCATCCAGATTCCGATCGGCGCCGAGTCGTCTTTTTCGGCCATTATCGATCTCATTGAACAGAAGGCTTACCACTTCGAAGGCGACCACGGCATGAAAATTTCCGCTTTCGATATCCCCGAGGAGATGAAGGACGCGGTGAAGAAATACCGGGCGGAACTCATGGAAAAAGTCGCCGAGGCAAACGACGAACTGATGAACAAATATCTAAACGGCGGCGAATTTTCGGTAGAGGAGATCCGGGGCGCTATCCGCGCTCTGGTCTTGAGAGACGAGATCTACCCAGTAATGTGCGGTTCGGCGCTCGGCAACATGGGCGTGCAGCTCATGCTCGACGCGGTTACCTACTACCTGCCGGCGCCGACAGATTTGCCGGCCGTAATCGGCACCGACCCGGCCGACGAAGAAAAAAAGATTGAGGTGAACGCCAACGATGACGAGCCGTTTGTCGGGCTGGCTTTCAAAATCGCCACCGACCCGTTTGTCGGCAAGCTGGCATTTTTCCGCGTTTATTCGGGCAAGCTGGTGGCCGGCTCTTACGTAATCAATGCCCGCACCGGGCAGAAGGAGCGCATCGGCCGCATTGTCCGCATGCACGCCAACCATCGCGAAGACGTGAGTGAAGTTTATTCCGGCGAGATAGCGGCCGCGATTGGCCTTAAAAATACCATCACCGGAGACACCATTAGCGATGAGAACCGGTCCGTTCTTTTGGAGAGCATTACTTTTCCCGAACCGGTTATCCATATCGCCATCGAACCCAAGACCAAGGCCGACCAGGAGAAAATGGGCATTGCGCTGCAGAAACTGGCCGAAGAAGACCCGACATTCCGTATCCACACGGACGAGGAGACATTGCAAACCATTATTTCCGGCATGGGCGAACTTCACCTGGAAATTATCGTGGACCGGATGAAGCGCGAGTTCGGAGTGCTCGCCAACGTGGGCGCGCCGCAGGTGGCCTTTAAAGAGACCATCCGCCAGAGCGCCGAGGCCGAAGGGAAATACATCAAGCAATCGGGCGGTCGAGGCCAGTACGGCCACTGCTGGCTCAGGCTCGAACCGATGGAAGCCGGCCAGGGATTTGAGTTCGTGGATGAGATCAAGGGCGGGCTTATTCCGCGCGAATATATACCCGCCATTCAAAAGGGCGTCAAAGAGGCAAAAGACAAGGGTGTGGTGGCCGGCTATCCGCTGGTTGACATCAAGGCCACTGTCTTCGACGGCAGCTATCACGAGGTCGACTCTTCGGAAATCGCCTTTAAAATGGCCGGGAGCCTGGCTTTTCAGGAAGCGGTAAAAAAGGCTTCGCCGGTAATTCTTGAGCCTATTATGGAGGTGGAGGTAACCACTCCGGAGGAATACATGGGAGACATTATCGGAGACCTGAGCGCCAAACGCGGCCAAATCCAAGAGATGACCGAGCGCGGCCAGTCCAAGGTGGTGCGGGCCATGGTTCCCCTGGCCAGCATGTTCGGCTACGCCACTTCTTTGCGCTCCATGTCGCAGGGCCGGGCCAGTTACGCCATGGAGTTCCACCACTACGCGGAGTGCCCGAAAAACATTGAAGCTGAAATCGTGGCGGGGAGAAAGTAACCGCCCGCGAATTAACTAGAACCCATCTCAAAAATAATTCCGGCTCAATTTTGGCCTGTTTCGGCTGCAAATTGTCCGGTTCTCGTCGCCATAGTACCACTATGCCTCCTCAACCCGGACAATTTTCGCTCGAAGCAGGCCAAAATTGTCTCGGAATTATTTTTGAGATGGGTTCTAATAAACGACTCCTTGCCCGGGGTCGTTTATTTGTTAATCGCGCGTTTTTGTCCTGTTTACGCGAAAGCGGGTTATCCACATATCTCTTGGAAGTGCAGGTTTTTTAATGCCCAGCTTTATTGTATACTAAACAATATTTAATTAATGCCGTTTAGGCATAATTACTTATCCTACTGAACCCGCGGGAAGCAGTTAATTTTTCCTTGGGGGACGCTTTAGGGTAAGTGTATAGGACTTATGCACGATTTCAAGAAAATCGGCAAAAAGTTCGCCACCCTTACCGTTGTCGGCGCGACAATGGCGTGGAGTGTCGGACTTTCCGCGCTCGTTCCGTCGGGCGTGTCGGCCGCCACTTGCCCCGAGCTCAAGGCCGGGGAGCGTTTTAAAGTGAAAGGAAACGCGGCTGTCTATCTCCTGAACGCGGAGATGCAGCGCATGTACTTCCCGAATTCGGAAGTTTACTTCACTTGGTACAACGATTTTTCGGGCGTTACCGAAATTGACCCGTCGTGCACCGACGCGTATCCCAGCGGCGGCGGCGTTAACTACCGTCCCGGTTCCCGGCTGGTTAAAACCCCGATCTCCCCGAGCGTCTTCGTGATCGGCGTCAACAACACCAAGCACAAGCTGGAGAGCGAAGATGTGGCCAAGGCTCTGTTCGGCGCCAACTGGGCCAAGCTGGTGCGCGACCTGGCTGATGCTTTTGACGCCAACTACAAAGTCGGGCCGGCCATTACCCAGGTCAAACTCGTGGATGGCATGCTCGTTCGCAAGGCCGGCAGCTCCGAAGTGTACTTTGTGGCGGGCGGTAAACTGAAGCTCGTCAAAGGCACCCTGCCGAAGTCTTCAAAGAATGACGTCCGCAACGTCTCGGACGAGGTGTTGGCGACGGCTGAACTCGCTTCCGACGAGGCGGCCCCGGTCGCTCTCACCAGCGATCCCACCCAGCGGGGAGGGATAGAGGTGGATACGACGGTGAGTGAAGAGCTCGATCCGAAAGCCGGCGGTTCCGAGAATGACAGCCCGGCGGCTAACCCTGACGCGGTCGAAGCCGACCTGAAAGAGGAAGCCTCGAAGACCGACAGCTCCACGGACACCAAGACTACCACTGACACCAAAACCACCGACACCACTACCGAGACCAAAACTACCGAGACCACACCGGCCGGCACTGGTGCCTACCGCTTTAAGGCCGGCACCGGGACCGATGCCGACGGCTGGGTCGACTGGACCAAGGTTAAAGCCTCGGACTTCTCCGGCGTCTCCGGCCTGACGGTCCAGTTGCTGCCGGACAACGCGGTGGACTTCTCCAAAGGCCATAAGGAGAGCTTATTTGGGAGTGGCAGCTATTCATGGGAATTCCTGGAGCCCCGCACCGAGAGAAAGTACGATGTTTATAACGGCCATTACGTCATGGTCATTGACGGCAAGGCGGACACCGGCAGCTTTTACGACGACGTCGGCATCGCGGCCGAGGAGTTGGTCAGCAACCAGGGCCAGCCGACGCTCAACATCAAACGGGTAGATCTCGGGGTGGACGACGAGACCAAGTACACGGCGCGCCAGTACGCCGAAGAGTGGTACACATCCATCAAGAACGCGCTCTTGGACCTGGCCAAGAAACAGCCCCCGACAAATTGCGAGCTGACTGACGCGGCTTACGACACCAAGACTTACGGCGCGAACGAATTCGTGCTTGTAAGCTGGATTCAGGTGTGCAAGGTGAGCGGCTCGGACGGTTCGCCGTGGAAGGTGCCGGCCTACGCTTTTGCCAAAAGCAAGAGTACCGGTAAAATCCTCGCGGTCTATTTCCTCAACAGCAATCTAGACGCCCGCAAAGGCGGCACCAACGATCTTGATCCGGCCAAGGAAATCAGCAGCAAGTTTGTTGAACAATTCCTAAGCAAGATTAAGTTCGAGTAAACCGTTGAATCCAAAAAGAACCCCGGCCATACCGGGGTTCTTTGTTATTCAGGTGGAGTGCCGGCAAAGCAGAGGAGTTGGCTCCGGGGCGCGGCGCGTCATTGATTTTTCTTCTCTCGATTGGTATAGTCTAGGCAATCAAAAACAGCGTATGAAATTCAACGTCATCACTATTTTTCCCGGCATCATAACCGGCTATGCTTCAGAAAGTATTTTGGGCCGCGCCCAAAAGGCGGGGATTATGGCTGTCCGGGCCGTTAACCTGCGTGATTTTACTACCGATCGCCACCAAACTGTCGACGACACCCCTTGCGGGGGCGGGGCGGGAATGGTAATGAAGCCTGAACCGATTTACGCGGCCTTGAAGAGCCTGGGCGCGATTCCGTTCCGGAAAGATGACGGACTGGCCAAGATCAAAAAGATCATGACCGGGGATATCGCCAAAAAGAAGCGCACGGTCCTTCTTTCGCCGCGAGGGCGGCAATTTGATCAGCGTACAGCCGAGCAGTGGAGCAAGCTTTCGGAATTGACCCTTATGTGCGGCCGTTACGAAGGTGTGGACGAACGGGTGGCCGAACGCATGGTGGACGAAGAGATTTCCATCGGCCCTTACGTGCTCGCCGGCGGCGAACTTGGAGCTTTGGTGATAATAGAAGCGGTGGCGCGGTTGTTGCCAGGGGTTTTGGGGAATCCAGAGTCGCTGATGGAAGAAACGCACGGCCGGACTCCGGAGGCGGGGGAGATGACCGGAGAAGAAGCGCGCGGCGAATACCCCCAGTACACCAAACCGGCGGAGTTTAAGGGTTGGAAAGTGCCAGACGTCCTGCTGTCGGGCGATCACAAGCGCATCGCCGAGTGGCGGCGTAAAAATCGCCGGTAACCAGCCTGCGCATAACAAATCCTTACCCGGCCCCGGCCGGGTATTTTTTATTGGCAAAGGCTGTCAAAGGGTTTTGCCTGTGTCAGGTATGGACTAAACGGATAAAATATAGTGGCTGAGCTTATCCACAGTTTTTGTGCCGGGAGCTGGGCTTGACAAGGTTTTTGGGTATGATACAATGTCCAAGCCTAAAGAAATTCCCTACAACTGAAGATTTTCCCAAGTCTTAACCGACCGCTCCGGCTGGGCCGGGGCCGGGTAAAGAAACTAGGAAGAGAGAAGAGCAACCCGATTAGTAGGTTTCTCTTTTTTCTTTTGGGGGAGTGCGATCTTTACAATTTATAACAAGCAAACAACGGTAAAACCGGCACCAAATGGTGCTGGAGGTTCACATTATAAACGTGACAAGAACCAATTCCAACGCAAGTTGGAGATCGTCTATTCTAGTATAGGAATCAACCTCCTCTGGAGCTAGTCTCCAGGGAGTTTCTCATTGTCCTTCGGGACTTTATTGAGAGTTTGATCCTGGCTCAGGACGAACGTTGGCGGCGTGTTTAAGGCATGCAAGTCGAGGGATCGGCCGTAGCAATACGGTACGGACCGGCAGACGGGAGAGGAACACATTGGCAACCTACCTTCGAGACGGGGATAGCCCCGGGAAACCGGGATTAATACCCGATGGTCATGGGGGGACATAAGTCATTCCCATGTAAATCATTTCTGGCTCGAAGAGGGGCCTATGCCCTATCAGCTAGTTGGTGAGGTAATAGCTCACCAAGGCTACGACGGGTAGGGGACGTGAGAGCGTGACCCCCCTCACTGGGACTGAGAAACTGCCCAGACACCTACGGGTGGCTGCAGTCAAGAATCTTCCGCAATGGACGAAAGTCTGACGGAGCGACGCCGCGTGCAGGATGAAGCCCCTCGGGGTGTAAACTGCTTTTATAGGGGACGAATTTGTGACGGTACCCTATGAATAAGAGGTTGCTAACTCTGTAAGCCCAAACCGGGCCTGGTGCAGAGTGATTGTGGTAACACAGTCAAAGAAAATCTCGCTATATGCTGGAAACTTCTGTTAATGGCACACTACCTAAAAACGGTGACAATGTGTGTCAAACCCAAAAAAACGTACTACCGCACGTATAGGGGTTGCAGAACAATCAGCAGGAAACCGCAAACTACAACCGGTTTGCGGGCTCCTCAGAGACTACACGCGAGACTCCCGAGTTAGTCGGGATGATGATATAGTCCAACGAGCTCTTCATATGAAGGCAGAAGTGAAAGAAATAGTAACCGCCTCGCTTTTAGGTGATGGTTGGTTGACGGAATTGAAGCCGAGAACAGGAACCGCTATGTACTATGTGAAATATCATGGTCGTAGCCGGGATTATCTGCAATGGCTTCACGGACAAGTTCGCGAACTTGGTCCTTCTGAACTGAAGGAAGTCGCGCGCTATGGTCAATATTATTTCTACACGAAAGCCCGAACAGACATCGGCGAACTAAGAAAACTTTTTTACCCAAACGAGGGAAGAAAAGTGATTCCGCGAAATATCCGCGAACTGCTATCTACGCCCAAAGCCTTGGCCATTTGGTACCAAGACGATGGAACATTAGATAAACGGTCGCGTGATCATTGGAATGCAATGTTCGCTACGTATTGTTTTGGTTATGAAGAGTGCGAGCTGCTTGCGAAAACACTGAAAGATAACTTCGACCTGGCTGTATCGGTTTGCCGATGCCAGATGCGGGGTAAAATGTATTATCGGCTTTATGTGCGATCCCAAAGTATGAATAACTTCATACGACTCGTACAGCCGCATATACACCCATCATTCAGTTACAAAATTTCGCTTAACAATGGCCAGCAGCAGCGGTAATACAGAGACCTCAAACGTTGTCCGGATTCATTGGGCGTAAAGCGTCCGCAGGTGGCATGGAAAGTCAGGGGTCAAAGCTTCCGACTTAATCGGAAATCTGCTTCTGATACTTCCAAGCTAGAGGTTGTGAGAGGCACACGGAACTGCCGGTGTAGTAGTAAAATGCGTTGATATCGGCAGGAACACCAAAGGCGAAGGCAGTGTGCTGGAACAATCCTGACACTCAGGGACGAAAGCGTGGGGAGCGAATGGGATTAGATACCCCAGTAGTCCACGCCCTAAACTATGTGTACTAGGTATATGGAGTATCGACCCTCCATGTGCCGTTTAAAAAAGCTAACGCGTTAAGTACACCGCCTGGGGAGTACGGCCGCAAGGTTAAAACTCAAAGGAATAGACGGGGACCCGCACAAGCGGAGGATCATGCGGCCCTTAAGTGGGGTAACGAGCGCAACCCTCGTTGTGTGTTACATTGGACACACGAGACTGCTCGCGCAAGCGAGAGGAAGGTGGGGACGACGTCAAATCAGCATGGCTCTTACGTCCCGGGCGACACGCATGATACAATGGCCAGTACAAAGGGTTGCCAAGCCGCGAGGTGGAGCTAATCCCATAAAGCTGGTCTCAGTTCGGATTGCAGGCTGCAACTCGCCTGCATGAAGCTGGATTCGCTAGTAAACGCGCATCAGCCACGGCGCGTTGAATACGTTCTCGGGTCTTGTACTCACCGCCCGTCACACCACGAAAGTTGGCAATGCCCGAAGGCTCTCGTTCGAGGGACGAAGGCAGGGTCAATGATCAGGGTGAAGTCGTAACAAGGCATCCGTAGCGGAAGCTGTGGATGGATCACCTCCTTTCTGGAGTTACTCTCGGGAAACCGAGTGAAACTACTAACGAGTACAAAAAGAGTAGATGATCGGTTTCTTGTCACGTTTATCGTGTGAATTAAAAACAGCCCTGTGGAGGGCTGTTTTTTGCGCCTTGACGGCCCCGGTTTCTACCCCTATAATCCCCACGTAAAATTAACACCTTATACTTATGACCAAGCGTTTCGACCGCCTGTTGTCCCTGGCCCAGAAAACCGGCAATCCGCTTATTGTCCACGATCGATCCGAAAAGCGTGACATGGTGGTCTTGAGTGTCGACGAATACGAGATGATGCTCGACACGCAGGAGTTTGCCGGCGAGGAGCCGCTCCGGGATGTCCGGGAGTTGTCCGAGGGCGAGATGCTCGATAAGATAAACCGCGATATCGCTATCTGGCGTTCGGCGCAGGAACTAGACGGGGCAGAAGACAGGGGCGAGATGCTCGCGGAGGAATGGCGCCAGAGTGCGGTCGAAGCGACAGCCAATCGCGGCCGGCATCAGGCAGGCGAGGTGATCAGGAAAACTTATCCGGCAGAGAGTCCGGACGCCGCTATCCGCTATGAGCCTGCCGGCGAGGAATCGTTGACCGGCCCCCAGCCCATTCCCGAGGCGGCCGCCGAATCGGCGGCTATCGGAGGCGGGGAGCCGCTCGAAGGCGACCCGATATTCTTTGAGGAACCGGTGGAATAGCCCAACAATCCCCAGATTATCCCTTGACTTACCGGTGCGCTTTCGTTATAATCCTAGACGCAATCGGTTATCCACATATTTTGGCTACATTAAGCGCTGCTTATTGTAACCAATTATTTTTTTACTAACTGTTATATCGCTGGTTCACAAATCTGCTTTAGCCACCTAAAGCAGTGCGATATACGCCAACCGTATGGCAGATTTTCAGAGAACCAAGCCACACGTCAACGTCGGTACCATCGGTCACGTCGACCACGGTAAAACGACGACCACCGCGGCCATCCTTAAGGTAGCCGCCGCGCACGGCCTCAACGCCGACCTTAAAGAGGTAAACGACCTCGACAAGGCGCCGGAATCCAAAGCGCGCGGCATCACCATCGCGACCGCGCACGTCGAGTATGAGACCGAGAACCGCCACTACGCGCACGTTGACTGTCCAGGCCATGCCGACTACGTCAAGAACATGATCACGGGCGCTGCCCAGATGGACGGCGCTATCCTCGTGGTTTCGGCTGCCGACGGTCCCATGCCCCAGACTCGCGAGCACATCCTGCTCGCCCGCCAGGTCGGCGTACCGTATATCGTCGTGTTCCTCAACAAAGTTGACCAGGTTTCCGACCCGGAGCTCATCGACCTCGTGGAAGAGGAAGTGCGCGATCTTTTGAAGAAGTACGAATTCCCCGGCGATGTTACTCCGGTGATCCGCGGTTCGGCCCTGAAGGCCCTGGAGAATCCGAACGACGAGGCCGCGGCCAAGCCGATAATGGATCTTCTGAAAACCCTGGATGAGTACATCCCGGAGCCGCAGCGCGATCTCGACAAACCGCTCCTGATGCCGATCGAAGACGTTTTCTCTATCGAGGGACGCGGCACCGTGGTTACCGGACGTATCGAGCGCGGCAAAGTGAAGATCGGCGATGAAATCGAAATCGTCGGCATGAAGCCGGAGACGATGAAGACCACCGTTACCGGTATTGAAATGTTCAACAAGAGCCTGCAGGAAGGCATGGCCGGCGACAACGCCGGGGTCCTTCTGCGCGGCACCAAGAAGGACGAAGTGGAGCGCGGCATGGTGCTCGCCAAAACCGGCACTATCAAGCCGCACACCGAGTTCGAGGCCAAGGTGTACGCCTTGACCAAAGAAGAAGGCGGCCGCCACAAGCCCTTCTTCAACGGTTACAAACCGCAGTTTTACATCCGCACGACCGATGTAACCGGCGAGGTAACTCTCCCCGAGGGCACCGAGATGGTGATGCCGGGGGACACGACCAATCTCAAGGTCAAACTCATCATGCCGGTGGCTATCGAAGAACAAATGCGCTTCGCTATCCGCGAAGGCGGCCGCACTGTCGGCGCCGGCGCGGTAACCAAGATTCTTGTCTAATTATCGACGACCGCCCCCCGACTTGAGCCGGGGGGCGGGTTTGTTCCTTAACCGGATTTCTGGTATGACCCCGACTGATACGACAATCAAGAAGGCAGACAAAGACGACGCCGCGAACGCCGGCCCCAGGGTGCGCATCAAAATCAAGGCCTACGACCACAAAATCATTGATACGGCCACCAAGACTATTATTGACACGGCCGAGCGCAACAACGTCAAAGTTATCGGCCCGGTACCCCTGCCGACCCAGATCAGCAAATACAGCGTTAACCGTTCGACTTTCGTGCACAAAACTGCCCAGGAGCAGTACGAAATGCGCACGCACAAGCGTTTGATTGATATTATCAGTCCGTCGCCCAAGGCGCTCGACGCTCTTATGAACCTTAACTTGCCGAGCGGGGTGGACGTGGAAATCAAAATGATGTAGTCCGAGGTTTTTGGGATGTTCGGGTGTGGACAGAGCCCCTATTTCTACTTGACAGAGGCGGCGGCATAGTATACACTATCGCTGCCATCAAAGCCCATTGGCAGCTGGCCAGATAAGATCCCCAAGCTTTAGGTTTGGGAGAAAACATCTGGGAAGAGTCCCATGGGTAGAGGAGTAATGTTGCCTTAAATTAAGAACAAAGCCGTTATTCTTGCGAATAAGAGGCTAGAAGGCAGATCGTGGAAGTTGGTTTGTGGCCAGAATCCGGCCCTCCGACGTCCTCCCCGGTTTACCTTCTAGTTTTTTATATCACGATCAGACTAGAGTTGAGATTTCTGGACTATGAAGTTCATTGTCGGTAAAAAAATAGGCATGTCCCAGGTTTTTTTGAATAACGGCACGGTTGTGCCGGTAACGCGGATTCAAGCCGGGCCATGTGTCGTTACCCAGATCAAGTCTCAAGCCAAAGACGGCGTAGACGCGGTCCAGGTGGGTTTTGGAATTCAAAAAGCATTTCGTTTGAGCCGCCCTGAACAGGGCCATCTCAAGGGCATTGACATGGGAACCGGGTTAACCGTGCGTTTTTTGCGGGAGCGACCAATGGCCGAGGCCGCCGATCTTAAGCGCGGTGATGTTTTTACAGTGAAGGTTTTTTCCCCGGGCGAGAAGGTCCAAGTGGTTGGCACCTCAAAAGGCAAGGGCTTCCAAGGCGTGGTCAAACGCCATGGCTTTGCCGGCGGTCCGGCCTCGCATGGACACAAGGACAACCTGCGCATGCCGGGAAGTATCGGTGCCGGCGGCGTCCAGCGCGTGTTCAAAAATATGCGTATGGCGTGGTTATCTCTACCCCCGAAGGCAAGATTGAAGTTGAAACACTTCCCGTGGAAGCGCCGATAGCCGCCGAACCCGCCGCGTTGGCGCCAGCCGCCCCGGTCGAAGAGATTTTGCCAGACGAAACGCCGGCCGAACCAGCTTCCGCGGCGGCCACAGAAACGGCAGAGCCAGATGAGAAATCCGCCTAAGGGCGCAACCAGGATAGAATATGACCAAAGTTAAAGTCTACAATCCAGCGGGCGAAGCTGTTCGGGAAATTGAACTGCCGGCGGTCGTGTTCGGTATCTCTCCCAAGTCCGAAGTAGTGCACCAAGTCTATACCGCCCAGATAGCCAATGAACGCGAACCCTGGGCCGACACGAAAGACCGCGGCGAGGTTCGTGGCGGCGGCAAAAAGCCCTGGAAGCAAAAGGGTACCGGGCGGGCCCGCCACGGTTCGATCCGGTCGCCGATTTGGAAAGGCGGCGGCGTTACTTTCGGGCCGCTGTCATGGCGTAATTACGCTCAGAAAATCAACAGAAAGATGAAACAGCTGGCAGTTAAAATGTGCTTGGCCGACAAGGCGTCCAACGGCACTTTGGTCGTTTTGACCGAGTTGCCGTCAGACGGAAAAACGAAAAGTTTGGCCGAGTTACGCCGGCGCTTGCCGGGCGACAACCGTCGGGCAGTGGTCTTGACGGCCGAGTATGACGCCGCGGCCCTCCGGGCCGGACGCAACGTACCGCAGACCCAGGTTCGCGAAGCCCGTGAAGTCAGTGTGGTAGACCTTTTGCGCTTTCAATACGTAATCGCGACCGAAGCGGCGATTAAGGTGCTCGCCGAGCGTTTGACTCGTTAGTTTTTGCCCCCAAATTCCTGATCAGCTATATGGGAATACTTGAAAAAATCAAAAAAACCAAACCGGACTCCGAAGCTGGAGCCAGCGTTGACGCCGGGGAAAAAAAGCCGGCCGGGCGCAAAGGCAGCGTCGCGGCGCCAACAGCGGCCCCGGAGAAACACGCTGCCCGGGGTCTGGCATACCGCATTTTGCTTAAGCCTTTGCTGAGCGAAAAAGCGACTCACGGAGAGCGCCACGGGGCCTATATTTTTATGGTGGCTAAAACCGCCACTAAGCCCGAAATTGCCGCGGCTGTCCAAGCGGTGTACGGAGTGAAACCGCAAAAAGTTAATACTGTCAGCCTGGAGGGCAAAGAAGTCCGTTTTGGCCGCCGCACCGGCCGCCGCAAGGGCTGGAAAAAGGCAGTGGTTTTTTTGCCCAAAGGCAAGTCAATCAGCATTCACGCCGGAGTTTAGGGTTACGCTACCGCTATGACCATAAAACACTACAAACCAACTACCCCAGGCCGCCGCAAAGCCAGCGTGCAGGATTTTTCTGATGTTACGAGCGGCAAACCCGTGCGGTCGCTGGTCAAAGTTTTGAAACAGCACGCCGGCCGCAACAATAGCGGCCAGATTACGGTGCGCCACCGCGGCGGCGGAGTTAAGCGTTTGTACCGTCTCATTGACTTCAAACTCACGAAGTACGACGTTTCGGGCACCATAAAGACTATTGAATACGATCCGAACCGCGGCGCCCGCATCGCTCTCGTAGAGTACGCCGACGCGGAGAAAGCGTACATCGTGCTTCCGCAGGGGCTAAATGTCGGGGATAAAATTATTTCTTCGAGCGGTCCGGTGGAAGCAGCTCCCGGGGTGCGGATGCCTCTTAAGTACATTCCGGTCGGTTTGTTTGTTTACAACATTGAATTGGAGCCTGGCCGGGGCGGCCAGCTGGTGCGCAGCGCCGGAGTCGGGGCGCAGATACAGACGCTTGAGGGCGGTTATGCCCAGCTAAAGTTGCCTTCGGGCGAGATCAGAATCCTGCCGGAGGCCTGCCGGGCGACTATAGGGCAGGTAAGTAACCCCGACTTTAAGCTGGTGCGTTTGGGCAAGGCCGGTCGCAAGCGCCACATGGGCTGGAGGCCGGTGGTGCGCGGCAAGGTAATGAACCCGATTGACCATCCGCACGGCGGCGGCGAGGGCCGCAATTCGATTGGTTTGAAAGACGGTCCGAAAACAGCCTGGGGGAAACCGGCGTTGGGCGTCAAGACTCGCCGCCACAAGAAGTCCAGCGATAAACTTATTATTCAGCGCCGGAAAGCACGGAAGAAGTAACCTGGAAACGTTATGTCACGAAGTTTAAAAAAGGGACCGTTTGTAGATGGCAGACTCTTGGAGAAAGTGCAGAAGGCCAGGGCCGGCGGCAACCGTACGCCGATAAAAACCTGGTCGCGCGCTTCAACAATCACGCCTGAGATGGTCGGAATGACATTTTCGGTGCACAACGGCAAGACATTCATTAGCGTTTTCGCGGAAGAAAACATGGTCGGACACCGTTTGGGAGAGTTTTCCCCGACGCGCAAGTTTTTGGGACATGGCGGCAAGATGGCCAAGGAGCAGACTAAAACCGCCGGTGCCGCCGCTCCTGCGCCGCAAGCCAAAGCCACGAAACGATAATCGGTTGGGAGCGGCAGAGCGGGGTTCACCCCAGCGTTGCCCGCCCAGAACTTTGTCAGTATGAATTTTGAAGCTACAGCACAACTTAACAGCCTGCGCATCAGCCCGCGCAAGGTCCGGCTCGTAACGGACGTGATCAAAGGCCTGCCGGTGGAGCGGGCGCGGCAGGAATTGAAGTTTTCGGCCAAAGATGCCGCCCGCCCGGTGTTGAAGCTCCTGGAATCGGCGGTGGCGAATGCCGTGCATAACCACCACCTGAAACCGGAGACGCTGGTCGTAAAGCACACGGCCGTGAACGGCGGTTCGATTTTGTACCGCTGGATGCCGCGCGCTATGGGACGGGCGACGCCCCTGCGCAAGCGGACGGCGCATGTGTCGATGGTACTTTCCGGCGAGGTTGACGAGAAGGCCAAGGCAGTCGCGGCCGCCGGAGCGGATGCTCCGGCCGAAAAAACGCCGGCCGGGAAAGCCGAATAATGTAATCTAAACTAGCCGCCAGAGTGGCCGCGCCAGGGGCAGGTCCCGGACGAAAACTCTGACTTTCTAAATTATGGGTCATAAAGTCCATCCGAAAATTCACCGCATGCCGATTCTTTTTCCCTGGCCGTCGCGCTGGGTAGATACGGCACACTACGCCGACCGCGTGGCCGAAGATATCAAGATTCGCGAGTACCTCAAGGCGAAATTTAAAGATGCCCAAATTGACAGCATCTTTGTCGAACGCAGCGCCAAGAACATGACCTTGACGATATTCGCCGGCAAGCCGGGCATTGTTATCGGCCGGGGCGGGCAGGGGTTGGACCAGATCCGCAAAGAAATCGAACGCCAATTTTTGAAAATGGCGATGAAAGTGAAGTTGAATATCCAGGAAGTAAGCTCGCCGTCGTTATCGGCCGAGATTATTGCCCAGAGCGTCGTGCGCGACACCGAGGGGCGGCTGCCGTACCGCCGGGTGATAAAACAGCACTTGGAGCGGGTGATGAAATCCGGCGCCCTCGGGGTCAAGATAGGCATGGCCGGCCGGTTGAACGGCGTGGAAATCGCTCGCGAGGAAATTCTGGCCAAGGGCAAAATTCCGCTCATTACCCTGCGCAGCAATGTGGACTATGCTTACGCCATCGCCAAGACGATGTACGGCACTATCGGGGTAAAAGTATGGATTTACAAAGGCGAGTCGTTCGAGCGCGTTGATCGTTTAACCGAGGCGAAGGAAACCGCCAAGGAGCGCACCTAAAATTAGTGTATGTTGCTACCAAAGAAAGTTAAACACCGCAAATGGCACAAGCCCCGCCGCCGCAACCTGGGCGTGGCGACCCGTCTCAGCACCGTGGCTTTCGGCAGTTTCGGGCTCAAGTCCATGGACCATGCCTGGATCAGCTCCCGCCAGATCGAGGCAGCGCGCCGGGTTTTGACCCGCTATGTTAAGCGCGGCGGCAAGATTTGGATTCGAGTTTTTCCGGACCGTCCGGTAACCAAAAAGGGCAATGAAGTGCCGATGGGCGGCGGCAAAGGTTCGCCGGAATATTTTGTCTGCACCATTAAGCCGGGTACTGTCCTGTTTGAAATGGAAGGCATCCCCGAGGACAAAGCGCGCGAGGCGCTGTTGCTCTCGGCGCACAAGCTGCCGCTCAAGGCTAAGTTCGTGAGGCGCGGCTAACTAATTCGGAGTACCCAGACCGGCGATCAGATTTCCCCGGTCTGGGTACTCCGAATTAGACCAGTTAACCGGAGTAAGTATTCAGTATGGAGATGAGCGAACTAAAAAATAAATCGTTATCAGAGCTTCATCGGTCTCTCGGCGAGATGCGCGAGGAACTGCGGGAGCTGCGTTTCAAAGTCAGCGAGCGCCAGCTGGCGCAGGTGCGCCGTGTCCGCGCGCTTAAGCGCCGCATTGCCCAGGTGCTGACCGCTATCAATCATCGAGCCAAAGCCGCCACTAAGCCGGCCGGGCAAAAGTCCTAGCCCTTAAATTGTTATGAAGCAAGTTACCCCCCAGACTCCTGCCGCCAAGCCGCCGCACCGCCGTTTTTCCGGCGAAGTGGTAAGCGTGAGCGGGCAAAAGACAGTGCGGGTCAAAGTGGAAACGATCAAGATGCATCCCAAGTACCGCAAGCAGTACACCACGCGCAAACACTTCGCGGTGCACGACGAAAAGAATGCGGCCCAGGTCGGTAACGTAATTTTGTTTGAAGAGTGCCGGCCATTGAGCAAGACCAAGCGGTGGCGGCTGATCGCGGTCGTGAAGTAAGTTAATCCCTGAGTAACGATTATGATCCAGCATCGCAGTATTCTCAAAGTAGCGGATAACAGCGGAGCCAAAAAACTCATGTGTATTCGAGTTCGCGGCGGCTACAAAAAACGGTACGCGCGGCTGGGAGATATTATTACCTGCGCCGTGAAAGAAGCCGCGCCCCGCGGAACGGTGAAAAAAAGCGAAGTCGTGCATGCCGTTATTGTCCGCCAGAGAAAAGAGGCGCGCCGCGCTGACGGTACGTATATCCGTTTTGACGAGAATGCGGCCGTGGTCATAGACGAAAAGAACAAAGAACCTAAGGGGACGCGTATTTTCGGACCGGTGGCCAGGGAATTGCGCGCCAAGGGATTCCAGAAAATAGTGTCTTTGGCCCCGGAAGTGTTGTAAGAGGGTTAACTTAAACACGAGAGTATGAAAATTAAAACCGGCGATAAAGTTAAACTCCTCTCGGGGAAAGACCGCGGCAAGACCGGCAAGGTTATTCAGGTACTTTACAACCGCGACAAACAGGCGCACTATGTGGTTGTCGAGGGAGTGAACAAATTGAAAAAACATCTGCGCGCCGGCCGCCGTTCGGAAAAGGGACAGGTAATAGAACTGCCCGCGCCGGTCCAGATTAGCAAAGTAATGTTGGTTGATCCGAAGTCGGGGAAACCGACCCGGGTCGCTTTCCGGGCCGAGGGCGCCACCAAGAAGCGCGTGGCCAAGGTAAGCGGCGAGGCAGTTGATTAAAAGAACGCCGTCTCCGGCCAGAGACTTTCTCGGCCGCGGATGGCGAATTATACCTATGTCGTCACGTCTTTATACCCACTACAAACAGACAGTCGTACCGGCGCTCAAGTCAGAATTGGGCTATCGGAATATCATGCAGGTACCTCGTCTCACCAAAATCGTCCTCAATATCGGTTTTGGCCGGCATGCCAAAGAAGAGAAGTTCATCGAGAGCGCGCTTTCGTTGCTCTCGACCATTACCGGGCAGAAGCCGGTGCGCGCCAAAGCCAAAAAGTCGATTTCGAATTTTAAAATCCGCCAGGGCATGGACATCGGCGCGGCCGTAACTCTTCGGGGAGAGCGGATGTATGATTTTTTTGACCGCCTGATAACATTGACCCTGCCGCGCGTGCGCGATTTTCGCGGACTCTCGCGCAAGAGTTTTGACGGCCGAGGGAACTACACCTTCGGTTTCAAAGAACACCTGGCGTTTCCGGAAATTACCGGCGTGGAGGTGGGCGATATTATCCACGGGCTCGAGATTACGGTCGCCACCAATGCCAAGACGGATGAGGCCGGTTATGCTTTGCTAAGCAAACTGGGCCTGCCGCTGCGCCAGAAATAATATTTATTGTCTCACGAGCATACGTTATGGCTACCGAAGCCCAAAAAATTAAATCGAAACGCAAGCCCAAGTTTGTCACCCGGGTAGTCAACCGGTGCTGGAAGTGCGGCCGCAAGCGCAGCTACATGCGCAAATTCAAACTTTGCCGCATCTGTTTCCGGGAATTGGCCAATCAGGGATTCCTGCCCGGAGTGCGCAAATCAAGCTGGTAAATCAGTTGCTTAAGCAGATTACACAAGTATGATGACGGATACTATCGCAGACATGCTTACCCGGATAAGAAACGCCCAGATGGCCGGCAAACGCCAGGTGAGCGTGCCTTTGTCGCGGGGAAAGTACGCGATTGCCAACTTATTGAGCCGCGAAGGCTACGTGGGCAAGGTGGAGACAGTGGAAGGCACCCCGGCCCAGCTCATGATAGAGCTTAAATACCGCGGGGCCGAACCGGCTATCCAGTCTATAGACCGCGCGAGCAAGCCGGGGCACCGCGTATACCGCCAGGCTTCCGAGCTGCCGGTGGTTTTGAACGGCTATGGCATCTCCATAGTGTCTACCTCGCAAGGCATCATGACCGGCGCGGAGGCGAAAGAACGCGGTGTCGGCGGCGAGATTATTTGTTCAGTCTACTAAGAGGATTTCGGATATCAGGGGTCGGATTTAAACCAGAACCGCGTGCCAGATCCGAAGTCCGATATCCGAAATTTGAAGTGTGAAACGTATGTCACGAATTGGCAAACAACTTATCGTATTGCCGGCAGGCGTTACCATGGCGGTTGACGGCCGTGAGGTAACCGTAAAAGGCCCGAAAGGGGAGCTTAAACGCACTTTGCCGCCGGGGATCACCGTGGCCGTATCCGGTTCAGAGGCGCAGGTGTCCGCGGCCAACCCGGACGAAAAAGCCGAGCGTTCTTTGTGGGGCACCCTGGGCGCCCATTTGAGGAATATGGTCAAGGGAGTTACCGCCGGGTTCAGCAAGCAGCTGGAAATTAACGGTGTCGGCTATCGCGTGGCCATGCAGGGCAAGGATCTCAAGCTGGAGGTGGGGTACTCCCACCCGGTGGTATTCGCGATTCCTGCCGGCGTGCAGGCGGCGGTGGAAAAGAACCTTATTACTCTTTCGAGCATAGATAAAGAACTTTTGGGCAACGTGGCCGCCGAGCTTCGCTCCGTGCGCCGCCCGGAGCCTTACAAAGGCAAGGGAATAAAATATGTTACGGAAGTTATCCGCCGCAAGGCGGGCAAGGCAGCCTCTAAGGGCGCCTAGTGAGAGATTTTACTTTTGCGTATGAAACAGAAGGCCACTATCGAAGCCAAACGTCATATCCGGCAAACGCGCGTTCGCATGCGGCTGTCCGGCACTGCCGCGCGTCCCCGGTTGAATGTTTTTCGCAGCCTGCGCGGAATTTACGTCCAGCTGATTGACGACGCCAAGGGTAAAACCCTCTTGAGCTTGCACAGTAAAACAGCCGACTTGGCCGGCTTCGATACCGAAGGCCGCGCCGGCAAGCTGGCAGTAGCCTACGCTTTGGGCCAGGCTATCGCCAAAAAAGCCAAAGATATGAATATAACAAGCGTGGTATTCGACCGCGCCGGCTACCGTTATCACGGTCGCGTGCAAGCGGTGGCAGAAGGCGCTCGCGCCGGCGGACTGGAATTCTAACTTCATCTCTAAGTTTGTATATCTTGCGTATGGACAAGGGAAAACGCAACAAAAGAGGAGCCCGTCCGCCTAAGGAGAAACCGGAATTTGACCAGTACATTCTTGATTTGGCGCGCGTAACCCGAGTTACCAAAGGCGGCAAGCAGCTGTCTTTTCGCGCCTGCGTGATCATCGGCGACCGCCGCGGCCGCGTCGGCTATGGCGTGCAGAAGGGCAAAGACGTGCAGATGGCGGTGGAAAAAGCAGTCAACAACGCCAGAAAGAACATGATCCGCGTGCCGATTATCAAAGACACTATCCCGCATCGCGTAGAGGCCAAATTCAAGGCGGCCAAGCTCATGATTAAGCCGGCTCCGCGCGGTTCCGGTCTCATCGCCGGCAGTATGATCCGCAACGTTCTTGATCTCGCCGGCGTGCCGAACGCCTCGGCCAAGATGCTCGGTAAAAGCAACAATAAAATAGCCAACGTGAAGGCGGCATTTTCGGCCTTGCAATCTTTTAAGCCGTCCGCGCTCGCTCCGGCTCCTGCCCCGGTTAAAGCGTCCGTCGAGAATAGCGGCGGCGCGGCCGCTCCGGCGGCAGCGCCTGATTCGGCGAAGCCCAAAAAGACGCGCGCTCCGCGCGCCGTCAAAAAAGACGACGGCGTCACCCACGACAAAACTTCGGCCGCGGCCTAAAGTTTGACTTTCGTAAATATTTATGACACTGCTTGCACACACACTACGTCCGGGACGCGGCTCTAAACGTAACGCCAAGCGCGTTGGCCGCGGCAATGCCTCGCAAAAGGGGACTACCGCGGGACGCGGCACCAAGGGGCAGAAGGCCCGAACCGGCGGCCGCGGCGGGCTTAAGCTCAAAGGCCTGAAGCAGAACTTGCTCAAAGTACCCAAGAGCCGCGGCTTTAAAAGCCACCGGCCGCAGCCGGCCACCGTAACCCTCGGCGCCCTTAACCGCCATTACGAAGCCGGAGCCAAGATTACTCCTGGCGGCCTCGCCAAGGACAAGGTGGTATCAACCGGCGCCGCCGGAGTCAAGATCGTCGCGACCGGAGAGATCGGCAAGGCGCTGACAGTGTCGGGCTGCCTGGTGTCCAAAACAGCGGCCGCCGCCATCGAAAAGGCCGGGGGGAAGATCGTCTACTAACCGCGGAGTGAGTGGCGCGGCAGCCACTGTTTACCGTCTGAATTGCGCGTATGTGGGAAAAACTGGTCCGCATCTCTAAAATTAAAGCGTTGCGAAACAACGTGCTGTTTGTGGTGGCAATGCTCATTATTTTTCGCGTCGCGGCGCATATCCCGGTGCCGGGGGTGAATATCGAGAACCTGCGCCGTTTTTTGGAGGGCAACCAGGTGCTCGGACTTTTGAACTTGTTTTCGGGCGGAACCATGGAGAATTTCTCGATTGTGCTCATGGGTGTCGGTCCCTACATTACGGCGTCTATCATTCTGCAGCTTTTGACCATGGTAGTGCCCAGTCTGGAGGAGCTGTCGAAAGAAGGGGAATCGGGGCAAAAGAAAATCAACCTGTACACGCGCCTGGCCACCGTGCCGCTGGCTTTTTTGCAGGCTTTTGGCATGATCAAGCTTTTGAGCCAGTCGCAGTACGCCATTATCGGCAGCCTGACGCCGTTTCGGTTTGTTTCCATCATACTTACCGTAACGGCCGGGACAGTATTCCTTATGTGGATAGGCGAACTCATTTCCGAACGCAAAATCGGCAACGGCATCTCGCTCCTCATCTTTGCCGGCATCATCTCGGCCCTGCCGACCGCGGTTCAGAACGCGATCGTGAACTATAACCCCTCTGACCTGACCACCTACCTGCTGTTTGTCGCGCTCGCGGTCATAACGATCGTCGGGGTAGTTATCATCAGCGAAGGCCAGCGGAATATTCCCATTAGCTACGCCAAACAAATTCGCGGCAGCCGGGCGTTCGGCGGCGCGAAAAGCTTTTTGCCCCTGCGCGTAAACATGGCCGGCGTGATACCGATAATTTTTGCCGTTTCCGTGGTGCTTTTTCCGCCCATGATCGCCCAGTTTTTTGTCCGCGGCGGCGGGGCCATGGCCGGGGCGGCCCAGGGTGTCATCAACCTTTTCAATAATCAACTGTTCTACGGCCTTCTGTATTTCACTTTGGTTTTCGGTTTTACCTATTTCTACACGGCCGTTATTTTCCATCCGCAAAAAATGGCCGAGAATTTGCAGCGTCAGGGAGCGTTTATCCCGGGAATCCGGCCGGGCAAGCAAACCGAAGAGTATATCGGCAAAACCATGAACCGGTTGCTTTTTCCGGGCGCGCTGTTTTTGGGCGCTATCGCCATTTTGCCGATCGTGGTGCAGGCCTTTACCAAGTCGCAAACGCTCGTGATCGGCGGCACCAGCCTGCTGATTGTCGTCTCGGTGGCGATCGAAACGGCCAAGCAGATCGAGGCGCAGCTGACGATGTACGAGTACGACAAAATTTAGGTTTAGACCAGAACCTACTCCCAAAAATAACTTCCGGCTCAATTTTGGCCTGTTTCGGCTGCAAATTGTCCGTCTTTCGTCGTCATAATACCATTATGCCTCCTCAACCCGGACAATTTTCGCTCGAAACAGGCACAAAATTGCCTCGGAATTATTTTTGGGAGTAGGTTCTAGAAAAAAATAAAAATACCCCGGTTTGAGCCGGGGTATTTTTATTGTCTCCCTCCTCGGCTTCCCGGAGCGGTCGAGCCAGGAACAATCCGGGAATTGGTGGAGCCGGGGAGGCAGGATTGGCCTACTTGATGACACGCAGGCGTGGCGGCAGACGCGTAATACCTCTTAATGTCGGATCGGTATGGCCACCGGTCTGGGTTTTTCCTGGCGACATCGCTTTGAGCCTGGCGGCTTCGAATGATCGGTTCACGCTCAGGAGCGAGGTGAGGATGGTGGCGATCAAGAGCGAAAGACCGATCGCGAAGTTCACCTCCGCTTCGAACTCCAACCGTCTGCCTACAGCCAGAAACGCCGCGAGCGTGGTAGACCATACTATGGGTAGGGACCAGCGTAACAAGATTTTTTTTCTTTCGGACAAGGCTTTACTCCTTTCGAGGGGTCGCCTCTACCCTAGGGGAATTTTAGGATTTTTCTTTTTTGGTTGTCAACGCTGTGGACTAGTGATATACTTACCCGGTAAGTTTAAGCTAACTTATGGGCATTTTTAGCAATTTTTTTGGTTCGAGCTCGAGCCGTTATCCGACCCGCGAGTTCCCTTTGCCGGAGGTAAAGTTGCGCCAGCTGGTGTCCGGCACCCTGATAGGAACTCTGGAATCGTCCGAGGAAAAGGCGGTGGAAGAAGCTATTCTGGCCCGGCGTTTCGGCGACGGCAAAATTTCTTTGCGGCAAATTGATGAGGTACTCCGGAGATTGCAAGATCAAAACAGGATAAGCCCGAATGACCGGCGGTCGCTCATGCGCGTGTTTGAAAAGTATTGCCAGGCATAGCCGCTGGGACGACTCTTGGTAGCCCCCTTGGTTTTTGAATCATCAGATTGTGGGTTTATGAAAAAGATTATCATGCTCATGGGCGTCCCCGGCAGCGGCAAGGGAACACAGGCGAAGCGGCTCGCGGCGCGCTACGGGTACGCGCATATCTCGACCGGCGATTTGCTGCGCGCGCTTGACCTCGACCCGAAGGCCGATCCGGAGGATAAGCGCCAGCTCGCCGAGATGAAAGCCGGCCGGCTGGTGCCGGCGGGCCTTATTTACAAGCTGGCCTTTCGTGAGATCGAAAAGAATCTCGCGACCGGGCAGGGCGTGGTGCTCGACGGCGCTGTGCGCACCGTGGAGCAGGCCAGGGAATACCAGAATTTTTTCCGGGAAAAGCGAGTCGAGTCCGAGCTCGTAGTCATAGAAATCGCGCTTGACGATGAAACGACGTTCCAGCGGCTCACCAAGCGCAAAGTATGCGCCGAGTGCGGCAATATCATCCCGTATTCTGCGGATAACGAACGGAAAACTGTCTGCGACCGGTGCGGCGGCGCCCTCATGGTGCGCGCCGACGACAATCCGGAGGCGATCCGGCGCCGGATCGCGGAGCAGGGCAATGCGGCCTTGCAACCGATCTTGGACTACTATCGCGAGCTCGGTGTGAGTCGGCGGGTGGCGGGAGAGAAGGAGATAGACGAGGTGGCGCTGGAGATTGAAGAAAAACTGGCGGAATAAACAGTATTGTTTCAGAAAAAGAGGCCGTTACCGGGTCTCTTTTTTCATTTCCGGATGTTTCCGTACGAATACATCTAGCGGCTCGGCGCTTTGCCAGGCGAGGGAGAAAAGGGTCCGCAACGTATCGGCCAAAACTTGGCTTTGGATGAGGGTGGTGAAGAGCTTGCCCGCGAATGATACCATCATGATTTTATCTTCGAAGATGGCGTTATCGGTGCCAACGAACTGCTGCGAGAATTCCGGCGGCACGACGCGAACCTCGTGACGCGGATTGACGGCGAGTATTTTTTGGCCGTAGGCGATATCCACCGGATCGGGATTTACAAATTCTTTGGCCTGGCGCTGATAGTTGGTCTCTCCGGTGGCATCGGCAATCCACAGGTCGAGCAGGTCCGGGAGCGCCTCATAGATTTTTCGTATAGAGGAGAAAAACAGAATTTCGGTTTTGCTCTTCCAGACGGTTTCGAGGTACACCTGCTTCATTCCCTCTATCCCCTCGTACACCCGCACTTGCGGCTTGCCCTTTTCGACATTGTACATAGCCCTAAGAAAGGGGAGCGCCTGTTTTACCGAATGCTGCCGCTCCTGCACGACGCGGGCGAGCTTGTCCGGATCTTCGGCTATGTAAGTGGAGCCGCGCTCGGTCGGCTTTTCCGACAGCAACCCGCGGCGGATTAGGTCTTCGATAATGACGTAAGCGGTCGGGCGTTTGATTCCGGCTTTTTGGGCGATATTTTGCACTGAGTCGGTTCCGAGCTCGAGCGCGGCCAGGTAGATTTTCGCTTCTTTTTCGGAGAGGCCGAAATCGAGCAGGCTTTTTTCGAGAAACATAAGAGAATTTTAGAACCTACTCCCAAAATTGAGCCGGAAGTTATTTTGGGAGTAGGTTCTAGCTAGAGCTAGTATACCTCTTTTTTATTATGTTGTCAATAGTTTTGACAACATAATACTAATTTAGCTATATATAGCTAAATTAGTTAGCTTTTTTTACATAAAATCATTGACAAAATGTGTTAAATCAAGTATAATCCGGCGTTAAACTTGATAATAAGTTCTTTCCAATTACCCCCCCGTAAGGAAAGACTCGTGCCAGAGCGCTCCACAGTTGCCTTGACACGAGTCTTTCCTATCTGGTCCGGGGACTCGGCGAGCAGGCGCTCGCAGTAGACGGACCGAGGCGACGGGGGTTGAGAATGAAGAGCGTGAACGACGTCCTCGGCAGCGTGCAGGAGTGTGGCGGTTCGGCGGTGCTCGTGCAGCGGCACGGGAGCTACATGACCGGCCACGTCCGGGCCCGGTGCCCGGACGGGCACGTGCTCGCCGCGCGCAACTACGCGCGGCTCGAGCCCGACTGCATGTGGCCCCTGGCCTTCGAGGCGATCCAGGAGTGCCACGCGCAGGCGGCGATGCTGGCCGCGGCCGGCATGAAGGTCGAGGAGGTCATCGGTTCTCACCAGGGGCGGGGCCCGCACACCGGGCAGTGCCTCTCCGAGGGTTACGCCCGCGCGACCGGCGGCACCTGGCTCCCGTTCCGCTGCGACGCGGCTTTCGACTACCCGGTCTACGACTACGACCAGGCGCTCGCGGCGCTCCGCACGGTCGGCGACCCGATGGTCGCCGAGTGGCTGAACGGCAAGCGGCCGGGGCTCATCGTGGGCGAGACGCCGGCGAGCTTCGAGCGCCGGATCATGTCGGCCCTCGAGGGTCTCATGGCCGAGTCGGGCAGCCGGATCGTCACCTCTCACTTCGAGATCGTGACGCTCGTCCGGGCGCTCACGGTCGCGGGCGAGCGGCTCGGCTCCGTGGACGAGGGCTGGTTCCCGGTGAAAAACGGCGGCGTCATCCTCTGGCGCGAGTCGGCCACCAGCCAGAGCTGGCACGCGGCCGAGTACGGGCCGGACTACACCCTCCGGGGCGTGGCGGTCTTCACGCTGCCGCCCGCTGTCTAGTTGTTCTTTTCTTGGCGCGCGCGTCTTGCACTCGAAGACGCGCGCGCCACCCACCACTCTAGAACTTAGTGATGGAAGGCGGTTGTACCGCAGTCGATTTCTAAATTTTAGACTGGTCATTCTCATTAGAACCCACCCGCCAAATAATGCCCAGGCAATTCCGCGCCTGTTTTCTCTCCTAAATTTTCCGCATTGAGGAAGATTGGCTGTTCTATAGCGACAAAAGCCGGACAATGTTAGGAACCGCAAGAGGCCAAAGTTGAGCCGGAAGTTATTTGGTGAACAGAGGTTGCACACTGCCGCGCTAGGGCCGGCTCGCCCTGGCTTCGGGACCAGGAATATTCTTCGGGGACATCAGCTCGCTAACGGCTCGAAAATGTCCCCGGAGAATATTCCTGGTCCGGAAGCTGGATAGGATTAGGACGGGTATATGACCAGGACGGAGCGGAGACGCGTCAACCCGCCGGGAAACCGGACAGTTTAGGAGCCGGGAGAGGGTGAGGTTTAGTCGGGATTTTTCTCGCGCTCGTTCGGATGGTTTGTCTGCTATTGATACAAATACTGCTATGTCCTTAATTATCAAAGGCACCGGCGCCAGCCGCGGGCGGGCGCGCGGGCCGGTGAAAATCATTACCGGAATCGCTGACGCCGGCAAATTTCAGGACGGCGATATTCTGGTAACCCGGATTACCAGTCCGGCCATGGTGGCGATGATGGCCCGGGCGGCGGCGATTGTCTGCGATGTCGGGAGCGTCACCTCGCACCCGTCTGTCGTCAGCCGCGAACTGGGCATTCCCTGCGTGGTTAACACGCGGGAGGCGACGGCCCGGCTACAGGATGGTTTAGTGGTTGAAGTGGACGGGAGCGAGGGGGAAGTCAGAGTGATTTCCAGGGAACCGGAGGGCGCAAAAAATCCGGCGGTATCTGCCTTAAATCTCGACAGCGAAATTGATACCTGGCTCGACATCGCGGTCGAGGCCGTGTCGGCTATGGATTTTTCCACCTTCGAGGACGTCGTCGCCTGGTATCGCTACGATCCGCTCGCGGCTCGGCCGTGGCTCGAACACGTGCGCCGGATTGTCCGGCAATGCCGGGTGGAGAGGCTGACGGCCATGGAAGCGGCGCGTTTGTTGCCCAATCCGAGCGAGATCCGCGGCACCATGATCTTTGATTTGTACGCGACCAAGTATGCCGGCCTGTCCAAGGCGGAACGCCTGGAAATTTTTGACTTTTACCGTCGGATGCTGAGAGCGCTGTGCCTTGATGACCCCTACGCCCGGGAAAAAAATGTCATCCACTCGAAAGAAAAAATCCGGGAACTCGCCGCCGCGGCCGATCCGGCCACGCCGCCCATCGCCCGCGCGCTCGGCCGACTGGTGAGCGCCGGCTATCACGTGGGACACGCGCTTTACAGCGACATGCACCCGAGCATCGTCTACGATAACTACGCTCCGTATGATGTCTCCGACCTCTACGGGCCAAGGTCTGTGGCCGTGATCAAGGAATTTAACAACCTGAACTGTCCCGAAATTTGGCCGGAGTTGAAGCCGGTACCGGCCGACAGCGTGCGCATAGTATGCGTTTACGAAAACGTCTTGGCCCGCGTGGACACGGTTTCGCATATCGTCTACGACGGCGACACGGTGAACGGCCTTAAATACGCCGCGGTCTATGTGGACGGGCAAAAGCGCGATCCGCTCTCCCTTTCCGGACTTTCCGCCGGGCTGGAACAGGCGGCCATTGACGCCTTTACCCGCTGGCAAGGATTTGATCTCGAAGAACGCAAGCGCCGGTATTATCTGGCCAAGGCCTATGATTTCAAAAATCTGGCCGGGAAACTGGGACTCGACTGGAAGCCGGGAGAAGAACTCTCTGCGGCCGTTCGCGGGAAACCTTTGTGTCGGGTGGAGTGGCCGGTCGAGAAAGCGGCCGTTAAATATCGGCTGCGGTCCATTCTTGACCCCCGCATCGAGCCGGCGGCCGGACTCCTTTAGCGTGCCGGTTTTGCCGTCTGTTGGCTTGTTTTTTCGCGGCCGTGTGCTAGACTACCCTCTAGTTTCGAATCGGCGCGCGGGCTATGTACGTCAAAAAACCCCATGAAATCGAACTTATCATCGAGGGCGGGCGCCTGATGGGCGATGTTCTCGATCGACTTTCCGGGATGATCAAACCCGGCGTGTCGGCGTGGGAAATTGATCAAGCGGCCGAGGCCATGATCCGGGCGGCGGGCGGCGCGCCGGCGTTCAAAGGCTACCGCGGTCGGAAGAGCGACCCGCCGTTCCCTTCCACATTGTGTTTTTCTGTCAACGAAGAACTGGTGCATGGGATAGCGACGAAAGAAAAAATAGTCAAAGACGGGGACCTAGTGAGCCTGGATATCGGCATGGAATATCCGGCGGGCCAAAACTCCAAGGCAAAAAATCAAAAATCCGGACGCGGGTATTTTACTGATACGGCGCTGACTGTGGCGGTGGGCAAAGTCCCGGAAAAGATCCAAAAACTGTTGCGGGTTACCGAGCAGGCGCTCGAGGCGGGAATAGAGGCGTCCCGGCCGGGCCGGACAGTGGCCGATATCGGCCGGGCGATTGAACAGTATGTCTACCAGCAGGGACGCTACGGCATCGTGCGCGATCTGGTCGGACACGGCGTCGGGCACGCGGTCCACGAAGAGCCCAGGGTACCCAATTACTACGACGAAGATCTGGAAACCTGGATTTTGCGACCGGGTGTCGTGATCGCCATCGAACCCATGATTAGCCTGGGCTCTTACCAGGTAAAGGTGGCGCGCGACGGCTGGACAATTTCGACCGCGGATCAGAGTCTCAACGCGCATTTTGAACATACCATTGTCATTACCGAAGACGGTCCGCTGGTCGCGACGCGGCGGCCGTCCGAACGGCCGTAAACATTTTTAGCGGACGGTTTTTCCGCGTCGGACTGCCGGCGCGGAAGTTCATTATTACTTTTTCCATATGCCGACTCGTGTATTTTTTTTAGCGGTTTTTTTGGCCGCGTCCGCGGCGTTTTTTCCGCTAAGCGTCCGGGGCGAGGATACGGCCGGCGGCCAATCCGGCGCGGCGAGCTGCTTGTCCGAGGCGCAGTATTGGTACAATGCCGCCGTCGGCGGCTGCTTGACGAAAGTCGCCGCTGATATTGGCAACGCCTACGCGAGCACGTCGATCGGCGAATACACCACCCCAGAACAGGCGGCCCTGGTGGCCGAAGAACTGCAACAGCAGCACAGGCAGCTGTTTGCCGACATTCAAGAACGCCAGGCAGCTTGCTATTCCGGAGATATTGCCGAGACTTACCAAAAGAAAACTGCCGAATGCTACGCCAAAAATACCTTTGGGCCGGTATGGGACCGGATACCAGTTCTAAAAGGCGCGCTCGTGAACACTTTTCAGGATTACGATAAGTTGTCCCCGGCCCAAGCCCAGGAGCTGGGGATTTGCATCGAGCAGTGGTCGCAAATTTATGATGTTAAGCTGGTTTCCGGCGAGTCGGAGCGCGCTTTGAGCCGGTGTTTTACGGCTGCCGGCCTATCCGGCCTGGCCGGGGTTTATGAAAAGGCAGCCATTGTTATCGACTGCGCCCAGGAACAGTCGCCGTTCAAAAGCCCGGACGACGTCGCCCGGCTGTTTCAGGCGCAAACACCGGCGGAGGCCGCGTATATTGAACAGTGTGTTATCAAGCGCACCGCACCGGTCGTGGCCGGTATCGCTGTTTTGAATCTGCCTTGGGCCGCCGGCTGGCATAATGTATTTCTACTCGGCCAGCTGATAGTTACCCAGCCGTTCTTTCTTATCCGGCGGCGCAAGTACAAGACCTGGGGCAAGGTATTCGACGCGGTTACTACCAGTCCGGTGGACCTGGGCAGCGTCAGGCTGGTCAACGACGAAACCAAGAAAGTCGTCTCGACCCTGGTTACCGGGCGGGACGGCGCTTACTTCTTTTTGCCTCCGCCCGGCACTTACCGGGTGGAGGTGGACAAGCCCGGCTACCGGTTTCCGTCGGCGCTGCTTTCCCGGCAGGCCAAGGAGGCTGGCCAGTATTTTGGCGAGCCGATCCCGATTGCGCGCCGGGAGGACGTGATTGACCGGCATATTCCGGTGGATCCGCACGTGGCGCGCGTATCGGCGGCGCATTTTATCTGGCGCAAGTGGAAGTACCGGGCGGCGCTCGCTGTCGGGCTCGCGGCGCCTTTGCTGTCGCTCTTTGCCCTGGCGTTTTCGCGGGCCTGGTGGGTGGTGACGCTTTTCTTTGTCCACCTGGTGTTGTTGGTTTTCTTTCTGCGCCTGTCCCGGCGGGACAGGGCGCGCAAGTTTGGCGTGGTTACCGGGCCGGGCCAGGGTCCTTTGGGGGGAGTAGTGGTCTCTCTGTTCCGGAAAGAGGACAATAAACTTTTGCACTATTGCGTTACGGATATGTTTGGACGGTATTATTTTCCGCGCGTAGAGGGTAACTTTGCCCTCACCTTTAAGAAATCGGGGTACGCGGAAAAACAGATACCGCTGTCGGTAAAAGACAGCGACAGCCGGACGTCGCTCAAAGCGGACGTGAGTCTGGAGAAGGGATAGATAATCGGGAGCGTCCGCTGATCGGCACGCCGCTGGCGCGGACGATCGCGCTACGCAAACCGGCCGAATTGGTTTGGTATCGCGCGGTATGATTATGCCGGCGCGGTTAGGTGATGACCACATTATATGAACATATTGGCTATAGATTACGGCAGTAAAAATATTGGCTTGGCCTGGGTGCAGGCAGGGCTAGACGTGGTGCTGCCGTTCGGGCGAATTTCGGCCCTGTCCGGAACCGGGAAGGGCAGAGGGGGGGTGGAAGATGTCGCCCGGGTGATAAAAGAAGAGGGCGTCGGCCTCGCGGTCGTCGGCTTGCCTTTGGGCCTGGATGGGAAAGAAAACGAAAACACCAGGCGGGTGCGGTCGTTCGCGCGGGAGCTGCGGCAGGCGGCAGGCATCCCGGTAAAACTATTTGACGAGCGTTTTACTTCCCAAGCTGCTGACCGGCTCGGCCAGGGCGGCGCGAGCCGGGACGAGAAAGCGGCCATGGCCATACTGGAGACATATTTGGGGCAGGAGAAGCGATCCGGTTCTGGTCCGGACAGGCTTTAATGTTTTTTTTATGCTCGCCATAGTTCTTTCCCGCCGAGACTTTCGCGAGTTCGACCAAATAGTGTCTGTGTACACGTATGAGGCCGGCAAGAGGGAACTGCTCGCGCGCGGGATTAAAAAAATTACCAGCAAGCACGCGGCCCACTTGGAGCCGTTTTCTGTGGTTGATGTTTCCGTGGTGCCGGGCAAAGAAATTGACCACCTGACCACGGTGCAGCCGGTGGAATATTTTCCGGCCATCCGCGGCGATTTTAAAAAAAGTTTTCTGGCTATGGCTATGGTCATGATCACTGACCGGCTGGTCGGGACGCACGTGCCTGATAAAGGACTTTTTCGAGCGCTCAAAACCTGGCTCGAGGCTGTGTCCCAGGCGCCGGCGGCAGCGGGGGCGCTCGCGGACGCTTATGTCATGGTTATTCTGGAGCGCCTGGGTTTGGCTCCGGTTTTGGAGGGCTGCGTTTGCTGCGGCAAAACTTTTTCTGGTATTGGCCGCGAGGCCCTTAAGCCGGGCGAAGATACTGCCCCGGGAATATATTTCGGGGGCGGCGGACTGGCCTGCCCCGATTGCCGCCGTCTCAAGCTGGCGGCGGGCGAACAAGTGATGGCGGCCGGCCTTAAGGAGATTAGCCTTTTGGGCCTTCTTCTTAAGGGTGACTGGCGGCTGATAAACAATTATGAGTTTGGCTCTGGGGAGGCCGAACGCCTGCACGATTTGGTTTATGCCTTTGCGCTCTACCATAGCGAGCGGAAGCTGGGGGACTGGGGGAATTTACCCCTGGAGCCAAAGTTTTAGAGCCTGCTGCCAAAAATAATTCGGAGTCAGTTTCGGGCCGATTTTGAGCGAAAGATGTCTGGGTTGAGGAGGTATAATGGCGTTATGACGACTAAACCACGAACTTTTTGCAGCTAAAATCGGTCGAAAATGAGCCAGAATTATTTTGGGATTAGGCTCTAACAATTCAGGCGGAGATTCGTATCCGAGTCTTGTCAGTCGGGTTTTTACGTGATAGAGTGTGGGTGGTTTGTCTGCTTCGGCCGACGAATCCGGTCTTGCGCTTCGCCGCTTGTTTTAGCCCGGCGTGGTTATGCCGGGGCCGGCTGGAATTAATTTGTTTTTCTCTTTGTGTATGCATATTTTTATCCGGGATGTCGCCGGCCATGTCGGCGGCAGCGTAACAGTCAAAGGCTGGCTCTACAACAGCCGTTCTTCCGGCTCGCTTGCTTTTTTGGAGTTGCGCGACGGCACGGGATTTATTCAGGCGGTCGTGGCCAAAGACAGCGTTAGCCCCGAAACTTGGCAGGCTGCCGGTAGCCTGACCCAGGAGTCTTCTCTCGCCGTTACCGGCATTGTCAGCGCCCATCCGAAGAAGATTAATGTTTTTGAACTCCAGGCAACCGAGATTGCTATTATCGGGCTGGCCCAGGAATATCCGATCGCGCACAAGGAGCACGGTCCGGAATTTCTCATGGACAACCGGCATCTCTGGCTTCGAAGCAAACGCCAGTGGGCGATTTTACGGATTCGCGACGCGGTAGAGACGGCGATTCATGATTTTTTGCACGAGGAGAATTTCGTCCGGACAGATTCTCCCATTTTTACCCCCAATGCCTGCGAAGGGACCACGACTCTTTTCTCGGTGCCCTATTTCGATCTGGGCGAGGCCTATCTGTCGCAGTCGGGACAGCTCTACATTGAAGCCGCGATTGCTTCGGTGGGCCGGTGTTATGATTTTGGCCCTGTGTTTCGCGCCGAAAAAAGCAAAACCAAGCGCCATTTGACTGAATTCTGGATGATGGACGCGGAGGCGGCGTTTGTCGGACATGAGGAAAACCTGAAAATCCAGGAAGGACTGGTTAAGGCGATTGTCCGGCGCGTGCTCGAGAAATGCTCGCCGGAGCTGGCTGTTTTGGAGCGGGACGCGGCGCCGCTCCAGGCGGTGCTGGAGCAGGCGTTTACGCGCTTCACTTACGATGAGGCGGTCGCCAAACTGCAGCAAATGGGTTCTGACATCAAATACGGCGAAGACTTGGGCAATGACGATGAAAGTCTCTTGACAGAGGACAGCCCGGTGCCGGTTTTTATCGAGAAGTGGCCGCGGACGATCAAGCCGTTTTACATGAGAATCGATCCGGAGAACGGCGCCCGCGTGTTAAACGACGACCTTATCGGCATCGAGGGATCGGGAGAGATCATCGGCGGATCGGAGCGCGAGAATGACTTCGATCTTCTCTTGTCCCGCATTCGGGCGGAGGGGTTGCCGGAAAGTGAGTACGCCTGGTATCTGGATTTGCGCCGGTACGGCAGCGTGCCGCACGCCGGCTTTGGCATCGGGCTCGAGCGCATGGTCCGCTGGATGGCCGGTGTCGAGCATATCCGCGAGTGCATTCCCTTCCCCCGCACCATAAACCGGCTGCGCCCCTAAGGTTATTGAGGCATGGCAAAAAAGTCTTTAGCCAACAAATCCGCCGGGCTGCCGGAGCAGTTTCTGCGCCGGCTTACCGGCATAGCGGGCCAGTCTGCGTACCAGGCGGTGGGCCGGACTTTTGTCGAACGTCCGACCACTTTTCGCGTTAACACGCTCCGGTCTGCCCGCCAGGAGGCGGCGCAGGCTTTGGGCGACGCTGGTTTTAGGATTAGAGAGATCCCCTGGTACCAGGGTGCCTTTGTGTTGCTCAACAAAACCAAGCGCGAACTGACAGAGACGCCGCTTTACGGCCAGGGTAAAATATACATCCAGAGTCTGGCGAGCATGGCGCCGCCCCTGGTTTTGGGGCCGAGGGCAGGGGAAAAGGTTCTCGATCTGACGGCCGCGCCCGGGAGCAAGACCTCGCAAATTGCCGCGCTCATGGATCGCCAGGGTGAACTGGTGGCCAACGACAACAACAAAGTCCGTTTTTTTAAGCTCAAACATAATATGGAGCTTTTGGGCGTGGCAGAGAACGCCGCCGGGTGGCGGTTCACTCTGCGGATGGAGCCTGGCGCCGGATTATGCCGGGAGTACCCGGAGTATTTTGACCGGATTCTTTTGGATGCGCCGTGCAGCGCCGAGGCGCGTTTTATAGAGGGCGACGCCAGAACTTATGGATATTGGAGCGAGCGCAAAATAAAAGAGATGGCCTACAAGCAACGCCAGCTATTATTTTCTGCCTGGGGGGCGCTCAAACCGGGCGGCACCTTGGTGTACTCAACCTGCACTTTCGCCCCCGAAGAGAACGAACTGCAAATTGCCCGCCTGGCAGAGCGTTTTCCGGCCGGCTCTCCCGCCGGCGGGGCGCGGCTCTCGCCGGTTGACTTGCCCGGCCTAAAGCGTCTGCCGCCGGTGGCGGCCTGGAAGGGTAGGGAAATGCTTCCAGAGATTAAAAAAACTTTCCGGATTATGCCGACGAACGAAATCGAAGGTTTTTTCGTGGCTTGTCTCAAAAAGATTTAGACGGCGTGCTGTGTATAACCCGGTCCCTTCGTGGCCGGGAAGGGGAGAATGTGCTATACTCAAGAAAAGTTTAGCGTGTTTAACTAACATTCATGGCGCCATTCCTTTTGCCGTATTTGCGACGCATAAAGGAAATCCTGCCGGGTAGGCTCCGCCAGTACCGCTGGTTGGCGTTTTTTGTTGCTGCCGTCGGCATTGGCATGCTGGTTTGGGCGGGGCCGGCGGCGGCTCTCGACGGAACCGATGTTTTGAACGCCTTTATCAAGGCTATCGCCTGGCTCATGCTGGTTATCGCCCAGATTTGCATCGGGCTTACCATTTTTTTCCTGCGGTTTTTCATTTCCATCGCGAGCTACAACAACTATATAGACGTGGACGTGGTCCAGCTGGGTTGGATAATGGTACGCGACGTGGCCAACATGTTTTTTGTCGTGGCGCTCTTGGTAATTGCCTTTGGCACCATCTTGGGCCTCGAGGAATACGAGTGGAAAAAGAATCTGGTGAAACTGGTTTTGGCCGCCATTTTCATCAACTTCAGCAATCTTATCGCCCAGCTTATCATAGACGTGGCGCACGTTTTTACGATTACGTTCCTGAACGCGGTTTCGGCCACGGCCGGCGGCAATTTGATCAACATGTTCAAGCTGCAAAATATCCTGTCCATCACCGGTACCGCAAACTCAGCCGACGACGATATTTTGCTCGCCACGCTGACCGGCGCCATTACGGCCGTGATTTTTTCCGTCATGGCCGCCATTGCCATGGGTTCGTATGTTTTTGTCATGGCGTCCCGCGTCGTGGTCCTTTGGGCGCTTATCATCCTCTCGCCCCTGGCTTATCTTTTGGGCGTTTTGCCCAAAACCAAATCATACGCCGATCGCTGGTGGAGCGAGTTCGGCAAGCACGTGATCGTCGCGCCGGTGATGGTGTTCTTTCTTTGGCTGTCCTTCGCCACCCTGGGGACCGGAGATATTATCACCGATATTGAAGCAAACGTCCCCAAATCGCAGCAGCTCGAGCAGATGGAGAATAGCGGCAAAGCTACCCAGATTTCGCTTTCCGACGTTACTACCTGGGAAAACATGGCCAACTTCATCCTGGCTTTGGCCTTTATGATCGTCGGCCTCAAGGTTACCCAGGAAACCGGGGCCTACGGCAGCGGCGCGGTGAGCAAGGCCGTGGATTTCGGCAGAAAAGTGGCTACTATCGCGACCGGCTACGCGGCCGGCCGGTGGCTCGTGGGCAAGGGCCAGGATGTGGCGGCTTTTGCCGGCAAGGGTATTGCCAAGGGCGCCTATATCGCCACTCTCGAAAATCCGGTGGAGCGCTTCAAGATGGGTTTCATGCGCAACGTGGTCGAAGGTTATCGCGAGTGGCGCGCGCGCGGTCCGCTGATCGCCAAACGGGAACGCGAGGCCGAGTTGGCAGAGGGCCAAGACCTGACGGTGGCCGAGAAAGCCGCCGGCATGAAAGTGGTTGAGAACCGGGCCGACGCCACGGGCAAAATTTTCAAGTCCGAGCTGGCCGAGGGCGAGCAGTTGACCGACGCCGAGAAGGCGGCCGGCATGCGGGTGGCGGAAAGAGCCAAACGTTTCAAGGGTAACAGCCGGGGTGAGATCCTCAAAGAAAACTACTTCGAGTTCGAAAAGAACGATCCGCGCAACGCCTTGGTCCGTTTCGTTCACGGACGATTGCACAGCCGCCACGAGAAGCTGATCAAGTCGAAAAAACTTTTGGAAAAAGTTACGAAAGAGAAGGGTTATAATGAAGAACTCATGGATAAGCGGGTAACCGCCAGCCCCAAGCACCTTTTTCAGAGTTTTGAAGGCATAGAAGGCGTGCACCGCTTCGACGCCCTTGACCGTATCGAACAGGGTATGGTCGAGGCCGAGAAAATGCGGTCGGCCGCCAAAACAGAGGAGTTCTCGGCTTACGGCAAGGCTTTGATTTTGGAAAACCCGCGTTTTAAAGACGGCGAGTGGAAGGTACCGGGTACGAGGGGCGCCAAAGGCAGCATGATCGAGCAAATCGTCGAGCACAAGGAAAAGGCGGCCCTCGCGGAGCAGCGCATCCAGCAGCTGACAAGTGGCACCAAGGAAAAGTACCTGAAAGGCTCCAAGGGCCAGATGACGCTCCAGGGCCGGATAAAGGCCGAACTCGAGACCAAGGCGCACGACGCCGAAGCGCAAAATCTGCAGGCCGCGGCCCAATTCCAGGTGGCCAACACCGATGTGCGCGAAATGGAGCGCCGCCGGAAAGAGCTGGACGACAAGGTGGCGCGCGGCGAGATGTCGCCAGAGCAGGCGGAAAAGGAAAGAAAAAAGCTGCGCGACGTTATCGCCCGGACCGTGGCCTCCGAAAAGCAGGCGCACACCTCGGAGATGGAGACCGAGGAATTGACCAAGGGGAAAGAGCGGGAGTATTACGGGACCAGGCATGGCGAAGAAGAACTGGCCAAGGAAGCCGAACTCAAGCGCAAGATCGCCTTGTCCGAGGCAGCGGTTAAATCGAAAGAAACCAAGGCGGAGGAAGAGTTCGCCGAAGATAAGGGCAGAAAAATAATCCAGGAAACGAAGGCTCTGGAGGCCGAGACCACCGGCCAGGAGGCGGCCGCCAAGCGGGTCGAAGCCGAGGAACGGCGGAAGTTTTTGGCCACTGAACCGGGCCGCGATGTAGCCAGGAAAATCCAGGCCGAAGAGCTCAAAACCGGGGCCGAAGAAGAGGTCGTCAAACAGATTGAGGCCGAAGAAAAGAAGAAATTTGCCGATAGCATGCCCGGGCAGCAGGTCATCGAACAGACCAAGGCGGCTGAACTGGCCCGCGAGGTGGTTGAGGCGGAAATCAAAAAGATTGAAGCGCAGAAGCGCCGCGAGGTGCGCGAGCCGAGCCGCCAGAAACTAGATGATTTGTACCGCGAATTGGAAGAGATTGACGGGCGGACTGGTTTGACCGGCATCGACAGGGAGCTAGAGGCCAAAAACAGAGATATCGCGGCCAAAGAAGAGGAAAAGCAAAGAAGATTGGAAGAAATCAACGAGTACGTTTTGGGGTCCAAGAACAAGACAGAGAAAAAACAGCGGACCCAAGAAGCCAAGGCGCAAAAAGCTGCCCTTGACAAGGAAATGTCCGATCTGTACGACAGCCGGGATGAAATTGTCGGCCGCCGCCAGGCCGTCAAGAGAAGCGCCGAGGCGCAGAAGGACGAGGCCTGGAAAAGTTTCCAGGACCGTTTGGAGCCGGGAGACCTTTTGGCCCGCAAGGTGGCCGCGGAAAAACAGGCCCATACCGAAGAGCTCAAGGTGGAGCAGATCGAAAAGGCTATGGAGCGCTCTTATTTTAGCGGCACCCATGGGCAGCACGAACTCGAAGAAGAAGTGGCGCTCAAGGCCAGGGTAGAGGCCGATTCGGCCGAGGTCGAAGAAAAGGAAGCCAAGGCCAAACGGGATTACTTTTATGCCGGTCGCCATCCGGAGGCCAAGGTGCTTTTGTTCCGCAAAGAGCAGGCTACTCTGGGTAAACAGGCGGAAGAAGGGGAAACTGAACTGATGGAGCTGGAGCAGCGCCGCTTGGCCATGACCGCCGGCGCCGGCGCCGGCGGGCGGTTTACCCGTATCCAGGACGCGGCGGTGCGCAAAGAAGCCGAACAGGCGGAGATAACCAGGACGGAAAAAGAGGGATTGCGCCAGGCGTACGACAGGGGCGCGGAGCAGGTTACCCGCGCCAACCTGGCCGAGCAGGCGGCCAAAGCGGCGGAGGAATTTATCAAGCAAATAAAGAGCGCCGACCTGGAGAAGCAGTTTGTCGAGGCGGGCAAAAAACTGAACGAACTGTTGAAAAAAAGCAAAAATGACCTGAAGACACTGATAGACGAGGTGAAAAAAGGCCGCCACGACGGCATCGTATCCGCGCTCGGCGCCGCCCAGGTTATCGGGGTGCAGGAGAAGAATACAGAACTGGCGCGCAAGCGCGCGGACGACGCGGCGCATGACGCTTTTGTATACAAGCCTAATTACGGCACTACTTCTCCCTCTTCCGCTTTTGCCGACTATGCCAAAAAGCAGCTCGAATCCTTCCGCAGCATGGAGCGCGCCAAGGCTATGAAGCAGGCGACGGACATTATGGCCCATTTAACGGAGATCAAGCGTAGCAAAAAGCCGCTGACAGTTGACCAGGAGGCCGAGCTGGCGGCCTCGACCACGTTCCTGACCGAAGAGGCCTGGGTAGACGATCAGGGAGAATACATATTTAAGATGCTGGGCAAGCTGCAAAAAGGCGAGATTGACGACGAAGACGAACGGCGGAGCTGGCAACATATGGCCGAAATGTTTGCTGAAATGGGCTGGATAAAGGGGGCGGACGGGAAAAGCGACCAAGTTTTTGAAGCTGACGGTTCGCTTAAGCGGGATGCCGTGTTGCTTAATAAGTACGACCGTAAGATGGCCGGCGATTTGCAGAATCTGGCCCTGACCGGGCTGGACACCGAGTTGTCACAAGCGCACAATGCGATTGCCGCAGAGTACGATAAAAATAACGGCAAGGTACAACAAGCGGCCAGCGCAGCGCAAGATGCGGAAATCACCAAGCTTAAAACGGATGGCAAATATAGGCCTCTTTTGGATGAGGCCGAAACAAATGCGAGAGCGTCAGTGCGGCAGTATTATGACGCCAGACTTGTCGCCGTTAAAGAGCAAGCCAGGCAGCAGGAAGAAAAAAAACTTAAAGGCGGGCCCAAGCTAGACGATGCCGCTAAACAGCAACGACTAGAAGCGGCCGTTGCCGCCGCCGAGACGCAGTTTAGAGTAGAACATGCGGGAGAAATGGAAGAGCAGATTGAATTTCAGATTAAAGTTGAACAAGATAAAGCGCTGGGGGAAAATAGCGAAGCGAAAGCGGCAATCAAAAAGGCTGTGGAGGATGCCGTTACGCCGCTTAAAAAATCATACTGGGAGGTGGCGGCAGATGTATTGTCCACAGGGAAAGGCGGTTCCATTAGTACTGTCGAGCAGCTCAAGGACAGATTTGACCGGCACGGCGATATGCTGCAGTTCGCCACCCGGACCTTCAAAAAGAACGCTTTGGACACCGGCCACGAAGAGCTGGGTATGAACCAGGATTTTGATGAGGATGAGGACGTTTACCGTTTTCGTACGGCTGGCGAAGGCAGGGCATTGTTGAGGGCTGACCGTGTTAAGATTGATCGGAGCAAGCTTATAGCCTCTGACCAATTTCACACCAACGGCGTTTTGAACTTTCGCCATGGCATAATTGACGATTTCGCAGAGAGCGCTCTATCCCTTACCTTTGGCAAGATAACCAAGGCCATGGAATTCACCAGAATGCCGGAAAGATCTCTTAAAGGCGGCTATTATATTCATAAAAATGAGGATGCTGCCGTGGAACGCACGCTTGATAAAACTACAGGTAAAATGGTTTCTTATGCTATTTTGGGCAGCGAATCGGCCCGGGCGAAGTTTGCAGACGATGGCGACGTTACCGCGGAGCAGCAGCGCAACCATATGATGGCGCGCGGCGTGCTTACTCATTTGATGGCTGCGGGTAGCGGCAGGGGTTTTGCTTTGGGCGCCCACAGACTGTTCCAGCACATCAGCGAGCAGCAAGCGCAGCAGGGGATTGTCAATACAAAAATAGGCGATATGCCGTTTAGAACGGCCAAGGAGGTGGCTAGGTACATTCGGACGGCTCTGGAGGGTAAGAATGCCGGTTTTATGCATGCCTTCACCCAATCAACGTATGCTGACCAGGAAGATCGCGTTTTAGCCATGATGAGACAGATCGAGAACGAAAGGCCAAAAGCAGATTTCGGAAATCAGTCGGAGGCCGAAGAGTACGATCAAATGCAGCAAACTCTGGCAGCCTAAACATATGACCGTATGCACCACCTAGAAACCAAGCAATTTCTTCCGCGCTATTTCGTCGCCGACTGGCCGGTTACAGCTTCTTCTGTCCGGAAGCTGGCCGAGGCCGGCCGCCGGATAAGCGTGGACAATCCGAAGCTGGATACCGTCTGGCAGTATGCCCGGCAAATTACCGATTTTCTGGCGACCGCGGCCGACGATCCGGAGAATTTTGTGTTGGAGCCGTGGGAGCGGCAGGTTATTTCCCTGGTGGAGACTCAGCCCTTGGAAGAGGCTGTGAGCGAGTTGGCGATGTTGGAGCAGTCAATAGCGAAAGCGAATAGACGAGGCGGGGCAGAGTTGTCGTCGGGCGGCCTGGCAGAAGCGGTTACTTTGAGTGCCGAGAATCTGGATTTTCTTAAGCTGGGCGACGATGTGCGCGCCGAGTGGCAACCCTTTGTCCAGCATATCTATTCCCTGGAAGAGTTCCAGGCCAAGACTGCCGCCTGGGAAGACCTAAATGTCGCCCGGCTGGCGCGCAGCGCGGTAGAGCTGTCGGCAGCCGAGCACAAAAAAGACGCGGCTCAGGCCATTTTATCTTTGTGCCTCTCCTTGCCGGTCAACGACGCCACGCAGTATACCTGGGAGGAGGCGTTTCTTTTAACTGTCTTCATTCAGGTTGTTTACAGGGCTCTGCCCCAGCTGTCCGAAGACGACAGGATAAGCGCGGTTAAAAATTTTTTTTACCGCGCCATTATGCTGGGAGTGCCGGTGCGGCAAATTTGCGCGGAATTGGTTTATGATACCGACACGCCGATAAGCTACGCGCTCGAACATCGCTCTCTCAGCCAGGCGCTCGCGGACAACGTGGAAAAAGTCGTCCTGTCTTTGGACGGGCCGGTGAGCCGGCCCTGGAGCGATACGCTGAGTGAATACCGGTCCCGCGCGCGCGGCGGGCAGGACGAGACAAATTCCGCGCGGGAGTACGCGCTTGACCTGTATCCGGAAGGTGCGGCCGAGCCTAGGCTAAGAGAATGGTACGCCGAAATGCTCGATATTTTTGTCCACCTGGAAAAAGCCGACCTGGTGCCGCATAACCGCGGCGGCGAACTCGCCCCGGATGAAGCGTATCACAACGACCTGGTCCAGCTTATCGCCTGGTTCGGCGTCGGCGAGGCCGCCCGGAAAGATCTGGTCGGGTATTTTCAGACCGCCGGCGCGCGCGTGCCGCTCGCGGCTTTCCACAAAAGTCTGGAGGCGGCGGCCGATCTAAGCCAGGATACTACCGTGGAAAACGCGCTGGCTTGGGCCGATGCCCTGCGGTCGGCCGGGCTGTTGGGTCCGGACGAGGAAATTTTGGAGTTTCACGAGAATGACGGCCGGTTCCATTGGCGCCGGCAGCTGACAGCCTAAATATATGCCCGCACTCGGTACCCGTACTTTTTATGAATTTCGTCTGCAGATCCCGGCCGACCTTTCCGGCGTGCTTGAGGTAGTAACGCGCGAATTGGCGGCCAGCGCACCGGGGAACGGCGCGCCAGAGCTCGCCAAACTGTACCAGTATTTGGAGCCTCTGTACCGGTTGGCAAGCAATCCCTCGCCCCGTCTGCCGGAAGGGGTCATTGACCAGGCGACAGTCTCCCTGCTCGATGCGGATCTGGCCGACATGGCCTTGGATCCCGATCTTGATCCGGAGCTGGTCATCGCTCTGTCGGTGGAGATATCATTGGTGGCGGCCGCTACCGGCAATATGAAAGGTATCACGCCGTACACGTTCGAAGAATTTAAGGCCGTGCTTGCCGGCACCGACGCAATTTACCACGATATTATTTTTGTCCACACGCTGCGGAGTCTTATCGGCGGACCGGGCAATCAGGAATACGCCGCGCATATTCTCAAAGCCCTGCCCGGCAAAACCAGCCGGGAGGATAACTATGCCGGCTATTTCTGGGATTCGGCTTTGGTATTCTCCCTGCTGCTCCAGGCCGCCTGGAGGTTTTTTCCGAGCCTGCCTTCGGTATCCCAGCAATACTTGCTGCAAAATTATTTTTATCAGGCGCTCGCGTCCGGCGTGCCGGTTCGGTACTGGCTTGGGGCCGCTCTCGACCGCGGGCCGGTGGGTGGCAGCCGCACGCTCAGCAATTTTTTCGTGCAGGCCGTAACCGGCAGCCGCGAAGAAGTGGTGCTCAACCCCATAGCCGGCGAAGGACGTAATTTGACCGAGTTTGTCCGGGGGTATTTTCGCGGGCTAACCGCCAATGAACTGCCGGCCATAGCCCAGGAAAAATACCTCAACTCTTTTTATGCCGATCCAGAGCTTAGAGAAGCGTTCGGACCGTGGGCCAGAGAACTCTTGACCATAATGGTGCTCCTGAAGGATGGCGCGATAAAGATTTAGCGCTTTTTTAGCTTATGTCTGCCACCCCTACTATACTGGTAAAAAAAGCCGATGGCAGCACCGTCCGGATGACGCTCGCTGAGGCCAAAAAGCTCAGCCAGCCAAAAAATCCACCCTCGTCTCTGCCGGCGGCTGCAGCGCCCTCCGCGTCGGAGGACGCCGGACCGGACCGGCTTTTGCCTTTGGCCACACCGGCAGCGGCCAGCCAGCCGGCGCCTAGCCGGGATAAGCCTCTTTTGGAGCACGAGATCCAAGATCACGAGGTGCCCCATCGGGATATTACCGGCGCGCCCGACTACGAGGCCGCGGTCGCGCGAATTGTGGCTGTGTCCGGAGCGGTCGTGCCTGCCGAGTTGCGGACCAGAGCGCGGTCGCTTATCGTGTCGGCCCTCAAGGGTATTCGCGATCAGGAACAATTCCAGGCGTACGCGCGGCAGGCGCCAAATGACGGCGGTTTGGGCTGGACCCCGGAGACTATCCGGGCTGTCTGGTCGCGTATCGAAGGCGAGCGGGCCAACGCGTCCCGGCTTCCGCTGCCGGCCGTAACCCAGAGTCTCTCTACCACTACCCCGGTGAAAGCTATTTTTCTTGACGAAGCGCGGGCCCAGGCCTCGGCAGCGTCTTTTTCCCGGCCGCCGCAGCCGGCGGGAGAGAATCCTCGGCCGGAGTTTGTCCGGCCGGCGCCGGCAGGTGGCCTGCCCATTCCGCCCCCGGCGGCCAGGCCGGGCATGGCCCTGTCCCGTCCGGTACTCCATGACGTGGCGCCGGCCAGAGAAGCCAGGAATTCTCCGGTGACCGGGCCGATAGAGGAGATACAGACTTTCTCGCTCAAGGACTGGCGCCGTTTGGGAGCCACGCCACGCGCGGCGCGCGAGGCTCTTTTTGCCAAATTTAGCGGCTGGAAAGAAGAATCATTGCTCCTGTTTTTGGACATACGCTCGGCCTGGCGCGAGAGTCCGCTGGTGCGCGAGTACCGGTCTCTCGCGGCCGAGGCGGTGAACTCCGGCCGGACGATGCGGGAGGCGGCCGGCTCTCAGCCGGCCAAAGACAGGCTGACTGACGCGGATATTATGGAGATCGTTGAACTCAATAGCAGTTTAAGGGTATAATACCGGAGGCGGAGAACTCACAGCGAGTCCCCATTTTCGCCTCAAACATAGACTGATTTTCGCGGCCCCAAAACTCGCTCTTACAGGCTCAGACATTGGTGCCGCGAAAATCAGTCTATGTTTCGGCTCGACTTAGAAAATAGAATTGCTGATAACTCACTGTCAGTTCACTATTTAAAGATTTTATTTCCCAAAAAGTTTAATGCAGCAGTTCGTAGTGCCGCAATTTATCGAAGTGGAGGACAAAATTTTCGGGCCGATCACGACCCGGCAATTTTTAATATTACTCGTGGGCGGGATACTGGTTTTTTTGGCCTACCGGTACGCCGATCTGGCGCTGTTTATTTTTACCTTGGCTTTCATCGGCGGGGCCTCGCTGGTTCTGGCGTTCGTGAAGGTGAACGGCCAGACATTCCATTACTTTATGCTCAATATCGCGCAGACTTTGCGCAAGCCGTCCCTGCGCGTGTGGCATAAAAGCTTTACCAAGGAGCAGCTCCAACACTGGCGCCAAAGCGATCTGGCGCCGGAATCCGCGTCCGCGGCCGCCGCTGTGCCGGTCCGGCGGGAGAGAATCCGCGATCTGGCGCTCCTCGTGAACACCGGGGGATTTTACCGTCCCGACGACAGCGTTTAACGGGACACGAATAAACCTTATGCCGGACGACAAACTCAAAAAAAAGCCAAAACCCAAGCACCCCGCTACTCAGGCGCACCTGCCGGTGGCCGAAATCAAGGACGGCGTGGTGGTGCTCCGGGACGGCACCATGCGCGCGGTGCTGTTGGTGTCGAGCATCAATTTTTCTCTCAAGTCCGAAGACGAACAAAACGCGATCATTTCCTCTTATGTCGGCTTTCTGAATTCTCTCGATTTTCCGATTCAAATCGTCGTGCAGTCCCGCCGCTTGCAGATACGCCCCTACCTGGACCGGCTGATAAAAATGGAAAGGGAACAGGTGAACGAGCTTTTGCGGATCCAGACCGCGGATTATCGTTCGTTTGTCGAAGAGCTGGTGCAGATCGGGCAGATAATGACCAAGCGGTATTACGTTATCGTGCCTTATGATCCCCTGAGCAACAAGCGCAAAAGTTTTTGGTCCCGGTTCAAGGAAGTGGTCAAACCGGCGCTTAGCGTGCGGCTGAAAGAAGAAAGGTTCAAACAGCGCCAAGAAGATATCGCCTTGCGCGTGCGCCATATCGTGAGCGGTCTGTCGAGCATCGGGCTTTCGGCGGTTGAGCTCGACACGCAGGCATTGATAGAATTGTTTTATTCCACCTATAATCCGGATACCGCGTTCGCGGAGACGCTCAGCAACGTGGAAGATATCCGCCTGGAACAGGCCGCCTAATTTTATGCCCTTCAAGCCCATAGCTACCAAATCCGGCTCCGGCCTGTCTCCGGGCAAAAACGCCGACGAGAAAATAAAACTCCAGGAGGAACTTATCACCCTGGAGGAGGAGAGGCTGTACCGCGAAGGCACGGTCGCCATCCGCGATTTGATCGCTCCCGCCGCGTTCCGCGTCGAGTCAAGTTTCATCCAGCTCGGGACCACTTATCTCCGGACGCTGTTTGTGGTTACTTATCCGCGTTACATTTCGGTGGGGTGGAGCGCGCCGATTCTAAACCTCAACTTGACGATGGATATCAGCATGTTTTTTTACCCGGTGAATTCGGCTATTATCCTAAAACAGCTCAAGAAAAAAGTCGGCGCCCTGGAGGCCCAGCTGTCGGCCGACGCGGAAAAGGGCGCGGCCCGCGATCCGTTGCGGGAGACGGCGTTGCGCGACATCGAGCAGCTGCGCGACGACCTGACCCAGGGAGTGGAACATTTTTTTCAGTTCGCGTTTTACGTTACCATCTACAGCCAGGATCAAAAAGACCTGGACAAGCTGACCGAAGATATTGAGAATATTTTTGGCTCCCGGCTTATTTACAGCAAGAACGTCTTGTACCAGGCGGAGCAAGGTTTCACTTCCACCCTGCCTCTTTGCGTGGACGAGCTGGCGATTTGTTTCAACATGAACTCATCGCCCATCGCCGCCTCGTTCCCCTTCATCTCTTCCGAGCTGACGAGCGACGACGGGATACTGTACGGCATTAATCGGCACAACAATAGCCTGGTTCTGTTTGACCGGTTTTCCCTGCAGAACGCCAATATGGTCGTTTTCGCCACCTCCGGCGCCGGCAAGTCTTACGCGGTCAAGCTGGAAGTGCTGCGCAGCCTGATGATGGGCACAGAGGTAATCATCATTGACCCCGAGATGGAGTACCTGCATCTTACCGAGGCCGTCGGGGGTACTTACATAAATATTTCTCTCTCTTCGGACAGCAAGGTAAACCCCTTCGATTTGCCCCGCCCGGTCGGCCAGCAGATCTCCACCGAGGACATCATCCGCAGCGCGGTGATTACGGCCAAAGGACTGCTGCGGATAATGTTCGGGACGATAACCGCGCAGGAGGACTCTATCTTGGATCGGGCGCTCCTCGAAACCTACGCCAAAAAGGACATTACGCCGGCGGCGGACTTGACCGCGGTCGAGCCGCCCATAATGCAGGATCTTTTGGATATCCTCGAAGGCATGCAAGGGGCGGAGCAGCTGGTTTTGAAACTGCGCAAATATACCGAAGGGACGTTCTCCGGCCTGTTCAATTCCCCGACCAATGTTAACGTGGTCAACCAGCTGGTGGTATTCAGCGTGCGCGACCTCGAGGACGAGCTCCGGCCGATGGCTATCTATTCCCTGGTTAACTATATCTGGAACATCGTCCGGTCCGAGCAGAAGAAGCGGATACTTATCATTGACGAAGCCTGGTGGCTCATGGCGCACGAGGACAGCGCCAAATTCATTTACGCGCTGGTCAAACGCTGCCGCAAGTATTATCTCGGCGTGTCGACGATTACCCAGGACGTAAACGACTTTTTGCGCTCGCCCTACGGGCAGGCGATCGTAACGAACTCCGCGCTCCAGCTCCTTTTGCGCCAGTCGCCGGCGGCGGTCGACACGGTGCAGCGCGTTTTTATGCTGACCGAAGGAGAAAAGTATCTGCTTTTGGAAAGCGGCGTGGGCGAGGGCATATTTTTTGCCGGCAACAAACACGCGGCCATAAAGGTAGTCGCCTCCTACACCGAGGACCAGCTTATAACCTCCGACCCCAAGCAGCTTTTGGAAATTGAAAAGGCCAAACGGGAATTCGGGGGACAGGCCGACCGATCCTGAGGGCAGCGGCGCCGGCTAAACCGGCGGCTTGAATCAGTTATCACCTAAATCTTTCTTGCTATGCTGACTTTGCGCCAAAGAATTTTTGCCGCCGCCAGTATCGTGGTGGCCTTGTTACTGGCGGTTATCTTGTATATGATTTATTTCCGGCGTCCGTCGGCGCCCGCTAATGACCGGAGGCCATCGGGTTCTCCGTCGGCCGCGCTGCCCCAGCCGTCGGCCGCTGCCACGCAGAGGTACAGTGGGACGCAGCCTTTGCCTTCCGGCGGGTCCCGATCCGGGGTAATTTCCGAAGACGTTTATTTGCGCCAGTTGGCGAAAATTTTTGTGGAGCGCTTCTGGAGTTTTTCCAACCAAAACGGCAATCGGCACATTGCCGATAGCTTGGAGCTGGCCACGCCGAGCATGCAGGCTTGGATGAAAAGCCGCGCGGACGACGGCGCCGGCCTGTACGAGGGGGTAACGACAGAAATTCTGCGGGCTGAGGTCGTTTCCAAAGAAGGGGACAAAGCGGTCGTCGAGATCGGCGCCCAGCAAGAAATCAGTCAAAGAACTTCTACCACGACACCGACCGAAACCACTGTCGAAACCCGAACCGGACGGGTGGAATTGGAGCGGGTGGACGGCGAGTGGAAAGTAGATGCCTTGTACTGGGATAAATAACGGCCCCGGTCCGGTTTTCGCCGCCTAGTACCGCCGACTCTTGGCCGCGTAGTTGAGCTCACAGCGAGTTTCCCCCTTTTCGCCTCAAACATAGACTGGTTTTCGCGGCCCCAAAACTCGCTCTTACAGGCTCAGACATTGGTGCCGCGAAAATCAGTCTATGTTGCGGCTCGACTTAGAAAATAGAATCGCTAATAACTCACTATCAGTTCGTTGTAATTGTACACAAAATTGGCGGCGGATTTTTTCAAATATTGGTCTGGTATGACGATAAGGAGGGGGATCAGTCAGGCAGGCGTCTGGCTGGCCGAAGTTTTATTTCCGCTCTTCTGCCTCAAGTGCGGGGCAGAAGGATCGATCCTGTGTTCCGTTTGCCGGGCGGCGCTCTCTCCCCCCGGCTTTTTTGCCTGCCCGCTCTGCCACCGGCCGCGGGCAGGGGGCAGAGCCTGCCGGCGCTGCCGGTCCGATTCGGCGCTTGACAGCCACTCGGCCCTGGCCGCGTACCGCGAGGACGATATCTGGGGACGGCTGATCCGGACCTGCAAGTATCAGTACGTGTCCCAGGCGGTTTTGGCTCTGGATCCGGCTATCGCCGCCTTTTGTCGGGCCAATCCATTTTTTTTCGGTTTCGGCCAGCCAGTCGTTATTCCGGTGCCATTACACCCCTGCCGGGAGGCCGAACGCGGTTTTAACCAGGCGAGCCTGGTAGCGCTGTCTCTGGCGGCGGCGCTCGGACTGCGCGTGGCGCCGCTTTTGGCCCGCCCAGCCTGGACGCGCCAACAAGCAAAACTCGGCCGCGGGGAGCGCGAACGCAATGTGCGGGGAGCTTTTTCGCTTGCCCGCGGCGTCTCGGAGGCGCCGCGGGCGGTTATTTTGGCCGATGATGTGTACACTACCGGCAGCACGATGCAGGAATGCGCCCGGGTCTTGAAAGCGGCCGGGGCCGGATGGGTAACCGGGTTTACCCTGGCCAGGGGATAGCCGGGCCGGCCAGAGCCGGCACTGACGGCGCTGTAGGAGCCGCGGTTAGCCGAACAAGTGTTTTATTTTTACGAGCTCATCGAGCAGCGAGCGGAGTTTCTCTTCCGCCTCTTTGTCGGCCGAAGGCATGGCATGGAATTCCACCAGTTTGTTCAGGAACAGGTGGTAGATGTCGTTATAGTAATTGGCGAGGACGACGTCTTTTTCTTGGGCCGTTAGCTCGCGGTCGCGGATGAGGCGCGCGGCCGATGCGAGGGGGCCGTCGCCTACGACAAACTGGACCGTTTTTTCCCTCACGGTAGACGTGTAAGAAGAATACATACGATACGGTCTAACCGTAATCCACTTCGATGCTGGAAAATTTGCCCGCGCCGACGATGATGTGGTCAACGAGATGGATACCCACCATATTGCCCACGGCTACGAGCTGCCTGGTAACGTCAATATCGGCCTGGCTGGGTTTGACGACGCCCGAAGGATGATTGTGGACCAGAATAACGGCCGCGGCGCCGTATTCAATCGCCGGTTTAAAGACTTCGCGCGGGTGGATGAGGTTGGCGTTGATGGTGCCGATAGAAATCACCTCGTCGTGAATCACGCGGTGGTGGGAGTTGAGGTAAATGCCGCGCAAATGCTCTTTGGGCAGGCGCGCCATCTCGGCCGCGTAGCGATAGACGTCTTTGGCCGTGCGCAACAGGGCCGGTCCGGTCGCTTTGCGCTCGTAAAAACGCCGGCCAAGTTCGCCCACGGCGACAATCTGGGCCGCTTTGACGAGCGGGATATCCAGGTCGCGGGCCAGGCTGGCGGCGTTTTTCTGGACCGACAGCGCCCGTTCGCCGTATTCTTTCACGACGCGAGAAGCCATGTTGAGGACGTCCTCTTTGACAGTGCCGGTGTTGATGATTACCGCCAGGAGCTCGTGCACCGAAAGATTTTCCGGGCCGTATTTGATAAGTTTCTCCCGGGGTTTGTCGTCGCCGGGCAGGTCCCTGATCTTAAGGACGTATGTTCGGCCCGGCTGGGGCCGCTCCTGCTCCAGCACAACCACGGCGGAGTCCCGCAGGGCGTAGGCTTGCATAGAAGACGATTACGGGTGAATAAGAAGTGCGCTCTCTGAATACAATAGTATCCCAATTAGCCGGGTTATGCAATACAAAGAAGGCGGGACAGGCCTTGGCAAGGCCGGCGATTTTTGGACCTTAATAGCGATACTTTTATAGCGTATCCTCCACTTATTGCTTTTTGTCTTAACTAAAAACCCTGACAAGTTCTTCGTACAACCCTCTAAGCTGGTCTTCAGTTATATGCTCTCTCATTGGCAATAGACCTTCATTGCCATTCAAAAATCTGGGCGTACCATCGGTTGGCAAAATTGCTTCGTCATCTTCGTGATGTTCTCGCAGATTATAGCTTGATAAATTTTCAACAGGATAGACCAAAATTTTACCTTGCGCCTCAGGATTAAATTGTCCATAAGTGCCATCGATTTCCCAGGGCTTTTCATCCAGCCTTGCTTCTGTCCAATAATGATACACCGTTTTATCTCCCCTTTGGGCGTGTCCGTAAACCACCCTGGCGTCAATGCCCCTGCGTCTTAAACCTTCAGCAACGGCAGTAGCCGCATAACCGCAGAGGTTAGGTTTTGACGGCGGAGCGTAAGGTCTTCTAGCTAACTGTTGGTCAATGATGTTGTCTGACATTGTTTCCAATATTTGAAAAAATAGCGATTTTCTTTCACTTTCGCCCATAAATTTTAGCTGTTCTGGCCAGGCCATTTTTTCGCTTTCCACAAAATTTATTCCGGTATCGAATAATCTTCGCATATTGAGTTTAAAAATGGTAATTAGTGGGATTCGTAACCAAGCGGTATTGTACCATGTGCTTGGTTACGAATCCCACTAATTACCATTTTTCTTCTTTCCAGTTTCCGAAATCTAAACCAACACTATTCCAATCAAAATTTTTGTACTTTTGCATACTCTAAGTGTTTTTTGATAAACGATCTTCCTGAACCAGACTTTAAATATTTTTCGAAATTAAAGGCTGTATACTTATTTTTAAAAGCAAAATAGGCAATAAGTTCTACTGGCAATCTTTTTACTGTGGCAGGCACTTGGCCTTTTTGATGACGATCAATTCTTTCTTTCAAATTTGAGGTGCAGCCAGTATATGGCTTTTATCATCACATTCTAAGATATATACATAATACATAAGCAACCCCTCCTTAATTTGTTTATTATAGATATTACTATATCACAACGGCGGACTTTGTCCGCCGAAGCCTGCCCATTGATTTGTCGCGTATACAATGCTGTGAGCTAAAACATTGTACCCGCCTTCGCTCCTTTCGGAGCTACGGCGGGCGAAGGCGGAGAGAGTGGGATTCGAACCCACGAGGGACTTTCATCCCTACCTCGTTAGCAGTGAGGCGCTTTCGGCCACTCAGCCATCTCTCCTCAACCGGTTATTAGGGCAGGCTGCCCCGGATACCAGAGATTTCCTTTCCGGTATTCGTTGCCCCGGCCGTTCACCTGATTTTTCGTCCCCTAATATACTCCAAACGGCGGCCAGCGTCAATAATCAGTCGCGGCTTGTGAGGCCGGGCCTTGGTCTGCTATACTACCCGGTATTATGGCCCAATCGTCGAAAAAAAAAGAGCGCGGCCCGATTTTCGCCATGGTGCTCGATGACCGGGAATCGGGCCAGGGTATTTATCCGGCCCGGGCAGTAGCAGCCGCCCCCGATCCGGCCGGTTGGCAGCTCGAATCCGCCGAGGGAAAGCTGGCAGTGGACATAGCCGAGACGCCGACCCATGTGCTGGTGGTGTCTACGATAGCGGGCGCTTCCCTGCGCGATATTGAAGTCTATTTGCACAATGATTTGTTGACTATCCGGGGCGAAAGACGCTGCCCGATCGGGAGCTTGCCCGGGGCGACCTACATATATCAGGAATGTTTTTGGGGTAAATTTTCCCGCACCGTGGTTTTGCCCACCCATGTCAAGGCAGAACTGGCTAGCGCCGAGTATAAATACGGAGTTTTGACGATCAGTGTCCCCAAACGCACGACCGACACGCGCATCGCGGTCCGGATCGTTGAAGAGTAACTACGACCGCAGTTATGGGAGAAGCCAATCAGCCAGTCAGTCCTGGGACGGTTTTCACCAGACGGACTTTAGTCATCGTCGCCGGCGTTGTTATCGCCGCCGGCTTAATTTTCATTGCCGTTTTGGCTTACCTGGCGACGCAGGCCAAGGGCTTGGCACTGCCTTCGGCGCGCGTCGGCAGCCTGCCGATCGGAGGGTTGAGTCGGGAAGAAGTCCGCATGGTCGTCGCGGACATGCAGGCCAAACTCGCCAAAGAAGGGGTAGAGGTAATGGCCTATCTGCCGGCAGGCAGTATTGAATTCAGGGTTTACCCGGAAGTAACAATCGATGCTGCCGCCGAAGCCGAGCGCCTGGTAGCGCACGGCAACCAGGGCGCTCTGATCGGGCGCGGCTGGCAGGTACTTGCCAGCCGTTGGCAGGAGCTCGATTTGACGCTCAAGACTGTGGCCGTGGATTCCGAAGGTCTTTTGGCCGCGGTGAGCCAGCATTTAGCGCCCTACCAGTCGCCTCCGGTCAATGCCGCGGTGCGTTTTAAGTCTGTCGAGCCGCTGGTCTACGAGATTACCACCTCCTCTGCCGGTACTGTCTTCAAACTTGAAGACCTGCCCGGTACGGTCGTCCGGAGTTGGTCGGTCCTGGCCGCGCCGTCTGTTACCCTAGAAGGAGAGAGGCGGGAGCCGGAGATAACCGAGGCCGACATCGAGGCCGGCAGCGGGCGGCTGCCGGCGTTGTTCGCCGGCGGGGCCGTTACCCTGACCTACCATGACGAGACTTTAAAAAAAAATTATTCGTGGAAAATCACTCCCCGGATGATGGCCGATTGGCTGGAACCTTACCTGGTCATGGACGGGGGGGTGGATTTTCGTCTCAACCGGCAATCGCTCCAGGATTTTTTTGACAATTCGGTAACGCCGAAAATCAATGCGGCGCCGGAAAACGCCCGTTTTTCAGCCAACGAAAGCCTGACGAAAGTCATCGAATTTACGCCGTCGCGCCCCGGGATCACTTTGGACGCCGAGACGACCGCCGGCGCGTTGTCCGCCGTCCTGTCGCAGCGCGCCGCCCAAGAGAACGCTTCGAGCACGTTTGCGGTTGCCGTTACCCAGGTGAAGCCGGAGATCGCTACCGCCCAAACCAATAATTTGGGCATCGCCGAAGTGCTGGGAGTCGGATATTCCAACTTTTCCGGCAGCCCGCGCAACCGCATTTTGAATATAAAAAACGCTGTTAAAAACAAACTTCACGGCACGCTCGTCAAGCCGGGAGAAGAATTTTCACTGGTCGGCACGCTCAAGCCGTTTACTCTCGATGCCGGGTACCTGCCGGAGCTGGTGATCTTGGGCAATCGCATTACGCCGGAGATAGCCGGCGGGCTGTGCCAGGTAGGCACTACCATGTTCCGCGCGGCCATGAATTCGGCTTTGCCGATTACCGCCCGCACCAATCACGGTTTGGTGGTGTCTTATTACAATGATCCGGCGAACGGCAACCCAGGAACTGACGCCACCATTTACGAACCGTGGCCGGATTTCCGGTTTAAAAATGACACCGACAAATATCTGCTTATCACTACCGAGATGAACACTGCCACCGGTGATCTGGTCTTTACCGTTTGGGGCACAAACGACGGCCGCAAGGGCTATTATACGGCGCCCAAAGTTTTGCAATGGTTTCCGGCCGGGCCGGCGCAGACTATAGAGACGACGGATTTGCCGCCGGGCAAAAAAGAGTGCCAGGGGGTGCACAACGGCGCTACGGCTGCCTTCAATTATATCCGCGAACTGGCCACCGGAGAAAAAATAACCCGCGAGTTTAAGAGCACGTACCGGGCTGTTCCATCGACGTGCTACGTGGGCGCGGCCAAGAAACCGGACTGCGCTCCGGACGACGCCGGCTGCGTGCCGGAGCAGCCGGCTGAGAGCGATACTCCGGCTGAGTCGGCAGAGACGCAAACGCCCCCGGCAGAGCCAGACTCCGCGCCTCCGGCAGAAACACCGGAGCCAGCCTCAGAAGTACCATCAGCCGCTGAATAGCGCTTCGAGTCTATTTTGGAGTGGCGGCTACGAGATAAATTTGCCTTAAATAAGGCAAATTTTGTTCATCCACAAGCACTGTCTTGACAAAAAGGGATTTTTTTGGTAATATTTGCTGTTGCCCTGAATTCGGGCGCAACGCGCAAAACTTTGTTATCCGGACCCCTAGATAATCATCGGTTCGAGGATCCAGAGTAAGTATGTAGTTAGTGAGCTTGTAAGGCTAAATACATACCACCCTGTATCCACGACAAGCATGGGGGTGTGTGGTAGGGGAGTACAGGCTGCGGCTCGTCTTTTCCTATGACACACCTTCTTGGATACGGGTAGGATCCATCCTAACCATAATAAAACCCCCCGTTACCGGGGGTTTTTGTTTTTTTAAATTTTATGTTCAGGCGATCACTTTGTCGGCCAGCCCGTAAGCCACGGATTCTTCGGCGCTCATAAAGTAATCGCGGTCTGTGTCGCGTTCTATTTTGGCGAGATCCTGGCCGGTGTGCTCGACCAGAATTTGGTTCAGCCGATCTTTAATCTTGAGTATGCGTTCGGCGTGGATTTTGATGTCGCTCGCCTGGCCCTGGACTCCGCCCAAAACCTGGTGGATCATCACTTCGCTGTTGGGGAGGCAAAAACGTTTGCCTTTTTCTCCCGCGGCCAGAAGCACCGAGGCCATGCTGGCCGCCAGTCCGATGCAGATGGTCGAGACGTTCGGCTTGATGTATTGCATGGTGTCGTATATGGCCATGCCGGCAGTAACCGACCCGCCCGGCGAATTGATGTAGAGCTTGATGTCTTTGTCCGGATCCTGGTTTTCGAGGAAGAGCATCTGGGCGATAACTATGTTGGCCACGTGGTCGTCAACCGGCGTACCCAGGAAAATGATCCGATCCTTGAGGAGGCGCGAGTAAATGTCGTAGGCGCGTTCGCCGTAGGCGGTTTTTTCAATAACGGTCGGGATGAGTATTTGCGCGGTTATTTCGGCCGCGGCCGGAGTCTTTTCAGCCGTAACTAGGGAAGTCATAATATGGGGTGGGATTAAGTACCGGAAAATCTTACGTTAAGTATAACACTTTCTCTCTTTTTTTCAATTATTTCTGGCGATTGTCGAGCGGCATCCGGCCGCCCGCAAACGGGGCTTAATCCCGGACAGCGGCCAGCACCTTTTCGAGCACCTCCTCGACAGTGCCCGCGACCGTAAATCCGGCCGCTTTTTTGTGTCCGCCCCCGCCGAGTTTTTTGGCCCAGGCCGAGACGTCCAGGTCATCGCGCGTGGTGCGAAAGCTGCCCTTTACAGTGCCGCCGTCGCGTTCTTTGAGGACCAGCGCGGCCCGGCCTTCGCTGAGATAATTGAGCAGGTTCGCGATGCCGTCCGCCTCTTCCTCTTTGACCGGGTGTTTTTCTAGGTCGTGCCGTTTGAAATACGTGTAGGCGATCCCGGTTTCCGGTTCCAGCTCCAGGCGGCTTAGGATGATGCCCCAGAGTTTGAGCGCCTCGATAGACTTGTCGGAGAGCACCGAGCGTTTGATGGTTTTTAGATCGGCTCCTTTTTTGATCAGCTCGCCGCCCACCGCGAGCGAGAGGCGCGAAGTGGCCGAGTTGGTAAACGTGCCGGTGTCGGTGATAAGCCCGGTCATAAGCGAAGTGGCCATTGCCGCGCTTATCGGTATTTTGTTGAGGGTAAAGAACGTGTAGAGGATTTCGCTGGTGGAGGAGGCCGCGGGAACAACCAGATTCAGATCGCCGAAGCGGGTGTTGGTCGGGTGGTGGTCTATATTTATCAATATCGGCCGGTAAGGGAGGGCCGATAAAAACGGTTCTGCCCCGGCGTAGACCGGATCGCCCGAGTCAACGATTACCACCGCGTCGTAGCGCTCACGCTCCCAGACCTCCGGGTCCGAGGTGATACTTTCGGCGAAAGGCAGGAAGCGCAGGGTGTAGGGAATGGGGGTGGCGCAGAAAACGGTACAGATTATCTGCCGGCTGGAGCACCAGGCGGCCAGGGCCGTGGCCGCGCCGAGCGCGTCGCCGTCGGGGTACTGGTGGGGGACAATCATAACTCGTCCGGCGCTCTCGATGGCGCCGCAGATACGTTGGACGATGCGTTCAAGCATAGAATCGAATAGGCAAAATAGCCTGGCAGTATAGGGTGATTGTCAGTGGTTGTCAAGGGTGTTATACTTTAGTCTAAAGTTCTGTTGAATTACCCTGCCGCTCCGGATTTTCGCGCTTAAACAGCGGCCGCGGTGGAGATTTTGACTTTAGGTTTGCTCCCAATGTACCTGAAACGCCTTGAGATTGCCGGCTTTAAATCGTTTGCCAACGCCACTGCCTTGGAGTTTAAACCGCCGCCTGACGGGCGTTTTAGCATTACCGCCATAGTCGGCCCTAACGGTTCCGGCAAGAGCAACATCGCGGACGCTATCCGCTGGGTGCTCGGCGAGCAGAGCTTCAAGCAGCTGCGCGGCAAAAAAAGCGATGATGTCATATTCGGCGGCTCCGAAGGCAAGGGCAAGCTTAGCGCGGCGAGCGTGACCATGACGCTTGACAACAGCGACCGCCGGGCGCCGGTAGATTACGAGGAGCTCGTCATTACCCGCCGGGTGTACCGGACAGGGGAAAGCGAATACCTGGTCAACGCCAACCCGGTGCGCTTGTTTGACTTGCAAATCCTTTTGGCCCAGGCCCAGTTCGGCCACGGTTCCTACGGCATCGTCGGGCAGGGTATGATAGACCGCCTGCTTTTGCAAACGGCCGCGGAGCGCAAGTCTTTTTTCGATGAGGCCGTGGGCATCAAGGAATTCCAGATCAAACGGCACCACGCGTTTCTTAAACTGACTCGCACCGAGGAGCACATGGCCGAGGCCGGCCGTCTGCTTTTGGAAGTCGAACCGCATTTAAAGAGTCTGCGCCGGCAGGTGAAAAAGCTCGAGGAGAGACAGGCGGTGGAGCTGGCGCTGCGTGAAACGCAGGAGAAGTACTACGCCACGCAGCTGTACATTTTGGACCAAGAACTTGGCGGACGGCGCGGTGAATTGTCCGCCATTGAAAAAAAATACGCTGCCAGCCATGAAGAGCTTGTCGCCGTCCAAACCGAGCTGGCGCGGCTGGCGCACGAGGCGTCGCGTGAAGATCAATTTCGGGTCCTAGAAGATGAATACCAGGGTGTGATGCGCGAAAAAAACTCTCTGGAGCGCGAGAAATCCATCATCGCCGGCAAGTTGACAACAGAATATAGCCGGGCGGGCAAACAAGACATGGCGTGGTTGGAGCGGAAGTTGTCGGACCTGCGCTCTGAATTGGCCGCTCGGCGCGCGGCCTTGGCGGCGGAGCGGGAGAGCCACGAACGCCGGCGTTCCGAGCGGGACGCGGCGTACCTGGCGCTGCGGGAGTGCGAGAAGCGCAAAATTGAGCTGCAGGCCAGGCGGACGGCGCTTGAAAAGCGTTTGTTCGACTCGCGCCAGTCTGAGCAGGAAATTCCGTCGGGCGTATTGCGCTCGGTCGGCGCGGTTTTGCAACGCCGGGGAGAGTTCGGCGGCGCTGTCCACGGCTTGGTGGCCGAGCTCGCCGCGGTGGACGATGCCATGAAGCTCGCGCTCGAAGTGGCGGCCGGTTCCCATTTATCCTCGATCGTAGTGGCCGACGACCGGGTGGCCGAAGAGTGTATCCGCTTCCTCAAAAGCAACCAGCTGGGCGTAGCCACTTTTTTGCCCCTCACCACTATTCGTCCGCGTCCGGTTTTGGCCGACATCGCCGGCTACCTTAGCCGCCAGGGCGTGTACGGACTGGCCGTGGATTTGGTGCGGTACGCGCCGGAGTTCGCGAATATTTTTTCTTACGTTTTCGGCTCGACTCTCGTGGTGGCGGATATCGAGACGGCGCGCGCCATCGGCATCGGCCGGATTCGCATGGTAACCGCCGAAGGCGACTTGGTGGAGACGAGCGGTTCGCTAAAAGGCGGTTTTCGCTCCCGGTCGCCGCTCGGCCTGCATTTTGTCTCCGGCGCCGCGCGGGCCGAACTGTGGCCGTCGAATGAAGACCACCAGCAGGAGCTGGCCCGGCTGGCCGACGAGGAGCGCTCTCTCGACCGGACCGCGGGCGAGAAGCAACAGGCAGTGGTAGCGGCAGAGACCGCGGAGCAGACGCTCACCCACAAGATAGAACTTCTCGAGGCGCGCGAACAGGAGACCGCGGAGGAGGTCTCCCGGCTGGAGGCCGAGCGCGCTCTTTCTACGCTCGATCCGGCAGCGGTCGGCGCCATGATGGAGGAGTTGGCCCGGACGAAAGAGGCTCTCGAAACTAAATTGCAGGCGGCCGAGTCGGAGCTGTCCAAAGTACAAGAAAAAATGGCCCTTTTCAACCGCGAGCAGGAGGAAAAACGCCAGCGCGTATTTGCCCTGCAAGACGAGATGCAAAAGACGCAGGCGCTTTTGAATGACCACCTCTCCGGCAAGGGCGCTATCCAAATGGAGGTGGTCAAGCTCGAAACCAGGCGCGAAGATTTGGCGGCCGAGGTGTTTGCCGAGCTCAAAAAACACGCGGATATTGTCCGCGCCGGCGCGGCTGGATTTTTGACCGGAGATGAGATCGACCGGGCCAGAGGGGAAATTGAAAAATTAAAGTACAAGCTCAGCCTTATAGGCGGCATTGACGAGGAAGTAATGCAGGAATACGAAGCCACGCGACAGCGGCACGAAAAATTGTCCTCCGAACTCGATGACCTCGCGAAGGCCTCCGCGGATATCCGCGAGCTTATTTCCGAACTCGATACAATAATGAAAAAAAAGCACGCGACCGCTTTTGCCAAAATAAAAAAAGAGTTCGGCCGGTATTTTGAGATTTTATTCGAAGGCGGCAAAGCAGAGCTTATGGAGACGTACGGCGACGAGGCCGAGGAGGCGCCTCCGGCCGAGCCGGGAGGAGAAGCGCCGGAGGCCGCGGCCGAGCCGGATGGCGAGCGCCCGGACGGCAAGACCAAAAAGAAACCGCACCCGATACTGACCGGCATAGAGGTAAGCGCCTGTCCGCCGGGCAAAAAAATCAAGAATATCGCCGCGCTTTCCGGCGGCGAGCGGACGCTGACCTCGATAGCGCTCGTGTGCGCCATTTTGCATACCAACCCGCCGCCGTTCGTGCTGCTCGACGAGGTCGAGGCGGCGCTAGACGAGGCGAACACGCTGCGTTTCAACAAGATCTTGCGCGAGCTCGCCGGGGAGTCCCAGTTTGTGGTCATCACGCACAATCGCGTAACCATGCACGCGGCCGACATTTTGTACGGCGTTACTATGGGCGCGGACGGGGTGAGTAAGCTTTTGAGCGTTGAGCTGGATCAAACCGCGGCGGCTTAAAGCCCCCGGTCGGCCCAGTTGTCCACTTGCCGGTCGCCTCGGGTCGTGTTACACTATATTTCAATGAACCCATAGTGAGTCCCCCCCCCTCGCCGAAACATAGACTGATTTTTACGGCCCCAAAACTCGCTCTTACAGGCTCAGACATTGGTGCCGTAAAAATCAGTCTATGTTTCGGCTCAACTTAGGATAGAATCGCTAATAACTCACAATCAGTTCAATATGAATCTAGCCCTGAGTTTGAAAGTTAAGAAGGCCAAGAAGATCTCGCGCGCGGGGTAGGTTTTTCGTGTGTAAAAACAAATCCCGCTAGCCGCGGGATTTTTTGTTGCTGGTGCGTCGGCCCAGTAGTAAAGGAGGAGAGGGCCGGTGCGTTAGTTCTATACAACCAAGGGCGCAAGCCCAGCATGCAGGTGGAGGTTCAGTTTTGATTACCATCGTCATTGGCCTGTCGACCATCGAGGGTACCCCGGAGAGGATTGGCAAGCTCCTGCGCACGCATGTGCGGGAGAACGGCCGGTTCTCCGGCCTCAGGATCACCCTGGAGTTGCCCGGCAGCACCCGGATCGACGGCATCTGCCGGGGCAGAGAGCTCCTGGCCTTGGCCCGACAGATTACCTGTCACCGCCGGCGGGAGGCCAGGGCAGCATGATCGCAGCAACCGATGCGCGCTCGTTGCCGCTAGTGATGCGGGCGGTCCTGCTGGGCGAGCAACTCATGCTCCAGGGCAGGACCTGCCGGGTCGCCGATAGCGGCTGCGAGGCCGCGGACGGGGGCCTGACCGCCGAGCGAACCGTGCTCATCGCGGATCCGCGGTCGCCCGCCCGCCCGATCCCGCCCAACTACTTCGTGGTCTGTGCCAGCTGCTGGAGTAAGCATGACGCCAAAGACGGTTCGTTCCGTCCGTTTGTCGTCATAAGCTACCTGGAGCTCCCCGCCTGCGGTCTCGAGACCGAAGAGCGCACCCGCGCCGCCGCCTGACTCCCTTCCCGGTCGAGTCAGGCGGCGCCCATTCCCTTGACAATTTTCACCCCGTTGGCTATACTTTGGCCATCTAAACCGTCTACGCTCTCTCTTTAAGTTCAGGGTTCACGGCCTTGAACCCAGTCAGTTTCTATATCTATGTTGACTATCCGTCTGCAGCGCATGGGCAAAACCAAACGGCCTAGCTATCGTTTTATTGTCTCGGAAAATCACCGCGATACCCAGGCCGGCAGCCTGGAAATTTTGGGTTACTACAATCCGGTGGAGAAAGACAAAACGCTTCAGCTTAACAAAGACCGCGTCGAGTACTGGCTGTCGGTGGGGGCCCAGGCCTCGGCCACCGTGCACAATATTCTGGTAAAGGAAGGTATCGTGAAAGGTAAAAAAGAGAAGTCGGTGTACCTCTCCAAAAAGCGCCAGGGAAAGCTGGCCGCCAAAAAGGCGGCGGCTGCTCCGGCCGAACCGGCGGCACCGGCCGCCGCTCCGGAGGCCGGTATGGCAGACATGCACCCCGATCAACAGTTTTTGGAGTACGTTGTCAAGGCTATCGTCAATAACCCGGACAGCGTGCGGACCACTCGCACGGTAGATGAGCGCGGAGTTCTAATTACCCTCGATGTCAGCCCGACCGATATCGGTTATGTTATCGGCCGCCAGGGACAGACGGTGCGCGCGATTCGCACGCTATTGCGTGTCGTCGGCGCCAAAAACAACGCCAGCGTCAACCTCAAGATCAACGAACCGGAAGGCGGCCGCCGCGCCCCGCGCCCAATGAGCGAGGCCCCGGTAGCTTCGGCCGACGTGGACACGAGCGCGATCGACAATATCGAGATCTAGACTGGGTTACAACCCTGGCCAAAGTCCCCGAGAGGGGATTTTTGCTTTTTTGTCGGAAAGGGCTTGATTTTATTAACGGCACCTGTTATAATCTTTTTGTTTCCTAAAAGTACTTGGTTGAAAACTTTGGGCGGCTAGCTCAGTTTGGTTAGAGCGCTGCATTGACATTGCAGAGGTTCACAGGTTCGAGCCCTGTGCCGCCCACCAAAGCAAAGAAAAACAATAGGGGCGTGTAGCTCAGTTGGCTAGAGCGTTACACTGATAATGTAAAGGTCGAAGGTTCGATTCCTTCCACGCCCACGTAGATGGAAAGTCGTCTCGTCGGACCAACCAGAAGAGCTGTTTGTTTCTGCAATTGGCAGAGTTTTCTGCTCAAGACGGAGGTTGGATAGCTAAAATATGATGTGTACCTGCGGGTGTAAAAAATAAATGTCTACAGGCGCTCAGATTGAAAACCACTGACTCAGGTCAGTGGTTTTTCTTGAATTATTTCACTTCTAGTTGATGTTTTTGGGCGAATTCTTCAAGATCGGCGATTCTTCCTTCTTCGACGCGTATTTGTGTTGAAGGTTCATGACCATACGGAATGTGGTCATTACCTCTATGAGGGTTAGTCCTGGCTTCTTCTTGGTAATCTCGGTGTCTTTTAATAGCTTCACGTGAACCGTCGATGCCGCTCTGGACTAATGGAGTCAATATTTCCCGGCATTTACTTATGTCCAAATGATGTTTCTCGATTGCTCGATCTATCACGCTAAGCGCTCTGTTACCGACAAGAAGTTGGAAGTATAGACGCATCTCTTCTGGGTTTGCTAGATTATAATCCCCTTCCATTTTACTTTCAGCGGCTGTATCTGCGTCGGCAGAAGGAGCCTGGAAATCGGCGGCATCTTGTGGCACGCCGGTCTCATGTTCACCTATACTCATAATTTTATATCTTTAAAATATTACTTAGTTGATTCGACCTTTATGGAAGTTTTAACGAGGCTTGCCAATCTCAAAGATGTCTAAATACGAATTTACAAGGAACTTTAACAGATTTTCTTAACAAACAACACTAAAACACTCGGATCCCGCTTCTGACCCCCTTATAGTTTAACCGCCCCGATACATACTGGCAACTGAAATATCGCCAAACTGTGGATAAATAAGAGATCTACGACCCTAACAATAAACGAAGCCGCGCCACTTTCCTTTCCGGCCTTTCAGAGCCATAGGACATCGTACCCTCAATCTCAGCCGTCAGACCGATTTCCACCCCGGCCGGCGTTTGCTTTTTTGCCCTAGTTTAACTATACTAAGGCTACAGAATTGTATTTTTTCCTATGCCAGACAATAATAACAGTTATAACGAACTCCCCCAGGAACAGGGCTTTTTAAGCAAACTCGCCTCGTTCTTTTTGGAACTCATCAAAATCGCTCTCTTGGCCGGCATTACTATCGGGCTGGTCCGTTATTTTTTGTTTAAGCCTTTTTACGTCAAAGGGCAGTCCATGGAGCCGAATTTTCAGGAGCGGGATTATCTTATCATTGACGAAATTACCTATCGTTTCCGTTCGCCGGTGCGCGGAGACATCATCGTCTTCCGTTCGCCGGTTAACAACGACCACTATCTCAAGCGCGTGATCGCCGTGCCGGGCGAACGGGTAAAAGTCGAGGGTGACAAGGTTATTATTTACAACAAAGAACACCCGCAGGGAGTGGTGGTCGAAGAGGCGTACATCAGCGAGCCGACGCCGGGCTCGGTGAGCTACGTTCTCGACGATGACCAGTACTTCGTGCTCGGGGACAACCGCGATGCCAGCTTTGATTCGCGCCGTTTCGGCCCGATTGATGAAAACGACATGGTCGGCCGGGTTTGGTTCCGCGGCTGGCCTTTCAGCCGGGCCGGCACCTTTGCGCCGCCGACGTACAACTTCTAGACCGATTTTACTTTTATCCTTATGTCCCCTAAAAAACACACCATGAAATACAAGAAACCCGCGGTTGAGTCGCGGCCGAAGCCGGCTCCTGCCGAAGAGGAGAAGTCCAAGAAAACCGCTGCCGGGCTGGCGCTTGTCCGCGGCATGAAAGACATTTTGCCGCCCGAGAGCGCTCTGTGGCGCGAGGCGCACCAGGTGTTTGAGCGGGTGGCCGGGGCATACGGTTTTGAGTATATAGAAACCCCGATTGTGGAAGCGGCTTCGCTTTTTATCCGGTCGCTAGGCAGGAGCACCGATGTGGTGGAAAAGGAAATGTACCTGTTTGAGGATCGCGACGGCGGCAAACTGTGTCTGCGGCCGGAGCTGACCGCGTCGGTGGTCCGGGCTTATATCATGCACGGGCTGCAGACTCTGCCCCAGCCGGTCAAAGTGTGGAGCGCCGGAGCGGTGTTCCGTTACGACCGACCGCAAGCCGGACGCTACCGCGAGTTCCACCAGTTAGGCTGCGAGAATTTGGGCGAGAAATCGCCGGTCGTGGACGCGGAGCTGATCGCCTTGGCGTACAATTTTCTTCGGGATTTGGGCATTCCGGTCGTGGTCCACATCAACAGCCTGGGTACCCCGGCCGACCGTGAACAGTATCTGGTCGAGTTGGTGGGCTACTGGAAGAGCAAACGGACTTACCTGTGCGAAGACTGCAAGCGCCGGCTCACCAAAAATCCGTTGCGCATATTGGACTGTAAGAATGACTCCTGCCAGCCGGTGATTGCCGAAGCGCCTCAGATAATAGACTGGCTCTCCGACGATTCCAAGGGTTTTTTCATGCGCGTCCTCGAGTATCTGGACGAGCTGTCCATACCGTACGTGCTCACGGCGACTTTGGTGCGGGGGCTGGATTATTACACGCATACCGTATTCGAATTGTACGAGGAAACCGCGGAAGAAAAATCCCAAAATGCCCTGGGCGGGGGCGGCCGGTATGATCTTTTGGCGGAACATCTGGGCGGGCAGCCGACTCCGGCCTCCGGCTTTGGTTTGGGTGTGGAGAGGATTATGTCGGTGTGGGAAAAGCGGCGCGCCGCCACCACTCCGGCCGCCGTTCCGGGCGCGGTGAATGTCTTTTTTGCCCAGCTGGGCGAACAGGCCAAACGGCGCTCTCTTTATCTTATCGAGGAACTGCGCCGGGAGGGGATCAGCGTGCACCACAATCTGGCGAAGTCCTCGCTCAAGGTCCAACTCGAGGCGGCCAACAAGTTGGGAGCGACGCACACGATTATTCTGGGGCAGAAAGAAGTTCAGGACGGCACCATTCTTGTCCGCAACATGGATTCCGGCATCCAAGAAATCGTCGACCAGAAAAAACTTAAACAAACTCTCCGGAGGCTTTTGGGCGTAAGTTGACTTCCGGTCCGGGTTCGTGTACACTGGAGTAGTAATTTTTATCTTACCTTCAGGAGGTGAAATTTGTGTCCGATATCAAACGGAAAAAAGGGGAGTCGTTCGAGGGTTTCATGCGCCGGGTCAAACAACAGTGGCAGCGCTCGGGCAAACTGCTCGAGGTTCGCAAAGGCCAGTATTTCGAACCGAGATCCAGCAAAAATACCCGCCGCAAACGAGCCGTGGCGCGGGTGCAGCGGATCGCCACGTTAACGTACCTGAAAAAAACCGGCAAATTACCGAAAGACGAAATAGTGCCGAAACGTTAATCTATGTCTATCCCAGAAACACTCGCCAGCGATCGGGAGGCGGCGCGCAAAGCGCACGACGAAAAGAAGCTCTCGATATTGCAACTGGCATTATCCGCGCTCAAGAACGAACAGATAGCTCTCGGCCGCGATTTGTCCACAGAAGAGGCCCAAGCAGTCTTGAGACGGCAAGTAAAGCAGCTGCAAGATGCCCTGGCCGATTTTCGTTCCGGCGGCCGGGACGATCTGGCGGCAGCTGCCGAGGGCGAGATAGCGATTTTGGAGACATATTTGCCTGAACCATTATCCGACGAGGAGCTCGAAGCAATCGCGCGGCGCGTTATTGCCGCCGCCGGCGCTTCGAGCCCCGGGGATGTGGGCCGGGTGATGGGCAGCGTCATAAAAGAAGTTAAGGGCCAGGCCGACGGCGGGCGCGTGCGCGCGATCGTGAGCCGGCTCTTGGCCGGCGGACAGGCATAAAGGCGGCCTCCGCCATTAAATTTTGAATCCTCGGTCCCATGCTTCCTTGGATTCGAAGCACGAACAGCACAGCCAAGACTGTTGCTTCCATGATTATTTTGGTAGTAACAGTTTTTGTTTTTTTGGCGCTGCCGTCCGGGCCGCTGGCCGCCCAAACAGATACTTTCGGGGTGGGCGAAGTAGACCAGGTGGTGCAATTGGGCAATGACGATATCCGGGTGATAATCGCCCGCATTATACGGGCGGCGCTGGGGCTATTGGGGGCCATAGCGGTCGGTATCATTATCTACGCCGGATTCGTTATCATGACTGCCGGCGGCAACGAGGAAAAGGTAATCACCGGCAGAAAGATTTTGATCAACGCGACTATCGGACTCGCCATTATTCTCGCCGCCCTGACCATAGTACACTTCGTTTTCAAATCGTTGCAGGACGGCATTTTGGGCGCGGACGACAGCGGCGGGACAAAACCTGTTTTTGAGACTTTTTCCGGCAGCGGCGCGCTCGGTAGCATCATCAAAGACCACTACCCGGAACCAAATCAGACCAAAGTGCCGCGCAACACCAAAATCGCGGTGACGTTTGCCGAACCGGTTAGGCCGGAGAGTTTTATCGTGAATGCCAACAGCACTTGCTGGCCCAAGGAAGGGACGAAACCCCTTGCTCTCTCCGACCCCGCGTGTCAGACGTATGCCGACGGAGAACTTAAAGGCAAGCCGGTGCCGTTTTACGGCGACTGCGTCGATCTCAACAATGACAAGGGGATAAGCTGGGAGACGGAGTGCGACCGGATAGCGACATCGACCGTGCAAATTTATAAAACTGAATTTGCCCAGGATCCGGACAAGCCGCTGTTCGAGGCGGCCGCCGTGGCTGTCTACGACCAGGATAAAACAGCCGCGCTGTTTACTTTCCGGCCGCTCGAACTTTTGGGAGACAGCGCCGCGGACGTTTGGCACCATGTCCGGCTGGTGGGGGGGAACAAACCGGCGTTGGGCATCAAGCGCTCCGACGGCTCTGATATTTTCCCGGCGGGGAAAGCCGAGCAATTTTACGAATGGAAATTCGCCACTGACACTACGATTGATTTTACCCCGCCGACCGTGGCCGATACTTATCCGGCAAGCGGCGCGGTCGTGGCGCGCAACACCATAGTCCAGATTACTTTCAGCGAGCCGGTTGATCCGGCGGTCGCCCAGGGGCTCTCCGGCGCGGATAGCGATTTTAGCCATCTCATTTTTAGCTATCCGGACGTTTCCGGCGAGTGGCGCATCACCAACGGTTACCGGACCGTCGAATTTGTTTCCGACAAGCCTTGCGGACAGAACAGTTGCGGAGAGACGATGTATTGCCTGGCGGTTGCCTGCCAGGAGGGGCAGACCGGCTGCCAGAGCGCCTATACTGGTCTCGTGCGTACGGCCGAGCTTCTTGAACCGGCGCAGAAAAATTTTATCGCGGCGCCGTTTAGCGGCCTCATGGACATGGCCGGCAACGCCCTCGACTCCGGCGGGCCAAACAATGGCGGCGACGGAGTCCCGGCCAATCCCCACAAACCGGCGGTGGACGAACCGCTTAAAATCGGCGCGGGCGAACAGGCCCCGGACAACTACTGGTGGAGTTTTACGGTCGAGAACAAGATAGACCGGAGCGCGCCCCTACTAGCGACGGTTGAGCCGGTCATAGACCAGGAAGGTGTCAAAGGGCCGCAATCGGTGGGTATGGGTTTTAACAAAATTATGTGGCTGAGCACGCTTGTAGACGGAGTGAAAATAGAAGAGTACCCGGGCCAAATTCAGGGCCTGTCGGCTTTGCCCTATTACCACCGTTCGGCCGCCGTGGCCGACAAGACGCTTCTGCAGCTGAAGCCGGGGAGGGATCTCGGCCCGAACGGTTTGGATTTGTATTATTTCACTTCGGTGTCGAGTTCTGTCCGGAGCGCGAATCAGAACTGTCTTTATCCGGGGCGCGGTCCGGCCGCGGCCGGCCTAGAGTGTGTGTACGCGGAAGACGATAATGGCGTCGTCCTAAAAAACGAAAACTGCGCGGCTGTTACCCTCGATACCTCGACGGACACGGGATGCGCCTCGCTCGATGCGGCGCTCGACCAGCGGCAGGCGGATGTGCCGTCATGCCTGAAAAAACTTAGAGAGGCAAGTCCGACCGCGCTAAAATAATAATCACCCCAGGCAGACTGGGCGGCAACTTTTTCGCGTATGACACTTTTCCGGTCCCGCCAGCGCTTAATATTGTGGCTAGTGGTTTTTGGCATCGCCGCCGCCGGTTTGTTGTACGGCGCGAGCGCGTTCGGCGTGGCGACCGACACCTTTGGCCTGGCCCCGGTTGACGACACGATCGCGCTTGGCAACGACGACTTGCGCGTTATCGCGGCCAGGATCATCCGGGTTATCCTGGGTCTTTTGGGCGTTATAGCCTTGGGTATTGTGCTCTATGGCGGTTTCGTCTACATGACGGCCGGCGGCAATGAAGAAAAGGTAACGACAGCCAGAAAGATATTGATTAACGGCGCCATCGGCCTGGCCATTATTCTTTCCGCCTTTACCATCACCCAGTTTGTGCTCAAACAGCTGCAAGGGGCGATCAATCCCGCGCAGGATGACGATGGCAACAACGACGACATCTGGAAATACTGCGATCAAAGTTCGTCCGATTACGACAAGGAGAAATGCGAAAATGAGTGCCAGCAGCACCCGACCTTGTCGTATTGCCAGGAGTTAGAGTTTTACGTCAGAAGCATTACGCCGAGCACTCCGGGCAGCGGCAACGCTACCGACATGAACAATATTACGGTGCGCGTGCTTTTTAGCCAGCCTATACGCCAGGACACCAATCTGGCCACGGCCGTTACTTTGCGTCCCGAGGAGGGAGCGGCCGCGCTGCCGCTTAGTGCTGTTTTGATCGAGAACAGCAAGGTGATAGAAGCGAAGTACAATACCGAATCAAAGAATATTCCGCCGCGCGAGCCGGGAAAAAATTATCTGATCGAGGTAAACAAAGACATCCAAAGCGCGCTCACGGGCGATAAAATCAAAACGAATTATACTTCGGGCGGCGTGTCCTACCCTGCAAGCGCCAAAGTTTACGTCAACAAAGAGTACGCCGATGCCGTCAAGCCGCTTGTGAGCGCGGTTACCATTGACGGCTCTGCCGGCGCGGGCAACAAGCTCTACATCGGCGACGTGTACACTGTCGGCAGCGTGGTCGAAGACCGCTCGACAGCGGCGCCTTTTGGCGGCGTGGGGCTGGCCAACATTACCGTTACCGATGCGGCCAACGGCAGCGTGGTATTTTCCGGCGTGGAAGCGCCGCCGGTTAATCCCGGTTCGTCTCCGGCTTACGCGGTAAACTATACCGGCGTCGTCAGCGGCAACAAGTTCACCCCGCTTCACTCTTACGTGGTAACGCTTACCGCCTATGATATCGACGGCAATAGCGCGGCGGGTACGGCGGGTTTTACGGTCTATGGAGCCCATTGCGACAACGATAAGCAAGACGGCGACGAGACCGGAGGGGTGAATGTCGGCGGCTCTTGCGGCGGCGGTTCTGACGATCCTTGCGTCAAAGACAGCGATTGCGCCTTCGGCTATGCCTGTATCGAGAAGAAATGCTCGGCCGCGCCGGTCATTACTGATGTTGACCCTCTCTCCGGCGCCCCTGGCAACTGGGTAACAGTCCTCGGCAAAAATTTCGGCGCGTCTACGGGTACCGTGGAGTTTGCCTCTGATTTGAACCAGAATAACGCTTACGATGCGGACGAATGGGTGGCGGCGCCAATTGTGCAGTGCGAAAACGCGCCGGCCTGGCACGCCGACTGGGCCGTGGTTCAGGTGCCCAATGCCGCCAACGAGGCCAACAGCGCGGTCAGTTTTGACGGCGTGGATGACGCCGTGGCCACCAAACTGGTCTACTCCGCTGACGCTCCGGCCGGCTGGACCGCTGAAGCCTGGTATAGTACCACCGACACCGCTACGGAACGGATGACGGTCGTCGGCGGCAACAACGGCGGCCGGTTTGAGGTGTATGTGAGCCAGGGGAAACCCGGCTGCCGCGTTTGGGATACCCAGGAGCGCACGTTTTTCGCCGACGAGACGGCAACGGGCGGCTGGCATCACATTGTTTGCGTCCAGAGCGTGGCCGGGGACGGGTCAAAACTGACCAGCCTGTATGTTGACGGCGCACTCAAAAAAACCGTTCCCTACGCATCTATTTCCGCCGGCGGTGTCTGGCACATAGCCAAGCCCGGCTCGATAAACGCCCATTATTTCAAAGGGATCATAGACGAAGCGGCGGTTTATAAAAAACCGCTCAGTGCCGAACAAGTGGCGGCGCATTATGAGAGCCGCGGCGAAGGGGCCGGGGCGTACGCCCAGGGCATTATCGCGGACGGCCCGGCCGGGTACTGGCGGCTGGCGGAATCGTCCGGCGCCATCGCGCTCGACCAGAGCCAGGCCAAGAACAACGCGGCTTATGCCGGGGGAGTAACTTACGGCACGGTCGGCATTTTTGGTCCGGCCAAAAAAGGTATCCTGGAAACGAGCGCTGTCCGTGTTAAGCGCGGCGATGCCGCGGCCCTAAGCGACACCACGGTGGACGAATTTGGACCCAAACCGGTGGCCAAAGACGACCCGGACACCAAAGACGTAAATGAACAGGCGCAGTATGTACAAAAGTACCAGCCAGGGTTGTTTATCAAAAATGCCGTTAAGCGGCCGGGCTTGTGTTCGGTGGGGGCGGCCGAAAATGTGGATAACGTCAAAATCGGCGACCAGACCGTGAGCATTTTGAAAGGGCAAAATTCGGGTCCGCCAGGGATGTCGGTCCGGGCCCTCGGATCGGGCTTTGGCGCGGCCAAAGGGGCAAGCGGCCTTTGGTTTGGCGGCCTTGCCGGCCAGGTGAGCGGCGCTGCCAACTGGTCCGATACTATTGTTACGAGTACGGTGCCGATAAACCTCAAAACCGGAGATGTGGGCGTGTACCTAAAAGTGGGCGGTTACAAGAGCAACGGGGTCAAGTTTACGGTTTTGTCCGACAAGGATAGCGACCAAATACCGGTAGTAAGCGGTATTGACCCGGCCAGTACGACGCCCAAAAGCTATATTACCATTCAGGGCAAGGGTTTTGGCGAGATGGTGGGGTACGTGTTTGTCGCCGATACGGCGGGCCACGCTCTGTCTTGCGGTTCCCCGACCGCGGACGGTTCGTGCCACACGTTAAACGCCGCCAATTTGCCTGGACAATGCGGCGACACCTGGAGCGATACCCAAATTATTGCCGAGGTGCCGGAGGGAACTTCTGCTGGCTCGTACCGCTTGGCAGTCAAACGCGGTGATGCCCTGGGCTTCAAGAGCGACGGACAGGCGGTACTAGAGGTAAAAGACGGTCCGCCTTTGCCGAGCGCCTGCCGGGTCGAGCCGGCCCAATTTCCGGCGCCGCTGCCGGCCGGCAGCTCCGGCATCTTCATTCACGGCGTTAACTTTGGTTCCGACCCCGAGGTTTTGTTCTGGCGCAAAGGAGCGACGGCCAACGATTTTGCTACCTGGCTTAGGACCGATATTGATCTTATCAACGGGCAAGACGCCATAAACGCCCAAGGGACCAGCGCCACGCAGATTAACACGCTGATCCCGGTCAGCGCCAAAGACGGCTTGTCGATGAGCACCGGGCCGATACGAGTTCTGGCCAAGAACGGGCTGGTGAGCAACGCCGTTTCCAGCACAGTTTCGAGCTGCGTTGGCGGCGGTGATTTGCCGGGCTATCAGTGTTGCAGCGCCGGACCGGATGCCGGGTTGTGGAAACAAAAAGATCACATTTGCGCCGGTGAAACCCGCGAGGCCGGATATGTGTGGAGGTTTGCGAGCGGTATTATCCCCAAATTGCCCGAGGTAGTGGACAGCTGCAACGATATTGATCCGCCCTCGCCGACTCCGCGCAAAAAGTCCGGGCTGGCCAATGCCGCCTGCGTCAACGCGAGCGTGGCTGTGCGGTTTAACATCCCTATGGATGCGGCGAGCTTTGGGGCCGGCACGGTACGCCTGTACGAGTGCGGAACCGGATCGGACGGCAAAATAGACTGTAAAAAAGCCAAAAAAGACGTTACCGACCCGGGTCTTTTTTCCTATGAAAATAAGGTTCTTGTTATCCGCGAATATCCAAAAGCGCCGGCTTTGGCACCCAGCACCTGGTATCACGTGGAGCTGACTAACGGGGTAACATCCTTGGAAAATAAATCGGTGCTGGGCCAAGAGCAGCAACTGAAAGAACCGCTGCGCGCCACCAGGTCTTGCGGCCCGGGCACCGCTTTTTGTTTCGATTTCAAAACCGGCAGCGAGATGTGCACTCTGGCCAGCGCCGCTTTAAATCCTCCGGCCCACGCTACCAACAGGTTGGGCATTATCGAGGATGCCAGTTTTCCGTTTTCCGGCGATTTGTATTTGTGGGCAGACTTACCGGACGATCCGGACCATCCTTTCTATTATTATGTTTGGGGCCAGGCCAACCAGGAGTGCGTCATGCTGAATGTGGATCAGTATGATTGGCAATGGTCGCCCCAGGCGGGTAAGGCAGGGGGCGACAAAGCCCGCGCTTACAAGTATTCCGGCGCTCCGGGCTCCGGCTATGTCAACCGGCGGGCCGTTGTCGAGGCCCTGGCCCATACCGCCCCGGATGCCGTTGATATCAAGGCCGAGGCTGACATAGCGTTTGAGGAAGCGCCCAATTTCGTTGATCTTTTGGTCCTCTCCGGCGCGCCGGCGGGAGCCTCCGGCTACACGCCGTCCGGCGCGATCTCGATTCCGGATTCATCCGCCCTCAATTTGCCGTCATCGTTTTCCTGGCATATGCGGTTCAAAGTCCCGGACAGCGTCGTGACGATGGTTCTTCTCAACAAGCGCGACACGCCGAATGCCGGTCCCGGGTACAATCTACGCTACACCACGACCGGTGCCCCCACCCTTTGTTTTAGGAGCCTGGGCGCGGACGGAGCCACGGTCGTCGGCTTGTGCACTACCAATCTCAAAGCGGATAAAGACGGCGCTTACAATGTAAGACTCGTCTGGGACAAGGCGGCAAAAAAGTTAAGCTGGTTCGTAACCGCGGACGGGGCGACAGCCGAAGAGAGTACCACATTCAACGGGCAGTTTCCGAGCGCCGGACCGCTGGAAATTGTTCCGCAGGTACAGCCTTCCGAGGCTGCTTATCCTGTTATCTATTCGCTCCGCTTGACAGAGGGCACGGGCGGACCGATCAAAAAGTCAGCCGCGCATTTTACCGCCCTGAGCCCGCTTACCATAAGCCTGGCCGATCCGGATGTCATCTATTACGAGCCGAACTGCGCCGAGTCGTGCGTAAACGCCGGCATTCGGATCCAGTTCAACCGGCAGATGGATCAGAAAAAATACGGATCAGCCTTTAAATTGTACAAGTGCCTGGACAATTCTACGAGCTGCGCCAAGACCGAGGCGGTTGACTTGTACGCCATTGATCCCTCTCCGGACTCGAGCCCCACTTGGCTGAGCGCTTCGCTCTCCGGCAATAATTTGCTCGCGGCCAATCAGTATTACCAAATTGTTCTTAATGAGGCGGGGACGGCGGATGGCGATCTGTTGAAAGCCCTGGACAAAGCCAACCCGGCGGTCTATGGTACGGCGCTGCCGGAAAAGAAACTGCCTTTCAAGACGCAGAACAAAGCGACACCCTGCGACCCGGCGAGCGTGACGGTGAAACCCAACCCGCACACGGCCAAAGCCATCGGTGAGCGGGCGATATTCAGCGCCGCTCCCTACAGCGCGCCGAACGCCTGCAGCCAGTACGGCCAGGCGCTGAGCAAATGGAAGTACAGCTACGCCTGGAGCACGAAAAATCCCGCGGTGGCCAAAATCGCGAGCGATTTTAATACGGCCTACGGCTTTCAGCCCTACTGTACCGCCGCCTGCCTGCCCAAAGGCAGCGATGTGGCGAGCGATAGCCTGGATACCACGCAACCGCTGTGCGGCAGCAACGTGATAGAGGCCGGCGAAGACTGCGAGATTGACGACCAGGATTGCACGCTGTCTTGTTTGTTCGCCAATCCGGCGAATCATGGCTTGACCGGGTCCGGGCCGGTGCCGGCGGGACAGCTCGAAAAAGACAAATCCTACTGCGGCGACGGCTTTGTTACCGCCGGCGAGGCCTGCGATATAGCCAAGGACAAAGGTTGCACGGCCAACTGCCTGCACGCCGGCACGCCGCTCGCCGCTGTCTGGTGCGAACAGTCGGCCACCGCAGCGCAGAAAAAATCGGCTGCCTGCCAGGCCGCCTTGAGCGTGTGCGGCAACAATATTATTGAACTGGGCGAGGAGTGCGAGATAGGACTCAACGGGGCCACAGCCAGTACCTGCAGCCCGCGCTGCCTGGTGCAGAGCGCCTGCAGTTCGCCGCTCAAACAATGCACGGCCGGCGAACCGGGCTGCAACTCCGATTGCACCTGGAGCGGTTCCTCGCTCCTTTACCAGCCGCCTTCTTTGTGCGGCGACGGGCAAACTGGGTTGGGGGAGTACAGCTCGACCCTCTATAAATGTGAAAATACGCCGAGCGAAACTCTCGGCAGCGGGCCGACCCAGCTGGTCGAGGCCGTGGGCCAGAGCACCGACGCCGCGGTCAGCGAACTCAAAACCAAAGTGGAGGTCGAATTGAACGCCACCACCACTATCTTGGGCAGCGCCGATTACACTTTGCAATGCGGGTACAGCGAATTTGCCGGGCCGAACGCGGACGGCGCTTATAACCTCTGCCCGGATAACGCCGCCAACATTTACGGCGTCGGCAAAAATTCCTGCTGCCGGCAGCGTCCGCAGCGCTACAGCGAGCGCCCGGCCGACGGCGCCGGCTGGGGCGGACCCGGAGTGTGCCGCAACGCTTATCTCGAAGTAACGTTTACCTCTCCGGTCGCCGAGGAAACGTTGGCCAACAATTTGTTTTTGCTCCACGGTTATCCGACGGCGGTTAATTGCGCCGACAAGGGCGGAACCAACGTGGACCAGAGCGTGATGAATCAATTTTTAGCCTTTGCTCCCGACGCCGAGCCGGCCGGCTGGTGGGGCAAGATTTGGGCCGGCGTGAAGCAGTTCTTCGTCCAGCTTTTCGGTTTGGGGGCCGGGGCTACGGCTGTAACCGATCAGGTCAAAAATGAAAACATTGTTACCTGGTGCGCCAATGAAGTGGGGATCACGACCAGGGTAAAAAATGTGTCCACCGCCACTGCCTCGAGCACCAGCCAGGTCGGTATTTACGTCAAAGACCTGCTGGCTGAATCTGGAGTTTACGCCGTGCTCCTTGAAGGCGGGCACTCCGGTATCGCCGACGCTTTCGGCGTCGGCATAAGTTCGCCGGAATATTCCGGGGAGCGCGACGACGTGTGGTTCTTCAAGACCGGAGATGACGTCTGCAAGCTGGCGGGACTGGCCGTCGAGCCGCCCGGACATTTGTTTACCAAACCCAAAGAACAAAAACAATTTTTGGCGCTTACTGAGAGCACGAACGAGGGCCAGCCTATCGTCCCCATACCAGCGGTGTATGATTGGATTTGGTCCTGGAAGCCGGCGGCCAACCCGGTATTCGACATTCCGGTGCCCGGAACCCCGGGCAACGAGGACGCGGCTATTATTGGCGCGCGCAACGTCCAGGGACACATCAATGGCGTGGTGGAAGCCAAAGTAACGGCCGACGTAATCGCCGCCAACAACCAGCTGGGCCAGAGCTTTACGGCCGTGTTCGGCCTAGACGCCTTTTTCTGCGAAAAGCCCTGGCCGGCCGTGGGCTGGTACCCGTTCCAGGACACCAAGTACAATTTTAGCCTGGGTTATTGCGCCGATGCCGGCCAGACCGGCGTCGAGACCGACGACCTGCCGTACCTAAAAGAGCCGCTGGTCTTTCTGCCGGGCGGGGCCGAGGTGCCCAAGCAGTGCGCCCTCGAGAGCAAAGCCTGCGCCGTTGACGCCGACTGCGACGCGACACTCTACCAGATCCCCACGCTCGGCAAGACGGTTGTTCCTTCCGGCACCGGTATTTGTTGGAATGGAAACAACAGTGAAACGTATCCGGCTCCGGGGCAAAAAATAAGTTGCCACGATCTTTTGGACTGCGTGATTGACGGACAGACAACCGTTGACGACGATGCCTCGCGAGTGGTGGTCAAAGGCGGGCGGGCTTACGTGTCCTCGGTCGCCGGCGAGCTCGCGATATATGACGTGACCAATGCCGCCAACATCAAGCTTTTGGGTACGTTCGGGAGCCTCGATTTATTCGAGGATTTGGCAGTGGAGGAGCCATATGCCTATCTGGTTTCTTACTCTGATGAGAGCCTGCAGGTTCTGCGCGTCATTGACGTCTCCGACCCGGCCAAGCCGACGCCGGTGAAGACTATAAATTTTTACCGTCTCTACCCGCAAATTACGCCGGAAGGAAATGACAGTTATAAAAAGATAAAAGTCGGGACGACAAAGGGCGTGGTAACAATCGAGGTTACCAATCCGCTTGATCCGGCCATTAAAATCGTGGTGAATTACGGGCCGGGTGAAAAATATCCGCCGGTGGAGAATTTTGCCCTCAAGGCAATTCAGGGGGCGCTATATATCATGGATGTTTCCAACCCGGCAGCGCCCGAGCCGTTGACCGCCTTTGCCAGTTACAACAGCGTGGACAGCGTGGTGGCCAAAGGCAACCGGGTGTATGCCACGACCGGCGGCGACACCACCAGCCCGCCGACGGTTTACGCCCTGGATATCACCGACCCGAAGAATCCGACCTTGGCCGGTTCGCTTGCCCTTGAGGCCCTAACCCCCGCTGACAAGGTCTACGATACCGCGCTTGAAGGCGACCGGTTATTGCTCGGCATGAGCGGCGGGCGCGCGCAGGTGGTGGAGGCAAAAGAAGGCGAGAGCCTAAAGCTGCTCGGTAAGGTACAAATTCCATCCGGCGGCCAGGCAGGTATCGTCAGCAATGTTGATCTGGCAGGCGATTGGGCGCTCTTGTCGGTTACCGGCGCCGGCTCCGGCCTGTACAGCAAAGATATTACCACTCTTGACGACCCGGAAGTGAAAAAGATCGGTTATGCCGGCCAGGCCCCGGTCGTGGCCCACGACGGGGCGGCGGTATTTGTTGCCGCGGCGGGCAAGATCGACGTCCTCGAGTCGGCGGGGGGAAGCGGAGCGGCGAGCAAAAGCTATCCGGTGGCCGCCGATACTCTCTACCCGGCAGGGAATACCATGTATTATCTAGTTACGGACAACGGCACTCGCCGTCTGGCGCAATTCAAGCTCACAGTGAATCCGGACGGCTTGGCCTGCAAGACCCAGTTTGACGCGGCGTGGTCCAATTCGTGCCAACCGTTCAAGATAGCGGCCGGCGACATATTGTCGGCGGACATCATGAAACGGTGGGTATTCTTCAACAACCAAAACGAGGACGCTATCGGTATCCAGGTGTTTTCCGTTGCTAACAGCAATCTGCAACAGTGGTATCTCGACAAGTTTGAAACCCTCGGCAACATGAAATCGGCGGCTGTCGCCGGGTACGAGGCGTTGACCGACGGCAACAATTATTACGTCAAGGCGCTCAACTTCGTTACCAGCACCAACCCGGCTGAGGACGATCTCTACAGCAATGTTTATCTTTTCAGCCTCAATCCGAACGCGCAAAAGACTACGCGCGAAGTGTTCAAGGGGATCCTCCAATCGTTGGCCTTCAACATCAACTTGAGCGACCACGGCTACTGTCTCAATAGCGGCGTGTCAGCGGCCGCGCCGAGCGATGTGGACCAGCTTACGCTCCGGCAGTACCCGGATTTGTACGGTTCGACGCCGTGCGTCTCGGACTTCCAGTGCCGCGACGCGGACGGCGAACCGCTCTCCGGGACCAACGGCGTTTGTTCCAACATCAAAACCAAGCTGCAGCGCGACCTGTTCCGGCTCAACCAAATCGGCCCGGCGCTCGGCAACCTGGATAAATATTTTGCCGAGAAAGCCGGGACCGGCGACTTTAAGGCCGATCTGAAAGGCGGCACCTACGCCCCCGGTTACACGGTTTCGCGCTGGCCGTCGTGGGGACTTCTCGGGGGGCTGGTAAAAGAGGGTTGGCCCATCGATCCTCTGAACCAGTGGACCTCGTGCGCGGCGAGCGACGCGCAGACTTGCTGGGACGCTGCCCAGGGACTGTATCTTTGCCCCAAATTTAAGAGCGTTTACGAGTACGAATACGTGAGTTCCACCGGCCAGTATGTCTTTCACGCGCCGCTCGAGTTTTTCACCAAAGCCGACCAGGTAACGGCGACTTACGTGTCCACGTCGGATAGATTCAGCACCGAGCCGTGGCCCGGCTGCGCCGGCACGGCTTACAGTCCCTTCGGGCAGAAGTGCGGCGACGGCGTGATTAACCCGGGCGAACAGTGCGACCCGGCCGGTACGTCCGCGGTTAGTTTTGAGGGTAAAATGTTGGAGCAGGTCGGTTATTGCAGCGCCTGGCCCAATAAACAGTGCGCGAGCGGTTTGGCCGACTGTGGCTATCACAAAGTTTTGTCCTCCGGCGACCATGTTTACTCTCCGGCCAAAAGCGTCTGCGCCGACCTTACCAACGGCGCGACCAATTATTTGGTGAACGTGGGCGCTTCGGCTGCCGCCGAAAAGCGCTACCAGCTTTTCGGCTGCCATATCGCCGCCGACTGCCAAGAGACGGCCACTTACAAGGGGGCGGCGGTAAAGATGGGCTTTGGCAGCGCTATGGAGTATTCAGCCGCTGATTTTGTCGACAAATATTTGGGTACTTACATCAAAAACAATCCGGATAAAGTGGGCTGTCTGCCTTTGTGGGCAGACGAACAGCCGCAGTCCTGCGATTTGTCTACGGTGCCGGGTCCGGTCGGCGCCTGTCCGGCCGGCGCGGCCGCTTCCAAGGTGTGCGACAGTTCCTGCCAGTGGCAGTACGGGCTGTGCCAAAAGACGGCGCAGTGCGGCAATGGCTCTGTCGAGACGGGCGAGAAGTGCGACGACGGCCTCAACCTGAACGGCCAGTACGGACAGTGCAATAGCCAGTGCGACGGTTTGTCGGCTGCCTTTTGCGGCAATAAAAGCATTGATTTTAATGATAAAAACGGCGACGGTCTGAAAGACGCCGACGAGCCGTTTATCGAGTTCTGTGAGCCGGCCCTCAATGGGTTCGCGGTCGGAAATTATGCCCTCAAAAAGGAGCAGTCTTGCGCGTGGGACTGCCAGGGGTACGGCGGTTACTGCGGCGACAAGGTCGTGCAGGCGGATAAGGGCGAGGCGTGCGATGACGGGAATACTATCAGTTTCGACGGCTGCTCCAGCTGGTGCAAACAAGAAAATTCGGCCTGTAAAAAACAGGAGCCTTTGTTTACCACGAGCACCGTAAGTACGTTTTTTTACCTGGCCAAAGGACCCTACCAGGGCATTGACGGTTATTTGCTCAACAGCGGCGGTTCTTATATCCCGGAGTGTACGCAAGAAACTACCGGAGACGCGATCTGCGGCGCATACGGCTTTTCCTGTACCGCCGTGGCTAAAGTTATCGCCAAGCTAAACCTCGAGCCGCACACTTGCCAAGAATCCATGACCAAGATTGTCGGGGACAATAAACAGATAATCGTGAGCTGCCAGGGAGTTTACAGCGGCCCGGCGGTCAAACCGGCGGTCCTCACCGAGCCGGGCGTCTGCGGCAACGGCATCAAAGACGCCGGCGAGTTCTGCGATGATGGAGCCAACAACAATGTAGCTTGCGCGGCGCCGTACGGCGGCAAGTGCACTTATTGCAAGGCCGGCTGCAAGGTGGCCGAAACGGTAGAATCTCTCGCCCGCTGCGGTAACGGCGTTATTGACCAGAGCGGCGAGAATGCCGTCGGACAGGCCATTTACGAAGCCTGCGACACGGCCGGCGCACAGGTGGTGTCCTCGACGCTCTCGGGCGCCCAGGTGGCGGTAGCCTGTACCGACAAAGGAGTTTACGAGTGCGCGGGCAATTGTACTTTGCTGGTTAATAAATGCGTGGAGTGCGGATCGTTTAAGAAAAAGCCGGTGGCGATGCTTCGGACTGTTAATCCGATTCTGAAGTCAGACGTATCCCTGGATAAGGAATTAACTTTGCTAGGGCACCAGGATGTGGAGGTTAGCTTAGTGGAAAGAATCACGGCCACTGGCTGGGGCCTGCTCAGGACCACCAATGTTTACCAGGACTATATCGGTAAACCTTTCCCCGATGTTTACCGTCCTATCACTGACGCCAACACCGGTTACGGCCTCGAGACCAATGTCCAGTGCCAGGACGAGTACCGGCTGGCCTTTAACGTTACCGGGGTCGCCGCCGAGCACGCGGGTATTGATACGGTGGAACAGCTGGCGGCAGACGACGCTTTGGATTTGTTCCCCTATACAGTGAACGGAGAGTTCCTGCCGGTGAAAAAGGATGCGATCGTCTCCCCGGCCGTGCCGCCTGGCGTTTTCCGCGTGGTTATCCGCTGGACCGGGCAGGAAGCAGCCGCGGGCGGGGAGTTTCAAGGGTTGGTGTACAGTGAAAGCATGACCACGGCCAAGGATCCGCTTCAGAAAGAGAAAGACGCCGTGGACTATTTCGATTATTACCAGAAAAATTTCATCTGCGAGGGCATGTCTAATATGGGCTGGAAAGGCAGTAACTACTGGCGGCCTGGAGCGGGTGCAACAGGCCAATGCGCCGCTGTTTACGGCCTCTACGTCCATCCTCGTGTCGACACCGGCAACACGCACATCCAATCATTTACCATTGATACCACTGCCGCTGCCGATGACAAACCCTACGCTTTCTTCGTCCAGGCCCTAGACAGTCTGATCGTAAACTACGTTGACAGCAATTTGACCGTCGAAGTGTATGGGTACCACCCCAACCAGGCGCCGCTGCACTCGATTTACCTGCCGGCAGAAACCTTTGCCATCAAATCCGCCCAAGACACGAGCACCAGTCCGGCGGTCAAGTACTGGCATGTATTTAACCTGATTAAGGAGGGCGGCGAGTACAAGCTGGAGAGAATCGAGAAGAAATCAACGGAACAGGGCCAAGTAACGCCGGACGGCACTTTTGCCAACGGGACGCTCGAGACATACTTCTGCCAGATACTCGACAATATCCCCGGGGCCACAGCTTGCGCCTTGTAGCGCCGCCGCCTGGTTCGTTATCCGGCAACGTGGTATAATACGATTATTATGGAACTCATAGCGAGTTTCCCCCTTTCGCCGAAACAGAGACTGATTTTCACGGCCCCAAAACTCGCTCTTACAGGCTCAGACATTGGTGCCGTAAAAATCAGTCTCTGTTTCGGCTCAATTTAGGATAGAATTGTTAATAACTCACTACCAGTTCATGAAAAGTTTTTTAGTCCGTTTATCCCTGGCAGCGCTGCTGGCGTTCTGTCTTTTGGCCGCTGTCGGCGTGAAGGCCGAGCGGCCGGCCGGGAGCCAGGAAACAGCGGTTATTCCGCAGTCAACGTCCGGACAGCTTGCCGCCGAGGCAAGAGACACAAAAGAAACACCGGGCGCAACGCAGGAGATGCCCTCCGCTTTTGACTTGTTGCTGAAAAAAGTCAAACAAAATATCGAGTTGATTTTTACCCTGGATCCGGTGGCGGATGCCAAAAAACATTGGCGCTCGCACCGTCTTTCGGAAGCAGAGATCACCAAGAAAGAAGAAGAGCTCCGCCAGGATAAAGAATTGCAGGCAGGCGTGCAGAAAGATATCAAAGTTTATTTGATTTTTGATAAGATCGCGGAATTGGAAAATATTCAAGTTCAGGAAGGCGAGAATATGCCGGGGAAGGTTATGGAACTTTTATTAAAAGAGGCCCAGTGGGAAACGAAATAGCGATAGCGACCCTTAAAGGAGGTTACGGCATGGAACCAAAATCACAAGCGTTAGTTCCTATTGTCATTGAAAAATCAGGTCACGGCGAGCGGGCGTATGATATTTTTTCACGCTTGCTTAAAGAGCGGATCATTTTTATCGGTACCCCGATCGATGACGTCATTGCCAACTTGATCATCGCGCAAATGCTTTTTTTGCAGTCGGAGGACGCCACGAAAGATATTAATTTGTATATCAACTCGCCGGGCGGCTCGGTTACGGCCGGACTGGCGATCTATGATACGATGAATTTCATCCGAGCCGCG
>LCRX01000010.1 GCA_001004885.1 Candidatus Magasanikbacteria bacterium GW2011_GWA2_56_11
TAAGAAGTCGGTCAACTGGGCATTGCGCCAGATTGGCAAGAAGAACGCCAACCTGAACAGGCTGGCTATCAAGGCTGCGGAAGAAATCCAGCAAATGGATTCTAAGGCGGCGCGCTGGATAGCCGCGGACAAATCATCCATTGTCGTCGACATCGCCACCGAAGACCGGGCCGGTTCGGCGCTAAACTCCGGCGCGGTCTCAACCGCAGCCTTGGTGTCGGCAAACTCGGTAATCTTTTCTGCCTGATCATTTGGCGACTCTTCGGTTTTATCCCCTGAATTCTTCGACGAGGTCGAAAGCGGCTGGCTCAGCTTGCAGCCGTCGCGATAGAGCGCCACTGCCTTCAAACAGAGCTTCCAAGACTCGTGGTAGGCTTCTTTGACGTCCTCCACCGTGGCCTCGTTGGGCATGTTGATAGTCTTCGAAATCGCCCCGGACAAAAAAGGCTGGGCCGCGCCCATCATTCTCAGGTGCCCTTTCCAATGGATAAACCGTTGACCTTTTCTGCCGCACCGGTTGGCGCAGTCGAATATGGGGTAGTGTTCCGGTCTAAGATGCGGCGCCCCCTCGATCGTCATGGTGCCGCAAACGTACTCGTTGGCGGCGTCGATCTCGGCCGGGGTAAAGCCAAGCGCGGCGAGCAAATTAAAGTTGGGATCGTTGTACTCTTCCGGAGAGAAACCCACCCGCTTCAGGCAGTCCTCGCCGAGCGTCCACATGTTGAAAGCAAATTTGGCCTCAAAGGCGCTGACGAGCGCCTTGTTGACGTTCACGACATCCTCGTCGGTAAAACCTCTGGCCTTCAGCGCCGCGGCGTTAATAAAGGGCGCGTTTGTGATGTTCGCCGTACCTTTCATGTAGTCTATAATCTCTTTGCTCTCGCTTGGGGTATACCCCAAATTCTTGAGGGCCACCGGTACGGCCTCGTTGACGATTTTGAAGTAGCCGCCGCCGGCCAATTTTTTGAATTTCACCAGAGCGAAATCCGGCTCGACGCCGGTCGTGGCGCAGTCCATTAGAAGCCCGATCGTGCCGGTGGGGGCCAAGAGCGTCGTCTGCGCGTTGCGGTAGCCGTAATTTTCTCCCATCTCCAGGGCTTCGTTCCAGGCCTCGCGCGCGGCGGCCAGAAGATATGCCGGCGCATACTCCGGATTGATGCCGACGGGCTTGACGGTCAATTTTTCGTAATCGGCCTCCGGCGCGTTAAAGGCGGCCCGACGGTGGTTGCGCATTACCCGGAGCATGTCCTTTTTGTTGAGCTCGTACTTCGGAAATGTCCCCAAAAACTTGGCCAGCTCGGCGCTGGTACGGTAGCTCTCGGCCGTCATGAGGGCGCTGACAGCTCCGGTATAGGCGTAGGCTTCTTCCGATTCGTACGGGATGCCGCTCATCATCAGTACCGACCCGATATTGGCATAACCCAGCCCGAGCGTGCGAAAATCATAGCTGCCCTGGGCGATCTCTTTGCTCGGGTACTGCGCCATAAGGACGCTAATCTCCAAAACCACGGTCCACAGGCGGGTGGCGTGGCGGAAACCATCGGTATCGAAAGCCAGCGTTTCGGGATCGAAAAAGCGGGCCAGATTCAAAGAGGCCAGGTTGCAGGCGGTGTTATCTATAAACATGTACTCGCTGCACGGATTGGACCCGTTGATGCGCCCGGACTGCGGACAAGTGTGCCACTCGTTGACGTTGTCGTCGTACTGCACGCCCGGATCGGCGCAGGCCCAGGCCGCGTAGGCGATCTGATCCCACAACTCGCGCGCTTTCAGCGTCCGACAGACCGTGCCGTCGGTGCGCCACGTCAAATTCCACGAACCGTCCCGCTCCACCGCTTCCATGTATTTATTAGGCACGCGCACCGAGTTGTTCGAATTCTGTCCGGAAACTGTCTGGTAGGCCTCGCCCTCATAGTCCGAAGGATACCCGGCGGCGATAAGAGCCGCCACCTTTTTCTCTTCTCCCACTTTCCAGTTCACGAAATCCTCAATATCCGGATGGTCCAAATTCAGAATTACCATTTTTGCCGCGCGGCGGGTGGTGCCGCCGGACTTGATCGCGGCCGCGGCCCGATCGCCGATCTTGAGCCAGCTCATAAGCCCGCTCGACTTGCCGCCGCCCGAAAGCGGTTCGCCCCGGCCGCGCAAACCGGAAAAATTTGTTCCCGTACCCGAACCGTACTTAAATAACCGGGCCTCGCGCACCCACAAGTCCATAATCCCGCCCTCGTTTACCAGATCGTCTTTCACCGCCTGGATAAAACAGGCGTGCGGCTGGGGATGCGAGTAAGCGTCTTTGGACTTGGTCATGACGCCGGTGTCGGGGTCAACGTAATAATGGCCCTGGGCGACGCTATTGATGCCGTAGGCCCAGTGCAGCCCGGTATTAAACCACTGCGGCGAGTTCGGAGCGGCCATCTGGCGCAGGAGCATTACGACGAGCTCGTCGTAAAAAATCTGCGCGTCCTCGGACGAGGCAAAATAGCCGTATCGCTCGCCCCAGTACCGCCAAGTGCCGGCGAGCCGATGAACGGTCTGCTTCACGCTCGTTTCGGGTCCAAGCATGGGAGACCCGTCCGAATTGCGTTTCGGCGTACCGTCCTCGTGGTACTGCGGCACGCCGGCCTTGCGGAAATACTTCTGGGCGATAATATCCGTCGCCACTTGCGACCACTGTTTGGGGATCTCGATATTTTTCATCTCAAAAACCACCGTACCGTCCGGTTCGCGGATCACTGAGCTGCGCGACTCGTACTCTACCAGGTCAAAGGGGCTGATGCCGGGAGAGGTAAAACGGCGTTGAAAGCGCAGACCCTGTTCGCTGTAAGTAAACGCCGTGTTCTCTTGCTCTCCCAGTTTCAATCCGGCGATAAATTTGGAATCGGTTGGACCCATATGGCACCCATTACGGGGAACTCCCCAGTTTAAAAAACACCACGCCTCGAATGTATCGGTCCTGTGGTGACTAGGAAGCAGCGGAAACTATATGTTGTGGTATATAGCGGTTTATACCACTATATATAGAGTCCCTCACTGACAGGCATAACATAGTATAACACAGTAGCCGCGACGCGCCAACGCCGACACCTCAACCGTTTTTTGTCTTTGTAGAGCACCGTTCAGTGTGTCGTATAATGTCGCCGCGAGTTATCCACACTGCCGCTCCAAAAAAGACGGCGAAAAACACCATCCCGACCTGGGACAAGACTTCGCGGCCGGGCCAGACTTGTATTTCACCCTGGAGGGCCGTATACTTTTCCTGTTATGACCAATATCGCTTTCGAACCGAATGACGAAGCGGACGATCGCCTGGTGGAACCCGACATCCAAGCCGAGGAGGCGCAATTTGAAACCACGCTCCGGCCGGAGAGGCTCGCCGATTTTGTCGGCCAAGAGCCGATCAAGCGTCCGCTCTCCATCTCTATTGAGGCGGCGCTGAAACGCAAAGAGCCGCTCGAACACGTGCTCCTCTACGGCAATCCGGGCCTGGGCAAAACCACGCTCGCCCACATCATCGCCCGGGAAATGGGCGGCACTATTAGAGTAACGGCCGGCCCGGCCCTGGAGCGCGTTGGCGACCTGGCCGCTATTTTGACCAACCTCAAAGCCGGCGACATCCTTTTTATCGACGAAATCCACCGGCTCAACAAAACCATCGAAGAGGTACTCTATAGCGCCATGGAGGACTTTGCCCTCGACATTATTCTGGGCAAAGGCCCGGCCGCGCGTACTCTGCGGATGCCCTTGGAGCGCTTCACCCTCATCGGCGCCACCACCAAGCTGAATCTGCTCTCCGCCCCGCTGCGCGACCGCTTCGGCCACGTCTACCATCTGTCATTCTACGAGATAGACGACATCGAACGCATAGTCCGGCGCAACGCGGCGCTGCTCGAAATCGCGGTCGACACCGAATCGGCCGCCCTCATTGCCGCCCGCTCGCGCCGTACGCCGCGGGTGGCCAACCGACTCCTAAAGCGCGTGCGCGACTATGCTCAGGTCAAGCATAATGGTATACTAAATGCCGAAATCACCCGACAGGCCCTCGATATGCTGCGCGTGGACCACCAGGGGCTCGACGAAGTCGACCGCAAGATACTGCTCGCGATAATCGACAAATTCCAGGGCGGCCCGGTTGGCCTTTCTACGCTTGCCGCGGCCGTCGCGGAAGAAATCGAAACCATCGAACAAATCTACGAACCGTATCTTCTGCAACTTGGGCTGATAGAGCGCACCCCGCGCGGCCGCAAGGCAACACGAGCCGCGTATGAACATCTAGGCCGCGCGACCGGAGGACAGGCAGAGCTTATGTAGGCGGATACGGGAGGAATAAAAACCGCCGAGCGTTTCACTTACCACAAGGGCCAATATGCTCATCGCCATACCGCTCTACGTCACATTATTCATTTATCTCGTCCTGCTCGCCGTCTTCGTGGCTTTCGCTGTCGTCAATTTCTACCATATTATCACTAGCGGCACCTTTACCCTGGCCAGCTTTAGCGTTACGTTTATTACCTTCGCGCTCACAGTGCTAACACTTTATTATACCTTCTACCTGGCCAAAGATGTTGACTGGCAGGTCAGCCTGATTCTGTTTAACTCCGACTGGCTGAGCGAATTTATTCCCAGCTAGTATGCACCTCTCCCATGTTATCCGGCAAAAATCCTACGAACGCGTCGAATATGCTCTCCGGCGGCATTGGCTAACCTTCGTGCCGGCCGTCTTTCTGTTTATCCTCCTTCTCGGTGTCCCTCTGGCGCTTTACGCCTTGATTAATTCTCTCTTCCCCGCCATTTTAAACAGCGCGGTCATCTTTCCTATCGCCGTGCTTCTGGGCAGCGTCTATTATCTGTTTACCTACCTTTTCTTTTACGTGCAATTCATCGACTACTACCTCGATCTTTGGGTTATAACCAACGACCGGGTAGTGGATATCGAGCAGCACGGCCTGTTCGACCGTGTTACTACCGAACTTGATCTCTTCCGCATCCAGGATGTAACCAGCAATGTCAAAGGCGTCTTGCCCACCGTCTTCCACTATGGTGATGTCACTGTTACCACCGCCTCCTCCAACTCCAGCATCGTCTTCCGCCAGATTCCGCGTCCGGACCACGTTCGGCAAGAGCTCATCCGGCTGGCGGATGAAGACCGCAAGTATCATCTGGGGGATATAAAATCTGAAAACTAGCTTATGGCATGGTGGGGTGGTTTTTCCGCGGCCGCCAAGGCTGGACTGGCGTACTTACTAGTCATCAACCTGATGACCTTTTTTTATTTTATCTACGACAAGTCCCAATCGGTCCGCGGCGGCCGACGGGTGAGCGAACGCACACTCTGGCTGCTCGCCCTATTCGGCGGCTCACTCGGAGCGCTGCTCTCCATGCATCTCACCCGTCATAAAACCAAAAAACTTTCTTTTCAAGCTGGCCTGGCCCTTATCATCGCTCTGCAGATTATTATTCTGCTTGTTATCGCCGGGTACGCGATAAAATAGCCGGCTAAAATTCTTTTTCCGCCGACCCCCTTTCCCTTACTCGGACAAAAAGGTAATCTTTCGGTAACACCCAGCGCTGTGGCGGCTCTAGCCACGTATGGGTACACTGCGGCCACACTTGAGAACAGGTTAGATTTGCTCCGGCGCCAGAAGGGCAAAACCGTTGCATAAACGCTCTCGCCTGTTATAATGGCTCTACCTAGACTTATTTGCCCGTATGAAAGCCTCAGACATTCTGGTCAAAGCGCTCGAAAATGAAGGCGTCGAATACATCTTCGGCCTGCCCGGCGAGGAAAACCTCGACCTCATTGAATCCCTGCGCGCCTCGCGCATCAAACTCATAGTTACCCGCCACGAACAGGCGGCTGGCTTTATGGCCGCCACCTACGGCCGGCTGACCGGCAAAGCCGGCGTTTGTCTCTCGACCCTGGGTCCGGGCGCCACCAATCTGGTAACGGCCGCGGCGTATGCCCAGCTGGGCGGTATGCCGATGATCATGATTACCGGCCAAAAACCGATCCGCAAGAGCAAACAAGGGCATTTCCAAATCGTGAATGTAGTAGACATGATGCGGCCCCTGGCCAAGCTGTCCAAACAGATTGTCGGCGCCGGTTCTATCGCCTCCACTGTCCGCGAGGCCTTCCGGGTGGCCGAAGATGAACGGCCCGGCGCCGTACATCTGGAACTGCCGGAAGACGTGGCTGCCGAGCCGGCCGAGTCCGCGTCGCTCCTGCCGGTCTACAGAGTCCGGCGGCCGGCGGCCGAAGAAAAGGCCGTGCTCGCCGCCGTCGAGCTGATTAAAAAAGCCCGGCAGCCGCTCATCTTGGTTGGCGCCGGCGCCAACCGCAAGCTAATTTCCAAAATACTCCGCGAGTTGATAGACAAAACCGGCATTCCGTTTTTCACCACCCAGATGGGCAAGGGCGTCATTGACGAGCGCCACCCGCTTTATCTGGGTACGGCCGCCCTCACGAGCGGCGACTATCTTCACTGCGCTGTCGACGCGGCTGACCTTATCATCAATGTCGGCCACGACGTGATTGAAAAACCGCCCTTTATCATGCGTCCCGAGGGCCAGGCAGTGATCCACATCAACTTTTCCAACGCCCATGTAGACGAAGTTTATTTCCCCCAATGGGAAGTCATCGGGGACATCGGCAACGCGCTCTGGCAAATAAAAGAACGGCTGGAGCCGGCGGCGCACTGGGACTTCTCCTACTTCAAACGGGTAAAAACCGAACTCGACGCCCGGATCGCCAGTGGCGCACAGGACGAACGCTCCCCCCTTATCCCGCAGCGCATCGTCTCCGACATCCGCCGGATAATGCCTGCGGAGGGCATTCTCACGCTCGGGCCGCCAAACTGGTGTACCCGGACCGGCCGGTAATGGCCGTCGTCGGCGATGGCGGATTCATGATGAATTCCCAGGAGCTCGAAACCGCGGTCCGGCTCGGGCTCAATCTCGTCGTTGTCATCCTCAACGACAACGGCTTCGGCATGATACGCTGGAAGCAGAGCGCGGCCGGTTTCGACCGCTACGGCCTGGAGTTCGGCAACCCGGATTTCGTCAAGTACGCGCAGGCTTATGGCGCTAAGGGCTACCGGATAGAAAAAGCCGGCGATCTAGCCGAGCGCGCGGCAGAATGCTTGCGTGCGCCCGGCGTGCACATTATCGAAGTCCCGGTAGACTACTCCGAAAATGAGCGGGTATTCACCCGCGAACTCAAAGAAAAAAATTGTCCGGCCTAACCCGCCCCTATGCCTATCCAATCCACCAATCCAGCCACCGGCGAAATTGTCTTTACCTACCCAGAACTGGCCCCGGAGCAAATTCAAAGCAAACTGGCTATTGCCGAAGCGACCTTCCAATTCTGGAAAGAAGCCCCCTTTTCCGAGCGCGCGGCCAAAATGAAAAACCTCGCCGGCGTCCTGCGCGGCCAAAGCCGCCGGTGGGCCGAAATCATGACTCGCGAGATGGGCAAGCCGATCACGGCGGCCATGGCAGAAGTGGAAAAATGCGCCTGGGTGTGCGAATACTATGCCGAAAACGCCGAGCGTATTTTAGCCGCAGAGACGATCGCCACGGACGCGAGTGAAAGTTTCGTCCGCTTCGAACCTTTGGGCAGTGTGCTCGCGGTTATGCCCTGGAACTTTCCCTTCTGGCAGGTCTACCGCTTCGCGGCCCCGGCGGTCATGGCCGGAAATGTTGCCCTGCTTAAGCATGCCTCCAATGTTCCCGGCTGCGCCGAGGCGATCCAGGAGACGTTTGCCGCGGCCGGATTCGCCGAAGGCATTTTCCAAAATTTGCTTATCGGCTCAAACCAGGTAGACGGGATTGTCCGCGACCCGCGAGTCAAGGCGGTAACGCTGACCGGGAGCGAATACGCCGGACGCAAAGTAGCCGAGGCGGCCGGAGATGAAATCAAACCGAGCGTTTTGGAACTCGGAGGAAGCGACGCCTTTATCGTCCTTGAAGACGCCGACCTCGAGGCCGCGGCCAAAATCGGAGCGATGGCGCGGCTGCAAAACTGCGGCCAAAGCTGTATCGCGGCCAAACGATTTATCGTGGTGGAAAAAATAGCCGACAATTTCATTGAACTGTTTAAACAGAACTTCGAGGCTACGCTGGTCGGCGACCCTATGGACGAAGCGACCCAAATGGGCCCTTTGATCAGTGAAAAATCTCTCCAAGAGATCGAACGGCAAGTGAAAGAATCAATCAAAAAAGGCGCCCGCCTCGCCACCGGCGGACAGCGGCTGGAGCGCCCGGGCTCGTTCTTTGCCCCGACGATCCTTACCGACGTCAAACCGGGCATGCCGGCCTATGAGGAAGAAATTTTCGGACCCGTGGCGGCTGTCATCACGGTCCGCGGCGCCGACGAGGCGGTCCGGGCCGCCAACGATTCGCGTTTCGGCCTGGGTTCATCGCTCTGGACCGGCAATCTTGAACGCGCCAAGGCCCTCGTCCCCCGCATCGAGGCCGGCTCGGTCTTTATCAACGGCCTGGTCAAATCCGATCCCCGGCTGCCGTTCGGCGGCCTTAAAAAATCCGGATACGGCCGCGAGCTGTCCTCCTACGGGATCAAAGAATTCGTGAACATAAAAACGGTGTGGATCAAATAAAATTTATTTTCCCGTCGGCTATAATCGGAAATGGGATAAATAAAGGGATAATCAGGTTTCTCGGATAACAAACTTAATAAGACAAATCTGTCCCAAATTGCCAGTCCGCTGATCATGCTCCATGCCGGTGGCCGCGGTCACGGAAAAGAGAATTCCCTCGCGGCGATGCGGGAGGGCTTAACTTACCGGCCGGATATTCTCGAACTCGATATTCGCCAAAGCCGCGACGGCGTACTTTTTTGTTATCACGGATTCAATCCTGTCTCTTTCGTCGCGGCGTATTTCCTGCGTTTCCTCCGCTTCTCTTTCATTCAAAAAATTATTCGCGTAAACGCACTCACCGAGCTCATAGCCGAAATCCCCCCAACGGTTATCACTTTTTTGGATATTAAAGATCGTCATATACCCGCCAAGAGGATCGAAACGGCGTGCGCCCGCCATGCCGGGCCGGTCTGGCTGGCCGCCTACTCGGTACCCTACCTGCATTCGCTCCGGCGCCAACTTGGTAAGCGGTTCACCTATGTGTTCAACTTTAGCTTCCTTCATCTCGAAAAAGGCATCGAAGCGGCGGCTAAAGCCGGAACGGACATTATAAAATTGCGGGCGGCGCAGTGCAGACCAGAGATTATCGAAAAACTTGGCCAACAGGGTCTGCGCTTCGCCATTCACCCAGCAGGATTAACCGCTAAACGGTATCTCCAGTTACTTAAAGAAGTCGGCTCAGCCTGGGTATGCGTAGACGATATGCGCAGTAAAAAAGTTTTACGCGGACTATAATTATCCACACCAAAAGGGAGAGCCAAAGGATGAGGTAGAATATTGGATACGCCACGACTCTGCTCTCTAACGCCGCCTCAAAAGATCGCCGACTTTTCCTCCTCTGTCCGCCGCCACAAACAGACCACCAATCGAGCGGTCGATTTGCTTTAGCCAGCTAGTACGCCTCTGTCTTTCATGCTAAAATGAACTCGCCCATTATCCTTCTTTATTATGCCCGCATCTAACCTCGCCCGACTCGTCCGCCACCACATCCTCGTCTCCACCACCGCCGCCGGCTCCGGCCACCCCTCCTCTTCGCTGTCGGCCGCGGATCTTATGACGGCCCTCATGTTCGGCGGCACTTTCCGCTTTGACCTCTCAAATCCCGGCTACCCCAATAACGACCGCCTGATATTTTCCAAAGGCCACGCCGCGCCGCTCTTCTATGCTCTTTGGGCCGCGGCCGGGGCAGTAAGCGCGGAGGAACTGATGAAATTGCGCCAATTTGACAGCCCGCTCGAAGGCCACCCGACCATGCGCTTCCGCTATACCGAGGCCGCCACCGGCTCTCTTGGCCAAGGGCTTTCGATAGGCGTCGGCATGGCGATGAATGCCAAGTATCTGGACAAGCTCCCCTACCGCACCTATGTGCTTTTGGGCGATAGCGAAATGGCCGAGGGCTCTGTCTGGGAGGCGATGGCGAGCGCGGCGCATTACAGGTTGAATAACCTCGTTGCCATTCTCGACGTCAACCGCCTGGGCCAGCGCGGCGAAACAATGCACGGCCACGACATCAAAGCATACGCCCGCAAGGCCAAAGCTTTCGGCTGGGACGCGATTACCATAGACGGACACCGCCTGGAGGCCTGTAACCAGGCCTTTGCCCAGGCGCTCGCGGCCAAGGACCGGCCCGTGATGATTATTGCCAAAACGCTCAAGGGCAAGGGCGTATCGCTGATGGAAAATAAAGACAACTGGCATGGCCGGGCGCTCAAGGCCGAGGAGCTGGAACAGGCGCTCCGGGAAATCGGGCCGGTAACGGAAACCCTCCGCGGCCGGATAGCCAAACCGCTGGCCCGAACCCCAAAGACCTATACTCCGGCAGCCAAAACAGAACCGATCGGCCCGGGACCCATGTCCACGCGCAAGGCCTACGGCCAGGCGCTCGTAAATATCCACCACGACTTTCCGGACATGGTGGTGCTCGACGCCGAAACCAGCAACTCCACTTACGCCGAATTTTTCAAAAAAGCCTATCCGGATCGTTTCCTGGAAATGTACATCGCCGAGCAGAATATGGTCGGCGCGGCGCTCGGTCTCTCCCGGCGCGGCAAAATCCCGTTTGTCTCCACCTTCGCCGCCTTCCTCACCCGCACTTTCGACCAGATCCGCATGAGCCAGTACTCGCACGCGAACATTAAATTTGTCGGCTCGCACGCCGGGGTATCTATCGGCGAAGACGGATCCTCGCAGATGGCTCTCGAAGATATCGCCATGATGCGCAGCGTCCAAAATTGCGCGGTGCTGTACCCGAGCGACGCGGTTTCGACCGAACATCTCGTCCGGGCGGCGGCGGCGCACCAGGGCAGCGTTTATCTGCGCACGACGCGGATGGATACGCCGGTCTTGTACACAAAGCGGGATAAATTTAAAATCGGCGGCAGCCAGGTGCTCAGACGGAGTCCGCATGACGCGGTAACCGTGGTCGGCGCCGGAATAACGCTCCACGAAGCGCTGCGGGCGCAGGCGGAACTCAAAAAAGAAAATATTGCCATCCGCGTGATAGACCTCTATAGCGTCAAACCGCTGGACACCGCCACCCTCCAAAAAGCCGCGGCCGAAACCAAGGCTCTGGTTGTCGTCGAAGACCACTATGCCCAGGGTGGCATCGGCGAGGCTGTAACGGCCGCTGTTGCCGGCGCCGGCACTCCGGTGTACTCGCTTGCCGTCACACGAGAGCCCAGAAGCGGGAAACCGCAGGAGCTGCTTGATTATGAAAGTATCTCGGCCAAGAGTATTATAGAGACCGTACGAAAAATAGTGGAGTAAAACCGGCCAATGAAAAGACCCGCTATCAGCGGGTCTTTTTATGTTTGCAAGTTTATTTCTCCCCGGCCCGGCCGCTGTACTCGCCGGTCTCCGTGTTCACCAGTATTTCTTCGCCTTCTTTGATAAATATCGGTACCTGGACTTTCAAACCGTTGTCCATGATGGCCTCTTTGGTAATATTGCCGCCGGCCGTGTCGCCTTTGACCGCGGGCGGAGCCTGAGTAACCGTGTACTGAATTTTTTTCGGAAGTTCCACCGCTACCACTCGCTCCTCATGCATGATGGCAATTACCTCCACGCCGTCTTTGAGGTACTGGGCGTCGTCGCCGATCGTACTCGCGTCCACGTCCAAAGTTTCGTAAGACAGTTTGTTCATGAACGAATACATGTCGCCGTTCCGGTACAGATATTGCATATTCTGGCGTTCCACCTGGACCGTGTCCACGGTCTCGCCGCTCTTGTAGGTAATTTCAACGCTTTTGCCCGTAGTCAGACTTTTCATTTTCGTCTTGGTAAAAGCCGAGCCCTTGCCCGGGTTGACGAACTGAAAGTTAGAAACGACAAACAGGTCTCCCTGATGGCGAATGACGGCGCCTTTGCGGATATCGGTAGTGTCTCCCATACGGAAGGCTTCAATTATTCATTAATTTTGACATTGGCAATACTAACACATCATCGATATTTTTGCAACCCGAAAGGGCCTGAACCAGACGGTCAACGCCCAAGGCAATGCCGCTCGCATCGGGCATGGTGACCAGGGCTTCGATAAACTCCTCGTCCACGTCAAAAACGTCTTTGCCCGCCGCCCGACGCTCGGCCTGCTCGCCTATTAGCCGCCGCCGCTGTTCTGCCGGATCGGTCAGCTCGCCGAAGGCATTGGCCAGCTCCAGACCGTTAAGGTACACTTCGAAACGCTCGGCGTACCCAGGCTCGGCTTCGGATGCCCGGGCGAGCGCGGCCATCGGGAGCGGGTAGTGGTGCACGATAACCGCCCCCATATCCGCGAGCCGCGGCTCGATCTCGTTTAAAAATATCCGGTAAAACAAATCCTCATATCGCTCCTCAACCCCTGGCGCGTACCCCCGAGACCGGCAAAGCGCCAGCATCGCCTCCCGCTCCAGATACTCGTCCAGATTCACTCCGGCCTGCTCCTGCCACAACTCGCGCATGCGTACCCGCTTGAACGGCTTCCAGTTGGCCGTCTCCCGCGGCAGGCTCCAGCCGGGCAATTCCAACCGAAGCAGACTGTCAGTGACATGCGCTAGCAAGCGCTCGACATCGTCCATGATTTTGTAAAAATACGCGCCGGCCCGGTACCACTCAAGCATCGTGAACTCCGGATTGTGCGTGCCGCCGAAACTCTCGTAATCGCGAAACACCTTGCCGAGAGCAAAAATTCTCTCGAATCCGGCGGCCAGCATCTTTTTCATCGCGTACTCCGGCGAAGTGTGCAGCCAGGCTGCGTACTCGCGCCCGCGCTCGTCGTGCACCGCGAGTTTCATGGGCGACAGGTGCGGCTCTTGTCCGGGCAGACGCAATATCTGGGGCGCCTCGGCTTCCAAAAATCCCTCCTGCCAAAACCATTCCCGAATCAGGCGCACGACGTGCGCGCGCACTGTCAAAAGCGCACGATTTTTCGCCAAATGGGTAACGTGGGACATAGCCGCGAACGCGAAATTATCATTTCCTGTTAGCCGTGCTATACTACTATCTATTCTGCTTTTCTTCAAGCATCTATGGACTACGCCACATTTGCCTTGCAGCTCCTACTGGCGATAATTCTCGGCGGCCTTATCGGCTGGCAGCGGGAGAAAAGCGGCAAGGCGGCCGGCGTTCGCACCTTTACGCTCGTAACCCTCGGCTCCATGCTCTTTACCGTGATCTCCGTCAATGCTTTCCCACAAGACCCGTCCCGCATCGTCGCGCAGATCCTCACCGGCATCGGGTTTATCGGCGCCGGCACGATTATCCATAAAAAAGACGCTGTCGAGGGCCTCACCACCGCCGCCGGTTTCTGGGCCGCGGCCGCGCTCGGTATAGCCCTGGGCGTCGAGTGGTTTATAGAGGCGGCAGTCGCGGCGGCCGTCATTATGCTTATCCTCCTTCTGCCTGAACGGAAACTCTTCCGGTAAATCCGGCCAAAGGCTGGCTTGACAGGAAGCGCGTATTATTTTATACTTTTTCCGTTATACGCGGGTATACCTGCGGTATACCCATTCACTCGGAAAATATCCCGAGCAAGCTCGGCACTTTTTCCTCGCTTTGCGGGTATCGTATAGCGGTTATTATGTCAGTTTTCCAAACTGATGATGTGGGTTCGACTCCCACTACCCGCTCACAGTCAAAAAAAGAATGGCCTACTCACGCCATTCTTTTTTTTGCACAAACAGCAAGGCATCTATTACCTGTTCCCCTTCGTTAACAACTACTTATTTACCAAGGGGATTTTCAACCCCTTCCATAACATCCGCCATACGAGTCGCTGATTATCCGCGTTGGCCTGGTCTTCAATAATAACTAAAATGCAGCTCTGCCATGAGACCGTCATTACCCGATTGCCATAAATAATGGTATGGCTTTTGAACGACTGACCTGCCGGTAGAAATCGCACCTCACGCAATTCGTCTTTGGCGCGTTTTGCTTCGAGCAACCCCGACGAAGATTTTTCCACAATAATCCTCGCCCCAATGCCGCGCCGGATGCGTTCTTTGGTAAATTCTTCGTAGCCTTTGGGAAATAATGTCAGAAGTTCAGCCGAAGTGCCATACACCAAATTTTCTTTGTCAGGGATATCGTGCCGAATACGATCGTAATAAGCCTGCCAAATCATTTCTTTGCCTTCATAATAAAATACTTTCGGTTTTTGCGCGCCTTTGCTCTGAATCGCTCGCAACTCGGGCAACAAATTGATATAGGCAATTTGTTTTTCGTGGAGCGATTGGTAAATCTCATCCGGATCGGCAGCTTCGAAAAAACGTTTTTTACCGCGCGCGGTCTGACGTAACAATCCCTTAGTGATAAGGGACGGCAGGATATCATACGCCGACACGCGGTGCAGGCCGGCCTGTTCGGCGATGGCCTGCACACTGGCCGGGCCAAGCTGCAGCGCCGCCAGATACATCGCGGCTTCGTGGCGGGATAATCCGAATTCCTGGAGTTGAGGAGGGGTAACCACAATGATTGAAAGTTGTCGGAAATTTACTACATTTCTTATGGTAGACCGTTTTTTGAATTTTGTAAAGTAATATTTTCTGCTAAATTAAGATAAATTTAATTATTCACTGCCACTAAGTATTCTGTATAGAATTCTACGTATTTACAGGGTATAAGTTAGGTATAAACTACAAACAGGCAAACTTAGGAGGTCAGGATGTGTGGTTGGTTCCTTCTGTTAACTGTCCTCGGTCTTCTTTTCTTGCCCCTGGCTTTTCTCAACTACGAAGGATCCAGACAGAGAAAATGGAGCGGACCACCCCTGCATAGGGTACCTACCGCGGAGTGGGAGACCCCCTGGTGGCCAAAATTTTGGCTGGCCCTGGCAATGATATGCGCTTTGGGCGGTGTCACCACTGCCACAATCGTAGCTCTCTTTGACCCTGAGTGTGCCAGTCAGCTAATCACGCCCCACCGACTTCGGCGATGTGGCCACGGTAGCTGCCCAACGTGCCCGCCTCAAACGTCAAACCAGACGTCTAACCCAGCATCGTCTGCCTCCACCGAAGCCGAGGGCCAGTGCCGTAAATGATCGCTCTTTTTGTGCGCCACACACATTTAAAAGTGGCATCCAGTCCTGTGCACAGATAGGGCAAAGAACTAGGCGGCAACGCTTAGTTCTTTGTCTATGAAAAAGGCTGGGCTACGCTGTGGGGACGGCTGCCAAATTAGTTCTGACCTCTTCAACCAAACAGCTCGAATTTCGGCAGGTGGCTAGAAACACCTTTTTCCGCTAGGTAGGGCGCAGAAACGACGTACCTTCATACGCCATGGGTGGTACGGACGTCGACGAATGTTGACCACCTGTTGCACAAGATGGAGCTGGTTGCGCCAGCACCGCGATCGCGTGATGCAATGCGGAAGGATCGAGATGTGTGTAGCGTTCGGTCATCTGGATATTGTGCAACTGCCTCAAAAAGCCTACATGCAATTGACATTCTTTTCCAATTCTGTCATTTATTGTATTAAGGAGGTCTAACATGCGGTTTGTTCTTATGTTCGTTCCGGCTTGCAGACACCATGTCCCCTCGGACTGGTTCTGCAAAGAGTGTGGCACATGGAGGCCCGGGGAGGACATCATGTGTTGGAATTGTTACCAGAAGGGGAACTGAGTCCCTCGGGGCATCGCCCCCGTCCTGCTACGGCAGGACGGGGGCAGTTCATACCTTTCGCATCTCGGCGGGACAGTTTTCTTTAATCTTGTAGTACAGCCCAATGGCACGGCTTTTAACACCCAGATCAGTGTTTTGATTGATCAAAATAGGTTGTATACTGTCCCTACCTCGGCCGAAGGCCTGCAGATAACACCGGGTGCCGTTGCCCATAAAGTCAGGATGGCACACACATAGACGACAAAAAAGCTCCTGCCGAGGCCTGAGGAGCATATGACTCACACCCCGAACAGGGCGTCTTTAATTTCACGCTCATACCCTAAGCCTCGAATACGAGTTCAGCGATTTCATCTTCGGCCATATCGGGTAACACCGCCATTTCCTTAATCTTGCCGGCAACGTGCCGAGCATATTCCCTGCGGGCATCTTCATCCTTTGCGGCATGGTATCTATCTAGTTTTAATGCCGCGCTATTCCAAAAGAATAATATAAGGCCGACAATGTCATTAGGAGGGTAATCAGGAAAATGTTTTCTGGCTTCAGAAACGGCATCTTGAGCCAACTGCATTTCTTCTTCCTCGGTAAAAGTAATGCCCCGATCATTCCTAGATTTGATTGTCCTGCCAGATTTATCGAGTTCAAGCCCTCGCACTCTTTTATCTTGGAAAACAGCTAAACGCACCACGGCATCAGCTTCGAATCTTCGTCTCTTTAGAGGACATCCACCCACTCGTTTGGCTTAAACACTTGTAATGCCAGTGACTCGTGTTCTCGCCCATCATCCAATAAGCGGGGCGTCTCATGCCTTTCTCCACCCATAGGAAAATAAATAGAGTAAATTATACTTAGGTTTAGTATACAGGAAGAGGTTTCCTATTCATATCCGAGAGACTACTCCCCGATTTTAAACCGCATGTTATTAATCTTCTCCAACATTTTAAGGGTAGCTTGCACGGACGGATTTTCTGTATTTCGCAAAACGACTCGTCGGGGAAAATCGTTTAAAAGCATAGTCAAAAATTCATCGCCCCAAGAAGGTGAAAACGTGATTACTCCACTAAAATCAACCTCGATCATTTCTTCATCATTTACTGTTTGCAGGGTTGGTCGAAAAGCCGCGTAGGCTTCTTTACCTAATTGCCGAGAGGTAAGCGTGGTCCCAAATTTTCCCAAATCAATTTTCATAATTAAAAAGTTAATTGCGCGAAACAGCCAATATAATTTGGCGTAACTGTCTGGATGTTCAGATCCTCATCACCTTGTTTTAAAAAAAGTTCAGCGTTTCCGGTTCCAAAAATAAGTGAGAAAGGATTGTCTGAAACAATTCCTCTCACATACTTTAACCCATTTCCTCTCGCTTCTGGCGCCCGGCCGGAGAGAACTTCAGTAAAAGCCACTTTCACTGCCTCCACATCGGTTTGTAGACTCTGTCTTACTCTTTTTAAAGTCTTTAAAATCCCCTGCCCGCGGTCGGCTAATACTACTTTTCTTTTATTAATGTCATACCCAAAAAATATCCCGGGCAAATCAGGCCAATTACCCAAATTGTGGTCAAAAGAATTATTCCCGATTTCTCCTGCTGCTGAGGAAATTAATGGAAAAATAGCGGCCAGCGCAGGAACCTGGCCCAATTCATTTTCAAACCGGCTTAAGCGCGCTTGAAAGACAGAGCTGTTTTGACAATAAAAATCTGAGGGAATTGTAGTGGGTTCTGGGGTGGTAACCCATTTTTTAGCCAAAAATGTAATATCCACTAAATAGATATTAATATCCTCTAGCCTAAAATACCGGTGTCCGCCGGCTGATCGTATGGAGGGGAATTTCCCTTGTTTTTCCCACCGCCTTAGGGTATCTACAGAGATTCCCATCATTTTGGCTGTTTCTCCGATAGAGAAGAGTTTGGGATTTTCCATATCTTTATTAAACAAACTATACCATAGTCTTAAAATCTATGCAAGTTATTGTAAATATATGCAAATCTATGCATTTTTATTAGAATCTTAGTATCTGGAACTTAGTTCAGTTAAAATTAACAATAAGCTGACAATGACCAAAGACAGTATTCGGGCTATCGATCTCCGTAATGATGTGAGCCATGCCATGGCCATTTACAACACAACCATCTTGTGCTATGGTCCATGCCTCGACAAAAAAGGAGACACCCGATGACCTACGATCTCGTTCCCGACCGCGTGTTCCTGACCGACGACTGCAGTGAGGCAAACCGGCCGAACTGCAAACAAAGGGGCAGGCCCCACGTTCACATCGGCTGCGGCGGCCACAACAACTGGCCGATCGGATCCGTCGCCGGCCTCGTCACGATCGTCAAGTGTCTGCAGGCAGCGGATTTCCTCACCGCTGAGCAGAGCCAAGACGCGCAGGCCAAGCTCAAGGCCCGCGACGGAGCGGGGCTCGCCGAACTCGCGGAGACGGAGACCGAGGCCGACCTCAGGAGGTACGAGTTCGTGCTCTTCATCGGCAAGGGCGAAGACCCCCTCGCGCCGGCGTACAGGGAGAGAGCGGCGCTCGTCATCCATTCGGTCTTCTTCCCCGGCTAGCCGCCAGGCACGCGCTGCCGTGGCACGTTACCGCAGGTGCCCAGGCAAAGCGAATAAGCTGCGGTCCCTTCAAAAGCTGCTTTATTCAAGGCGGTTTTTGTTTGTCCGATTTCGGGCTCTCTGCCAATACTCGACATTGACAATTTGACTGTAATCGCTTAATGTAGCCCCGGACTGCCAAGGAGATAACACATGGGAGGATTAAAAGCTGACGCCCCGACCACGACGGCGGGCAAACAGTATCATCTTGAGACGAGCACAGGAGACCTGGCTCGCCACTGCCTTCTGGTTGGAGCGCCAGAGCGGGCAGAGATGGTCGCTGCCGAGTTCTTCGATCGCAAACCTGCGGCCAGGAAGGTCGGGGACCACCGCGGCCTCAAGAGCTTCACCGGCGAGTACCTGGGCGTTCCTATCTCCGTCGTCACGACGGGGATGGGCAGCGCCTCGACCGGGATCGTGCTTCCCGAGGCTGTCCGCTCGGGAGCCAGGCGGTTCATCCGCGTCGGCTCCTGCTCGACACTCCAGCGCGAGCCAAAGGTTGGCGAGTCGGCCATCGCCTGCGCGGCGGTGCGGCTGGACGGCGCGGGCGAGAACTGGGTGCCGATACAGTACCCGGCGTACGCCGACTACCGGGTGGTCGCCGCTCTCGTGGATGCGGCCAACCAGCTCAACCTACCGCACCACGTCGGTGTTGAGGCTACCACTACCTGCTTTAACGAAGGGCAGGCGCGCCCTGACGACATGGGCTACATTCCACCCCGCCTCTTGGCGCAACATGAAGAGCTCACGCGACGCGGAGTCCTTCTGTACTCCATGGAGAGCGCGACGATCTTTGTCTGGTGCTCAACGCACGGCGGCTTCTGGGCCGGCTCCGTGAACGCCATCTACGGCAATCGCCAGACCAACGACTTTGCGGTCACTGGCGACGAGGACGCTGCCCGGATCGCCCTTCGTGCCATGTGCCTGCTGCACACACGCTGTCCGATCGAGTAGCAGAGTTCACTCCACACAACGACGCCACACAGCCTTTCGCTCCAACATAATGTTGGGCAGAGGGGCGGAGGGGCGTCGTTTGTGTTCATGGCCAGGCAGTTCTAACGGTAGTAACCGCCACCATCCCGGCAGCGGTTTTTTTCTGTTCGGGATTGAATCGTACCCTGAACTTTGGTACTATTTACCTGCCTGACTTTCCGAAAAATGTGAAAGACATAATCATTCAATCATCTTCCATCGCCGGCCGCGGCCTCTTTGCGGCCAGGGAGTTCAAAAAAGGAGAGACGATTTTTTGCGTGCGCGGAAGTACTATAAAATACCCCTCTGTGCCCGATTGGCACATTGGCCAGAAGTGGCTGAATATCGGCCCCAATACCTGGAAAATAGCCTACTGGGATGGACCCTGGAAGTTCATTAATCATTCTTGCGCGCCGAACTCCGGACTGCGGGGCAAAACCAAAGTGGTGGCCATGCGTCCCATTTGCCGCGGCGAAGAGGTTACTATAGATTACTCCTGCACCGAGGCCTCCACCAGCCGCTGGCGGATGGTTTGCCGCTGCGGCTCTTCCCGGTGCCGGAAAATTATTCGCACCGTACAGTTTCTGCCGGAAAAATTGTTTAAAAAATATCAGAACTACATCCCAAATTTCTTACAAAAAGAATACTTGTCCCAAAAAGTATATGAAGGGGAGCTGAGCGACGGCACCCGGGTCCTTTTCGCCAAGGGCAGAATAAAGAAGGGCGAGATATTGTACACGGTGAAAGGACCGATAATTTATTACCCCAAGGCTCCGCGCTCCGAAATCGGCTTCCACTGGCTGGGCATCCGAAAGAACACCTGGCTCATACCGCAGAGGGAAAGCCCCTGGTGGGTCATGCGGCACTCGTGCCAGCCGAATGTCGGGCTAAAAGACCAAACCAAGGTAGTCGCCATGCGTACCATCTTCCCCCACGAAGAAGTGACTATTGATGATTCAATCACCGAGGCCGATCCGAACTGGAGAGTAGACTGCCGCTGCGGATCGTCCAATTGCCGGCGGGAGATCCGTTCCATCCAATACCTGCCGGAAAAACTATTCCGACAGTACCAGCCGTTTATCCCGAAGTTCTTTCAGGAAACCTACCGCAAAAGTAAGCTGCGCGCGTAGGCCGGGTTTGGCCGCCGCGCTTGTGCTATCAACCGAAAACTCCGCCCAAACGGCGGGGTTTTGTATTTTTAGTCCGCCCTATTCCACGGCCGCGTTTTGCGCCCCCTGCCACGACAGCTCATACGCCTGGCGCATCGCGTCGGCAATCGGTTTGCTCTCGAGAATTAGGGACATGTTCTCGACGTAGTTGATAAACGCCACTTTGTTATTGTAAATATTCACCTCGATGTCCGGCCAAAACAAACCGCGCGGCACGATAACAGTTTGCGATAATTCGTTTTTATCGTACGGCTGGTGTTTGGCCTGCCAGCCCGAACCAGCGCCCGCGATCCGCCGGGCGCGGATGCCCAGCTTCACGCGCTTATCAATATAGAGGCGGTCGATAGAATACGTTTCGCGTTTGAAAAACTCGTCGGTGTTCCACTCCAAAATTTCGTCCGGGCGCGATTCGAGCGTATCATCGAGCACTTTTTGAATCGCCCCCTTACCCTCGTAAAAAATTATCCGCGGCTTGCCGTCCTTTTGGTTATAGCGGGCGGCGAGCTCGGGCATAGCCTTTTCTAGCTCCTCGTGCATGTCCGAGACCATGCGCAACAAAGCCTCCGGCGGCTCGGCCACAAATCGCGTCTTGCCCCGAGACAGAGTCTTGCCGACAACACCTCGTCGAACCAGTTTGGCGAGAATCGAGTAGGCCGTGGTGCGCGGCAAGCCGGCTTCCTTGGCAATATCCTGCGCCGGAGCTACCGAGAGCTCAAGCGCCGCGAGATACACCTGAATTTCGTTTTTCGAAAACCCCAAACGCTGCAAGATAATATCAATAGTCATAAATGACGAATAATTCGTCGTCAATATACCACCATTTTTTGTTATAATCAAGAATAAATTATGGGCGAGTTGACTTATCCCCGTCATAAATGACGAAATAATTGTCGGACGCGTCCCCCTCTGGCATACTTCTTGCGTTCGGTCAGCGTGGAATTAGCGGCAAAAGCCGCCTGTTCCCCTGCCGTTGCTGTCTCGGGGCGTAGCGCAGCCTGGTAGCGCGCTCGATGCCGTGCCGGACAAAGGTTGGCCGTTCTCCCGCGTGAGTCCAGAACACGAGGTTCATGGACCCCACGTGCCGCGAAGATTGGTGGTTATGTGCTCCGGAGACGTCCCAGCGTCCCCGCCAGCCACCACCCAGGTCCTGCAGGGAGAATTTGCCGCCTCCGGCCTAATCGAGAGGCCGCTGGTTCAAATCCAGCCGTCCCGACCTCCGGGCCGGGCGGTCATTCCTCCCTTCCGTTCCGGATACCGCCATCCCCATGGACCGGGAGGCATTTTACGCCGAACAAATTGAAGCCTGGGAAAAAACCGGCGGGCCGACGCGTGCCGTCGAGATTTTGGACGTATTTATCTTCAACCGATCCGGCGAGATGCTGGTGCAAAAACGGTCGTACCAAAAAGCCCATAATCCCGGCCTGTTGGATAAATCCGTCGGCGGCCATATTCGGTCCGGCGACACGGCGGATTTTTCGGTCATGGTCGAGACGGTGCAGGAATTGCAGACCCCCTCCATTGTTTTAAAAAATGACAACGACTTTGAGAAGGCTCTAAAACTGCTGAGTGAATATATGGCGACAGTGGCCATTATTAAGCACGTAAAGACCAAAATCTATATCATCGACAAAGTCCTCAAGGACAAGATCGTCCCCATTGCCAACAAGGTCCACCTCTATTACGGCATTTACGACGGCAGCACCCGGATCGTAGACCGCGAAGCCAAAGGAACCCTGTTTTACTCTCTCCCGGAGCTCGAAAATGAAATGCAACAATTCCCCAAAGCTTTCACTTCGGACATGCATACATTCATCGGGGAGTTGCGCCCCGAAATGGAGCGCTTTCTCGCCTGTCTTTCTTCTGGCCAGCCGCCTTCCGCAGACCGACAAAAATGATTCTAAAAATCACAGCCCCGGGCTGTGATTTTTAGAACCGACAGCTACATCGCCGCCGCCCGCTCCATGTGCTCCTCTACCAGTTGCGGTATCTTGCCCTGCAGCCAGCTGGCGGCCTGTTCTTCTTCCTGTAGTATTTCCCGGCACTTCGCCGCCACTTCCATCTCGCCGACCTTTTCCGCCGCGGTCACCAGTGCGCGGTAAGAGGCGATCTCCAGCTGCTCTACGGCGTATTCCTCGAGCGCGTTCTGGATCACGGCGTCCTTGCCCGGCCGGTTGATGGCGCCCCCGACCGTACCCATGAGGCTCGCCATCGCCTTTTTGAGCCGCGAAACGTCGCCGCCCAGCCGCTCAATACATTCCTTGTCCTCCTCAGCGTGCCGCCTGGCCGAGGCGATAAGCTCGTCAATTTTAGAGCTTACCTCCGGCATATCCTTGGCCTCTTGCCGATGCCGCTCGAGCATTTGCGCGTACGATTGCTCCACGCTATAGGCATCGTTAAGCCAAGTAATCAAAGTTTCTTTGTGAGCCATACAATAGCAAGTTAAAAGTACTCTAAAATGTACGACGCATAGCCAATAAGACGGCTTACGCACTCATCATCCACCCCTCCCGCCCATACCCGGCATTACCAGGCATAATTGACATGCCGTCCCCGGAATGGTATCATGAAGGGCGACTCCGCCCACGACAACGCCCCGGCCACTTGATTTCCCAAAGGCCGTCGGCTATACTAGGTCCATTCTCTGAACACAGCGCGGGGTAGAGCAGCCAGGCAGCTCGGCGGGCCCATAACCCGCAGGTCGCGGGTTCAAATCCCGCCCCCGCTACAACGGAGCCGGCGCGACCCTCCATAAGCAAAGACAAAGCGCGCCGCGCGCGCAGTAGCTTTAGCGAAGGCGCGGTAGTAGTTCAGTTGGCTAGAACGTCTCCTTGCCAAGGAGAAGGTCGCCGGTTCGAATCCGGTCTACCGCTCAGGAAGTTGCAGTCCCCCTGCAACTTCGGTATAATATGGTCTAGGTTATTCACAATAGCCTATACTGTGTGGCACAAAACAAAAAGCACCCTCTCTATCAGGGTGCTTTTTGTTTTGTCACGCAAGCTTACGCCTAAAACCATACGTACTGCCGAAGCTCCTGCCTCCGCTCGCGATAATCTGGCAAAGCGGAAGCGACTAGGTTCCAAAAACCGTCAGAATGGTCCAAATGCCGAATGTGGCACAGCTCATGGACCACTACATAATCCAGCAAATGATCCGGCAAAAACAGTACCCGGTAATTAAAGTTGAGATTCCCCGCATCCGAGCAGCTCCCCCAGCGCGAACGCAAATCCTTCACCGTTATGCGCCGAACAGAAAAACCAAAAAAAAGGTTATACAATTTCACGCGCCCTCTCACCAGCCGGCGCGCCCGCGCTTTGCACCTGTCATAGGGCAAAATCTCGGCCGGCGAGACTTTTTTGGCTGCCGAACGGAAGCGTTCGAGAGTGCGCCGGATCCAGGGCGACTTGGCCTCGACAAAGCGCTCGACTGTGGCGCTGGAGACGCCGCTCGGTACTGTGATGGTAATGCCGCTCACGCGCACGCAAACCGACAAATACCGCGACCGACGCCGAACGCGTACCTGGTACGGTACGTCCAACCCGGCGATTTGCCCGCGTTTTTTAACTGGGGTTTTGTTAGGCAGACTGATTCAATCTAAAAGCTATTTGGGCCGTAAAACCGGTTTGGCGACAGGCAGCCCTGGCTGCGGACACCAGACCGGAACCCAGTCAAAAACCTCAGGAGGCAAACAACAAAGCCAAGGGAATGAACTGGTCCTTACTATAACAAACTCGTCGAATGATTTCCATTTGCCGGCCAATACGCTCCTCTTCCAAACACTGTCGGGCGGATAAAATTTCCTTTAACCCCGCCAATACCGGCTCAACAATATTTCAAACAGAGACTTACCGCGTTATCCACACGCCAGACAGATTGACGTACGGCCACCGGCGTTGCTATGCTTAGAGTTAGGATAATTTATCCTTAACATCCATATACGTATATGGTTGAGTGCACTTCCTGCAGCATGGAAGTCGAGGAAAATCAGGTCTGCGGTCAGTGCGGGGCCTGCGATACCTGCGGCTGCGACTGCTCAGACGACGAGTAAAATTCGTGCCTACCCCAGAGCTACGCGGCGCTGGGACATAGAACCGCTCTGCACAAGCGGTTTTATGATATATGAACGCGGATCAAACAGCAAGCAGAACCGTAAGAAGAAACCGCCGTGTCCGTCAACAATAACGGACGTACCTTGAGTACGTAAATTACGCTTATGGCACGAAAAACTTCTCCTACCAGGCAAAAACGCCGGGCCGCCTCCGGGCCGCGCGGCGTCGGCGCCAAAGAAAAACGGCAGTACGAACATATTAAGACCTCGGCCAAGCGCTCCGGACGCTATGGCGGCAGAGCCAAAGAAGTGGCGGCCCGCACAGTTCTCAAGCAACACCGCGCCCAGGGTCACCGCCCGGGCAAATGACAGCCTAATTTCCTTTCTGCGCCATTATCCTATGACCGCTTCACCAAAAGGGCCGCCTCGCACATTGCCGGGCGATGACGGTATTGGCGTGATTATCGGCCTCATAATACTCTTGTCTCTGCTTGTCGTGCTCATAGTCTACGGAATACCGGCCCTGCGCAGAGCAAGGAACGACAAAGATGCCGCTCTCCAGAGTGAGTACCTAGACAACGCCTAAACACCAGCCATTGGCCGACTGCAATGGAGGTAAGCAAACCCCGGCCCATGGGCCGGGGTTTTATTTTGCCCTTTCCATCTCCCTGGTTCTCTGAAACAATCAGGGGACTAGGGAGATGGCGCAGCTAAGGTGTGCGCCGTACCGACTTGTTTAGACCGTGGGATGGGTGCCGTCGTCTGCCCCGCCCTTCGTTGGCGGAACACCGGCGTGCTGGGCCCAACGGATGAAGAGGGGCTCCAGCCGCTGGATCGCGCGAGCGGCGAGCATCTCCTGTTCATCTTTGCCGGCCTTGAGCAAGTCAGCCGAATCGTACATGGCGGCCGACTTGTACAGCCACCAATAGATCGGCATGATAACGAGCAGGGAGAACGTCGCCCGGAGCAGCGCGAAGATCATAATCGCGAACACTCCAGACAAAAACGCGCAGAACATCGCCTCGGTCACCCCCATCGCCGCATTCAGATGCCTCTGCGGCAAGGCGGCGAACGAGATGACGAACCAGGCCAGACCGGCGATCTGCGCGGCCAGAGACACGTACAGGACGATATCGCTGGCCTTCTCGCCACCATAGTAGATGGCGACGACCGACCCGGGGATGACCGCCAAGCACTTGAGGAGGGCCCTCGCGTGCTTGGTGGTGTTCTCATCGAGGGCAGACTTATCGTCGCCCTCGGCCGTCCGGTAAAGGGGGGCGAAGATAAACGCCCGCAGAACCGACTCGACCGCCTGGAAAATGAACCCCATATTCCCCCCTCGTAGTCTTATGAAGTAACTCTACCTGCCGGTATCTTTCCCAAAGGGATGCCACTTAGAAAAAAACATCGGCAGGTAAGGCTGCTTATACCCCCTGTAAAGAGCAGTCGTTGGATCAAGCCGAGCACGGTCGTTCTCGATCCAAACAGAGCATTATACATATTTTGGGACTAAATGTCAATGGTAGAAGGTAAAAAATGATTAAAGATAAAAATATTTATTATAAATTAGCCAAATTATTAATAAATTGTTGTCATAAAACTTGACAAATAGTAATGCTAGCTATAAAATAAACCCACAAATGCGCTTAAACCAGTATTCGGGCATCCATGGACCTCCACCAAAACCTCGCCAAAATCGGCCTTACCGACAAGCAGTCGGCGGTCTACCTCGCCAGCCTGCAGCTCGGCGTGGCCCCGGTGTCGGAGATCGCCCGCTATGCCGGCCTTAAGCGGCCGACAGTCTACCTGCTTCTCGACGACCTCGAAAAAATTGGCCTGGTCAGCAAAACCAAAAAAGAGCGCCGAACGCTTTTCAAAGCCGAAGAACCCAAGCGCCTGCTCACCGACCTCGCTATGAAGCGCGAGCTGGTCGAGGGTATGCTGCCCTCGCTCGAGGCGATTTACAACGTGAACCCAGAAAAGCCGGCGATAAAAATCGGCGAGGGGGTGGCGAGCGTCAAGAACGCCTACATCAACATATTTACCTACCTGGCCACCCACCCACAGGAGGAACTGTTGATTTTCGGCTCGCTCAAGGACGCGGCCGAGCATTTTGAGGCGCAGGTGCTGGACTTTTTTTACCGCTCGATGGCGAAATCCCGAAACCCCGTGCGCGAGATCGGCAACGACGATCATGAAACCCGCAAATATTACCGCGCCTCGGCCCGGCTTAATCCCCGGCATGACATCCGCCTTATCCGCAACGAGGGCCGCTTCTTTCAGACCGACAACATGCTTTATGGAAATACGCTGGTAATTTTCTCGGTAAAAGAACAAATTTTTTGCATTACCATCGAGTCGCCGAACATCGCCGAGACTTACCGGACGCTCTTCAACCTGGCCTGGAAAAGCGGCAAGAGTATCTAGAACCTATCGCAAAATAACTCCAAGGCCAGTTTGGAGACAGGTGCTAAAACAAACTATCCGCGAGAGCTCCATACGCCGGCGCGTCAGCCTCGGCGCACTTCATCCTCGTCCGGCATATTCTCCGGACGATTTTTTTATTCCTCGCGCTCAGCCTATCGAACATAAAACGCGCCTTTTCTTTGGACCGGATTATCCCTTTTTGGCGATAATACTCCGGCCAGTTGTTCGCAAAGAAAGACAGGCTATCGGCCTGCATAACCAGGCGGGAGTTAGTATCCAAACCGAATTCATGACCGGCGGCGATATTGGCCGCCGCCCGGGAAACTGTTTCGTTAATTCCCAGAGAAATTAACCGGCGACACAGCACTTCCCCACATCTCTTCTGATGCTCCAGTTTAAAACTCTGGTAATCCGGAAAATCCCCGATCTCCACCCGTTGCGCTTCCGGATCGTAGCGCTCGATATCGTGCCCGAAGGCGGCGAGCATCAACTCAAGGGAAGCGCCAGGCTCAATCCGCAGGAGCCACTCGAGCGTGGTGACGGCGTGGCTGTACTCCTGCGGCAGTACACGCCGGCCGGCAGAATCACCCGCCGTGAATTTTCTTGTCGCCGCGGCCAGCGCTCTTACCCAGCTTGCCGCCGTCGGGCCATGCCGGCGATCAACGTAATTCAAAATAGTCTCAATTTTATTTTGATCCCCTGAAAGTAAACCGCTCATATTTTCGGCTACCAATTTATAATTGTATCGCATCCCCCCTGCCGGGAAAGTTTCCCGGCAGGGGGGATGGCCGATTTTGTAGGTGTTCGGCTTCACCGGCAGTCCACGGCTACGCGGACCGCACTTGTTTCTCCGCAGAGTTGACCTCCAGCGTGAGAAGGAACGGAACCTGGTCGGCGGGGCCTTCGAGCAGGGCGGCTGCGCGAGCAGCTTCGAGCTTCGCGTAAACCTGCTCTTTCACTGATTGCAGATTCAACTGCATTCTCTCCACCGCCTCGGCGATGAGAGCCCGAACATCTTGCTCGAGCCTATCCGTCGCCTCCCCGATCCGTCCAAGTTCCGTAATCATGTCGAGATCACGGAACGAGGCGCTGAGGCCGCTGACCGATGCCAGGACCTCGTCAAGGTAGGTATTTGTCTGAGTCCGGAATTCCTCCAGTTCAGACCGTGCCCGACTAAGCCTGGTCACGCTTTGTCTGGCCTGTTCAAGGCACGTACCGGTAATATCCGGCCCGCCTTGCTCAGACCGACGTTCGAAGTACCTCAGGATTTCCAGGGCCCGGGCGTGCACCCGCTCGACCTCGGCCAAAGTCTTGCGGAACGCACTTCCCTCGCCAAGCTCCCTTTCGCGGGTGCTGCTGACGAGGTCTCTGAGATACTCGGCAACGCAGTCGCCGACGCTCAGAGCCTCCGGAGGACACGACCCACCATCCTTGTTGGTCGTGTCCTCCTCGTTACAAAGCCAGCGGGCCGTGATGGCGATGAGAAGGATGACGCCGAAGATAAGCACGAACTTATTAAGAGGCGGCCACAATTCGACATAATTGCTGGCCGGCCCACCCGGCTTGGTCCACCAATACAGGCCGGCGACCAGAGCCAGAGCCACCACGAAGGGGAGCCTCTCACTCAGCCAACGAAGGTTGGCCCCCCGGAGGCTCTTCCGTCGCTCCCGGCCTTCCTGGCCGCGTTTATTGAGCACATGGCGTTTTGCCACGACACTGATTTCGTCGATTTCCATCATTCCTCCTAATCCCACACCGGATCGCCCCACACCACGCGGGCGACCAGATGGAAAATGACATCACTAACGACCAGGGCCAGGCCGACCTCGACGACCTCGCCTCTCGACACTGCCAACCCGTACAGCAGCACCACCATGCCCGGGTAGGCATGATGAGTGTGCAACTTCTGCCCGCGGACGGTCCAAACGGCGAACCGTTCGAACCGGCGGGGGCCGTCTTTCAGTCTCCGCCCGCGCGTGGCCCGAAGCGCGAGGGTGAAAAGAAGAATCGCGAAAGTGAGCCCAAGGAACATGCCGCCTCCGACCGTGGATGGGTTGATCAATTGAAAAGGGCAATGCTCTTAACTTAAGAACTGGACAGTATACATCTGATGTTATATACTGTCCAGTGTTGGTGTTAGATTGTTTTAATATTTAATTTATTTATCTAAAATTACAGTAAAATAATTCTATACTAACGACGAAAATTATCGTCATTTTCCTTAAATATGCTCCCGCTCCCGCTTCTCGACGCCCTAGGCGCTCTCGGCCTCACGCCCAAGCAGGCCGGCATTTACTTCGCTTGTCTCGAATCCGGGCCGGCAACGGTCGGCAGAATAGCGCAGAGGGCGGGAGAAAAGCGGACCACCGCGTACAGCATCCTGCAGGAGCTGACGCGCCAGGGATTGCTCAAAGCGGCGAAGTCCGGCAATAAATACCTGTTTTCCCCTGAGAAACCGGCCGAACTCCTGGAGAAGCTCGAAGAGAAAAAAGAAAAGATAAAGGGTGTCCTGCCCTTTTTGAATGACAAATTCCTCCACGACAGCCCGGAACCGCGCCTAGAGATGTTCACCGGCCGGCAGATCGCGAAACTGTTCGACCGGATGCTTATGAGCCGGGAAAAAAAACTGTTCATGATCCGGTCCGATGCCGATAAGAGCGACGTCATCGGCCGGGAATTCCACTTCGGCGCCCGGCGCCGCGAGAAAAAAATTTCCACCCAGGTTCTCCTGCCCCGGGACACGAAAAAATTAACTCGCGACCAACAATACTTTGCCAACCAGAGAGAGCGGCAGCGCGAAGTCCGGCTTCTGCCGGTTGGCCTGGACGTAACCAGCGATATTTTCATCTTCGACAGCACCGTCGTCACCATTTCTCCCCGGGACAGGATCGGATTCTGCGTGGTCAACCAGGATTTTGCCGCCTTTATGAAAGGCGTATTCAATATGCTCTGGGGAATAAGCCAATCGACTTTTGCCCGACGATAAAATATTAAAAACCGCGTCCTCTCGAACGCGGTTTTTTATTTTCTACCGGTCTACTCGCCCACCAAACGCGCGGCATCGGCCAAAAGCTGGGCTCCTTTCGGGCCATTTAAGGCCTCGTCCAGATTTCCGCCGGTGATGGATACTCCCTCGCTTTCCAGTGCCGTGGCCACCGCGTCCCAGTCCTCGACTTCATCCGCTTCTGTCAACAACCGCGCCCACGCCATTTTTGTCTCCATCGGAGTGGAACCGGCCAGTAACGACTCCAGCCTGGCGATTGCGGCCAGCTTGTATGCCGTCTCACCGGCTTCAGGCGAAAGGACGTCTGCCGGTTCCTCTTCGGCGTCGGCACCGGCAACCGTAGCGGCCAACTGTCTGGGCTCTCCCGCTTCTGAATATGCGCTCATACGACTTTAGTTAGGTTTGTACTTCTCTAGAATACAATAACTCAATCCGGCGGTCAAGAAAATTATGGCTGCCGGGTTACGCAATATTGCGTCGGACTTACTAGCCGCCGAAGCATTGGAATGTACTGTCTGGTCGGGGTGACACGACTCGAACGTGCGACCTACTGGTCCCAAACCAGTCGCTCTAGCCAACTGAGCTACACCCCGTTTGTGTCCATTTACCCAAAGCGGCGAATTATATTCGCCGCTAATTGGTAGTGCCGAGGGCCAGGATCGAACTGGCGACACAAGGATTTTCCTTCTCTCCAAACGTTTCCGTAAGGCTTGGACTATCTCTTCATCCCGGTTTAACGGGAGCTGGGCGCTTATCGAGGATTATTGTTGGGACTCACCTCGTAGTCTCTACACCTTCCCTGGGACTAAACCCTCCAGGGCTTGGCTCGGGATTACCATTCCGGCGCACAATGGCTGCGGAAACAGGCTTCCCCGAATTCACCCAGTTTTGCACTCCGGATTACTCCAGAGGGGACCGAAAACCAGTCCTCTGCTCTACCACTGAGCTACCTCGGCTACGGCTAAATTGTACTGCTTTATTCGCTAGGCGGCAAACCGCGCCTAGTGGACCGGAGAGGAGTCGAACCTCCGACCACCTCATTGCAAATGAGGCGCTCTACCACTGAGCTACCGGCCCTCGCCAGGGACTCGCCTCTCCCCGAAGCTTGAAATAGCTAAAAAGCGAAGAGAGTATACCAAGCAGAGGCGCGGCTGTCAACCTTGCGCCGAGAGATAGGCTCCGGGTAAGAAAGCGCCCGGATGGCCAAAAACCGGCTGGCGCAATCCGCGGATTGGTGATAATATTTTTCCGGACCAAACCGGGAGGAAAACGATGGATTGGAGAATGACCAAGGCAGCCGCCGAACAGGTAGGGCGATTTGCCGCCAACCTGGTCCGAGCTAGGCTGCTCGGCCGCCAGGCCATCTGGCCTTTTTTCGCCCTCTACTACGCCACCCACCGCTGCAACGCCGGCTGCGCTTGGTGCAGTCGATCGAGAGAGGTGCGCACCCCTCGACGACTGGCCGAGATGAATCTGCGGCGAACCCGGCAGGTGCTCGCGAGTGTGCGGGAAATCGTGCCCACGCTCTACGTCACCGGCGGCGAACCGCTGGTGCTCGACGACATCGAGGCTAGGCTCGAGATCGCGCGGAGTCTGGGATTCTATCCCATCCTCCTCAACACCAACGCCACCCTGCTCCACCGCCGGTCAGACGTACTGCGGCTGCTGGACACGCTGGTCGTAAGCCTCCACACCGTGGATCCGGCGGCCCTGGCCGCCACCTACGGAGTAAGCCGGCAATCGGCCGTCCAGGCGCTCGACAACATCAAAATGGCCGCGGAGCGGTCGGCGTCTGGCGGCGCCCAGATGATGGCCAACTGCGTGCTGACGCCGGACAATATCGGTGGCGCCAATGCCGTCCTCGACTTCTGTCTCGCGCACGGTATCGAACTCGCGGTCGTTCCGGCCGTGGTACACCAACAGCCGCTGATGGCTTCGGGTGATCCGGCGGCGCGTCTGAAGTACACCCAATTCCTGGATCGGGTAGTGGCTATCAAGCGCCTCCACCCTGAAAAAATCCAGGGGACGATGGGCTATCTGTGGCGCATCCGCGATCTGCAGCCGTTCCCCTGCCGGCCGGACGGCATGCTGCCGATATCCCCGGACGGATGGGTGATCAACCCCTGCGACGCCGACTACAGTCGCCGCGGAATCGTGGACGGAAGGACTTCGGTCCGGACGATCCTCAACAGCAGGGTCGACTGGAGCGCGCCCTTCCGGCAGTGCGCCGGCAAGTGCCTCAAGGCCTGCTACGTGCAGCCGGCCGAGGTGCTCGGCAACTGTCCGCCCGCCATCCTGGCCGAGTATTTGGCCAGGATGCGGCGTTAAAGGGAGCACCGATGGAGAGTTCCACGCGAATTATCCTTGGTCTGGCCATTCTGGCAGCGCTGCGATTAGGATACAAGATGCGCATGGGGCGAGCTGGTCGGGGAAGCCTCCTCAGCCGAACTGGATCTACCAGGGCCCGGACAGTCATAATTGCCATCCTCGGCCCTGTCTTGGCCTGGCAGCTTCTCCTGCCAGATTCGCTACCCAACGGTCTGGTCATGGATACACCCGGTTGGTTGGAGGCCAATGGTCTGGCACTGTTCATCTCCGGGGCGATCCTTCGAACCTGGTCGCAAATCACGTTGGGCGACAATTGGTCGGCGGACCTAAGTACCAGGCCCAGACACGAGCTCCTCGAAACTGGGCCCTACGCTTTGCTCCGTCATCCAATTTATGCCTCGTACATCCTCATCGCCCCCGGCCTCATGTTCACCACCGGCAACTGGCTGATCGGCGCGCTTGCCCTGGCCTACACGCTGGTCTCGCAGTTACGGATCCCGGAGGAAGATGCGATGCTATGTGCCTGCTTCGGTGAGCGGCATCTGGCATACCGGTCGATCATCATCGACCGGCGAAACAGAATCATCACCGCCGCGGTCGCAGTTCTCAACCTTTGCGGAGCCGGCCACGAACTCTCGTGGCTGCTCGGCTGGTAAGAAAGACGAGCCGGATCGAATGCTGTCGGGGAGGCAGCTTCAAACTCCCCGCTTCCACTCCCGCCTTTATATACATAGAGGCGGGAGAAAAACAAAAAACCGCGGCACCGCGGTTTTTTGTTTTTCTCCCGCGCTATTCGTTGCCAGCGCCTAGTACCACTCCTCATGCCACTGCCGCATTTTTTCTATCTCCTCGCTCTGTGACTCGATAATCTCGCGGGACAGCGAACGAATTTCCGACCGCTTGGCCGTATCGACCGCCATCTGCGCCATCATCACGGCCATCCCGTGATGCGGGATCATCGCCTCGATAAACGCCTTGTCGAACGATTCGGCCGTCTCCAGGTTTTGAATATCCGCCTCAAACCTCATCATCCGGCCCATCGTTCCCCGACCCATCATCGGTCCCGACCCCCAATACTCATCCGCCTCTTTCCCGTACCACTGCCGGTACCAGCCGCGCATGTTTTCAATCTCCCTAGTCTGGGCGTCTTTAATCTCCGCCGCCAGTGCCTTCAGCTCTTCGTGTTCCGCTCTTTCGAGCGCCAGCTCGGCCATCTCCACCGCGCTCTCATGATGGCTGATCATCTGTTCGATAAAATGCGCGTCTATCTCCGCCGAGCCGATCCAGTTGCCCATCATTCCCTGGTTCCACCGCATCAGGCCGCGCGGCATCATGGAGCTTTGCGGCTGGTAGGCGGCCCACAGGGCGGAGGACAAGACCATGACCGCGATCCCCAACAGCAGACCGGCCAGGCCCCAAACATGTTTTTCATTAGTCATAAAACATTAACTTAAAGAGGGTATCACCCCGCATAGGCAGGATACAAAACCCATGCCGGATGCGCAAGATTAAATCATTTATTTACCACGCCACTAAATTAAACCAATACCCAATGAACATAATGCCCGCCGCCACTGTTCCAAAAAATATCGCCAAAAGCTTCAGGGTCATTACCTTTTTAAGCATAATCGCTTCTGGCAAAGACAATCCGGCGACAGCCATCATAAAAGCTAGCGCCGTACCCAGCGGCATGCCTTGGGCGGTCAAGGCGAAAACAATTGGCACAAGCGTAGAACAGCCGGCATAGATCGGAATGCCGGCCAAGGTGGCGACCGGCACAGCCAACAATGAATTTATATTAAAATATTGCTTAAAAAATTCCGCCGGCACGTAACCATGAATACCGGCGCCAACGGCTACTCCGATCGCGATGACTAACCATAGTTTTTTAAAAGTTATATAAGTTTCATTGAGCGAATATTGGATTTTACCTTCCATGCTTTTGGGGAGATAGCCAGAACCCGGATTCCCACCGCTATTATCGCTGAATTCCAAAACTATTTCTTTATCTAATTTCATTTTTCCGATAGCCAATCCGGCGACAACTCCCAGAATAATCCCAGCCAAAGCATAGAACACCGCGATTTTCCAACCAAAGGTCCCGCCTATCAACACAAAAACAACCTCGTTAACCAGCGGAGAAGTAATAATAAACGAAAAGGCGATTCCCAGCGGTATTTCCGCTTTCAAAAAGCCGACAAAAACCGGAATGGATGAGCAAGAGCAAAAGGGAGTAACCGCGCCTAAAATTGACGCTGAAATATTACCTACCCCAAATTTCTGCTTGCCAAAGGCTTTTTTTAACTTATGCGGCGGTAAAAAGGTTCTGATAAAGGCAATTACCGCTATGACGATTAAAACCAACAAATATATTTTAATCGTATCATACACAAAGAAATTGACGCTGCTACCGATTTTTGCGGCGGAATCAAAATTGAACAAAGAATAAACCAACCAATCGGCAAATCGTTGAATCATAATTCAATTTTTCTATCCACGGAAACCGCCATTGCTGTTTCCGCTTCCACAGATTTTTTTCTTTTCATCCGGTTTGCAACCAGCACCGCAAGAATCTTCACCCGGGCGGCAACCGCCGATACCACTGTTATTGGCAAAAATATTTTTAATGAAATTCACGGCGGAAAATTCAAATTTCACGTTTGTGGAGTGGCATCGTTCGCAAATAAATTTTCCATTTATACCATCTTCTTTTTCTTGGATAGTCGCTTTAATATCAAAAACATTGCCGCAGTCGGAACATATATATTTGTAGTTAGCCATATTTTTTCTAAAATTAAGTAACAGTAGCTTAACAATTTGACATTTTTTCTTTTGCCGCAGAAATTCCAATCAAGACTTTTTCCAATTTCGCTATATTTTTTCTATTAAGGGAATAATAGACCCGTTTACCGTCTTTATGATTTATTATTAAATTATTTTGCCTTAAAATACCCAAATGATGCGAAACAAGGTTCTGGGGGAGTTTTAATTTTTCAAATATTTCGCAAACACACTTCTCACCGGAAGCAAGAAGCAAAATTATATCCAGACGGGCGTCAACACCCAAAGTCTTAAATAATTGTGATAGATTACGCTTTTTGGCAGGTTCCATAATAACATATCAACTAACATTGATATGTTAACAAACAATGCATTACTCTGTCAAAACAGTTTGGCCGCCACCGATTATATTTTTTACAGCGGACTCCTTGACAATACCAGCCGTCTATACTAGAATTTACAGTTCCCGTCACAATTCATAATATTCCGCTGCGCTGCCTCCAGATAAATTTTACTGTGTGAAAGCAGCACAGCGGAAGCATCCGTGTGCCAGGAGCGGCTTTGCGCCGCGATTACGGAGGCAGGAATGTATAGGTGGCTGCTTATCGTTTTTGCTGCTTCTATGGTGGCTCTGTCCGTGGCAGTCGCCCTCCGGTCCCTCGGCGGGGGTGACCACAGGGGTAGCGGCGGGTTGCGCAAGCGCCCGGTCGAGCCCTGCATGGCAGCCTGCGAGAGGCTGGCCGCCTGCGGGTACTGCACGACCGGCGAGAGCGACCAATGTATATCGGCTGCTCGGTGCCCCGACTCATGCACCACGCCGCACAGCCAGCGGATCGCGGCGTGCCTCGCCGCTCTCGATGACTGCGACAAGGATGCCCTCTCCCGCTGTTTCGACGCGGCGGACACCCCAACGGCCAATCCGTTGCCTGCCAACTAACAACCGCCACCCGACACCTGCCGAGACTCCAAAGATTGGAGTTTGAGCAGGGAGAAAACGGGTGGCGGTTGTTTTTTGTGGCCAATGGTTTTACTCTCCAATACCATACCTATATATGCATACTTCTAAACTTATTATCAGATCGACGTAGAAATTCACGAGCTGGCGTTTAACGCACTAAAACCCTATCACGAGAGAAGCGCAACTTTTGACGACAAAAGTAAACTGGCGAACCGTATATTCACGAATATGGTGCTACAGAAAGAAGAATAGTTTGATGTTGAGTATACACCGACATTTAATTTTTAATCCGAATGGATACCAAAGCTAAACGCAACCTCCGAACTGTTGAAACAGGGCGAATATTACAGAAAACAGGCTCATTAGAGCCTGCTCATCCTATGTTGCTCCCAGGGCAGGACTCGAACCTGCGGTATCCGCGTTAACAGCGCGGTGTTGTACCAGCTCAACTACCCGGGAAAATAAAACACTCTCCGGTGCAGGAGAGTGTTTTTGCGTCGAATCAAAACTACTCGCCTGCGGACGGAGAGAAACAATTATTATTGCCGGCGAATAGCTCCATATAAAAAGACTATAACAAGACGGCCCTTATGAGTCAAGCAACTATTGACAGGCAGACAAAATTCTGCTAAACTAGGCCATTGTTCTTTGGCAATTCTGGCCGGCGGCCTGTACCAGATACCACTGGTTTAGGCCGCCGGCCAAAAAGCAGACCCGGCAAGGAGGCAACTTGGAGTTCTCAATTAGCACCTTCAACCTCGTGATGCTGGCCAATGTGCTGGCGTGCACGCTCCAATTCCAGGTCCAGCGCGTCGACGCGCGCTACGGGCGGATCCCGCCGCGCCACTCGCTCATCCCCGGGACCAGCCAGGAGTTCCTCTACTGGCAGGACTTCCACACCCAGACCTGGGGTGACTGCCTGGGGCTGGGCCTGATCTGGGTGACTTTCGCCCATTACGTCGAGGCCGGTCTCATGACCCCGATCCTCTGGGTCGGGTTCGCCGTCATAGCGGTGGTCGACGCGGTCTCCTTCCGCCGGCTGTGCCTGAGTAAGCGCCACAAGCCGGACTGGGTGTTCCCCTCGACCGGCACCATGAGCGCCGGCGGCTGGACGCACCTGCCGTACCACGGCATCGGGATGGCTGCCGCGGCCGCGAGCCTCTGGCTCACGGCCACCAGGTGTAATAATCTTGTCATCTTGGTGATCTTCGCCGCCGGTGTCTTGACGTACAGCGCCGCCTTCGCGGTAGACGTGATCACCGGCCACTTCGACCCGCTCCGCCGCCACGCGGACAAATCCTCCCGGGCGTAACCCCATACGCCCGCACCTTCCATTGCCTATCGCTTGCGGTAGCCAGCGGAATAAAAACTACCCTGTTAATTCGGGGTAGTTTTTATTCCGCCTGAATTTACTTTTTCGTGCTCTAGCTCACCTCGAGCGTATACCGCAGCTTCATCTCTTCCTTCTGCTCCCGCCGCAGTTCGGCAAATGTCTTTTTGGTCCAGGGCGAGTGCTTGAGCACCTCCGACATCCATTGTCCACCCAAAAGATGGGAGAGCATCACGTAATTCGCTCCGGCGTGGTACAAATTGGACATAAAACGCGCGTGGTGCAGGCTGCAGATAATCACCGGCTTATCGCTCAATTTACGCACGAACCGCACCATAACTTCCTGGTCGTCGTGCTCCGGGATGGTCGAGATGATCAGCTTCGCCTTGTCGAGTCCAAGGCCCTCCAAAAATTCCACGTCAGCCGCGTCGCCGAAGTGCGCGGGAATGCCGCGGCGCCCGAGCTTGCGTATTGTCTCGGGATTAAAATCCACGACCGCAAACGAAATCTTTTTCTGGGCCAGCGCCTCGCAGACTTTCCAGCCGATGCGGTGGTAGCCGAAAACCCAAACCGGGTAAACTGTCTTTTCCCGGTTCTCGTCCTCGCCGTCTTCTCTGCCCAGGCTGTCCAAAAGCGGCCGCAGTCTCTGGTATACCTGTTCGCTATAAGTGATAAGATACGAAGAAACCACAATGGTAGTAAGCGCGATAATGGTAAGAAGAGCCAGCTCCGGCCCCTGCAAATACCCCAGCTCCTGGCCTTTGAATATCAGGATGAAACCGAACTCGCTCACCTGCGCCGCCGTTACCCCGGCCAAAAAAGCGCTCCGGCGGCGGTAGCCCATGCGGCGCATGACGATGTAGAGGATGATCGGGTCAACAATAAGCACAAAGGCCGAGAGCACGATACCGGGCCCAAGCACGGACGTGATCTCGCCGAGCTGAAGTTCGCTGCCCAAGACCACGAAAAATAGGACAATGAAAAAATCGCGCAGCGGACGCAGCCGGCTGCTAATCTCGGCCTGGTAAGGCGAGGAGCCCAAGGAAATGCCGGCAATCACCGCCCCTATCTCCACCCCGAGTCCGGTCGCGTACACCAGGCTCGCCACCCCGAAACACCAGGCGACCGTGAAAATAAAGAGCATCTCGCCGGAGCTAGCTGTCTGTTTCATGATAAGCGGCAGCACATACCGGGAGAGCAGGTAAATGCCGGCGCCGATAAGAATGCCTTTCACGAGAGTCGAAAACAACGTCGCGTACCAGGCGCCGTCAATTTGAAAGGTGTTAAGGAGAATGAGTAAAAGCACCGCGATCACATCCTGCACGATCAAAAGCCCGATAACGTACTGCCCATACACGGTCTCCACGTCTTTTTTGTCGGCCAGGAGCTTGATTACGATAATCGTGCTCGAAAAAGTGATCGCCACCGACACGAACAGCGCGGGCAAAAGAGTGAAGCCGAACAAGCGCATCACCAGGTATCCCACCCCGGCGGTAACCAAAAACTGTATCAGCCCGCCGACGAATACTACCTTGCCCACGCGCTTGATATAGTCCACATTCAGCGTGAGGCCGACGATAAACAAAAGCAATACGATTCCGAACTGAGCGAGCGCGGTAAAAAAAGACTCTTCTCCGTGCACGATATTCAAAAATAGCGGCCCGGCGATGAGCCCGGCGACGATGTAGGCCACTATCAGCGGCTGGCGCAAAAGGCGCATGACAAAAGCCACGCTTACCGTAATCCCCAAAAGAATGCTGACTTGCAAAAAGATGTTCTGGTCCATACCCCGTCCGGGAAAAATTGCGTCCTTATTTTTTATAATCTAGGGCTAGTATACCAAAATACCCGCCTCCCGGCGAGAGTGATTTTTTTATACCGAAGAGCCGCCGCGCTAACGCGTTCGCGGCTCGAACACCACGAAGTGAGGCGATTCGTAAACCTTGGCAAACCACGGTTCGGCAAAATTACCGGCCGGCAGCACGATCACCCGCTCACGCGATTCATGCGGAAAATTGTCCACGGTAAAATATAGACGGTGTTCGCCGCCCACGGCCGGGAAGAGGATGAAGCGGTCAATCGGCCCAAAACGGTTCTCCCGCGCCAAACGATAAAACTCCTCCGGCGTACGCGCCCGGCCAAGCTCCTCGAGAAACAGCAGCCGGTCGGAAAAATTCGCCGCCGGATGGGAATTGTGCATGTTGTAATAAACAAACGTGTTGAGCGGCGCAAAGGCCGGCAGGTGCGTGCTTCCGGGCTGAACAGACACCTTGGTGAAAGCATCGCCGCGGTCCCGCAAAAACGCCGCGAGCTCGGTTACGCCGGCATAAGGGGAGCGCGCCAGCGAACGATTTCTCTGCACCACCGGTTCGTCGGCAAAAGTGCCAAAAAAAAGCTGACCGGAAAGCGCGATGACACCGACAAGAGCGGCGGAAGTCCGCCAGGCCGCGGCCGGATAACGGCGTAAGAGGTAGAGCCAGACCCGCTCCAAAAAATAGGCCGCGGCCAGCGCCAGGACAATAGTATTAAAAAAGTGGAATCCCTTGGCCTCTTGGAGAGGCGAGGCAAACAACCATATCGCGGCCAGGCCCATTGCTTGCCAGACATAGCCGGCGGCCAAAAAACTCAACAAAACGCGCGGATAAAACCGAGACCGGAAAAATATCAGCCCGCCCAAGGCCAAAAGCATGAGCAAGCCGCGCAGCGTGAAGGCCATGGCCGGACCGTGCGTGGCCAGCCATGGCAGGTGGAGAAAACCCAGCTGCCAGTTCTCGGCCCCCAACTCGCGGTAGCTAAGAGCGAGCGGCAGCCAAAACAGGGCTCCTACGGCCAGGGCCACGGCGCCCACAAACGCCAGCCGCCAGTATTGCCAGGCTGCCACCTTTTTATAAAATAAATTGAACAGAGCTGCTCCGATAGCCAGGAGAAAAAACCAAAAATAAAACAACAAAAAAAGCAGCCCGCCCGTGAGGCCATACCACCACCCTCGTCCGGATCCGAAGCGGTCGTGCCACAGGTCGTAGAGCAAAAAACCGCCCCACAAAATCGCCAAGGAAGCGCTAACCATCTCGTAAGGCTTGAGGATTATCGCGTCCCAATCCAAAAAAACGAACAACAATACGGCGGATATAAACCAAGCCAAAGGACCCGGAGCAAACTCATCCGCTCGGCGCCGGCGCCAATATTTTTCCTGCAGCCGATAAAATACAAAGGGATAAACAACAATCGTGAATAACGAAGCAAACTTCGCTATTTGGACGCCGTTCCAGTCCATAAGCCGGCCCAACGCGCCGAAAACCTGAAAAAATAACGCCGGATAAAACGGGGGCAGGCTGGCGTACGCGAAATCGGAAAAAAGAGATCCGTGCGCAAACATTTCATACATCGCGGCAATCGTTACCTCATCTCCCTGGAGTCCCCAAAACATGAGCGCCAGGTGGCGAACAAAAAAATAATAGGCCAGGCCGCTCGCCAGCCCGACCCATAATAAAAAATAAGAAAGCCGCCACCGTCGGAGAACCCAAGCCACGGACCCCGCCAGGAAAACATAAAACATGGCCTTGACCGCTATCAGGTGCTGGATGTCGCTGTAGGTAAGATCTTTAACTAGCTCCATACGGCTATGTTTGTGGCGTGCAAACACCACAAACATAGCAGATTTATTTGCCGCAGTAAACTGCCGCCCGGCAGACGCCGACTCCGAGGGGCCAACGACGCACCCACCGGTCCGGACCCAAGTTTACCGCTTTTTGAAGAGTCCGCCCACCTTCGCTGCCGAACGTCTTAGCGCCTCCGCTATCCCGGCCGCGCGCCGCCGCAAAATGAGGGCAAACGACAAAGAAGCCAGCACGCCGGCCGCGATTGCGCCCCGGCGGGGTATCGCGGGCGAACGCGGACGCGTAGAAGTAGACGAAGTTTGATTCTCACCCACGCGCTCTAAATCATCGGCCGAGCGCGGCCACAGTTCATACTTGTCTTTTACTTTTACCAGAATGCCGACAGCGCTTACGTTCTCTCCCCTCTCAAAAGGAAGTTTCCCGATTCCGGTGCCGCGTTTAAGGCTGACTTTTATTTCTCCGCCGCCATCGTCCAGATACAAATATCCGCTTTTTACATCGGTTATTTCCCCGCTAAGCGCCACCAAAAAACCTGGCGTTACGCTGCTGAGCGCCCCTATTGAGAGGGGTACAGACAGCGGCGCCGGCCCGGCAGAGAGCTGGCGGACAGCGGCCGGGTTCGCAATTTTAATTCTCCGCTCGCCCTGATACTCCGAGAGCTCGCCCGCAATTTCTATCCGGTCTCCCGGGCGCAGTGGTGGAACTGGTTTTTTGTTTAGATAAGCCTGGATACCATAAGCAGTGCCCGCCGTCTCTCCCCCTTCCTGCAGGTACCACAAACCGCTTCCCAGTATTCCGGGGCTCACTGTTACGACGCCGCTGACCTTAACTAGGCTGCCGAGCGGCAACCCGGCCAGTTGCTTTATGGTTACTTCCTTCGCCCCGGCCACTGTCTGACCGGATTTTTTGCTTTTTGTGCTGGAAGCCTTCTTGGTCGTGCTGGTGGTGGGTCTAACTGTCTTAGCGGCTGTCTTAGACGCGTCGGCAACCGCCCTGCCGCCAGACTTCGAACCAACATCCGAGGATTTTGGCGGGGCGATGGCGGGCAAAGGCACCTGGCCGCTGTTCCCGGCCTCTGTTTCGGGCCAGACAGGAGTTGCCGGCGTATCTTCGCTGGCAGAGGAAAATTCGTTAGCCTTTCCCGGGGTTACAGTCGCGGTCCACGACCAGCTATCGCCGTCAAAAGCGTATGACTGGCCTTCCTCGACGTCAGAGATCAGAAGTTCTGCCGCGGCTGAACTATCCGGCAACAAAAGTCGAATTGACTCAGACGTGTTGTTGAACACCAAGCCAGTTACCTCGCGCTGCCAAGCTCGGTATTCTCCTGGCTGGAGCTTGGTTCCCTCTGGTAAGCGGTAAGGCGCAGAACCCCCGGCCGCATCGTCGAGATAGAAACCGGACAAATCTATACCCAGAGCCGTCGAATTGAAGAGCTCCACAAACTCTGGCCCGTCGTCGCCAGCTGGATTTAAAAATACCTCTGAAATCCGTACCAACCGGGCCAATTCCAGATCCAAACTGCCGCCGGCGCTGGGGGCAGGTGCTGGTGCTGCCGCCGGCGCCGGAGTAGGCGCACTGGCCGCTGGCACTGGCGAGTTGGCAGCCTCCGGTTCTCCAGCCGGCACTGTCACACGATTGTCTGCTCCGGGAGTGGGCGTTGTCGTCCACTGCCAGTCGCCAACATCTGAACCCGTATCCGAAAGATCGGCCGGGCGCGCCAGGGCTATACCCTGCCCCGGTACTGGCGCGCTGCCCGGCTCCGAACCATAGCGCACCTGGTCAGCGGTCGCGCCATTCGGATCCTTTAAAATAATCTCATCACCGCCGTTATTCAGCCTGGATGTCGCTAAATACACGACTACATAATCTTGAGGCCCGATGGTTGACGTCGGCGCCGCGATCTCACCGGCCGCATCGTAAATCCGCCAGCCGCCAAGGAGCAGAGTGGAAGACGCGGGGTTGTAAAGCTCAATCCACTCCCTTTCGCCCGCGGACGGATAGACCATGATTTCGCTTAGGACAACCGTGCCGGTCGTTGTCGCCATCGGCAGGGTCGAAGACGGCGCCGGCGGCGGTGAGGCAAGCGGCCAGGTGGATGTGGCCGCCGAGGGCGTAGAGGTCGAGGCCGTCTTGTCCGGCAGGACGGCAGGCTCTTCCGTTACCCCAGAATCCAAGTCTTCAATCGGCGTGTCAGCCGTAGTCGTTACCACGTCGGTACTGGTTTCCACGATCACGAAGACGGAAAATTCCCCGCCAGCCCCGGGCAACTCCAAAGTCGCGAGCGGTACCGTATTTGTGGGTGCGTCAACAGACCCTTCGCTCCCGAACGGCACCGGAGCGCTCGAGGCGTTCTGCGGCGAGGAGGCGGCACGGACCAGGTCCGCGCTGTTATTGTCCGTGTCGGCTCCATTTCCCAGGCCCCCGCCCGGCTTGCGCTCCAAGCTCGGCAGCGCGGTCGTCGGGGACGGCGCGGCCGCCGTCTCCACCTGGCCCGCCCCGCCCCAGCCGACCAAATCAACGATTTGTCCAAACTCGTCAAGAAGCACCAGAGTATTGTTGTCCGCAAGAGACGCGTCGGCGTAGGTGAAATCCGGCTGGACTTCGTTAATTAACACGTAGTCCTCATGCGCGATGAGCAGATGACGGCGCGGTTCGAGAATAGTCCCTTCGGGAAACCCCTCGATAAGGTAGCTGTACTCCCCGCTGTTGGCCGACTGAGTGAGTTTTGCCAGCCGCCAGAGGCCCAGATCCGCCTCTTCGGAGCTTGGATTGTAGAGCTCGACGTATTCGTCGGTGCTTTTCCCGGTACCGCCGGATAGTCTAATCTCGCTTATTACCACTCGACCCGGTCCGGCGGCCTGAACCGGTCCGGAAAACAAAAAAATACCCCCGGTTAAAGTCAACACCAAGAGTACTCCCACGGCGCGGCGCGCGCGCCAAAAAAATGACGACATAGTCCCTCCTTTGTCGGCGAAGGCTCGCAGAGCGAAGACCGACACAATTATACCAACCAGTCCGGCCTTGCCACGCCCGAGACGGGCAAAAACAGACTAAATTAATAAATTACTATGCGCTCATGAGATGAGTATACCCATCCTTTTCAATTTGGCAAGGTGATTTATCCACGACGAATTAAAACCCTATTCCCTGCCATGGACAGAGCACAAATGAACTATTTGGCTCCTTTTGTATATATTATTCTATACAAATGTGGATAAATCTGTGGGAAAATACCCATAAAAGTGCATAAACCCAAAAAAATAGGGTACGAAAACAACCCGCGCACCCATTTTCCCCTGCCTATGCACACCGCCGTATTGTTATTTGTATAAACTATTCTATACATTGTGGATAAACCTGTGGGAAAAGTACTTAAATTGTGGATAAGTCTGTATAATCTTTACTCAAGGTTTAAATGTTTAGAATAGTCTATACATTTAAAATTGATTGAACACAAAAAAATTGGCCTTACTCAGCCATTTTACACCCTAAACTACTCATCATTGACATAAACCTACAGTCGTGCTATACTGCTATTGTAGTTCATTCAAAGGTACACAACCGTCCAGAACCGTTCCGGTTCCGGGCTAAATGCCATCTCAGCTCCGAGACGCTGGCCACCTAGGCTAGAACCAGAGCAGTATGGTTATAGGTTGTGCTCTCCCCATGCTGCGCCCTTACTCGGCCACCCGTGTTTTTAAAACAAACACCAAAAGTGGCTAAAAATAGCGGCGGCCGAGTTTCTGGTGAATCCCCATTCATAGCACGTTTTCCCCTCAAAAGGAGCGTGTCCGAGCCATTGATTAACCCAGGGCGTACGGTCGCCTCTTTTTTGTTTTTAGCTAAGACAAATAAGCCTGAGACGGCTGTTGTTGAGTTGGCGGTGTCGGGCTTGTAAAAGTTAGGTCAATCGGGTATACTACGCCAATACTTGTGAATCCTGAACCCATACTTATGGCCAAAACTACCAAGGTACCTTTCGAACAGGCCTTGCTCGACCAAATCAAAGCCCAGCTTCTCGAAGAAAAAAGCAAGCTCGAAGAAGAGCTAACCCAGTTTACCAAGCCCAACCCTCATGTGGCCGGTGATTTTGATACCAGCTACCCTGAATACGGCGACGATATAGAGGACAACGCGCAGGAGGTAACTGACTACCTGTCCAACAAACCGGTCGAGATAACCCTGGAAAAAACCCTGCGGGACGTAAAAACCGCTCTCACGCGCCTAGACGATGGTACCTACGGTATATGCAAATATTGCGACCAGGCTATTGACGAAAAACGCCTGCTGGCCCGGCCGACGTCGAGTTCGTGCGTCAGCTGTAAAAAAACGCTTACGGATGAAGCTTAGAGCTGTCAGCAATCATCGGATGAACCCTATGGCAGCCGCAAAAACCCGCTTTCTAGCTTCCCTCGGCGGGTTTTTTTTAGTCGCGCTCGACCAGTTTCTCAAGTACGCCGTCCGAACGCATCCGGAAAATGCCTTCTATCTCTGGCGGCCGTGGATAGGCTGGGAGTACTTTTCCAATCCCGGAGTCGCCTTTGGCATCAAAATTCCCTTCCCGG
>LCRX01000011.1 GCA_001004885.1 Candidatus Magasanikbacteria bacterium GW2011_GWA2_56_11
GTCCGGCCGATCGGAGGGGTTGACCGCGGCCAGATCGGCATTCCCACCCCCACCCTCGACCGCTACAGCCTCGACTTAACCCGGGCCGCTCAAAAACATCAGCTGGCGGAAATGATCGGCAAGGGCAAAGCCGTAACTCAATTAGTCAAAATTCTCTCGCGGAAAAATAAACACAATGCCTTAATCATCGGCGAGCCGGGCAGCGGCAAAACGACGTTAGTCAAGGCTTTAGCCCAGGAAATTATCCGCGGCGTAGGCACTTCCAGTTTGCGGTTTAAACGCCTGGTGTCTTTAGATATTAACCGCTTGGCCGCCGGCGCCAAACGCTATGGCTGTCCAATCGGTGTAAAAAGGACTCGCGCCAAAGGCGCCAGTCTGCGCGTCTTGGTGGCTCCTGAGGAATGCGAAGGCCGCCTCAGTGTCGACAGAGGCATGGACGGCGGGCGCGCTGCTTGCGCCGTCGCCCGAAGAGCCAGATTCGTTGGCGCGGATTGGCGGCGCGGCCGGCGTGTCGTCGGCAACGAGCGCGAAAATAGTCAGCGGCACCGTCGGGTAATAATAATCTTCGGCAATGCCGATATTGTAAGTACCGGTGGCTGTGAGGGTAAACAGGCTTTGACCGGCGCTGTTTACCGATGAGGATGCTATCAAGAGCGGCGACCAGGGATTGGCCGGATCGGGTTGCGTCGCTCCCAGGGTTACCCCGGCGAGGGGCGCGTAGGTGTTGGAACGGTAGTCGTAGCTCTCGGCCGTCGCTGTAACGCTTTCGCCCAGAGCGGCCGTACTTGTGGAAAGGATCACGCGGCGAGGTACTCCGAAGTAAAAAAAGACTTCGTCATTCTCTGCGAGGCGGTACTGGTCAACGCCGACGTACGGATAGGAGTCATTGACGACATATTGCCAGTTGGAGCAGGCGCTGCCCGATGAGAGAGCCAGACATTCAACCATGAAAGAGCCGAACTGCTCGTAATAAACAAGCTTTTCGAGGCTGAAATCGTCCGAGACGGCATCGGCCGCGCTCAGAATTCCGAGCACGCTTTCGGCGGCGACCGGCCGCTGTGTGCCGCCGGCGTCCGTGATGGTAGCGGTGGCGACAGAGCGGGGGACAGGGCCGGCAAATACCACCTGGTCTTGGTAGCGGATATGGAGAGTAACGGTTGAGCTGGCCGAAGTGTCCGCTGTCGAGAGTGGCTCTTTGGCTACGGCTTCGGTTGAGCTGGCCATGGTTTCAGCCGGCGGTATTTTTTCTTCTTCCATGGCCGCGGTGGAAGAAGCAGTCTCCTCGGTCACTGTCGGGGTGCTCACCGCCTCCGCGTTAGTTTGGCCCGGTTCGTCCGGTACAATGTCGTTCTGGACGGCCGTTTCGGCGCTGGGGGATTCGGTCGGAGTTTCTTCGGCCAGGACGGCTGCCGGCAGCAGAGCAATGGCGAGGAGCAGGGCGGCTACGAATCGGTTGTGATAGGCTTTAGTCTTCGTTTTCATATTTCCAGGTTATTCTATCTCCGGGTTTAAGTTGCAGCTGGGAAATGCCGACTGTGGCCTTGGCACCATTGATATAGTAGATCCAATAGCGCCCGCCCGCATTATCGTTTTTTAATCCCTCGATTGACTCAACAAAGTAGCCGAGTCCGCCGAATTGGCGTTCGGTAAAGGATATTTGTCCCTGCTCCCGCAAACGCGCCATGAAATCGTAGACAGTGCTATTGGCCGCTATTGGCGCCGTCAACGCCCGGCCGTTTATCTCGATGGTCGCGGACCTTACTTCGGCGGCTGCCTGGTCGGGGAGTTTGGCAGTCGTGGTGGCGGCGGGCAGGGGTTCAACCGGTTTTGCGCCGGACTTGGTATCCCCCCGGGCCGGTTCCACAATGTCGGGCAGAGCTTCCGCGCTTGGCGGCGTGGTTTTGGGCGGCCGAGTCTGGGCCGGTGCCGTTTCCGGCGGGCGCGGCCGGAAAGTCACATAACCGGAAACAACGGCGAGGATGACGAGAAACACCCAGACAATGAGATGCGGCCGGTGCTGTTTGTGGAAGGGGACTTTTTCCATAGAATAAAAAACTTTCCCTAGTCAAGGAAAGCGAATGGAGAATAAGCCTAAGGCTCCAGACCTGGTTCCTGCTCGGGAAAGAGTATATAACGAAGACCGGACTCGTCCCGTCTGGCACCCGATGGTGCTCTCTGGGCATTACCGTTGCGGCACAGTAGAGGAATTGCCGCCCGACGCGGACCGCGCGCGAGCTACCTCATTTCCAGCGATATATACGTAAATTGTGAACTGACAGTGAGTTACTAACAATTCTGTCCTAAGTTGAGCCGAAACATAGACTGATTTTTACGGCACCAATGTCTGAGCCTGTAAGAGCGAGTTTTGGTGCCGTAAAAATCAGTCTATGTTTGAGGCGAAAAGGGGGAAACTCGCTATGAGTTCTGTCTGCGCCCACTATACCAACGGTTGAGCCGTCTTGTCAAATCCTTGATTTTTTAGCTTAGTTAATGTATTTTGCTGTTGTATGTGGACAAGTATTTTGGGACAAAAAAACCGGCCGTTTCTGGCTCTCTCGCCGATGGCTGACATGACCGATTCGCCTTTTTGCCAGATAGTGAGAAAAATTGGCGGCGCCGACGTGGTTTTTCGGGAAATGGTGTCGAGCGAGGCCATTGTGCGCGAAAATGTCAAAACTTTGGGAATGACAGATTTTGCCGCTGCCGAGCGGCCTATAGTACAGCAGATATTCGGCTCCGACCCCGCCACCATGGCCCGGGCCGCGGCGCTTATCATGGAACACGCCGCTCCGGAAGGAATTGACATCAACATGGGGTGTCCGGTTTATAAGATTACCAGCCATTTCAACGGCTGCGCTCTTATGAAGGAGCCGGACCGGGCGGCGGCGATAATTCGCGCGGTAAAGCACGCTGTCGGCCCCACGCCGTTGTCGGTAAAGATACGTCTGGGCTGGAGCGATCCGGACGAATTTAAAAAATTTATTCCCGTGATTGAAGCGGCCGGCGCGGATTTAATTGCGGTCCACGGCCGGACTAAGGCACAAGGGTACGGCGGGGCCAGCGACTGGCGGCGCATCGGCGAGGCCAAGGCTGTGGCGCGCGTGCCGGTGCTCGCGAACGGCGATATTCACCGGCCCGAACAAGTGGCGGCCGCTTTGGAGGCGACTGGCGCCGACGGCGTTTTGATCGCGCGCGGCGCTCTCGGCAACCCGTGGTTTTTTTGGGCAGTGGCGCATCCGGGAGCCAGGATTTCGCTGGGGGAGCGCGCGTCTGTAGTGCTCGAACACTCCCGGCTGCATATGGCGCGCTATGGCGAGCGTGGCCTCGTAACCTTTCGCAAGCATCTGGCGTGGTACTTCAAGGCCAGCCGCGTCGGAGAGGATGTGCCCGGCTTAAAGCAAATCCGCGCCGAGCTGGTGCGGGTGAGCACTTACGACGGTCTGGCGGAAATTTTGCGTCCGTTTAGCGCCAGACCCCCTCAGCCGGATAGTTAGTGCGCTCTCCAAGGCCGTCTTCAGGTTCCTGGATATCGAGCTCGATCGGCTTGTTTTTCTCCGCCGGCGTGTCTGCCGACTGCCGTTTTTGGTACTCGCCGAGCGGTGTTTTTTCCCAAGCATCCGGTTTTTTGGTTTCCATAGTTAGGAGGTGGCTGGCGGTCGCCGTGAAAATTTAAGTTTGTACATAACAGTAAAGAATTCCCAAATGTCTTTTTTGCTCAGCTTGGACCGCCCGCGGCGCCGGTCATTGAACACCACCGGCACTTCGATGATGCTGAAGCCGGCCTGCTCGGCCCGGTAGAGCAGCTCTTCCTGGAAAGCGTAGCCGTTGCTTTTGACGGTATCCAGGGCGATAGACTTGAGAGCCTGGCTCCGGAAACAGCGGAAACCGGCGGTAACGTCGCGCACCCGGAGTCCTAAGAGCAGACGGGAAAAGAACATGGCGCCGGCGCTGGAGAGCCGTCGCCACAGGCTCCAGCCGACGATTTTACCGCCCAGAATTTTGCGCGAGCCAATGGCTAAATCGTGGTCGGCCGCGGCCGAGAGGAGACGGGGCAAATCGGCCGGATCATGGGAAAAATCCGCGTCCATTTCAAAAATATAATCGGCGCCGAGGGCCAGGGCTTTCTTAAAGCCCGCAATATAGGCCGAGCCGAGGCCGAGTTTGCGCAGCCGCTTGACCAGGTGCACCGGATAGTCGGCGCGCATGCCCTCTACCACTTCGGCCGTTTTGTCCGGCGAGTTGTCGTCGACCACGACTATCTCGAGCTCGGGGATGCGGAGCGCGAAGATTTGGGACACCAGGGTGGCGATGTTGTCGCGTTCGTTATAGGTAGGGATGACGATAATCGGCTTCATAGCGCCAGGCTTGACCGCCTTTCGGCCAGGATAACGGTATTGGCCAAAAGCCGGGCGACTGTAATCGGGCCGATGCCGCCCGGGGTCGGCGTTACATAGGCAGCTTTGAGGCGCACCTCGTTTACGTTGACGTCGCCAAACATTTTTTTCCCCACATAGTCAACCCCGGCGTCAATAACCACGGCGGACGGACTCACCATGTCGCCGCGGATCAGGTCTTTTTGGCCCACGCCGCTCACGATGACGTCGGCGTGGAGGCATTTTTGCCGGATGTCCCGGCTGGCGCTGTTGACGGTGGTAACGCTGGCGCGCGCGTTCATCATCATGATCGCGAGCGGCCTGCCGACCAAGGCGCCGGTGCCGACGATGGTAACATTTTTCCCTGCTAGGCTAAGGCCCAGGTTTTCGAGTATAGACATAACCGCTCCCGGCGTGGGGGGAACAATAATTTGGTCGTTCATGACCAGCTTGCCCAGATTGGCATGGGTGAGACAGTCCACGTCTACCTCCGGCAGAACCGCGTTCAATACTTCGGCCGTATAGAGCGGTTCTGGCAAGGGTAGCTGGACGACAAGGCCAGAGAGGGCCGGATCGGACTGAATTTCGTTTATGCGCTCGATGATCGCGGCGCGCCGGGTGTCTGCCGGCAGAGGGTGCAAAGCAAAATCTATCCCGATTTTTTTGGCCGCCAGGCCTTTGTGTTTGACATAAGCGGCCGATGGGGCTGATTCACCGACCAAAATAACCGCCAGCTTGGGCACCAGGCCGCGGACTTTGAGAGCGGCTACTTTCTGCGCCGTCTCGGCGTGGATTTTTTCGGCGATTGCCCGGCCATTGATGAGGTTTGACATGCCGCTATAATAGCAAGCCAGGGTCCAAAATTCAAGTACTTGCGGAGAGCGAAAAAAGTGTTAATATACCTGCATGCGGACGCTTAACCGAAAAGCGGAGAAAAACCGCCCAGTCAAGCCTGACGCTATCCTGACCGAGAGCAAGTTTTTGGAACTTAAGCGCCAGCTCGAGAAACTCAAAAACGCGAGCCGGCCGCAGGCAGCGTCCGAAGTCCGGCGGCTGGCTGAAATGGGGGATTTTTCGGAAAATTATGCCTACCAGATCGCCAAGGGACGGCTGCGGGGCATAAACAACACCATTCTCAGGCTGGAACACGAGCTCCAACAGGCGACTATTATCGCGCCGCCGGCACAGACTGATACGGTGCAAGTGGGCCACGCCGTTACTGTCGAATGCGGCGGACAAATGAAAATTTATCGAATACTGGGGTCAGCGGAGATTGACCTCGAAAAGGGGATTATTTCGCGCCACTCTCCGCTTGGGTCCGCCCTTTTGGGGCATAGAGTCGGAGAAACAATCAAGCTTAAGCTCGGGGAGAGGGAAGTTGAATACCGGGTAAAGAAAATTGAATCCTAGCCAGGTCTTATCGCAGGCGGGCAGAAATTTTCGAGCGGGTCGTTGTTAGTTGGAACTTGGCGTATAACTGTCCGAAACGACCGCCCCGTCTTTCATGGCTATTATCCGGCTGGTTTGTTCCGCGTATTCCTGTTCGTGGGTAACCATAATAATCGTTTGGCCGGAACGGTGCAGTTCGGCGAATGTCTCGATCACGTGCCGTGCGTTTTGGGAGTCCAGGTTGGCCGTCGGCTCGTCGGCAAACAAGATGCGCGGATTGTGGGCGATAGCCCGCGCGATGGAAACGCGCTGTTGCTGGCCGCCCGACAGCTGGCTTGGCCGGTTATTTTTTTTGCCCTCGAGTCCCACTCTGGCCAGCGATTGCAGCGCCTGCCGCCGGGCGCTGCCGAGCCCCATGCCCTGCATAAGCATAGGCAGGGCGACATTGTCTATGGTGGAGAGCTCGGGCAAAAGGGCGTAGTCCTGAAACACGTACCCGAAATCTCGCAGGCGGATTTGGGTTTTTTCCGCCTCGTTGAGCTCGGAAGTATTGTGGCCGTTTACGATCACTTCTCCGGCTGTCGGCCGATCCAAAAGAGAGAGCTGGTAAAGCAGCGTGGATTTGCCGGCCCCCGACGGGCCGACTACGGCCACGAATTCTCTGTCTTTGATTTCTATATTCAGGCTTTTGAGGGCCACGACCTGGAGTTCGCCTTGGCCGTATTTTTTTTCCAGTCCTTTGGCCTGTATCATACTTTGATCAATTAACTCTCCACCGCCGGCCTTGATGTTTGGCACGCCGCTATGTCCGCCTCGGCGTAATTAAAAGGTGTCTGCCCGGCAGCTAGCGCCCGAGGATCGCGTCCAAGGTATTGCGGCGGACAATCAGCTTGGCCGGAATGTAGCCGGCAAACAATGTAACCACCACCAGGATAATCACACGGACCGCGGCCCCGTCGGGCGTGGCTACCAAAATGCCGTCGGAAAAGGGGAAATTTATCGGATGGGCGTTGAAATAAGGTTTTAAGACGCCAAATGTCAGGATTAGTCCCAGAAATGATCCGGACAAACCGTAAAACAGCGCCTGCAGCACATAAGAAAACTGGATGGCTTGCGGGCTGATGCCGATACCTTTCATGATGCCGATAAATTTCCGTTTGGTAACGGCGTTGATGAAGATGACTATGAAAATGGTAATAGAGGCCACGACAAGCGCGATGGAGGAGAGGGCGTTGCCCAGAATGCCCATGGTAGTTTCAATATCGCGCAAAAAGGACGGTATGGCCTGGTCGGTGGTCTGGATCAGCGCGGCGTGCGAGCCCATAAATTCTTTGAGCTCGGAAACTAGGGCCGGCGCCCGGGCGTAGTCGCTTCTCACGGCTATCTCCTGGAATTGCTCCTGGTTGATCGGAAGCATCCGTTTGAGCTCCTTGTCGGTGATAAAAATCCGGGCCGACACCTCGTCTATTTTGCTTTTCAGAACGCCCTTGACCGTAAAATCTTTTCGGACCACGGCCCCGTCCGTGAGCGTGATCGTCAGCCGCACCCGGCTGCCGACGTCGACGTCTTTCAACAAATCCAGTCCTGGTATGTTGGCGTCGGCGAAAGACGAGTACTTCTTGAGCAGGTTGGCGCCGATGAGAATGTAGCCTTCCTGGTCGGGGCGCAGGTTTTCGCCGTAGGCCACGAAACGGGAGAAGCGGGTCAGCGCTTCTTCGCGTCCCGGGTCTATGCCTACCAGCCGGGCGCCGATGCGGTTGGGGCGCTCGTTTTTTTCCGGCAGGTCGCTGAGAGTCCCCAAAATTTGCGCGCTGGTGGAGTGCCGGGGAGAGACGGTAGATACCCCGGGATGGTTTTCCAGGTATGAGATCAGGGGCGCCGAGTTTTCGACGTAGCTGCGTCCGGGGGCCGGGGTGATGATGACTTCTCCGGAATAGCCTTCGCGGAATTGCTGGAAAGACCCGGCGATGAGGCCCACCAGAAGCCCGGAAACCACGACCAGGTTGAGAAAGGTGAGGACCATGATGAAAATAATGAGGCTGGTGGTGCCTTTGCCGGCGTGCCTGATTTGCCGATAGGCCAAAAACCAGCCGACCCGCAGGGCATTTTTGTACTCTTTGATTTTTTCACTGGCGGACATGGTATGTTTTGTCAGGATAAGCTTAGCGCGCCGTGCCAATCGTATTCGGTCATTAACTATGAACTGATAGTGAGTTATTAGCAATTCTCTTCTCTAAGTTGAGCCGAAACATAGACTGATTTTCGCGGCACCAATGTCTGAGCCTGTAAGAGCGAGTTTTGGGGCCGCGAAAATCAGTCTATGTTGAGGCGAAAGGGGGGAGACTCGCTGTGGGTTCTTTGGCTTACATGTTACTGGTTTAGACGCGACTGGTCAACCAGTCTTTGCCGCCTGCCACGTAGCCGGCGATGCCCGCAATTGTACACGCCGGGATTTGGTGCCGGCGGGCGAAGTCCTTGAGTGCCGCCCCCCGTAACATGACTCCGTCAGAGCCCATTATTTCGCAAATTACTGCCGCTTCGGGCAGTCCGGCGAGTCTGGTTAGGGCAACTCCGGCCTCGGTATGGCCGAGCCGGTCGGCGAGTCCGCCCGGACGGGTGCGCAAAGGAAAGACGTGCCCGGGCCGGGTAAAATCTTCTGGCCGGGAGACGGGATCGATGAGCGCCTGGATCGTTCGCGTCCGGTCAAAGGCGGAGATACCGGTGGTCGTGGCGCGATGGTCCACCGACAGCATCCAGGCGGTGCCGAACGGATCGTCCGGCGCTGCGGTCATCGGAGGAATTTCCAGGGCGTCGAGATAACGGCCTTCCAGGGCGACGCAAACCAGGCCGCCGCCGGAATGCGCCAGGAAACTTACCGCCGCCGGCGTAACGCGGGATGCGGCGACCACCAGATCGGCTTCGGATTCGCGTTTGGGATCATCGTCAAAAACTATTACCATCCGGCCGGAGGCTATCGCCGAGATGATGTCGGGAATGGGAGTATAGCTCATTTGTTTGAAATACAACTGGGTGCGGCCGGAGGCGGCGCGCTTGTGTATTTTGGCTTAGTTGGCATAATTTAGGTTATCGCTAATCTTGATTTAAATCAAGTTGAAACTTGGATTCGATAAACTAAGCGTTTGGCTTGCTTCGTCCTTGTTGGTTCGGGACTAATGAGGTATCTTGGATCATCCGCCGCCTGCTTTTTTGAGTTGAATCTTACCGTCTTGGATATAAAAATAATGGCTAATTTTAGCCATTATTTTCGAGCTCGCATACAGGGACAGCTTCCGAATGTTTATTCAATATAATCTACTGTAATCTATATAGGTTTTTTAACAATTTTTTCTGCTTGTTGGATAGCGCTCACAACCAATTCAGATGTTGTCCCTCCAAGATGGTAATCGGCATTCTTTAACACATCGTTAGTCATAACTAATAAATACATCAATGATAATCGATAAGTCTGCGCTTCGTTTTGTTTAGTCATACTTATAGCCAATAATTTACCATGTGACTCTTCCGCTAATCCTTTATAATGAAAATACCATTGTTCTCCTCCGTTAATCTTAGAATTTTTACAAAGAGACCACATCGTTGGAAAAGGGTCTAATTCTTTTTCTTTAATAGTATTTATGTCTGGAAATTTACCTTGAGAAAATTTATCATAATATTTTTTAAATTCCAAAGTAGCTAATTTTTCATTATTAGCTTTTTCATTATCGTAGTGTCGTTTACATATTCTTAAGCATTCTTTTGTGGCTATTTCTTCCTGCACATCATTTTTTTGCCGAGTAAAGTACTCTAATCTGAACGTATTCTCCATGACTGTTCTTGCTGGGTAAAATGCAAATCTACGATTTTTTCCTTTTCCCAAAGAAACCGCAAAATCAACATTTTCCCAAATACTCTTTATCGTTTCATATAGATACATGTGTTTTAAAGTATCAGGGTTCTCTTTTTTGATATATTGATCAATTAGTTTAAGTTGTTCATATGCAACAGCTCTTGTAATTTTGAACGCTTTTTCAACCCGTGTCTTCCGTTGCTGTTCTGTAAGTTTACTTATCCAAAAATCTGAAAATTCATTTTGAGATAGTTGTATCATATTTTAATGATCTATATTGTTAACTTTGCTACCAAAAGTGTTACTATGTTATTCATCGATTCTATAACTAACCCTATTGTCTTTTCGTCTCTTAACACAAAACCTTTGTGTGCGTAGTTACACCGTTTTTCATACAAACGATTGAACCAAGGAAGTAAATCTGGTTTAATAGCATTAATACCTCCTATTATATATTTTTTATTATCCGATCTGATATCCTTATCTGGAACGAATAAATGTTCTAAACAACAATATAATAATAAAATTTTAGCACCTAAATCTGGTATTTGTGAGGCCGAACTTAAAATATCTATAGTAGGTGCAACATCGTTCATGTTGTTATGTTTCCAAGGGTTTTTTAAACTTTCAAATATTTTTTTATTATCAAGCATAAATTTTTCTATTCCGCCAAACGTCCTATTATCAAGCCACATTTTAGAAAGTCCTCGATACCCAAAAGAAAGAAAAAGACATCCATCAGGTATTTTAACCCACGATTCTTTCGAGTCTTCTTCCCAACAGTAGCAACCCTGTGAATTTTCACCCAAAAACACAGAGCTTGTTGGTGCCGTAAGCGGTACTTCATTTTGTCCAAAATCCATTTGACAATGATATACAAAGCTGGCAATTCTCAGCATGTTCAAGAATATTCTCATGTGTGATGCAGAATACCAATAGCAATATGTTTCTGATCCAAAACTACTAAAACCAAAGGATGGGGAACAAAAAAATCTTTTTGCATCACTTTGTTCATATTTTTTAAGCCCAGGTTGCAGTTGTTTGTATTTTTTCAATAGTTCGTCGTTATCAAAAAACGGTACAAGTGGTATATCCATTTTTTTAAATAATCCATCAAAAAATTCCTGTGGACCAACATCAGTAGAAGGATTAATAACAGGAGTGCTAAAATGACTAATTTCTGTTATTAATACTCTCTGCTTAATAGTTTGTTCTGCTAAATCAAAATATTTATTTATCACAGATTCAATCACATCTGTTTTTGACGCCCATCTAAAAATAAAAGAAATCTCGTGAGCACTAGAATGTCCTCCGACACGCTGATAATATTCATCTTCTGAATTGACAGCAAAAAACAACTTACATTTAAATAAGCCCCGTACGACATCCATTGGTAATATTTTTAACTTCTTTTCTTCAAAAAAGTTCACATTCTTTAAAAAGCACACTTATAAGATGTCTTGGCTGATAGTATTTTTCTTGTCTATACTGATCTTTTAAGGGCATCTGCATAGCCAAAGCCACCTCTTTGTCAGCTTCACTTTCTAATTTGGAATATACTTGATCACCAATTATTTCTTTTATTTTATTTAAAAAATTCATAGTTTTTATTTATCCATTTTCTCCCTATAATCAATTTTAGATAAAACATCAAAAGCCTCAACCAAATCATCAGCACACTTCTGCGCATCCTCAAAACTTAATTTAACGCCGGTTTTCTTTTCATATATATCCTGAAATTCTAGGACGAGTTCGTCGGAAGGAGGCATATTATTGAAGTTAATGACTAATCCCAGTTTACTCTAAAGCCAGATCTAGTTCAATAAGTTCGAATCCTACTGAGAGTGGTGGTTAGTGCATTGCATTTTTAGCCAAAAATTTATAGTGTAAAAACCACTTCCGAACCGATTGTTTCTTCTCTCAACTAAAAAGAAAAACAGACTATTTTTAGTCTGTTTTCTAAATCGAGCTCGGGGCCAGGGATTCGAACCCCGATAGGCAGAGCCAGAATCTGCAGTCCTACCATTAGACGAGCCCCGATTGTATCCGCCGCAGTCCGCCCGTTTGTACAGCGCTTAACATTATTTTTATTTTGGTGATAAGCGCTTTGCCTGCCTGCGTCCATACGGACTTAGGCGGCAGGCGGGGGTGGATTGCTTTGTCTTTGTGACCTCACCGTAAATTTTACGCCGCTACTGGTTGATAATATAGCTTTCCTCGAAATCCTTTAGAAATCTTTCGCTCACGACTTTTACGTCCTGCCAGCGCCAGCGGTGGCTCAGAAAAACTTCCTCATTGAGAATAGCGTGGCGGCCGCCGTTCTCGATCAGATAAACCGTAGGCGCGGTTTTCGTTTTTATTAGCGAATCGTTACCCAGCCGTTTTTCGTTGAGAACGGGCGAGTAGCCTTCCTTAACCTCGGTTCCGTCCGTGAAGCCGTCGCGATCCGTGTCTTTGTCCCAGAGCTTGGTGCCATAGGAGAGCTCCTCGGATTTGCTAAGACCGTCATTGTCGCCATCCGTAAACCGGGAGTCGCTGACAGCGGGCGAGGTGAAGACCGCTACCGGCTGCCCGGTGCTGGTCTTGCCCTCGGGCACAAAATCATGCAGGGCGCTGAGCATTGTAGCATAAGGGTAGCGATAGTCAAGTCCGCGGTTAATTCCCGGTTCGTTGGTGACAAATTCCTGGCGGTCGTCGTCGTAGCCTTTGATAACCACGGTGTGATAGTCCGGGCCGCCGTTTTTGAAGTAGGGGTTTTTGAGCGCTTTGCCGTGGACCAAGGCAATCACCGGGCGGCCTTTGTCCATTTCCGCCTTAATCTGGTCCAGGGTCGGCCGGCTCACTGAGTAGGCCTCCCAGGAGTAGAAATTATTGATGATTTCGGCGATCTGGGCCGCATTGGTGTCTTTGCTAAAGCCGAGTTTGGTGTCCTCAAGATAGATAACATGCTTGATGCGGTTGACGGCTTCGTTTTTTCCGATTGTTTTTTGCCGCCCGCCGCGGTAATAAGAATCCACCATGACGGTCGCCGCCTCTTCGCAGGCGTCTTCCCAGGGTTGTTTCCAGACTCCTTGCGGGGCCTGCGACGTGTAGGGTACGTCCAGGGTGTTCGCGGCCGCGGCCGCCGGCAAGGGAACTACGCCGGAGAGAAAGGCCGTGATCAGGGCCAGGGCTTGGTAAAACATAGGTTTTGCGAGTTAATGGATGACTTCGCCGCCCAGAGCCGCCGCCAGATTTTGCAGGTCGCCACCGGCCGCGGGCTCCGCGGGCAAAGCCGACAGCGTAACCTCGAGACTAAGTCGGCTGCCCAGTATATTTTGGAGGATCGATTCCAGCGTTTGGCGGTTGGCCGGCTGCGTCAATTTTTCGTGGTGAAACGAGTGGGCTACGCGGACAGTAACCGCTCCGTGTTTGGCCTCGCAGAGCTCGGCCGATTTGAGCAAAAAAAGCAGGGACGGCGATGATGTCTCCAGTTCAGCCAAGAATTTCGGCCAGGCGGCCTGGACTTCTTCTAATGTAACTTGACGGTGGTGGACCAGATCCTTTACACGCGTCGCGAGCGTTCGTTTGGCCGGCGTTTCCGGTTCGGCGGTTGCCGCCTGTGCCTCGGCTGTCTTGGCCGGAACCGGGTGCTCCGGGGCGGGAGAGGCTTTCGTCTCCCGACTCGCGCCGGGAGACGGCTCGTCCGCGCGCGCGGCCCATTCGATAAGCAACAGTTCAAGCGGCAGCTCCGGTACGGGCGAGGAGGGTACCTCCAGGGCTCGCGCCAGGGCGCGGTCAATCAGACGCACCGTTTCGGCCGGCCGGAGGCGGCGGGCAATCTGGCTGAGTTCATCCGCCAGCTCGCCGCTCACGTCCATTTCTTCTTCGGCCAGCTTCGGGTCGGCCTGGTAGACCAGCACCAGGCGCAGTAGCTCGACGACATCCTTTCCGAATTGCGTAAAAAAAATGCCGGTCGAAGCCAATTCGTGCAATACCCTAAGGCCGTCAGGCACGTCCGACCCAGTGAGCGCGCGCACGTAGCGCATTTGGTCTTCGAGGTTGGTGGCCGGAATAACCAGGGCCGCGTCATCCAGGGTCAGGTGTTCGCGACCGAGAGCATTGAGCTGGTCAAACAGGCTGACCGCGTCGCGGACGCAGCCTTCGCTTTTTTTGACAATGCGCGCGAGCACCGCTTCGTCCGCCCGTACGCCCTCTGCTTCCGCCAGGGTTTTTATATATTTAATCAGAATCTTGGCCGGGACCTTCTTGAAGGTAAAGCGCTGGCAGCGCGAAACAATAGTCGCGGGCACCTTGTAAAGCTCCGTGGTCGCCAGGACGAACACCACGTGCGGCGGCGGCTCTTCGAGCGTTTTTAGAAGCGCGTTGAAAGCCGCGGTCGAGAGCATGTGCGCCTCGTCGATGATGAATACTTTATAGCGGGCTTTCGTGGGCTTGAACTGGACGTTTTCGATGATGTTTTGCCGGACATTCTCTACGCCGGTGTGGCTGGCGGCGTCAATTTCTATCACGTCGATGGCGCGCGAGGCGCTGATTTCGGCGCAGGCGGGACATTCGTTGCAGGGTTCGGCGCTGTCCGCGGCGCGGCGTTCGCAATTGAGCGCTTTGGCCAGTACCCGCGCGGTCGTGGTTTTGCCGACCCCTCTCGGACCGGAGAATAGATAAGCGTGAGCCGCGCGGTCCAGCTTTAGCTGGTTGGTAAGCGTAGTTACCACGTGCTCCTGGGCAATGATCGTGGCGAAAAGCTGCGGCCGGTGTTTGTGGTAGAGTGCCATAAAGCGTAGTTGACAGTGATTAGTATACCGTATATTCTACGGGCGGTAAACACAGGGCTTTTGGGCGGCGCGAGTGCCGACTATTGCCTTGAGGGCGTGGCTGTGCTATACTGTGGATAACCGTTAAGTTAATTTACTTACTCTAATCTAGTGCTATGCCTAGAAAAGCCAATCCGGCGCTTTTGAAGCCGCTCAAGGTTTCGGGGGAGCTCGCGGCAGTTATCGGTCCCGGGCCGATGGCGCGCGGACAAGTGATGAAAAAAATTTGGGAATACATCAAGGCGCGTAATTTGCAGAATCCCAGCAACAAGCGCAACATCCTGGCGGATGAAAAGCTTAAGCCGCTTTTCGCAGGCAAAGCAGAGGTCTCGATGTTCGAGATGACCAAGCTCATCTCCAAACACTTGTCCGATTAAGCGGCCGCAAATAGACCAAGCAATCAAACATCCCGACTCAGTCGGGATGTTTTTAATCCGGGTTTTGGTTGCCAGCGCCTTAATTGCCGATAATATTTTCTACCGCGCCCCAATCGCTCGCTCCGTTTTCCGGTACGAGTAGTACGATCTGGTCGCCGGATTTGCCCTGGTAGAAGCTCACCGAGGCGGTAAGCACTTTATAGCGGCGGCTGCCGACGGCGGCGAACCAGCGGCGGGTGTCCGGATTTTGTTCCAGGATCCCGATAACGCGGGCGCGGGCGGCCGGGCCGATTTGTTTATAAATAAACGAACCGGAGCTGGTAATCGTGAGCTTCATAATGTCGCCCTCTACCAGCTTGGATTTGCTGGCGTAATTGGGCGGGACATGGTACTCCTGCCCGTCCGGACCGACCATTTTTTCGCCGTTGAATACTCCCTCGATGACACGCTCGCCGCCGGCCGCGGCCGTTTCGTGATAATCCGGCGCGCGGCTCGGGGCGGGGCTGCCGCCGTCTAAGAGTCGCAGCAGGGCGTCTATTTGGTCTTTTAGCGCGTACAGGCCGCGGCGAATAGCCTCTTGTTGGGGCGGAGCAGCCGGCATATCGTCGGCGAATAGATCGCTCAGACCGGCAACCGGCAGGGACGGTAAGTCCGAGTCGGGGGGCGCCGCGGCAACCGCGCGGTCGGTTCGCTTGGAGTCCGGTTGATGGCCTTTGAATTGTTCCTCTTTATCCTGGAGGAGCGTGGCGAGGGCATCCATATGTATGGCGGGAAATTATTTTTGGGAGTAGGTTCTAGGCTGGTACGTCGGATATGGCTTCATCGGTCCGGGCATGCTCCTCGATATGGAATTTTTTATCAACCATAATTTTTATGGCGATGAATATGGCCATGAATACCGAGTGTAAAATTGATTTCAAAAAAGGCGGTTGGCCGCTCAGGAGCAGAGTGAGGCTGAATCCCGCCAGTCCGACGGTGGTAACGCCGATCAAAATCGTAAAGTGCAGAATAATAATCCGTTTGTAGGGCGCGAACATCAGGGAGATAAAATCCCGGCGCTTGTACTCGCCGCCCTCGATAAAATTTTGCTGGTATGACAGGCCGTGGCTCACGAGAAAACCTACCGCCACTGCCAGCAATCCCAGCCGGTCGGCCCAGGAATTACTCTCCATGGCCAGCGCGCCAATTAGCGCGGGCAGAGCTTGAAAGAGGAAAAACCAGTAGACAAACAGGAATCCGCTGAAATGCAGGATAAAGAAAGCGGTGGCGAACACTCGCGTCTGGGTAGCGCGCGCCGGCACCGAGTCCGGCCGGCCAGCGCCGTTTTCCGACGGCAAGTCGGGAACAGCCTCGGCGCGCAGCATCTTCAAGACCGTGTAAAATCCGATTACCGCGGTCTCCCACCAGTAGGCGTAGAGGAGTGCCAGTACGTTCCAGCGCAGGAGAACCACTCCCAAGAGGGGTATAAGATTGGCGTATACCAGTGTCCGCGCACTTTTTAAACGGCGAGTTCCGGCTGGAGTCACACGGCGGCAGTGATAAGTAAATTACAGTGTTGCCTCGATCATGTCTGTTTTGCTGTTCTGTTCGCCGCCTCCCAGCCGGGTTCGTTCCATGATCTCGGCTTCCACGATCCGGCGGTCGCGTCCGTACTTGAGGCGCGAGAGCTGCTTGATAGCGCTTCCCAGGGGTTTGTTACCCTTTTCCGGGGGGTAGGTAAGCATGCTGAACGGTTTGGACGCTTCGTTGTCTATCAGCAGCTTGACGTAATAGGAATATTGCGGCGGGTTAAGGAGGTCGTAGGCGCCGAAAGTGGGGGCGAACTCCTTGGAGAGAATGTCGGCGTCATCCGGGCCGATGCGTCCGGTGCAGAAGGTGCCGACGTTGCCGAGGACCGCGTCGCGGATTGCGGAGCGGCCTTTGTCGTCCGTGAGCTGCCCCATGTATTGGTCCTTGCGCGTCGCCTCGTCCGAGTCGGCCCGTCCCATGGCGGCCATTTGAAGTTTGGCCACAATAATCAGTCCCAGAAGTTTGGCATTCACTTCGCCGGTCGTGCCCTTGGCCAGATTGACCAGGAGGATTTTTTCCTGGTCCATCACCTCGCGGAAGTCAAAGCCGGATTTTTGCTGGCCCATGATGTTTCGCATCATTTCGTTTTCCACGAAACGGCCGACCTTGGAGATAAGATAGCCGAGCATCTCCGATTTGTGAAAGTCGCTCGTTTTGGCCATTTCTTTTTCCCAAAAGGCGCGCACGATCGGGTCTTTCAATTTTTTAAGGTAAATTTTTACGTAGTTGTCGTCCGTGAACATGCGCGGAATATCAATGACCGTGCCGGCGTCATTGATATCCGCCATGAGGGTGAGCATGACATTGCGCATGTTGTGCTCGAACATTGGGCCGATCATTTCCGGCGGAAAGAGCTTGTAAAAAATAGCGATCATTTCTTGCACCGCGAAATCTTTCTGGTCGTCCGTTTTGGTTTCGAGCATATTAAGCCCTATCGGCCGCTCGAGGTCCGACGGATTGAAGATGATTACGTCGTCGGCGCGATTTTTGGGCACGTGCTGCAGCACATCTTCGACCAGGTCGCCGTGCGGGTCCACAATGCAGACACCCTTGCCGTTTTTGATATCCTGCCGCGCCAGATTGGAGATGAGAACCGATTTTCCGGTACCGGATTTGCCGATAATATAAAGGTGCCGCCGGCGGTCGGCGTCTTTCATGTAAACCGGCGTGTCCGCGCCGCGGTAGGGCACATGGCCGAGCAGCAACCCGACTTTGGGCAGATTGGGCGGCGGCGGCGCGCGGCGGCCCGTGAGCCACCGGATGTTGGGCGCTTCGGTGGAGTGCAGCGGCAGATGCCAGAGGCTGGCCATTTCTTCGGTATTAACTACGAAGCCGCGGCTTTCGTGGAACGAACGGTAGATAAAATCCCGGATGACCGATTGCTGGGTGCGCGGCACGAGCGCGGAAAATTCATTGCCGTAGCGGTAGAGATTGTACTGGCTGAAAGAATGGATGATATTGTCCAAGTTTTGCCGCGCCAGCTCCGCGTCCGCGGACACGCTGATCAGGCGCAGGGTTACTTGCAGCCCGCCTTTGGAGAGCTTTTCTTCGATGCCTTTCAACATTTCGTCTTCCATGGCCGAGAGCTGGTAGGCCGGTTTTTCGTTTTGCTTGGTCGGACTCAATTGTTCGCCTACGCCGCGCGCGACGAGGCCAAAGGCGTGCCAGAAGCGGTTTTTGTGGATGACGTTCTCGAATTTTTTCCCCTGGCGCACCTCGCGCACTATCCGCACGCCTTTGCGCCGCCACCGTTTAGGCGCTGGACGGGTGACGATTTGCACCGCGGCCGAACTGTCGGCTTCGTGAATTTTGGACAAGACGTTGAGGATGGACGACAGCGGGTCGGAGTCCATTTTTTTGTAAGTGCGAAAGGGGAGAACCGTAGTTTGCTTATTGGTCAGATAGGCGCCGACAATCTTGCTTTCGGGCGTAAAAATATTGTAATCGGTCATTTCCTCGATATGGGCATACGGGTATTGGGCGTTGATTTGCTGTTCGATAAACGCGCGGAGCTTGTGCGGCACCGCCACGTAAAAATAGATCAAGTTTTTTTCCACGACGATTTCAAAAGCCAAATGATCGTTGCGCCCGCGCAGCCAGCTGAGAAAGCCCTGGTGCTGCTTGAGTCCGGCCACTGTCGAGAAGAGGGTTTCGGTGATGCCAATTTCTTCCTTGATTTGTTCCAGCCTGTCCTCGGCCGCCCCCTGGTTGGTGCCTTCGGAACGTTTTTCTTTCGGGACCTGGATTTGCAGTACCATCCGGTCGAACGCGTGCCGGGCTTTGTAGAGCGTGCGGGTGATGCTGCGGATCAGAAAGAGCGCGCCGGCGACCAGGAGTATGCCCGACAGGAGGAGGATAACAGTCAAAAAATATTCTTCATTTGATAAATTGGTTGCCGGAGGCAGAGAGGCGGCGGCGAACTGGAGCATAGAGCGTGATTTCAATTTTTTGACTTTCGCTTGAGCGCCATTATTTGGTCGGCCTTTATCTTCGCCTCCTGCTCCAGAAAAAGCCGGTTGACCCCGGGCAGTATCCGCAGCCAGCTGACGAGCAGTTTAAAAATTTTTTTGATTTTAACGTGGGCCTGTTTGAGCAGAGCCCGGATCTCCCAGGCTGTCTGTTCTCCCTTTATCTTGAATTCCTGCTGTTGAACAGGCGTGAGTACCCGGTAGGCGTCGGCCAGGCCGGCCTCCATGATATTTTCAATTTGCACTGTCAGCTCGTCGCGCACAGCCGGGATGGCGGTCGGCTTGTTTTTCCGGCCGCGCAAACTTTGGCGCAGCCGGTTAATAGCCTCGTCCAAAAAATTATCCTTGCCGTCGGGCGGCTGGTCTGCCTGGCGTTTTTCCGATTGTTCGCCGTCGATCTGAGCCGCGGTTTCCGGCTGTGCCTCGGAGACCGGAGTTTTTTCCGGTCGGCGGTCGGCCGCGGCCGGTTCTGGGGCCGGATCGGGCGGCGTTTCGCGTGCGGCGTTCCCCAAGACCACGGGCGCTTCGGGCGGGGGCAGCGACCGTTCGGTGGACGGTAAAAAGGATGGCAAAGCCATATAAAGCGTGTGTCGGGGGACCGCTAGAGGGCGGACGCAGGATTACGCAGAGTAGTATAGCAAAAAAAACTAAAATCCGGAATTGTTTCTGCTTGGCCGAAACCTATGACTTTGAATTCAGCCGCCGCGGTCGGGCTATTTAGCCTTTCGGACGGCTTGTCCTTCGCTGCCGTCCTCGACCAGATAGCCGCTCGCGGCTATTTCGGCGCGCAGGCGGTCGCTTTCGTCCCAGTTTTTCCGGGCGCGGGCCGCGGCGCGCTGGTCGAGCAGCTTTTGCACCTCGGAGGGAATTATGGCCGGAGCTTCTTCTGGCTGGTGCAGGTCAAGGCCGAGCACCTTGTCGAAAGTAATGACAGTATTGAGAGTAATTTGTTTTTCTTTGAGCGCGCTCCAAAGGAGCGCCAGGGCCGCCGGCGTATTTAGATCGTCGTTCAGGGCGTCGAGCCAGTCGCGTTTTAGACTGGGGGGAGTCAGACTGTCGCGAGGGATGCGGCGCACTTCTCGGCGCAGGTTTTCGAGCCCGGTTTGCGCCGCCCTGAGCGCCTCCCAGCTAAAGCCGAGCTGTTTGCGGTAATGGGCTTGCAGCAGGAAATAGCGGTAACTGAGCGGGGAGAAGCCTTTTTCCTCGAGCGTGGCGAGCGTAATGAAGTTTTCTCCGGACTTGGCCATTTTGGTTTCGGCAATATTCAGAAATTCTCCGTGCAGCCAATAGCGCACCCATGGCTTGAGTCCGGTCGCCGCCTCGCTCTGGGCAATCTCGTTGGTGTGGTGCACCGCTATGTGGTCAACGCCGCCGCAGTGGATATCGAACTGCTCGCCTAGGTATTTCATGCTCATGGCCGAACATTCTATGTGCCAGCCAGGGAAGCCGGGGCGGCCGAAGGCCAGCCACTCCATCTGTCGTTTTTCTCCGGCCGGAGTGAATTTCCAGAGGGCAAAATCATGCAGGCGGCGTTTTTGCCCCATTTCCACGCGCGCGCCGGCTTTCAGGGATTGTTTTTGAAGCTGGGCCAGTTGGCCGTAACCGGGATCTTTGGCGGTATCGAAATAAATTCCGTCTTCGGTGGTATAGGTGTACCCTTTGTCAATAAGCGTCTGTACCAGGGCGATCTGCTCGGGTATGTGCTCGGTGGCGCGGCACCAGATATTGGGTTCTATGATATTGAGTTTTGCGATATCGCGCTGAAAAGCGAGGGTATAATACTCGGCGATATCCCAAGCCGATTTGCCTTCGCGCCGGGCGCCGGTTTCAATTTTGTCTTCGCCCGAGTCAGCGTCGTCGGTGAGATGCCCGACATCGGTAATATTCATGACATGCAGCACGTCGAGACCGTTGTGGCGCAGGGTTCTCTTTAGGACGTCTTCGAACACGTACGTGCGCAAATTGCCGATATGCGCGTAATTGTACACGGTCGGCCCGCAGGTGTAGAGGCCGACATGGGAACCAGCCAGCGGCCGCAGGTCTTCAAGCGCGCGGGTGAGAGTATTGAAGAGTTTGAGCATAAGCAATAGTAAAAGCGCCAATTGGGCGTCCCCTCCGCCAAACTATAATGGACTCACAGCGAGCCCCCCCCCTTTTTCGCCGAAACATAGACTGATTTTCGCGGCCCCAAAACTCGCTCTTACAGGCTCAGACATTGGTGCCGTAAAAATCAGTCTCTGTTTCGGCTCAAGTTAGAGAATAGAATTGCTAATAACTCACTACCAGTCCAATTCAATGAGAGAGCCGGGAACTGCTCACTGGCGTTAGGGGAGTATAGAAGAGTTATCCGCGGAGCGCAAGACTTGCGTGTAGTCCCGCATTTCCGTATACTGTTTAGAACCCACCCCAGAATAACTCCTGGTTCTAAACTGGCTCATAATTATTTTTTGCGATCGCCTCTATGGAATCAATCCCGGTTAAGCATCATCCCGACATCCGCTGGGTGGCGGCGGCGAGCGCCGTTATTACCGCCTTAGTGGCCGGCGGGATCATTTATTGGAACAGCGCCATCGAAGTCCGCAACGAATTGGCGGCGGCGCGGGCCGAGAACGATGAGACGGTAGAAGGTCTGCGGGCGGAAATCGGCGGTTTGCGGCTGATTGTCGAGGGCATGAAACAAGAATTAACCGCCAAAAACGCCGGCCTCACCGCGCCCGCCGGACCAGTTACGTCTCAGGCGCTGTTTACGAGTAGACACGGTTTTTCGTTGCGCTATCCCCAGTCGTGGATCGTGGTCGACACGGCTAGCGAAGACTATGCCACCCTGGCCGAGGCGCAAAAGACTCTGGGTAATCACCTGGCATTTTTGAGCTTTGTACCCCAATCGGCCCCGGTTGAGGGCGTGCCGGCTCACCAAGCCAAGCTCGAGCTGTGGGTGTACAGTACGCCGCCCCAAAAGGGCCTGGACGAGTGGATCGGCGCCAATCACGCGGCCAAGGATATACTGTCGGTGGCCGACCTCCAGGTCGGTCCGTTTGCGGGAAAGATGGTCGAGGCTGCGGCAGAACCAGAGGGCATCCGGGTGATTTATTTTCAGGCGCAAAGTCTTTGGGTGCAGGCAAACGTGTATCCGGAGAACACGGAGCGCCTGGAGGAAGTGAAGGCAATCCTGGCCGCCTTTGTCCCGGAAGCCGATAACCTTTGATTTTTATGACTCTCCTTATCCGCTGGCTCATCAACGCGGTTACGCTTTTGGCTCTGGCCCGTTATCTGCCCGGCATTGAGGTGAACGGCTGGTACGCGGCTATCGTGGCCGCGCTGGTACTCGGGCTCGTGAACGCGCTTGTCCGCCCTGTCCTGGTTCTTCTCACGCTGCCGATTACCGTCATTACCCTGGGCCTTTTCACTCTCGTCATCAACGCCGTTTTGTTTTGGTTCGTCGCCAGCTTTGTGGACGGCTTTTCGGTGGCCGGTTTCTGGCCGGCTTTTTGGGGAGCGCTCGCCATGACTCTTGTCAGCTGGCTCGCGGGCTGGCTCCTTAAGGGCAAATAATATGCGCAATTATGCCTCCCGCGCCCACAAAGGGCGCACAGCCTATCGTACGCCGAGCAGCTTCAAAGCGCGGCGTCCGGAGGCAACGAAACGGCAGAAACAAAATCGCGTGGATTTAAAGCCGCCCTTGGCCAAATAGCTGGCGCCCTATGGGGCATTTTTATCAGTCCACGATTTAATTTTAAATTATGCCCAGTATTCCGAAAATTCTCTCTGTCGGCGGTTCCATCATCATTCCGAAGACCGGCTTTGACATCGCGTTTTTAAAGCGCTTCCGCGCTCTTATCCTAAGCCGAGTAAAAAAAGGCGAGCGTTTCGTACTGGTAACGGGCGGCGGAGCGACTTGCCGGCAGTACCAGGAAGCGGCGGCGCAGGTGCGGAAACTCACGCCCGACGATCTGGACTGGATGGGGATTTACACCACTATTTATAACGCCCAGTTTGTCCGGCTTTTGTTTAAAGAATACGCCTATCCGGAAATAATCACGAACCCGCACCGGAAAGTAAACACCGCCAAGCCGATTATCATGGCGGCCGGCGAAAAGCCCGGCGCTTCGAGCGACATTGACGCGGTGGAACTGGCCCATACGTATGGAGCCAAGGAAGTCTTCAACCTTTCTAACGTGGAGTATGTTTATGACCGCGATCCGAATAAGTACCACGATGCAGTCCGGATCGAGGCCATTGATTGGGCCAGTTTCCGCCGGGATATCGTCGGCACGAAATGGGTTCCGGGATTCAACGCGCCTTTTGACCCGACGGCGAGCGCCAAGGCGCAGAAATACGGTTTGAAAGTCTCGATTGTGCGCGGTACCGATTTGCCGGAAGTGGCCAAGGCTCTGCGGGGCAGGAAATTCCGGGGAACGGTAATCAGCTGATCGGAGCCTCGGCGCCAGGCTGCATTGATGAGCTAAGCCACCCGCCACGGGTGGCTTAGGTTTGCCTTGCGGGTACCTTCACTGTTCCTGCGTTTGGCGGCTTTGGCGAGCCTTGAAAGCCGGTATGAAATAGAGTAGTGTAGAGCTACGTATGTCTGATACCCAACTAATAAAAGACAAACTGGATATTGTAGACCTTATCGGCGAGTACGTGCAGCTCAAACCGGCGGGCGTAAACCACAAAGGGCTCTGTCCGTTTCACCACGAGAAGTCGCCGTCATTTATGGTCAACCGCGAGCGCCAGAGCTGGCACTGTTTCGGCTGCAGCAAAGGCGGAGATGCTTTTACTTTTGTCGAGGAAATGGAGGGCATGGAGTTTGTCGAGGCGCTTAAGTACCTCGCCAACCGTGCGGGCGTAGCCTTGTCCGCGGCGGAAAAAAATTCGGTCGAAACCAGTCAGCGCAACCGCCTCAAGGAAATCAACCGCGAGGCAGCCCGCTTTTTCCATAATTTTTTGCTTAAAATGGAGGCGGCCCGGCCGGCGCGCGAGTACCTGGCGGGGCGCGCTCTTGGGGAAGAGACTCTCGAGGAGTGGCAGATCGGATTTGTGCCGGACCAGTGGGATCTTTTGACCAAGTATCTGCTCAAAAAGGGTTACAGCATAGACGACCTCGTGGCCTCCGGCCTTACCATCAAGCGCGATAGCGCCGACCAGGCGAGCGGACGCGGTTTTTATGACCGCTTCCGCGGCCGTATCATGTTTCCGATTTGGGACATCCACGACTCTGTTGTCGGATTCACCGGCCGCGTGCTGGTGGAAACCGAACATTCGGGCGGCAAATACGTGAACACGCCGCAGTCGCCGGTCTACGACAAGTCGCGCGTGGTTTTCGGTTTGAACCGCGCGAAGAAAGAAATCAAGGCGAAGAATTTAATCGTCGTGGTGGAAGGCCAAATGGATGTGATTGCCTGCCACCAGTCGGGAATGAAAAACGTGGTGGCATCGAGCGGAACCGCGCTGACCGCGGACCAGATAGCCCTGCTCAAGCGCTACGCATCTGCCCTGGCGATTGCTTTCGACGCGGATGCCGCCGGACAGAATGCGGCTAAACGCGGCATTGACCTGGCCCGCGAGGCTGGACTCTCGGTACGCGTGATCCGTATTCCGCCGGGAGCGGGCAAGGATCCGGACGAGTGCCTGCGCCAGAGTCCGGCAGTCTGGGAGCGCGCGGTGGCCGAGGCCGAGGATATTATGGCCTGGTATTTGCAGCGCGCTTTGGGCAACAATGTTTTCTCCGATGCGCGATCCAAGCAGCTGGCCGTGAACGAGGTGATGGCCGAGATCGTCCGCATTCCCTATGCCGTGGAGCGCGATCACTGGCTGAAAGTGCTTTCCGAGCGCACCGGTGAAGAAGTGCAGGTGCTGCGGGAAAACATGTCCGAGCTCAAAAAAAGTCTCCGCTCTGCGTCGGTCCCTGGCCGTTCCGGTGCGCCCGTCTTGGCGGCGCCCAAGGCTGACTTTCCTAATCGCGGCCGTTTAGCCTTTTCTTTCGAGCGGCTGCTCGCGTTGGTACTGAAGTTTCCGCCGCTCTTGCCCGGCGCTATCAGCCAACTGTCCGCCTTGCCCGCTCTCGAAGCGGCCGTGGCTTCTTTGCCCGGGGCTGGACCACTTTACGCCGCGCTCAAAAAAGACTATACTACAAACAATTCTTTTGACATTGATAAACTCCGTACGATTCAGACCGAGACAAGCGCGGAGCCGGTGGCCGATGTTCTCCTCATGAAAGCCGATGTGGACTATTTTGGCGTTGGGCAGGCAGAGGCGGCCATAGAGGCGCGACGCTTGTTGGCGCTTATCCACGATGAATGGTTGCGGGAGCGCCGGCGCGTGCTGCAGGGCCGATTGCGGGAGGCAGAATCAGCCGGAGACAGCGAACGTGTGGCCGCGCTGTTGCTTGAGTCTCAGGATCTAATGCGTAGCGGCGGGGCCGAGTAGCCCGTGGGACCAAATTGACGGCAGGCAATTGCCCAGGCGGCAGGACTTTCTTTCCGGCGCCGGCAGTTGTTCGTTGTTAATTTTCAACCAATGGCAAAAAAGACGCGTACAACCAAACACGCCGCGCCGCCCAAACGGGCGCATGCGGCCAAAAGGGCAGTATCCAAAGCTGCTAAGCGCACCAAGGCAAAGGAGAAACAGACTCCAGCAAAACGCAACCATACGCGAACCCGGACCGCCAAGCAGGGCGTTCGTCCGGTTCGTCTCCCGGAGCGCTGGCACGTCGTTAGGCGTCCGCCCCCGGGCAAGCCAGAGGCGGCCGAAATCAAGCCGCCGGAAGAGCCGATTATCGCTCCCATCGAGGAGGGGATTAACCGGTTGGTAGCCAAGGGCAGAAACCGCGGGTTTCTGACGGAAAAAGAAATTTTAGGGCTTTTCCCCCGGCTCGAGCACTACGTGCCTGTTTACGAGCATTTTGTCAACCTCCTCGACAAGAATAGCATCTCGATTGTGGCCGTAGCCGACGGCCTCTTGGGGATGGAATTGCGGCGGGACGAAATCATCACCGGATTGCAGGGCGAACAGCCGGACGTAGAAGAGGGCTATTTCGATCTAGGCAGCATTTCGCAGGATTCGATTCAAATGTACCTGCGTGAAATCGGCAAGGTGCCGCTTTTGACGATGGAAGAAGAAATTGCCCTGGCCAAGCGCAAGGAGCGCGGCGACAAGGACGCGGAACGCCGCATGATAGAGGCCAATTTGCGTCTGGTAGTGTCTATCGCCAAAAAATTCGTGGGCAAAAGCCTGTCGCTTTTGGACCTGATTCAGGAAGGCAACATCGGCCTTTTCCGCGCGGTGAAGAAATTCGATTACCGTAAGGGATATAAGTTTTCCACTTACGCGACTTGGTGGATCCGCCAGGCCATTACGCGCGCCCTGGCCGACCATTCCCGCACCATCCGCATCCCGGTACACATGGTCGAAACCATCAACCGGCTGCAGCAGGTGGAGAGGCGCTTGTTGCAGGATTTGGGTCGCGATCCGACGCCCGAAGAGATCGCCGCGGAAATGGGCGAAGAAGTGGACAAGGTCAAACATATAATCAAGATTTCACAGGACACGGTGTCTCTCGAAACTTCTGTCGGCGATGACGAGGACGAGGACTCGTCGCTCTCGGATTTTATCGAAGACGTCAAAAACATCAGTCCTTCGCAGGCGGCGGGCGTGGAGCTGCTCAAGGGCTATATTCAGGACGCTATCGAGGGCCTGTCGCCGCGCGAGCGCAAGATTCTGGAAATGCGTTTTGGACTGGTGGACGGCGTTACCCACACGCTCGAGGAGGTGGGCAAGGAGTTTGGCGTTACGCGCGAGCGCATCCGCCAGATAGAAGCCAAGGCGCTCGACAAGATCAAGGAGTTCGGCGTGGTAGACAAGCTCCGCGACTACTAAGCCTTATGTCCAATCCCTTTCAGAAAGACTTGGCGGAAAATGAAATCGGCCGGCTGGCCGAGGACCAAAAAGCGGCCGTTAAGCGCATGTTTAAGGCGCGCCGCCTTACAGGGTGGGGCATCGCGCTCCTTGACGGCCTGTTCGCTCTTCCCGCGGTGGCTTTGGCCCTGCGGGCGGTGGATGCGATCAATTTTGCGGTCTTGGGCAGCGCGGCTTTGGCGTTGGTCGCGCTGGCGGCCTACGGAGCGGCCATGGTCTACACTAGCCGGGCAGCCGAGCGCTCGGCGCTCGCGGCCGAAGTAAAAACAGTGAGCGGCATCCCTCTTAAGTACGATTACACCGTGCCGATCAAGGTGCCCGGACCGTCCAACCTGCCCATTACGCATTTTCTGCGCCTCAAAAACGGCTGGCTCAAGATAGACGGCGTCTCTTACGGCGTCTTGCCCAGTTCGCTCTACCAGGAGATTTCCGGGGAAAAATCGGCGACCTTCTATTACATACCGGCCGGCGGCGTTGGCTTCAAAAAACGGCTCATTGTCAATTTTCTTCCTTGAGCCGTTCGGATTAGCTTGTGTTGTCCGGCCGCTACAACAGCCGGCTCGCCACCTCGGGCCAGTTTATTGCCCGGAAAAAAGCGGAGATGTAGTCTGCCCGCCTGATGCCGTAGTCGAGCATGTAAGCGTGCTCGAAGACGTCCATCACCAAAAGAGGACTCGTGCCGGCCAAGTGCCCGGCGTCGTGTTCGTTTATCCAGATATTGAACAGCCGGCCGCTTCTGGCATCATGGGCGAGCACCGCCCAGCCGATGCCGCGCATGGCGCCGACGGCCCGGAAGTCTTTTTCCCAGTTTTCGTGCGAGCCAAACTCAGAGGCGATTTTTTGGGCGAGGGGAGATGACATGTCGAGCGCCGCCGGTTCTTTCGTCATGTTATCGAAGTAGTACTCGTGCAGCCGCATGCCGTTGAATTCCCAGCCAAAGCGGCGGGTTAATTCCGCGTACTCCGGCGTGTCAGTTTTTCCGGCCTGGAGCATTTCGTCGAGGAGGGAATTAATTTTATTGGCATTCATGACGTATCCTTGGTAGAGGGTAAAATGATTTTTCAGCATCGTGTCGCTGAAGCCGGGCAGAGGCAACAGCTGGTCGAAGTTTTTTGGTTGGTAGTTCATATTTTTTATTATTTTTTGCGACGGATTGGACTGATAGTGAGTTATCAGCAATTCTCTCCTAAGTTGAGCCGAAACATAGACTGATTTTCGCGGCACCAATGTCTGAGCCTGTAAGAGCGAGTTTTGGTGCCGCGAAAATCAGTCTATGTTTCGGCGAAAAAGGGGGAAACTTGCTATGAGTTCATTCTAAAATTTAGTATATATTGACGAGGCGTAGCCAGTCAACGGCCGCCGTTGGTCATCGTGATCGCTGTATTGTCCACATTGTCGCTCGAATGTTATTGTGCTACACTAGGACTCATCTCAAAACCCATTCGGGAGTATGGCAGGCGAAAAATCCTGGGCTGTAGCCAAGCGTGACAGCAGAACCGGGATGACCATTTTTTGTTATTTACTCTAACTTATAGTTGACTATGTCGCAACCGCACTTGGAACATCGGCCGGAGATGGAGCATCGAGAGCCGTCAGCGCCGAGGCCGGAGAGTCCGGCGCGATCTGTTTTTAGCGTTTTGACGCCTGGCCAGACGTTTGCCGTCGGGCTTGTGGGCGGCGTTATGGTCCTGTGTACGATAGGTTTTTTTGTCCTGTTGTCCGTACTTTTGAGCGGTTCCGGCAGACTTAGTCTGGGAAATAGCGCCGACGGTGCTACCCCGGGCACTGTAACTCCGGGTACTGCGGCCCCGTCCGGCGGTTCCGGCCCCAAGCTGGTTGACATTGCCAAGGATGTCGGTTTGAATGTCGGCAAGTTTACCAAGTGCGTCCAGGACAAAAAGTTCGCCAGCGCCGTGCAGGCGGACGAGGCCGATGCCCAGAAAATCGGGGCTCAGGGGACTCCATTTTCCGTGGTCATGGGTCCCAAGGGCGACGCCATCGTTATCGAGGGGGCCTACCCCTACCAGACGGTTGAGGCCGCCATTAAAAAGCTTAAAGGCGAGAAATTCGAGCTTGAGCCGGGTATTCCGGCCCCGCCCGAGCCGACCACTGGCCTGGCTATCCGCGCTGTCGGCGCCGACGAACCGGTGAAGGGCAATCAGAACGCCAAGATTACTATCGTGGAATATTCCGACTTTGAGTGTCCTTTCTGCAAACGCTATCACGATACCATGGCTCAGATCATCGCCAAATACGGCAACGAGGTACGCTGGGTCTACCGGCATTTGCCTCTCGACAGCCTGCACCGCAAGGCGCGCACCGAGGCCTTGGCCGCCGAGTGCGCCGGGGAGCAGGGAAAATTCTGGGAATTTACCGACCAGGTTTTTGCGGTAACACCGTCCAATGACGGCATTGATATCACGATCTAGCCGGCGCCGTATGCCCGATAACGAACACCCAAAAGGTCGGGAGCAGGTAGCGCCGGTTCCGGAGCTAACAGCGGCCGAGTTGGACAGTCTGTGTTTTGCCGCCAACCCAGAGGACCTCAAGATCGCGCGAGATTTGTGCGCGGCAAAAGGAATCCCCGAGGGGAAGCTTAGCGCTCACATTAGGGTGGCAGGCAAGGATGTGTTTATCGACACGACCGCGGACGGTTTCGGTACTGTGCTTACCGCTGACGCTCTCGATGCCGGGGTAGCGGCGGACGAACCGTGGTTGAATCCTCATGTACGTCGAGCGGTGCGAGAACAGGGTAAACAAGACAATTTACCGCCCGCGGACGATGAATTTACCCTGGAACAGGCAAAAACGCCTCAGGTGGGCGGCCGGGTTTTTTATGCGCCGGCCGGCAGTGAGACAATTTACCAGGGCCTAATCCGCGAGGTGAAGCCCGATTACGGCGATCCCGGAGTTCTGGGAATAAAATTGGAGTTGGTAGATTCGCAGCAAACCGTCTGGGTTTCCTGGGATAAATGCGTGCCGCTCCAAACAGAAATGCCCTATTTGGCTTCTAAGAAATGATTTTATTACCCTGATACGTTTTAGTCCCAATACCGGCGCCTTTATTCTGAAGGGGGCCGGTTTTTATTTCATTAGCAGCGCCAGGCCTTCGAAGCCGCGGCCGAAGAAGTTAGTTTTAAATTCGGACAGAAAGTTGTCCATGACGTGCTTGGTTGCCGGGTCTTTTATCTTGGCTGTAAGCACCAGAATGTGCTGGTCGACAAACGCGCTCCGGTAATCGGCTCCGGCAGACGGGCGGTAGCAGTAGTGTTCCAGGTAAAATTGATGGTCCATCTGGTCCATGATTTTTCCGATCACCGCCTCGTCGCTGTCGCCGTGTTCGAACTCCTCCCAGAGCGCTTTTAATTCTTCTCGGCCGGTTTCTTCCAGATAACCGCCCAAAAGGTCTATGGCCCGCTCGGCGATGCGGTCCTTGGCTTCGCGGAGGTCCGGGTACCGGCGGTTTAGCGGACCGGAAATGTCGCCGCCGAAGAGCTCGCCCAGATCGTGTATAAGCGCCATAATAACTAGCCTGGAGACATTTATCTGCCCTCCGGCGCGTTCGATCTCCCGGGCTATAAAATAGGCCGAGAGCGCGGTGGTGTAGTGGTGTTCGGCCAAAGTCGCCGTCTGGCTGAGCTTAAGGCCGGCAGTGAGATAACCGGTAAGCGGCTGCTCCTTGGTGAGCTGCAGAAGCGAAAACAGCCGGACGAGATTCGACACGTCGCACTTTATTTCCGGCATATTTTCCGGCGTTTGTTCCTTAATCTCAGCGAACCGCGGCACCTTTTGTCCGTCCGGCAGCTCGACCTCTTCACTAAACATTTTGAGCGGCCGCACGCACCAGCGCCACTTGGGGTCTGTGTCATAGAGTGCTTCGTAGAGCACCATGGGCTCTTCGCTCTCGGAGTGGGTGGCGACGCGGTGGAGGCGGTAAAGGCCGCCCCGGTAGTGGCGGTAAATACCGGGTGTAATATCCATAGTTTTGGCAGATAATATTCACTATCCTACTCTAATTGCCGGCACGGCGCAACTGGCCGTTTTTTTTAAGTAATCGACTTACTGGCCGCAGCAGAAGTATTGACAAGATATTGTTTTGGGCGTACTTTCATCTTGTTTCGTACACACAGGGGGACATACCATGGGGACATCGTCTTGGCGGGGCATTGTTACGGCCTGCGTGCTGCTTGGCATGGCTCTGGTCATGGTCTTTACCAGGCTGGGCAGAGGCGGTTCGGCAGAGAGTGTAGATGCTTGTACGCTGGCCTGCGCCCATGTGGCCGCCTGCGGCGGCTGCATCAAAAACCATGACGGCGCGTGCGTGTCCGCCAGCCAGTGCCACCGGAATTGCGCCAGCGAGGCAGAACGGCGAGTAGCGATGTGCGTCGCTGGTCTCTCGACTTGCGACCCTGGCGCCATCAGCCGCTGTTTCGAAAGCCTCGAAACAGAGCCTCTGTCCGGCTCTGACTGACAACTTCCACCCGGCATCAACTGAGACTCTAACCATTTGGAGTCTAAGAGGAGGCGCGGGTGGTTTTTGTTTCGCAGGCATCGGTGCCATTCTTAACCAAAAACCACCCTGCCTCCTGCCCGAATCAAGAAGTTTTCTTGGCTCGGGCAGATGGGGTGGTCGGTGGTACAGGCCGGGCCTGTCTAGCGGAACAAAGTTCCGCAGTGGGTGCAGATGTAGCCATCAGAGGTTTCACGGCCGCACTTCGAGCAGCTAAGCTGCCAACCCTGGCTGGCGGCCGGCGGCGAATCGCGCCCGGCGCCCGACGGGGAAGCGGCCGGGAGCGGGTACTTCTGGCGGTGTTCGCGCGGCCCAGAATCGCGCCGCTTACCCTTCCTTCCGCCGCCATCCGCGGACCTTTCCTGGTGGCCCTTGTTGTGTTTTGCCATTGCCCACTCCTTGATGGTTTTACATATTCAACAACAATATTAGTTTGAAGTCAAGCGGCGGCGACGGCCATGGGTAAGGACAACTGGCCGCTAATGGGCTATAATAGCCTTGTATGTCTTTCTCCCTCCCGGCTGAAATAAACTTTACCACCTTGGCTATCTTTTCGGCGCTTTTTGGCGGACTGGCGAATATTTTCGTCAAGCGCGTGGTCGAGCGCGTCCGGCCGGAATACGCGCTGGCGCCGGGTTTTCTTTTTATAGCCGCCAGTCTGGCTTTATTTTCTCCCTGGTTTTATTCTTTTTCCGCGACGCGAGAAGCCATCGGGGCGATCTTTCTGGTGATACTCATTGACGGCATTGCCAATTACTATTATTTCAAAACCTTTGTCCAGTCGGAGGTGTCAATCGCGACCCCGCTCCTTTCGGTGGCGCCGCTGTTTACTTTCGTTTTTGGCTGGTTTTTTTTGGCCGAAGCGGTGTCGGCGCCCAAACTGGCGGCGGCCGTCTGTATTGTCGTCCTGCTCGTGATTTTTTCTTGGGACCGCCGAGATATTCGCCGCTTCGAGCGCGGCACTCTGGCTCCGGCAATTATCTCGGCCGTCCTGTTCGGGGCTTCGGCTATCCCGGCCAAGTACCTGTTGTCCACTCTCGGGGCCCTTAACGCGCCGACACTCTATATGTTTCGCGCTCTGGCTATTGGCGCGGTGCTCAGCCTCGTGTACCGGCGCGCTTACGCCACCATTAAACAAGGCGATTACCGGTTTATTTTTCTCCAGGCCGCCATGGCCATCGGGCAGTGGCTGTTATTGTACAGCGCCCTGTCGCGGGGAGAGTCGGGCATTACGGTAACCCTGGCCAACACTGTCCCTATATTCACATTTATTTTCGGCGCGCTTTTTCTGCGTGAACGGATTACCGTAAAAAAGGTTGTGGCGACGGCGCTCGTGATAGGATTGGTGCTCGTAGTTTGATTGAGAGTCAACGCCCGGCGGCCCCACCAGACGCTTGGCTACGTCCCGCCCATCAATTTTCATTTTAAATACCACAAAGTGTTACCGATGTACCCGTCTAGTACAATGGCTTGACACCTTACCTCAACAGTGCTAATTTTGTTGCGGAAACCGCGTGTTCTATTGCGCGCTGGTTGCAACGATGACAAGGGGATTGCTGCCCTGTCCAGCTCGACGACTACCCGTATGTGGAGTTCATGCGGGCGGTTGACGAGGTCGCGGACGGGCTCCTCCACTACGGCTGTGTCTTCTTCGAGGCGCACGATCGTCCGTTCCTGGATCCGTACGAGTGGCTCGCACTCGTCGAGCTCCTGAACCAGGATTTCCTCGCCCGAGGGGGCGAGGAGTGGTCCGAGCCGCGGTCGGCGGCCATGGCCATGTTCCAGCGCATCGACGAGGCCGAACGCTGCGCCCAGGCGCGCCGGAAGCTCAGCCGTCTGCCCCGCGACGTGCTCGAGACCATGGCCGCGCATCTCGAGGACAGGGCCCGGAAGATGTTCGCCGTCCGGCGGCAGACCCTCCAGTCCTGGCACGATGGGCAGACGCTCATCATCGAGTTCTCCCGCGGATTCGGCCTCGGGATGCCGGACGACCCGCCCAGGGGGTACGAGGCTGCCCTGCGGCAGCTTCATCCATCCATCCTGGCCGAGGCCTCGATCCTGTACGTGAGTGTAGACCCGGCGGAGTCGCGGCGCAAGAACGCGGAACGCGCGGTGCCGCCTCCCGGCTGCACCGACACGGGCATCTACCACGGCGTCCCGACGAGCGTCATGCTCGGCGAGTACGCGCGCGACGACATGAGCCGCCTCATCGAAGAAGGCGGACACGGCGACCTGATCGTGATCCCGGCGCACGGCATGCACCATCATCTGCCGGTGGCCGTCCTCGACAACAGGCGCGACCTGACCACCTTCGTGCGCGGAGACCCCAAGGACTGGCCCGCGGACAAGGCCCTCGTCCTGCACACCGCCCTTCGGGAAGCCCTGCGCCCCCTGCCCCGCAGGCAAGGCTGTTCATTCTGATCTTTCTTCGGGATTGACGACGCCAGACCATCCCACTCCCCGAGGCGATAAATATTGCCGCCTCGGGGAGATGGTTTTGCCAAATTAAAACCACCCATATAAGTATGGGTGGTTTTAATTCCAATGAAGAATCCCAATTGGTGACCCGGGTGGGGATCGAACCCACGACCGTTGGCTTAAAAGGCCACTGCTCTACCAGCTGAGCTACCGGGTCTAAGAGAGAATTGATAGTGAGTTATCAGCAATTCCCTTTCCTAAGTCGAGCCGAAACATGGTTATGGTATACTAAGGCTCATCAACTGTCAACTATCCCAAGCTGCGCAGTATGAATTTTCACGCCCAAAGTATAGCACAGGTTTTGGCCGCGGTGCAAGGCGCCAGCCAGGGTTTGGCCGCCGGCGAAGCGCAGGAGCGCCTGCGGCGGTACGGAGCGAACATTCTGCCCCGTTCTCTCCGGCATGCCGGAGCCCTTAAAATTTTCTTTTCGCAATTCAAAAGTCCGCTTATCAGCCTGCTCATCGCAGCCGGCTTCGTGAGCGCTATTTTGGGTGAGGTGCCGGACACAATCGTCATCGCCATTACGGCGGCCATGAATGTGGCGGTCGGATTTTTTCAGGAGTACAAAGCCAATAACGCGCTAAGCAAACTTCAAGAGCTGGTGCAGTATTCGGCGCTGGTCGTGCGCGGCGGCAGCCTGGAGCGCGTGAGGAGCGAACAGCTGGTAGTGGGCGACGTCATTCTGCTCGAAGCCGGGGACAAAGTCCCGGCCGATGCCAGGCTTATCGAGAGCCTGGATTTGGAGGTTAACGAAGCTCCGCTGACCGGCGAGTCTGAACCGGTCAAAAAACAGACGCGCAAGGTGGCCCTGGAGGCGGTTCTGGCCGAGCGCACGAACATGGTTTATCACGGCACTCTAGTGGCCAACGGCCGCGGCCGGGCAGTGGTGGCGGCGACCGGCCGCGCGACCGAAATTGGCCGCATAGCGGAACTGGTGCGAAAAACCGAGGAGCAAGTTACGCCTCTGCAGCGCGCTCTATCGAATTTGAGCCGCCGGATCGGGTACGCGGTCCTCGCCCTGTCGGCGGCAATCTTTGTTTTGGGCCTTATCCGCGCGCCAGGGGCATACTCGTACCTGGAGCTTTTTAAGGTCGCGGTCGCGATCGCGGTGGCGGCAATTCCCGAGGGGCTGCCGATTTCGTTAACCGTTATTTTAGCCGTCGGCATGCAATACCTGGTCAAGCGCCAGGCGCTCGTGCGCCGCTTGCTGGCCGCGGAAACGCTCGGCTCGGTAAGCGTGATTTGTACCGACAAGACCGGCACCCTCACGGAGGGGATTATGCGTGTTACCAGGGTTATCACGGCGCGCGAACAGTTTGACCGCGATGAACTGGCGACCTTGCGCCAGCGTCCCGAGGACCGGCACCGCGACGCTTTATTGGCGTTGCGCATCGCCGTCTTGGCCAACAACGCCGTGGTTCAACCGGGCCGGGACGGCGCGTCCGTTTATCTGGGGGATACGACCGAGACAGCGCTGGCCGAACAGGGGCAGAGCGCCGGACTGGATAAAGACATATTGGATAAAGCGTTTATGCGCCTGGCCGAAGTACCGTTCGACAGCCGCCGCAAGTTTATGGCCACCTTGCACCGTGTAGACCACGAAACTGCGCTTTATGCCAAGGGCGCTTTCGAGGCCCTGCTGCCGCGTTTGGGATTTTACGAAGAAAACGGTCGGCCCAAGAAATTGAGTCCCCGGCAGCTGGAGTGGTTTTTGGGCCAGGAAGCGGAATTTTCCGGGCAGGGTCTGCGCGTGTTAGCCGTGGCCTACAAGCTCTGTCCGCTCGACAAAAAGACGCTCGCCGACAGCGATGTTGATGATTTGACGTTAGTGGGCTTTATCGCCCTTTCCGACCCGCTGCGCGTCGACGTCAAAAACACGATCGAACGGGCCAAGAGCGCCGGCATCCGCGTGGTGATGATAACCGGCGACCACGAACGCACGGCCGAGGCGATTGGACGCGAACTCGGCCTAGTCGCTGATACCAAAAGCGTCCTTAACGGCAAGTACCTGAAAGAAACGTCCGACGCCGAGCTGTCTTCTTTGATCGAGCGGATAAACGTGTTTGCCCGTATCGACCCGGCCGACAAAATCCGTATCGTGCAGGCTTGGCAAAAACAGGGCCAAATCGTCGCCATGACCGGCGACGGCGTAAACGACAGTCCGGCGCTCAAGGCGGCGGACATTGGCGTGGCCGTCGGTTCGGGCACGGATATCGCCAAGCAGATAGCCGACTTGGTACTCCTGGACGACCGCTTTAGCACCATTATCGCGGCGGTCGAAGAGGGAAGGCGCATTTACCAGAATATTCAGAAAGTGCTCCTGTACCTTTTGTCATTCAGCCTGGCAGAGGTAGCCCTGATCGCCGTGAGCCTCGCGGCCGGGTGGCCGCTGGCGCTTTTGCCCGCGCAGATACTCTGGCTAAATTTGGTGCAAGACACGTTCCCGGCGGTTTCCCTGGCCTTTGACGCCGGCGATCCGGAGAATATGAAAGATTTGCCGCGCCCCAAAGGAACAAGGGTCCTAACGCCGGCACTCGCGAAGTTCGTGGCTCTCGTGATTGGCGCCTCGAGCATCCTGCTTATCGTCACCTATGGCCTGGCTTACCGGATTACCCAAGACGAGGTGTTTACGCGCACGATAGTTTTTGCCGCCTTGGGAGTGGTTTCGCTCTTTGTGGTTTACCCGGTCAGGAGTCTGCGCCGGGGCGTGTGGCAAATAGCAGTATTCTCGAACCGTTACTTGACCGCGGCCGTGCTTTTTGGGATAGTGATGCTGGTCGCCGCTATCTACCTGCCGCCGCTGCAGACGCTTTTGGGCACGGTACCCTTGCCGCTTACGGCCTGGGGTATAATTGCCGCCCTCGCGTTGGCGGCCATTGGTCTTATCGAGGCCGGCAAGCGGCTGCTCTCCGGGCGCCTGGCAGCCGAAGCCAAGCGGCGCTAAACAACCGGCGTTTTGCCTTTTTAGGTTTGTTAATCTATTTACTAACCTGTCTATGATGCTCCAAAAGACCTATATCGAGACCGTGCGCCAACATTTGCTGGATTACGCGGCCAAGCGCCGCGAAGTAATCAAAACCACGGGCGACGCTCTGCACCACGCCAAGCGCGCTATTTTCGCTCTGCAGCGTGATGACCGGGACGAAGCGCAGGCTAAACTAAAGGACGTGGAGGCGATTTTCAAAACCTTGAACCAGACCTACAAAAAGAATCCGCTGGTTCTGGCCGAAGGGTCATACGCGGCCGCGCTCGAGGAGTACGTCGAGGCCAAGCTTCTCTACGGTTTCCTGACGACGGGCAAGATCGGGCCGATCAGGGAATTGCCGGTACCCGACGAATCCTATGTGGCCGGGCTCTGCGACGTGCCGGGAGAACTGTACCGGTACGCCATCAAATCCGCGACCGAACGCGACTACGCGATGGCCAAAAAATGCGCTGAAATGGCGAGTGAGATTATTGGCGAGCTCATAGAATTCAACCTGACCAGTTATTTGCGCACCAAGTTTGACCAGGCCAAACAGGCGCTGCACAAGCTCGAACAAGTCGTCTACGAGGTATCGTTGCGCGATTAGCCGGCGGGAGCCCGGACAAAAAATATGCTCAGGCAACTTATAAAACGTTTTTTGCCGCGGAGAGTCGCCAATTTTAGGCATTTTTTTTACGCCTGGTGGGGGGCCGTTAAATACCGCCATCCCTCGCGCGAGATGCTTGTTATTGGCGTAACCGGCACCAGCGGCAAGTCATCTACCATCTTTTTTTTGCGCCAGCTTTTGGAGCAGGCCGGTTATATCGTCGGGTCGCTCTCGACCATTGATTTTTACATCGCCGGCGACAACCGGCTCAATGATCAGAAAATGACCATGCTCGGCAAGACGCAGATTCAGAAGTACTTGCGCGAAATGGCGGACAAGGGCTGCCAAGTCGCCATTGTCGAGACCACTTCGGAGGGCCGCGTCCAGCACCGGCACCGGTTTATCGCTTACGATATCATGGTTTTGACCAATCTGTATCCGGAACATATCGAGTCCCACGGCAGCTTTGCCAAGTACAAACAGGCCAAATTGGACATATTTCGGCATGCCTCCACCTATTACCTTTCGCGCAAAGTGGCGGAGCGGGTCGGCTTTCCCGCGCTCGCGAAAGACTGCTGCAGCGAGCTGAAAAAAATCGCGCTCGTAAACGGCGATAGCGAGTATGCCGGCGAGTTTTTGCAAACGCCAATGTTTGACGAACGCTATACGTTCGGCCAGTCTGAAACGCCGCCCGCCGCCGCGGTCGCCGGTTCGTTCGTGGCCCGCTCCGTGAGCTCAGACCGGGATGGGCTCCATTTTGTGGTAGAGCAGTACCGTCTTGAGCCCGAACTGTACGGCGAACATAACGTTATGAACATCCTGGCGGCTATCGGCGTCGCCCGCCTTTTGGGCGCGGATTGGCCGGCCATCCAAAAGGGCGTGCACGCGCTCAAGAATGCTCCGGGCAGAAATGAGCTGATCACCGAGGCTGAGGAGCTTGGTTTCAAAGTAATCGTTGACTACGCGTTTGAACCCCAAGCCATGGCAGCGCTTTATCGCGTGGCGGAGCTATTGCAGCCGGCGCGCGTGATCCACGTTTTTGGCTCTACCGGGGGCGGACGCGACGTGGCCAGGCGGTTTACCGTCGGCGCCCTGGCCGGGCAAAAAGCCGATATTTGCATTGTTACCGACGAGGATCCGTATGACGACGATCCGCAAAAGATTATCGCCGATGTCGCGAGCGCCGTCGCGAGCGCCGGCAAACGCGACGGCGTTGACCTTTTCCGGATTCTCGACCGCCGGCTCGCCATTCAAAAAGCCATTGCGCTGGCGGACCGGGGCGATTTGGTGTTGGTTACCGGCAAGGGCAGCGAGCAGGCCATGTGTGTCGGCGCCGGGAAAAAAATTCCCTGGGACGACCGGCAGGCGGTAAGGGAGGCGATCCGGGAGAGGGCGGCGGCCGCGAACGGCGGTCAGCCGGCGCAAAAATAATTCCCGGCCAGTATTGGTTTCTTTTGGCTCCGAATCGTCCGGTTTTTGGCATTTTAGAAGTGTTCTATGCCCTCCATGATCAGCGTCGTTATCCCAGTTTTTAACCGGATAGACATCCTTAAAGATACTCTGGATTCGATCGCGCGTCAGACATATCCGGAAATCGAAGTCATTGTGGTCGACGACGGCAGCCGGCCGCCGGTAGAGCTTCAGGAATTTGAAGCGAGCGGCAGTCCGTTTAAAAAATTGATTCGTCAGGAAAACCAAGGCGCGCCCGCGGCGCGCAACCGGGGGTTCGACGAGTCGCGCGGCGAGTACGTCATTTTTTGGGATGCGGATATTATTGCCGAGCCGGATATGCTGAAAAAAATGTCCGCGGCTCTTGCCGTTCACCCCGAGGCCGCCTACGCCTATTGCGACTATTACTTCGGCCGGCACCGTATGCCGGCCGGTCCGTTTGCGGCCGACCGGCTGCGGCGGCAGAACTACATCGCGGTAACAGCCCTTATCCGCCGGGAAGCGTTCCCGCGCTATGACCAGGCCATCCGCCGGTTTCAGGATTGGGATTTGTGGTTGACGATGCTAGAGGCCGGCAATACCGGCGTCTATGTGCCGGGATATTTGTACCGCGCCGTTCCGCACCGTTCGGGCATCAGTACCTGGTTGCCGGCCATGGCTTATCGGGCGCCCTGGAGATGGCTGCCGGGGTGGCGCGGCCGGGTGCGCGAGTACGAACGGGCGCGGGAGATAATTATCCGCAAGCATGGCCTGGCCTAAACTGGCCGCCGGGCGCCCAATACTCTCTCAGAGAGGGCGTGCGCGTCGCCGACCAGGTTCTCCGGCTTGGTTACGGCGGCTATAGTGAGAGCCAGAAAGACAATCCCGAAAACATGCGTCAAGGCTGGCGCGGTAACGGTAATCACGAGGAGAGAGGCGAGAGCAGACAGCAGGCCAATGTGCCAGTCCGGCGCGGGGACAGAGCGCCGGATTTTTTTTGTTATTTCGTAGACAATCAGCGCTATGAGCGCCAAATACCACCCGGTGCCGATTAACCCCAATTCGGCTGCCAGCTCGAGATAGCCCCAGTCGAACTGGCGCGTAGTTACAGATTCGTAAGTAACCGGATCGGTATAGGTAAGACTGGCCCCGAAGCCGTGGCCGGTGAGCGGTCTTTCAGCGATAAGCTGCCGGATCGGACGGAGCAGTCGCAGGCGCGTAGCCGCGCTGGTTTCGATATTGGGTTCAACAATGCTCGCGAAACGGAAGCCGAGTATTTCGAGGCCGAAACTCTGTCCGCGGCTGGCCACGCCGTTGAGTGCCGCCAATATGCCGACGAGTACCAATGCCGCCAAAGCGGTTTCCTTGAGCCAGGGGAGCAGGCGATGGCGATATTTTAGAATCAGCGCGCCGGCAATAAGTCCCAGGAAATAGCCCCGGGAAAAATTCAGGACGAGAACCAATGAGCCAAGCGCGTAAAGAACGCGCCACAGGGTCTGGAGGCGTCCGGGCCGCATTGAGAGCGACAACATAACCAGCGCGAGCGGCGGGATGATGTACGAAAGCGGCGTAGGTAAATAGAGAGAGCAGCGAGGAACTGACAAGAAAAGCCAAAACCAGGCGGATAAGGGTTTCGCGTTCCCGGGCCCGCTCCAACAGGTGGTGCGCCGGCAGCATGAGCGCCAAAAAAACAAAAGGAAGAGCGTCGGCTATGACTGTCCCGGCGCCATGCTGCCGGGATATGCCCATTCCGGAGGAAAAGACGGCGATAGAGAATAGCGGCAACGCCAGGTAATAGAGCGCGTGGGGAATGCGGAGTCGGTGGCGGGCTCGCTCATAGACGGCGAAAAAACTCCAGAGCAAAAGAAATGTTAGCACTGTTAAGGTGCGTAGCGACAATCCGAAAAATTCCAGCATATGTCCCGATCCGCCGAGGAAAATTTCTCCGAGAAGCATGAGCCAGGCGTATTCTCTTTGTCTGAAGAACACCACGCCGAATACGCACAGCCAGATAAAGACCAGCACCGCCTGCGCGTAAGGGCGGTCCGATAGACCGTACGAGAGCAGCCGGACGGCCGCGAAAATAGCCAGAAAGCTTGTTGTCTGTAGCGAAAAAAAAATGGAGCGCGCAGAGGGCATGGCAATAAAAGTTTTACCCCGGGAGGGCGGAGTGGGTTCTAAATAAGCGTGGCTCCTTGGAACTGGGCGCCGTAACCGGACAGGAATTCCTGGGCCGTGAGCGGACGTTTGCCTTCGAGTTGGAGGGAGCTAATTTCCAAGGCGTGTCCGCCGCAGCCGACATGCAACGTACCGGCCTCAGTGCTGGCGGCACCAGCCGGCAGCCGGCGGGAACTGGGCTTGAGGTCCAGGATTTTTAGCCGCTGGCCGTTCCAGGTGGTCCAAACACCAGGCCAGGGATGGTAGGCCCGGTATTGGTTATAAATTTCAGCGGTTCCAGACTGCCAATTAATCCGGCCGCTGTCGCGGTCTAATTTGGGCGCGTACGAGGCCTGCGTTTCGTCCTGCGGCCGCGGTTTGATCTCGCCGGAGAGGTACCGGGGCAATGTCTCGAGGAGCAGGTCGCGGCCTGTGAGCGCCAATTTTTTGTCCATAATTTGGTAGGTGTCATCGGGTTCGATACCCACTTGGCGTTGGGCCAGGATAGGCCCGGTATCGAGGCCGGCGTCCATAAGCATGACAGTAACTCCGGTAACTGTTTCGCCGCGCAGTATGGCCGCCTGTATGGGGGCGGCGCCGCGGTATTTGGGCAACAGAGAAGTGTGCACGTTCAGCGTTCCAAAACGCGGGCAATCGAGCACCGGCTGGGGGATGATAAGCCCGTACTGGGCCACGATATGCACATCGGCGGCGGGCAAGGAGACGCCGGCGGACTTAAGCGAAGCGGTTTGGATGACGTCGAGGCCGCGGGCGCGCGCGAAGTTTTTGACGGGCGGAGCCTGAAGTTGGCCCGAGCGCCCGGCCGGGCGGTCGGGCTGGGTAACAACCGCGATGACCGCCAACCGCGGGTCGGCCGCCAGCCCATCGAGAATGGTAACGGCAAATTCGTGCGTGCCAAAAAAAATGCTTTTTACTTTCATACCGGCTGGCGATTTTTCTTCATGACTTCCCAGGTAAGGCCGCGCTCGGCCTTTGTCGGGTGTTCGACTTCGTAGATATCCTTGGCCCGGTCAATAAATAATATGCCGTCGAGGTGGTCTACTTCGTGCTGGATGACCCGGGCAAAGAAATTGTGCGCCTCGAACTCTATCGTCTCCCCCTGTTGGGTGAGAGCGGTTACCAGGATGTCTTTATGGCGTTTGACCGTGCCATAATAGCCGGGCACGGACAGGCAGCCTTCGGTATCGGCAGTGGTTTTTTTGGACAGGCGGCGGTAGCTGGGATTCACCAGCACTAAATCCGTTTCGTCGGTGGTCTCTTGGTTGTCGTCTCCCGGGCGCTCGTCCCGGTGCAGGGCGTACTTGCCGATAACGCAGACCCGGATATTGTTGCCGGCCTGCGGCGCTGCCAGACCGATGCCGTCGTAATGGTACATGGCCGGTATGAGAGCGGCGATGAAACGCTGCGTTTCGGGCAGGAGGACAAACCGGCGGTCGATTTCGCGGGAACGTTCGCGCAGGCTGGGCGCGGGGATAGTAACAATAGGCAGCATACTAGGACGACAAAATGCTCAGAGGGTCGGGGTCAACTTTCCAGTCCGGAGGAATTAGGTTATTGATCATCATAACATCATCATACCACGACTCTCGGTTTAGTTTAATCACAAATCCATACCAGTAGGCGCGGCGTAAATACGCCGGCTGCAGGGCAAAAGGACCATTTAGTGTAGCGGTTTTACCCTGGTCTGTCAACGTTCGTTCAATCGTCCGCGCCAATTCGGTCGCCGCCGTCTCGGCCCGGCGTTTGTCCGGATCCCCGTGCAGGTAGCGGACCAGAAAATTGTAGGGAGGATAGCGCATGCTCCGGCGGTAATTGAGTTCGGTGCGGTACAGGCGTTCCGGATCGAGCAGCGATTTGAAAACCAGGTGGTCGGGCCGCCGCGTGGGTATGATAAGCCTGGCCGCGGGATGTTTCCGGTACTGGATTTCCTGGATCCGGTGCCAGGCCGACTCGCTGGCGGTATAATCCGGCCAGGCCAGTTCCATGTCCGCATCCAATAGGGCGATAAGGCGGGTATTTTCGGGATGGATATGCGCGAGCACGGCGTCAGTGCCGACCAAAACACGGGGGCCCGGAGCAACTGCGGCCGGCGGCCGGCGGCCGGCTTCCACCCGGATAACTTGTATTCCGCGCGGTTCCACCAGCGTTTTCACCGCCGCTTCGACGCGCTCGAGGCCGGCGCCGCAATGAATGATAAGCGGGGAACGACAGCGCGCGCAAACAAGCGGCACCGGGAGGCGCAGCGCGTTGTAGTAACATACAAGCTCCTTTCGCGCGGCCTCGTAGACGAGCGGCAACCCGCACTCCGGGCAGCGTTCCGTGTGCCCGCAGTCGCGGCACAGAAAAAGGCGGTCAAAACCGCGGCGGTTGAGCACCACAATCGCGTCTTCGGCGCCGGAGTCTGCGCCTAGCTCGGACAGCGCCAACTCGATAGCCGGATGGTATGGCGCTTCGGGACGCGGCCGCCCCGACTCATGAACAATTTCCGGCGGCCGTTTTCCGTACCAGTCTGTCGTCGCCCTGGCGGTATCCGGGTTTTTGCGGTCAAAGGCGATAGTGGATCCGGCGTACAAGCCTTTGTGAACGGAAAAGTAGCTGCTAAAACTGGGCGAGTAGCTCATCTCGACGTAGCTTATGCCAGCCTGCCGGGCGATGAACTGAGCGCAGTGTTTGGCGTGCCAGCGGGGCGTCTGATCCCAGTTTTTGTGGTGCGGGCTGTGTTCGTGGTCGATGACAATGGTTGCCAGATACGGGAGAACAGGTAAAAACAGCGCGTCGCGCGTGCCTATGATCAGGTCGAACTCCCCCCGCGCGATGGCGTACCAGCGTTCGAATTGCTCTTTGGGCGTCAGGTCCGCCGACCAGGTTAAGATTTTCAGTCCGGGAGAGGTTAATTCGCGGCGCAATTCCTGTATCTGGCGCGCTTCGGGTACGAGGACAAGAGCCGGCGCCGCGGAAAATCCGGCAATGGCCTCAAGACGCTCGGCCGGCGCGCGATACCACACATAGGCGGGTGGCGGGGCGGTGGCGCCGGCTCGCTCCAGTCTTGGCGTCAATTTGGCGCGCCGCAATTTGGCTTTTTGCAAGGGCGGCAGATACATTTTGGCGAACACGCTTGGGCTTACGCCGTATATCCGGGAGAAGACGTCTATATTTTCGAGTTCGGAAGCCAGGAGCAGCGGCCCGGGGCACGCCAAACCCAGAAGCGGGCGGCTGTCCGGAACCGCGGAGTGCGCTTTCAGGCGCCGGACCAGTCCTAGGATTTCCTGCCGCCGGAAGGGAATGCGTACCAGCTGCCCGGCGGCCGGTTCGGCCATATCCAAAGGCAGCGCGTAATCCAGAGAGGAGATCGTCTTGGGCAGGCGGGCAAGGGGAATGATTTCGGCGAACACAAGCGCTAACGATAAGATAAATACAGCCGCCGTCGCCGGCGGCCATTATTGTCCGTAATCAATCTAGGGAGAGGATTTTGGGGATAGACCGGAATTAAAAAACAAAATTTCCGGCTAAATAGCCGACTCCGAACGGTGCTTCGTAGCTGTAGGTCTTAAAGGAGAAGTCCATGTTTTTCAGCACCCCCAAAAGGATCAGGATGGAGCGGTAGCCGCATTGCTCGGCCTGCGCGACCAGTGTTTCGTCCAAGGAGGCCACCCCGACCGTATTGCGCGCCTGCAAAAGTTCTATCATGGCGGCATCGAATTTTTCTCCGGACGGGTGGTATCCGGCGGGTGAATCCTTGGTGAGCGTGTGCGACAGGTCGCCCGAGGCAATAAGGGCTATGCGCTTGTCAGTGTCCATGATGCATTCTTTGAGCAGTTCACCGAAAGCCAGGTGCTCCTTGGGATCCAAGTGGCTGTAGCCGATCGGCAGTACTTTTATATCCGGTAGGTGGTTGGCGAGAAAGAAAAGGGGGACGCTCACTCCGTAATCAACCCGCTCTTCGCTTACGAGGCGCAGGGCGATTGCTTTGGTATTGCCGCCGTGCCCCAGACGGGCGGCCAGATCCGGGTAGCCCTTCCAGGTTTTTTGGGTCGTAATATCGCCAAATTCCGCGAAATTGGACACAAACTGCGTGTGGGCATTGACCGAGAAAGCATCCGGAAAAAGGCTGGAATGCGGCGAGATGATGATGATGGCGTGCGGACGCGACAAGTACAGTTCTTCTTCGAGTTTGAGCAGAGAGTTTTTGGTCTGCTCGAGTTTGGCCGCGGCTTCCTTGCCGATATTCGGAATAAGAACCGGCGGGTGCGGGGTAACCGCCGCAAAGGCTAGGGACATAGAAATTAGAAGGTAGCGGCTGCCCAGTTGGCCAGTTTTTCTGGTTCGCTGTAGCGGCTCGCGTAGTCGGGATTGCCCAGCGTGATTATTATAAATTGCCGGCCGTCAGTCCGGCGTTCGATAACCATCGCGAGCCCGTATCCGGACTCATAGAGATACCCGGTTTTGCTGGCCAGGATAGTATACGGCAAATTATTCTGGAGCACCAGCCGGTTGCTGTTATCGTCGCTGTGCCGGGGTTTGCCGTCGAGGTCGGTTACTTCCTCGTATTCGTACTGCTTGGTTGCCAGAAAGCGCCGGATTTCCGGGTTGGCGAAGGCTTTGACAAACACAGTCAGATATTCGCGCGCCGTGCTCTGGTTGCCCAAATCGTAGCCAGAGGTGTCGGTAAAATAGGTTTTGCTGAGCCCCCAGCCTCTGGCTGTTTCGTTCATGCGTTTCACAAACGCGCTCTCGTCGGGAGATACTGCCTGGGCCAGCATGCGCGCCGGGGTATTGAGCGAGGATACCAAAAGCGAATACAAAAGATCGCTGTTCTTGACTTGTTCGCCGGCGGTAATCCGGAATAGATGCTGATAGGGGGCGGTGTGTTTTTCCGGGACAAAGGTGGAAGCCTCGTGGAGGTTGATCCCTTCGGCAAACAGCCTTTCCGCCGTCATGACCTTGGTGAACGAAGCCAACGGACGGGGCACGTCAATATTTTTACCGGCCAGTATGGCGGTCGCTCCGTTTTGGTAAGAGGCGACGAGAAAGGCGTCGATTGGCGTCTGGAATCCCGGTCCCTCAGAGGTAGCGGCCGAGGGCGCGGTAGCGATCATTTTGCCGGTCTCGGGGAAGACCGCCGGTCCGGAGGCCGGAGCCGTATAGTAAAGGAGATTCGAGCCGGCCGGAGTCTCGGTCGCTGCTGCCGGTTTGGCAATATCGGGTACCGGCAGCTGGCTTTGGGGCGCGGCGGGAGGCGTAGCCGACGCTTCCGGATTTTTATTCAGGTAAACAGGCTCTCCCGGCAGGTGGATATCGGCCGTTAACTCCGATACCCAGACAACGTTATTCCATTTATAGCCGAGAGCGGTGAACACCTCTTCGGAGGTGATGTGCCGGCGCTTGCCGGCCTCGATAGCGAAAATTTTTCCGGTTAGTTTAACGCCCATGAGCGTACCGTCGGGGAATGTCATGAGTCCGCCGTGGGTTAGCCCCGATAGATCTTGGGCTGTGCCCGGTTCCGGCTTTTGTTTGGGAAATCTCACCTCGGCGATGGCCGGATCTGTCAGCGGGTAGTAGATCCCGTCCTTGATAAAATACATGGCCCCGGTCTGGGCGAGCTTGATGAGCCGTCCGGCCGGGTACTGGCTGTCCGTGGTTACTGGTTTGCCAAGCGGGTAGGCCGCTACTTCTTCGGTGCCGATAATGACAATTTCGTCCGGATGGTAGCCAAAATCTTTGACCAGGCCGGCCGCGGCAAACGGCCGCAACGTATCGTCGTCCAAAAGGTAGTAGGTGTCGCCGGCCCGTAAAACGGAATAGTTCGGGAAGTTGATCGCCCGTCCTTCCGGATAACGTGCCAGGTGATCGGCCGGCACGGCTACTATAAGGTTGGGGTTGTAGCGGGAGGCCAGTACGGACATACTTGCGATCGGCCGTTTTTTACCGTCTTCCACCAGGTAAACCATGGGCGTCTCCAGGCCTTTTATGAGCGTGCCGTTGGGGTACGACTGGTTGAACCAGCTGCTCCACAGTTTCCAAAAATTTTGGTTGCCGTGCAGATGCGGGGTATAGGTGTAAAGAAAGGCCGTGGCGAAATTGGCCGGGACGACAGGCGTATTGTCTATTTTGTATTCCGTATTCGGGCGCTTGATCCAGTTTTCTTTTTTGACGTTGTCATAGTACCAGCGCATGATGCCCGCGGCCGAATCTACCTGGTGGGCAAAGCCTTTGTATTTCTGCAAAGCCGGGTCGTTCGTGTCGCAGCTGTCGCACACTCCGTAGCCGGTGGCCCAGTCTATCTGGCGCTGGGTTGGATCTGGGTCGGAGACCAGGCTTTGTTCTTTCTGCAGTTTAACCAGCAAATACTTGGGGCTGATAGCATACTGCCGCGCCGCGCGATAAATTATTTCTCCGGCCCGCCGGCGGTTGCCTTCTGTATCTTCGGTAATGTAGTCGGAAAGGAAACTGCCCTTGGCGCGCAGAAACTGATTGATCTCGGCCCGGCCCAGGCTTTGCCAGTCCTGGAGTTCTTCGTCGGAGATGATAAAGTTTGGGTTGAAGCTGGCGGCGAGAAGCGCGCTTGGGGTTAGCGACAAAAATACTAAAAATACCGATAGGAGAGTTTTGGTAGGCATAGACTAGCAGTATACCACACAAGGCGGTTTAGTGCCGAAGGCTGACGCGCGGTATTACACAGGCTGCTGTGTGGCGTCCAATTCAGGGATTCCTGTATGCGGGGGTTGTATTAATGCGCCGGGACTAAAAGCGAGCAGCCAACTTGTTTTTAACGGCTGCGGAGGGATACCCGCTGCGCTCTCGCACTCGTCCTCGCCGTTAAAAACAAGTTGGCTGCTCGCTTTTAGTCCCTGGTTGTTTCTTTTTGCCCTTTACATTCCGTTGTTACTTTTTTGTATTGCCTTTTTTGCCTTAATTTGCTAACATTTTACTATGCCGTACGGAACCCTGTACATCGTCGCCACCCCGATTGGCAATCTCGGGGATATTACGGCGCGCGCGCTCGAAACGCTGCGTTCTGCCGATATTATTTTGTGCGAAGACACCAGGGTTACCCGCAAGCTCCTCACGCATTTTAGCATCGAGAGGCCGACCAAGAGCTATCACCAGCATAGCAGCGAGCGGGTGGTCGGCGAGATTCGCGCTTTATTGGCCGGCGGCAGTAATTTGGCCCTGGTAACCGATGCCGGCACGCCCGGTATCAGCGACCCGGGCAGTTGGCTGGTCTCGCGGCTAACGGAGGGCGATAATGTGCCGGTCGTGCCCATCCCTGGCCCGTCAGCCGTGGCCGCGGCGTTGTCCGTGTCCGGGTTTCCGGCCGATAAATTTTTATTTTTGGGTTTTCCGCCGCACAAAAAAGGGCGGACGGCTTTTTTTCGCGAGGTGGCAGAGGCCAGGCACACGACCGTGTTTTACGAATCGGGCCACCGAATAAAAAAAGCTCTGGGGGAGCTGTCAGTGGCGCTTAACGCCAGGCGCAGACTGTGCGTCTGCCGGGAGTTGACCAAGAAATTCGAGAGTATTTATCGCGGCGCGGCCGGAGACATTGCCCGGAGGGATATTTCGGAAAAAGGCGAATTTGTGGTCGTGGTGGCGGGGAATGGGGGAACCTCGGACGGGATGGTGGCTGACCAAACTGCGGTTGAAAACCTCTAGACCTGGAGACGCGAGACCCTCCGTCTGGTCAGTTTTCCTACCCGCCCGAGGTTAAGGATGCCGGCTGTCCGGCTCCTGGTCTGGATCCGCGCGAACGTTTATGAGAAGCGACGCGCTGCCCCTAGCCGCAAGCGAAGCCTGCGATTGCAGGGCACGCCCTTTGAGGGCGAGGATCGAGAAACAGCCGGCTGTTCCAGGCACTAATATAACTCTGGTTTGATTATTTGTCCACAAGCCAGGTGTAAACCTAATATGCCCAAGCCGTACTACATTACTACCACCCTGCCCTACGTGAACGCCGAACCGCATATCGGTTTCGCGCTGGAGATTGTCCAGGCAGACGCTCTGGCGCGCTATCGCCGTCTTTTTGGAGACCAGGTCGTATTCAACACCGGCACCGATGAGCACGGTTTGAAGATTTACCGCCAAGCGCTGGCGCGGGGCCAGGATCCACAGGCCTACTGCGACGGGTACGCGGCCAAGTTTAACGCGCTCCAGGAGGCGCTCAACCTAAGTTACACCAATTTTATCCGGACGACGGATCCGTATCACGTCGCGGCCGCGCAGGAGTTTTGGCGCCGGTGCCTGGCGCAGGGCGACATTTATAAAAAGAATTACCAGGTAAAATATTGCGTCGGTTGCGAGCTCGAAAAGACCGAGTCCGAATTGGTTGACAATCGGTGCCCGATCCATCCTAAACTCGAAATCGAACTTATAGACGAGGAGAATTATTTTTTCCGCTGGTCCAAATACCGGGGAGCTCTTTTGGCGCTTTACGCCGAGCGGCCGGATTTTGTCGTGCCGGCCAACCGTCTCGAAGAAATCCGAAAGTTCGTTGAGCGCGGTCTCGAGGACTTTAGCATCTCGCGGCTCAAGGCCAAAATGCCGTGGGGCGTGCCAGTGCCCGATGATGCCGATCACGTGATGTACGTCTGGTTCGACGCGCTCGTGAACTATATCTCGACCCTGGGGTGGCCCGCCGACGCGGAAACTGAGGCGGGCGACGCCAGTGTTTTTGAGCGGTTTTGGCCGGGTGTGCAGGTGGCCGGCAAGGACAATTTGCGCCAGCAGTCGGCCATGTGGCCGGCGATGCTTATGTCTGCCCGGCTCCCGGCTTCAAAACAGATATTTATCCATGGCTTTATCACGAGCGAGGGCCAAAAGATGAGCAAAAGCCTAGGTAATGTGGTTGACCCCTACGCTGTGGTCGCCAAATACGGCACTGACGCGGTGCGCTATTATCTGTTGGGTGGGCTGCCGTCGTACGACGACGGCGACTGGTCCGAGGCGCGCTTGGCCGAGTTTTACACCGCTCATCTGGCCAACGGCGTCGGCAATCTCACCGCCCGGGTTTTGACCATGGCAGAGAAGTACGGCCAGGGAAAAATTCCCGCCAGGGCGCCGGATGCCTTGGCCACGGCCGGTTTTTGGTCAGAGTACGATGCCGCCCTCGCGGCTTACAAATTTGAAGAGGCGGTGGCGGCTGTAAACAAATTCGTCGCGCGCCTTGACACCCTGATTTCCAGCGAGAAACCGTGGGAAAAAGCCAAAGCCCTAGAAGACATTTCCGGATTGATTTACCAGCTGAGCGAAGGTTTGCGGCAGGTCGGTTTGGCTATACTGCCGCTCATGCCGGTAGCCGGAGAGAAGATTCTCTACCAGCTGGGAATCGCGGTCCGGGCACTGGGAAATTTGGCCGTAGAAAGGGAATGGGGAGGGCTAGCGCCGGGTAGCGCTGTCAAACGGGGCGACATCCTATTCCCCAGGTTGTGATTCTTTATTGGGTAGCGCATCCCCGCCGGGGCTATACTCTATTGGCTGTCTTTAAACGTTTTATATAAACTGTCCCGGATGAAAAAAATTCATTCCGGTAAAGTTATTTAATATGTCTCTCTTCGATGTCGTTCTCCTCATCGTCATCGGCGGGTTCGCTCTTTTTGGACTTTGGTTTGGCCTCATCCATACGCTGGGTTCGCTCTTCGGAACCATTGTCGGCGCGTATATAGCCAGCCGCTATTATCAGCCTCTGGCCGACTGGCTTATCAAGGTAACTGGCTGGCCGGAAAACACCGCCCGGGTGGTGATGTTTATTCTGGCCTTCATTATTATCGCCCGCCTGGTAGGTTTTGCCTTTTGGATCGTGGACAAACTTTTGAGTATCATCACGCGCCTGCCTTTTATATCTTCGATCAACCGTATTTTGGGCCTGTTCCTGGGTCTGCTCGAAGGAGTCCTCACGATCGGTCTTCTGTTTTATTTTGTCGAACGTTTTCCGGTTTCGGAAAAACTTATGACCCTCTTAGCCGCCTCGCAGGTGGCGCCGTACGCGAGCAAAATGGCGAACTTGCTTGTCCCGCTTTTGCCGGACGCCTTACAGCTCTTGAAGTCCACCGTGGATTACGTGCAGAACAAGGTGCTATGATCATTGACACTCACTGCCACATTCAGTTTAGGGGACTCGACACCGACCGGGAGGCGGTAATCGCCCGCGGGCGGCAAAAGGGTTTGATCTTGAATCTCGTCGGCACGCAAAAAGATACCAGTCGGCGCGCGGTGGAGCTCTCCAGGCAGCATCCGGACATGTACGCTACTATCGGGACGCACCCCAACCATTTGTTTCCCACGCACATAGACGAGGAAGAGAGCCATTTTATGTCGCGCGAGGAAGATTTCGACGAGGAATACTACGGTAATTTGTACCAGACCGCTCCCAACAAGATTATCGGGGTGGGGGAAACCGGGCTCGACCTTTATCACCTGCCGGCGGATATTCCGCTCGAAACAATTTTGTCCAAGCAGAAAGAAGTGTTTGTCAAACACGTGAATTTCGCGCTCAAATACGGCTTGGCGCTAGTCATTCATGTCCGTGAGGCGCACGAACAAATGATCGAGTTGCTCGCGTCGCTTCCGGCTCTTCCCCGGGCCACGGTTCATTGCTACACCGGCAACTGGGCGCTGGCGCAAAAATACCTGGACTTTGGCTTTTATATCGGTTTTACCGGCGTCATCACTTTTCCGCCGAAAAAATTGGATCCGGCGCCGCAACTCGCCTTGCTCGAAGCGGTAGAAAAAATACCTCTGGAGCGCGTAGTAGTGGAAACGGACGCGCCTTACCTGGCGCCGCAGGCCTACCGGGGGCAGCGCTCAGAGCCCTGGATGACGGCAGAGGTAATTAAAAAAATCGCCGCGGTGCGCGGTTTGGATTACGCGGCGGTTGAACAAGCCGTGTTTGAGAACTCGCTGCGTTTGTTTGCCAAAATCAAAGTGGCGTAGAATAAAATCGTATGTCCGTGTCAAAAAAAATTACTCTCCAGGTCGAGCGCCTGCGCGCGCAAATTGACGAGCTGCGCTACCGCTACCATGTCTTGAACGACCCCGAGGTAACCGACGCCATGTACGAGGGCCTTATGGCGGAGCTGCGAAAAATCGAGGAGCAGTATCCGGAGCTGGTAGTGCCGGATTCGCCCACCCAGCGCGTGGCCGGCAAGCCCTTGGACAAGTTCAGCAAAGTCGTCCACCAGGTACCCCAATGGTCGTTTAACGACGCTTTTTCCGAAGCCGACCTGGCCGAGTGGCAGGAAAGGATTTTAAAGATTCTCGAAAAACAACTCGGCGCCCGGCCGCCGGATTTGTCGTACGTGTGCGAACTGAAGATAGACGGCCTGCACATGGTTTTGACCTACGAAAAGGGGAAATTGAAAACGGCGGCCACGCGCGGCGACGGCCGGGTGGGGGAGGACGTAACCCAGAATATCAAAACTATCTGGTCGGTGCCGCTCACATTGAAAAAACCGGTGGACATCGTCGCCGAGGGCGAGGTCTGGATGAAGAGCAGTCTGCTCGCTAAAATTAACGAAGAGCGCAAAAAGGCTGGCGAGGTTTTGTTTGCCAATCCCAGGAACGCGGCGGCTGGAACCATCCGGCAGCTCGACGCGAAGATCGTAGCCGAACGCCGGCTTTCGCTCACTGCCTATGACATCTCGAGCGGCCCGGCGCCCGACACGCAGGCCGGGGAGCTGCGGGAACTCCAGTCGCTGGGGTTTAAAACCGATGAGAACTGGGAAGAGACCAAAACTCTGGCGGACATTATGCGATTTTACGACCGGTGGCGCCAAAACCGCAATACGCGCGAGTTCTGGATAGACGGTATTGTGATTAAGGTCAACCAAAAAAAATACCAGGACCAGCTCGGATTTACCGGCAAGGCGCCGCGTTGGGCGATAGCCCTCAAGTTTCCGGCCGAGCAGGGGACAACCAAAATCAAGGATATCTATGTCCAGGTCGGCCGCACCGGGGCTTTGACGCCGGTGGCGCTCATGGAGCCGGTATCGCTCGCCGGCACGACCGTTACCCACGCCACGCTGCATAATTTCGACGAGATCCGCCGCCTAGACGTGCGCATCGGAGACAGCGTGGTCGTCGAGAAAGCCGGCGATATTATCCCCAAGGTGCTGCGCGTGCTCGACAAGCTGCGCGCCGGCGGCGAGAAAAAAGTGGCGGAGCCCAAGCGCTGCCCGGTGTGTCATTCGCCGGTGTCGCGCGTGCCGGTGGCGGATAAAAAGCAAACGGCCTCGGCCGGACTTTTTTGCGTCAATCCGGCCTGCTACGCGCAGGAGCTGGAGCGGATCAGGCATTTCGCGGCCAAAAACGCCTTTGACATTGACGGACTCGGCGAGAAGATAGTGGAGCAGCTGGTGGACGAGGGACTGATAAAAAATGCCGCGGACATCTTCGGGCTTACGGCCGGCGACCTGGAATCGCTCGATCGGTTCGGAAAAAAATCGGCCGAAAATCTGGTGCAGGCGGTGGAAGCGGCCAAGGTTGTTACTTTGCCCCGGTTTATTTTTGCTCTCGGCATCCGGCACGTGGGCGAGGAAACTGCTGTCCGCCTGGCCGATCGTTTTCGCGACATCCGCCGGCTCATGGACGCCTCGCGCGAGGAGCTCGCGTCCGTGCCCGACGTGGGGCCGCGCGTCGCCGAATCCATCGCGGCATTTTTTGCCGACGAGCCCAATCGCCACTTGGTGGCCGAGCTGACAGCGGCCGGAGTGCGCATAAAAACCTCGAAACCAAAAGTTTCAAGCCAAAAACTGTCCGGAAAGACCTTCGTCTTGACCGGAACGCTGACGACGATGACGCGCGACGAGGCCAAGGAGCGCATTCGGGAATTGGGCGGCGAAGTATCCGGGTCGGTGAGCAAAAAAACCGACTATCTGGTGGCCGGGGAAAACCCGGGGAGCAAGTATGACCAGGCCAGGGCTCTGGGGGTGCGTATTTTAGATGAAAAACAGTTTTTGGCCCTCGTAAGGCCGGGCGGCCCGCAAGGGGCTTGACAAGCCCAGCCGTTTGTGCTATACTGCGTCGTTATAGTAATGAATATTTTCCGGCTTTTTAATAAGCCAAATATTCTCTATAACAGGGTCGTGAATGGGAATACCCGATGAAGAAAGTCGCCTTTACGTGTTTAGTAGAGCCAAGTTTCTTCATCGGGGCTACAAAATCTTTTCATCCCTATCTCGCGACCCCTAACCTCTCTTGGTGGACCGGCGGTTTACCTTCACAGCCCCGCCGTCGGTCCACCTTGCCCACCTTCAGGCCGTTTGTAAAAATGGATTGAAGATGAAAAACGACCCTGTCCGGGTCGTTTTGATTTTGATTGGGGAGGCGGATGTTCCACCTCCGTTTTGGCCCGAATTTCCGGGCCTTGGGGCCGCCGCCGTCGGCATCTGTCTGCGTATCCCCATTGAACACAGACAGACGTCCCCCGCGCCCTTCACGGCGGGTTGATTCCCCATTTTTCCGACGGCGGCGGCCCGAGCCTCGGCGCTCAGCGGCACTGGGTCGTAGTGCCGGAGCACACGAAGTCAACAGTATACTGCTCAGCAAGCGTGCGGTCAATAGAAAAACAGCCCTGCGGGGCTGTTTTTGTGGATGTGGGGGCGGTACCGATATGGGGGTACCGCGTCTCCTTGTGTTCCAGGCGTTGCCGCCGGCGTCGAGCCACCCCGAGGGGTGAAGTCAGCAGTCGAGCGGTGAGCGCTCGCGGCGGGACTGCTGAAAACAGTAGTTGCTGTGGCTCAAGACGCCGGCGGCGGCCTATGACCTCGGACAAAAAGGGGGGAGGGTAACTTTTCTTTTTGGCCTTATTGGAACATCCGTAGTATAGCTCATCCGCCAGAGTTTGTAAAGCGCCCCGGCAGTTGAGTTTTCCGTCGCAGTTTAGTACAATAACGGCACTATGAAACTTACCCCAGAGGAAATCGAGTCGGTGGCGGTTCTGGCCCGGCTGTCTTTGACTGAGACGGAAAAAACTATGTATGCCGAGCAGCTGTCGGCGGTTTTGGAGTATGTGGAGCGTCTGGGCGAAGTTGATACCGACCAGGTGCCGGAGACCTGCCAGGTAACTGGGTTAGAAGACGTTACCCGCGAAGATAAGGTTCGCGACTGTGAGCCAGGCATCCGGCAGAAATTGATCGCCGCCTTTCCGGAAAATGACGACAATTACCTTAGGGTGAAGGCGGTTTTTGAAGGTTAGAAACTGCACGTATGTTTTCCCCGAGCGAGCGGCGGCTGGCAAATATGTTTTTAGCGGCTGCGGAGGAATACCCGTTGCGCTCTCGCACTCGTCCTCGCCGCTAAAAACAGATTACCCGGCACCGCTCGCTCGGAAAATTAGTCATAGCAGCTATGAATCTTAACGAACTTACCATTGTCCAAGCCCGCTCCGGACTGGACAAAAAAGAGTTCTCGGCGGTGGAATTAGCCGCGGCGTGTTTAGCGCGCATTGACGAGCGCAACCCGGCTCTGAATGCCTTTATTACCGTTTCCCATGAAACGGCGCTCGAAGAAGCCAAAAAAGCCGATGAACAGATAGCCCGCGGACAAGCTGGCGCGCTGACAGGCATACCGTTCGCGGTCAAGGACGCTATTTGTACCCAAGATACGCGCTCCACCGGAGCGGCCACGATTCTTTCGCAGTACGTGCCGCCGTTTGATGCTACAGTGATTGCGAAACTGCGCGCCGAGGGGGCGGTCTTGCTCGGCAAAAATAATTGCGACGCGTTCGGCCACGGCGCGAGCAACGAAAACTCGATGTACGGGCCGGTGAAAAATCCTCACGACGAAACCCGGGTCGCGGGCGGATCGAGCGGCGGCTCGGCCGCTGCCGTGGCCGACCAGATGTGCGTGTTTGCTATCGGCGAAGACACGGGCGGTTCTATCCGCCAGCCGGCCAGTTTTTGCGGCCTCGTCGGCCTGCGTCCCACTTATGGCCGCAATTCGCGTTACGGCATTATGCCGATGGCGAGTTCCCTCGACACTGTCGGCCCGCTGGCCAAAACGGTCGCGGACGCGGCTATCCTGATGGAGATTATGGCCGGCCGCGACGAGCGTGACGCCACGACCGTGCCCGACGCGGTGCCACCTTACGGCGAAGAGATAAAAAAATCGGTCAAGGGGCTGCGCGTGGGCATCCCCAGGGAATACTTCGAAATGGAGGGCATAGAGGAAGAGACCAAACGCATCGTACTGCAGAAAATCGAGTCGCTCAAAGAGCTGGGTTGCACGCTCCGCGAGGTGAGCCTGCCCCACACCAAGTATGCGATCGCGGTTTATTATATTATCGTGCCGAGCGAAGACAGCTCGAACCTGGCGCGGCTAGACGGCATACGCTACGGCACGCGCACTCCGGCCGGTTCGCTCTACGACACCTATGCCCGGTCGCGCGCCGAAGGCTTCCCCGAAGAAGTCAAACGCCGTCTGATGATCGGAACCTACGCCCTGTCGGCCGGCTATTACGACGCCTACTACCGCCAGGCGCAAAAAGTGCGCACGCTCATCGCCCGGGAATTTGACGCTGTCTTTGCCCAGGTTGACGTCCTGGCCACGCCGACGTCGCCGTTTCCGGCTTTTAAGCTGGGCGCCAAAAAAGACGACGTGCTGGCGATGTATTTGGCCGACATTTTCGCCGTTCCGGCCTCTGTCGCCGGTATTCCGGGCCTGTCGGTTCCGGCCGGCAAAACGGCCGCTGGTCTGCCGGTCGGATTGCAGCTTATCGGGCCGCGGCTGGGTGAAAGCGCGGTTTTGCGGGCGGGACATCACCTGGAGACCACCATCTAACAGTCAATTTACTTAAACCAGCTATGAAAAAAGACACTATCCGCAAAATGCAGGAGCAGGCCAGCCATGTTTTTGGCTACGCCCTGCGCGAGGGCGATTACCGCGAGCCGTGGCAGATATTCCGGATCATGGCTGAGTTTGTCGAAGGCTATCAGTTTCTGTCGCAATTAAAAAACGAAGTTACGATTCTCGGCTCGGCGCGGATTCCCGACGGGCACGAATTTTGCCGGGCGGCGCGCGAGCTCGCGCGGCTTTTGGGCCAGGCCGGTTTTACTGTCATTACCGGCGGCGGCCCGGGCATTATGGAGGCGGCTAATCGGGGAGCCAAGGAGGGCGGGGGAGAGTCTATCGGGCTCAACATCCAGCTGCCGTTCGAGCAGGTGATCAATCCGTACGTTACCAAATCCACTTCGTTTCACTATTTTTTTACCCGCAAGGTAATGCTCACCTCGCCGGCAAACGCGTTCGTGTATTTTCCGGGCGGCTTTGGCACGATGGACGAATTTTTCGAGGTGGCCGACCTGATGGAGCTGGGGCTTATGAGCCGCACGCCGATGGTACTGGTCGGGCGCAAGTTCTGGACGCCGCTGATGGAGTTTTTGCGCGCCAAAGCCTGTCCTTTCGGCTCGGTGCCCGAGGCGGACGTGGCGTCGTGGAAGATCGAGGACGATCCGGCGCAGGCGTTCGCGCACTTGAAAGAGGTCAAAGACGTCGTCCGGCCTTGCGAACTGGATTCGAATAACTTTCAGTGCCAGGGCAACATAGACTGGCGCATTTTCCGTATCATGGCCGAGCTGGTGGAAGGCTTCGAGTTTGTTACGAACCTGCAACACCGGGCAGTAACCGTTTTGGGAACCAAAGGGGTTAACCCCGGCACTTCGTATTATGACTCGGCGTACAATCTCGGTTCGATTCTCGCCGGAGAGGGTTACGCGGTTATTACCGGCGGCCAGAAAGGCATTGCCGAGGCGGTAAACCAGGGGGCTTTCGAAAACGGCGGGGAGTCTATCGGCATTACCATGCGGATGAAAGGGGCGGTCAAGAGCAATCCGTACCTGACCAAGACCATCGGCTTCGATTTTCCGTTCACCCGCAAGCTGGCCGTGACCACGCCGACCAAGGCTTTCGTGTTCTATCCGGGCGGCTTTGGCACGCTGCACCAGCTGTTTGAAGTGCTGACCTTGATCCAGACCAAAAAAATGCGTAAAGTGCCGGTGATTCTGATGGATCACGATTTCTGGCAGCCGCTGCACGAATTTATCAAAGAGGCGATGGTAACGGAGCTCGAGACCATTGCCGACGAGGATGACGAACTGTACCAGATAGTGGACAGCGAAGAGAGCGTGCTGCGCGTGATCGCGGATTTTGAATCGCGCCAGGCGCCGGTCTTGCTCGACCTGCCGGGCAGCGGACTCTCGCCGGTGAAAGCGTAAACGATCTATGTTTCCGTGGTTTCAATACACTGTCATTTATCTCGGCCCCATTCCGATCCGCGTCTGGGGCCTTTTCGTCGCGGCCGGGATGCTAGTCGCGCTGACTATTATTTATCGTCGGGGACGCCGGCTGGGAATGAACGGCGAACATTTACTCGATCACGCGCTCTGGATGATAGTATTAGGAATTATTTTCGCCCGGTTGTTCCATGTATTTTTCTACGAACCGGCCTACTTCCTGGCGCAGCCGGCAGAGATGGTGAAAATTTGGCACGGCGGCCTGTCGTCGTACGGCGGTTTTTTGGGGGCGGTGCTGGGTTTCCTCTGGTATGCCAAACGCCGCGGCGTGGGCAAAACTTCGTGGATCAAAATCGCGGACCTCATGAGTTTTGCCGCGCTTTTTGGCTGGATCGTCGGGCGGCTGGGCTGCGTGATGATCCACGACCACCTGGGCCGGCCGTGCAACTGCTGGCTGGCTATCCAGACGCCCGACGGGCCGCGGCTGGAGATGTCTATACTCGAGATACTGGGCCTGCTGCCGCTGGCGGCCGTGTTCGTGATCGCGCGCCAACAAAAGAAACCCGACGGCTGGTTTTTGGGCGTGATGCTGGTTTACTACGGCCTTCTGCGCTTTACGCTCGATTTTTACCGCGCCGTAGACTTGCCGAACTCCGATGCCCGTTACCTAGGGTTGACTCCGGCGCAGTATTTTAGTATTATTATGGCGGGTTTTGGGATCTCGCTGCTCCTCAAAATCAGGCAGAAAACCTAGCTTATGGAGTTTAAAATTTACGCCAGCGCCGTTATTGAGCAGAACGGCCGAATATTGTTGGTGCAGGAGGGGAAGGCAGATAACTTTGAGAAGTGGAACCTGCCCTGCGGCCACCTGGAATTGGCCGAAATGCCGCTAGACGGCGCCAAGCGTGAGACATTTGAGGAAACGGCGCTCACGATTGAGGTTACCGGATTTCTCGGAGTCTATAGCTCTGTCGGCGCGAATCATTCGATCCGGTTCGTCTATTGTTCAAACGAATTCGCCGGCGAGGCAAAGCCGGGCGACGAGATATTGGCCGTAAAGTGGTTTGAGCCGGTCGAACTCCGGAACTTGGATGAACAGCGGTTCGTCAGCCCGCTTGTACTTGAGGCCGCCGTCGCTGATTACGTTAACGGTCGCCAGTTTCCGGCCACGGTTGTGCGCAAGATAACAATGGACAACAAAATTAAGTACCATGGAGAGGTCGCATAGTTGGCCTAGTGCGCACGCTTGGAAAGCGTGTATACCGAAAGGTATCGAGGGTTCGAATCCCTCCCTCTCCGCCCATTTCGGTCGCGAACGAAACTAGGAATCTTGGCTCTGCTTAGCCAAGGCTGAGGGCGCCGTGCACCTGTCGTCCGGCTCGGGTAGCCCGGGTGTTGCCCACCCGTTGCCCAAGAATGGTACATCCGGTGCCACAAGCACACGGACCGCTTCGTACAGCGAAGACGGCGCGAGGTGAGCATAGCGTTCGGTGACTTGGACCGTGCTGTGTCCTAGGAGAATCTGCACGGAGCGAATCGGTACTCCGCGCGAGACGAGCTGCGACGCGAATGTGTGCCTCAGTACGTGCCAGCCTATCGGGCGGACACCTGCCCGGGCACACGCCCGGTACAGGAGTTTCGATGTGGTCGCCTCAGGAATCGGCGTTCCGTCCCGACGAGGGAAGACGAGTCCGGATGTGCCCCGCCGGCTATCGAGAGCGCTCGCGAGGTCCGGGGCCATCGGGATGTGGCGAATGCGGTTGTTCTTCGGCGTTCCAAGAATCCCGCGCACGATGGACCGCTGCACTGTTATCAGGTGCGTCGTGAAAGTAATGTCGCGCCATTCGAGCGCGGTCAGCTCGCCTCGGCGCATTCCCGTGCGCAGTGCGCAGAGGATCATCGCGTGGGTCTGCGCATCTGGTGCTGCCGCGAGCAGCCGAGTGCAGTCCTCCGGGCTTAGATAGTTGTCTTTGGGAGGAGCGGTCTTGAGCCAGTGCATGCGAGGGCTCCGCTCGAGTTCCTCCCACTCCTCTGCAGCGGATAGGGCGGCATGGAGTACCGTTAGATGGTTGTTGATCGTCTTCGCGCACAGGCCGTCAGCCAGGCGGTCTGCCTTGTAGCGCTCGATCCGCGCGAGAGTGATCTCGGCCAAGACTAGCGACCCGAAAGCAGGAACGAGGTACCGGGCGAGGATGCCCTCCTTGGCGCGCACCGTTGACGGGCGGTTGTTCGTGCGAGCGTAGATGGTCATCCAGCGTGCCGAAAAGGGCCCGAACTGGATCAGGTCTTGTGCGCGCCGTTCAAGTGGCTCTCCGCGCGCCAGGCGTCCTCGTCTTGGGGGGCGAGCCATCGGTTGCGGGAGCTCCCGTCGACGACGGCGGCGCGCAGTCGCCCGCGGCGCCCGGGCCCTCGTCGCCCGACAGTGCCGACGCCTCCGGCTCGGGCTCGTCGTCGAAGAGCCCTCGCAGCTTCTCGGAGCTCGAGCCGAACAGCATCTTCCTCAGCCGCCGGATCGAGGCCCCCTTGGTCTCCAACTCCCGGGTCAACGTGGTCAGGGTCCCTACAGCGCCTGCAAGCGTCTGATGGTCCTCGTCGCTCAGCACTGGGCGGACACGCTCGACGATGGCATCCAGATCCTCGGCGGAGACCTCCTTGCGCACGGCCGGCCGCGGCGGCGGGCGCTTCTGGTCCGGCTTCTTCGTTCGCTTCATCCCACCCCCGACAGCCGCTCCCGGAAGTCTCCGGTCAGCGGGTAGCCCATCACCTCTTTGAGCGGACGGTTCGCTTGATGCGTCTGGTCGTCCTTGCCGCGGCCCGTGGTCAGGCCGAGGCGGACCCAGTTCGCCGCTCGATAGCACGTGCCCTTGAAGCGGCCCGGATCCACGAAGGTCTCCAGCCAGTAGACGGGATGTCCATACAGCCGCTCCCACTCCCGGGGCACCCGCTGGGCCATCTGACCGAGCAGGTGCGAGGCCAGGTGCTTGACCTCGACCCACGGAAGGATCAGGAATCGGCTGTTGTAGGCCAACAAGCGGATGTTGGCGCGGCGTGCCGCCCCGGACCACCCGATGTACTGGTCGCGCGGACCCAGGTGACGCGGCGCCGAGCTCCACGTCAGGCACGCCAGGGGCCGGCCTCCGGCGCTCACCAGGAACTTCAGGTGCTCCCCGACGGGTTGCACGTAGCCCAGGTAGTGGTGGCCCTCCAGCAGGCCGTCGAACATGGGCTCGCTCTCGCTGCGCCGCACCTGCTCGAAGCTCAGCTCGCCCAGCTCCGAGAGCCGGCAGCGGACAGGCGTCTGGTCGACCGTCACCGGCCGACGACGCACGCGCCGGGCCAAGGGATTGGGTGGCACCTGCCGCACCGCCGGAAGCTCGATGTGGCCGCCACGGTGCAGCTCCAGCATCAGCCCGCGGCAGACCATGTCGCGAAGGCAGCCGTTGGTCTGCCTCCAGTCCCAGGCTTCGCAGAGCTTCGTCGACAGCACGCGCCGACTGGCGGAGGGGTGGGCCGCGATCAGCTCCTGGATGAAGCCGACCTCCTGCCGTGTGACCGTCCGCCCTCGATACTCGATGACCGCATCCATGCACCGCGAGTACCGTTGGTGCGACTGGAACGCAAGAAGAAAAGCGACGTCATGTTCACGCGGCCGGAGCCACCCGTCGCCACACCGCCGCCGCATTCGTTTGGCTCGGATCGCCGCCACACAGCAGCACCTGGAGCTCGTGCGCCTGCAGCGCGGTGACCGGCTCCGGCCCGCAGCACCGAGCGGCAGACCTGGGCCATCCCGTCGATGCCGCGCCGAAAGTCCACCGGCTGGATGGCCACCAGCACCCGCATCTGCGGCGTGATCTGGATCACCGGCCGCGGCTCCAGAACGCCCGCGCTAGCCCGACCACGTCCACCGCGGTCCCCGCGCCCAGTCGCACCATCATATGCGCCCCGTCGCCGCTCGACAGCTCGACGACGATCCCGGCGTCGCTCCGCGGGGTCCACGGCGAAGTCCCGACCTCGCCGAGGAGCTGCGCCCCCTCCAACTCCACGAACGTGCCAGGCAGGGCCACGCCCGTGCTCTTCGAACCCTGGCCCTCGCCGAGCCGACTCTTGAGGGAGCCGTAGCCCACATCCACGAACTGCGAGACCCGGTACACACCGAGCCTGCGCGCAAGCGCGACCGCCTCCTCCCAGAGCGGCTCCGGCATCCGCACGCCCCTCCGCCGATGCCGCCGCCAGTCGGCGACTGCACGACGAGCTGCCTCGAGCCGCTGCTCGAGCACGCCGGCGTCCTTCGTCCCTCGCATGGCAGGTGATCCCTCCGAAACGTCCTGGCGGAGAGACTACCCGGCTCTCAACGGCAGTTCATGCAGGCCTGCCGAACGGACACCCCTGGCCGCGATCGCGGTCGCTGTTCGGGTGCACATGAAGGCGAAGCCGAGTCCAGACGCGGGCGGCCAGCCGAAGCCGCCCGGCGACCCGACCCCGGGCGACGAACGCCCACCCGAGCCGCCGAAGCCCTGGCAGCACCCGTACGCGTAATCCGAATGGGCGAAGGCTGGCGGGAGCCATGCGCTGGCTATCGCGCCGCCGAGTTCGCGCAGATGACCGCGACGCTGCTGGCACCGGCGGGACCCTCGACGCAACGAACCGAGGGCCCGGACGATCCGTGACGGCGAGTCGGAGCGCGGGATTTCGCTTGCGGCTGGTGAGGCAGCGGCGGAAGATCGGTCCGTGGTCTCCGCCCGAGGAAAGGAGGTGGTGCAGTAACCCGAAGGTGCTGAATCGGGTGCATGCCAACGAGGGTGGATAGCTTGCACCGGCACGACCGCATGTCGTGCGGACTCGGTCGTGTGTCGCCCATCCGCGTCGGAGGGCGACGGCGGCTGTGCTTGTTCTGCGCCGCTTTCACGACGAGCCGGTGCTCCCTAAGACGTGCAACGCGTCCGAGGTCGCCCTATTGAGCTGCCGGGGGCGACGATCTCGCTCGTATCCCGTGACCGGACACACTCGGCACGGCCACGAGTTCGGCACTCCACCTTCCTGGCCGCTACACCAGCCCGAAAGCGCTACGGCGTCTCTATGCGCTGGCGGGTGTTGAGCCGCTGGGTTTGCCTCCAGGCAACTGCCGTGGGTGAGCCCGCGCGGGAGACGCTGCGCGCGCCGACGATGGCGCGGACCGAGTGCGCTCGATCGGACGGGGAGCCGGCGGCCCCAGGAAGAGCGCCGGCAAGTTCTTGACCTGGCCCAGCCAGGGAATCGGTGCTCGCGATGGGCAGGCAGGAGGTGACTTCCACGCTGACCACGTGACACGAGCCAACACGGCGCCGCCGAGCGCTGATGCACTCCCGGCAGCGGGCTTCCTGCTTGCTCACGAGCACCGAGCACAAGATCTCGCGGCCTTCCTGCCGGAGGGCGTCACGGCCGACGCGCACGAAAACCAGCACCTGGGTAGGTGCTGGTGAGTAGTTTGGGGGCTGGTCCACGCGGTCGTCTGACCAGAATCAGAGGGATCTCGCCGCAGGCGGCGAACCCGTGCGCCCGGGCCTCCGGTACCGCCTGGCTTCGCTGGGTGGGACGGCGCGCCTGATGTGAGTAGAAGTCACACCAGGCGCGGCCGGCTGGACAAGCGTGTGCGCACGAGCGCCCTGGTAACCATCCCCGGGGGCATGCGGTTGAGCCTGAACGAACCAGGCCCGTCCTGGGTGTGCACGTGGAATCGCCTGGCGCAGCTTCGTAACGATAGCACATTGCGCCAAAAATGTCAATGATTCCATCAGTCTCGCTCGCGGCTGGCTGGAGGGACCGGAGTTGCGCGGCGTCGCGGGCAAGCCGGTTCAGTGCATCGTGTACGGCGAGAGGCCGGAGCAGCACCGATAGATGCCACGGTGACTGGAAGGGCGGGCAGCTCGTGGTAGGCCGCGATGAGGGTTCGAAGCCAGTCCCTGAGAGCCCGCACTGAATACTTAGTATCGGAAGACCCGAGTGCAGTCCGTTTTATATTTTTTTATATCTGGTCGTTCGTCCCTGTCCGATCCGTTCGATCCTTTTCAAGCGCAATAAAACATCGAGCGCCTGTGAAACCGTCGGTCTGGCAACCTTTGTTGCATGTACAATTTCAAGCGGCGTTGTCTCTACCACAGTTTCAAGATAGCGCCACACCAGAAGCTGCTTCGGAGACAATAATTTTTCGATATTCTCTCGGGAGAGCAAATCGATAGCTTGCTCTGCTTGGGCAAGTGAAATTTTTAGAAAAAAATCAAGCCATGCGGTGACATTTTCCGCGTCAGTATTCAGCGTTTTTTGGCTTTTCCGTAAGGCGATGTAATACTCCGTTTTCGCTTCCTCAATCAATTTTTCGTGGGAGACATACGGCACGTATGCATACCCGACGCGGAGCATGAGCAGATTCGCGAGGATGCGCGACAGTCGGCCGTTGCCATCCTGGAATGGGTGGATTGCCAGAAATTCTACAAGAAAATTTCCGATAATAACGAGCGGGTGCACTTCTTTCATCGTGAGAGCTTTGATTGTCGAATCCACCAATTCCTGCATGCGCTTTGGCGTGAGATACGCCGGGGTTGTTTCAAAAATCACCGCAATCGGCTTGCCGTCCTCGTCATACATCTCCACGGTATTTTCTCCTTTTTTATACTCGCCACGATGTCTCTCGTCTTTGGACGAATACTTGAGCAGCTCCTTATGCAAATGTTTAATCGTGCTTTCGGTAAAGGGAATGTGCTTCCAAGAATTAAAGATATTTTCCAATAATTCATAGTATCCCTTCACCTCTTGCTGATCGCGGTCGGCAAATTTTTTTATCGAGAGACCCCGCATTAATTTTTCCACGTCCTCATCGGACATCCTTGCTCCTTCAATACGCGTTGATGCTCCGGTAGAGGTAATCAAAACCGAGCGCTTCAATCTGCCAAGGGCTTGCGGGTTTAATTTCGCGCCGCCGATCCATTGACCTTTGAGATGGTCAATTTGACTGATGAGCGCCCATATGGACTCTGGTGTGTGAGAAATTCTTTTATTGAAGTTAAGCATAGTTAATCTTATGTATTAACTATATGAGATTATATATGATTGACAGACGCACGTCAAGGCGATTAAATTTGATTAATGATTTTCTCTCAAACATTAGCCAAAATGAGGGCGGGGCGACCCGAGTAGTTCGAGCCCACTAGTCTCCGCACTGAATACTTAATATCGGAAGACCCGAGTGCCGCTCGGGTTTCCTCCCCTCGTCCGTCCACCCGTCGGTGGCGTACCAGTTTCGCGGTTGGTATTCCGTTGAGAAATAATTTATATCCACAGGGATATTAAGAGGCAAGGTCTTGATAGTCTTTGTGGCTCTCCCTTCTGTGGTTCTAATAATTTGCCTAGTTTTAGCCTTTACACTGGGTACTACTAACTAATATATTTTCTCCGATTATCCATTTCAGAAAAAATCAGCCACCCGTCTGTCTTGACAAAAGATGGTTTTTAGTGTAGAATATTTTATTCGGTATTATGCCGATGTTGTTCCTTCCAACCGCTTAGCCGCTCGGATTAGGCGTTCTCTGTATCAGATAATCTGGTGCCAAGAGCGCCTGACCCGCGCCCTAGGCAAGCGCGACCCAAACCGTAGAAGGACCAGAACCGTGAAGACCTCCATCGTGATCGCCCTGGCCACCTCCCTGCTCGTCGCCGCTCCGGCCCTCGCCGGAGGGAACGGCACCGTCCACAAGCGGACCGTGCTCGAGGGCACGACGTGCACGGCGGACGCGGGCTGCAAGGAGCTCACGAAGCTCCCGCAAGTGACGAGCGCCAAGTGCATCAAGACGGGCAAGTACAAGGGCAAGTGCTACATCCAGTGGGACGAGTGCCTCCAGGTCGACCCGAACTGGATCGGTACCTGGAACCCCGCCCTGGGATTCTGCGAGTTCCAGCCCAAGATCCCGGACGACGCGCTCTGCTTCTCGGACGAGGACTGCGGCGCTGGCGGGGGCGTTAGCCAGTTCGGCAACGTGCTGGTGAGCGAGGGTGCCGTCTGCGACATCCTCAATCCCGCCCCCTTCAAGTTCGGCGTCTGTGCGGCAATCGCCGTCGGCGCCACCTGTTGCGCCTGGGGCATGAACGAGGACGGCAGCTGTCTGCCGCAGCCCAAGTACTGCTTCTCCAACGCGGACTGCTACGCCGATGGCATGACTTGCCAGGACCACATATGCAAGCTGGCCACCTTCTCGCAGCAGCTCGGTGACGGCAACGTCTGCCAGTTCCAATCCGAGTGCGCCAGCTCCCCCTGGGGGCAGGTGTGCGTGTGGACGCAGTCCAACTCCTCGACAGGCGCGCTCTGTCAGGAGTGCACCCAGAAGGATGAGGACAACAACGGCATCGACGACGGGTGCGCGCCCGAGCGGCCCGTGTGCCACTGGGGCATCTCGTGGCCCGACCCGGTGACGGCGGAGTACCGCAGCTACTACCAGTGCGAGGCGGTCGACATGTAGCCGTCGCGCCATACCCCGCTCTTTTCCCCGCCCACCACATAAATCAAAAACCACCCGCCATCTGACCAAGATTCTAAGAGATTGGAATTTTAGTCAGGAGGGAAGCGGGTGGTTTTTCGATTTCCAATGTTCAACGCACGTCGCTTGGGTACATGACCAGGTATTGTTCGACTAATGCATCCGGAACCGGAACATCGTCCACACCGACCATAATCAACGTATTGCCAGTATGCCAGACCCTAAGATCCTCATCCAGGAAGTGGTAAACCTTGCCGCCCTTGTACGAAATAATCGGTGAGCCGTTTAGCTCTCTTATCTTTTCCTGCAGGATCGCATTATTTTCATAGACAGCAACATACACGGCATTTTCCCTCAACGCGTTCTTTTGGAGGTAGACCGCAAGTTTTCCGGAGAGTATGTCTTTCCAGTCGCCCTTCTTTTCCAGAGTTAACGACCGCATGAACTTTATATCCGTGCCAATATTCTGGTCGTATGTTTCCGCTTGCCGAAAGATACTGGTGTCTTCTTCCTTATTATTTTCAACTGTCGGCACTGCGGTGGTCTCCAGCGGCCGCAGTGAGACAATGATGGAGGCAATGCCCCCTTTGTACCTTTGACGTTCGTCTGAACCGCGTTCGTACTGCTCCGCATAACTCATTACCGCATAACGCCTAGGAGCCAGTTCCCAGACGATATATTCCACTTCCAATAACCCCATGTCTACGTCCATGACCCAGACGGGTACTTTCGTTTGGTAGTCAGTATACGGCCGAGCCCTGAAAAGTTTCCCCTTCGAATTGGTCAGGTATTTATTTATGGCCGCGGTTGCGTCAAATGCCTCAACTGTAGCTATGGTTATGGAGTAATCTCCGGCAACTGTGTTGCCCATTACTATCCCTTTACTATACTCAACGCCTTCCACGTCAGGTCCCTCGTACCCGGCCCTAATATCTTCGACGAGCCAGCCGTTTTTAAATATTTCAAAGGCAAAGCCTCCCGACGCGTCCGATATGGTCATTTGTTCCAACATTATGTCTTTCTGACTTTTAGAGAACTTACCCTCTGGGGGGAGGGTATCTGTGTTCGGAGTCTCCTCTGGTGAAACCGTATTTACCCGGAAAGATCGATTCTCGATTATCGGGGCAGAATTATCGTGCGAACAGCCGGCCAATACGAACGATACGGTGAACGCCAAGAAAATGGTCTTTATCATAAAAGGTGATCAATAACAATAACAATCATACCGCATGAATTTTGCTTCCTTGTCCACTGGTTCATTGCACTCGGATAAACCAGGGATACGATTCGCGCCTTTTTGCACCTCGGCCCTGTATCCCAGTACGCAAGCCCGTCCGACTTCGGCGCACACGTGAGCGCAAGTGAAACCCGCTGGCCGCTCTTCTATGCTAAGATTCCAAACACCGGCCTGATTTAATTTTTGTACCGTTACCACATTGGAGTAATACCAAGATACTAAGACTATGTTGGCACAGACCAATGCCAAACAAAGAGCAATATATTTCCACATATAATTTAAAATAACAATGAATATTCTTTGTAAGAAATGGTACTACTTTCCCTCACGTGAGTCAATTGGCGTACCTTCACATGTAATATAATCTACACAGAAAGGTGAGGCCGGGGTACAGTCCAATCCCAATCCATCTAAGAATCGAAAGCGCTAAGGAGAGGCAACGCCTATGTCCTTGTACACTGTCCCATTTTGGGCTTTTTGACCCCGACCCGAGTGCCCCAATTCCACCCTGGACAAACCCTCTAAAAAGCCTTACACTGATTGTAATTCCCGGGTACTTAACCTAAGTGGCCCGCAGTTAAAAACTAAGCTAGAATCGGCTTAGTTTTTATATAGGGAGTTTACCGCTTTGGAACAAAATGATATGATGTAATAAAATTAAATAAAGGTATGATGAATCCGATAAAAAACAATTTAATTATTGAACTACATGTTCCTGATTTAAAAATTATTAAAGAGTTTTACTCAAAGATTGGTTTAAAATTAGTTTGGACGATAAACCTAATGAAAAAGAACTGGGATATTTAACCATGACTAGAGAAGACGAAATGGGGGACACTATGCTCAATTTTTACGGTGGCGATGATAGAGTTTATAATCAATCTTTTTTTAAACAATTTCCAAAAGACACCGCAAGGGGATATGCTTCGGAAGTTACTATTGTCGTAAAAGATATAGACGAATTATATCAAGAGGTCAGTGAGAAACTTAAAAAATATATTGTGCGTGAAATAGCAGAAAAGAAAGACCATGGTCATGTCTGGAGAGATTTTAGAATGGTTGATCCGTTTGGTTTTTATTTACGTTTTACAGAAATTTTAGATTGGGGGCAAAAATAAGCAGGGGATAACCGCGTTCCAGACCTTGTATTAGTGAAAGAGAAGCTTTTTATACTGATGCAACGTTTGATAGGATCGTTCACACAATTAAATATGAATAATTTATGATCTCATACAAACACACTCAAATTGGATATCTGATGCTGGTTGTTGCGTTAGCTGTGCTGGCGCTTTTTACATGGGTTCAGATTACGGCCCGAGCGGAGCCTCCCTCTGTAGACTCTGGCACAAATTTTCTCGTCACCTTCATAATGGTATTAATTCTGGTTATTCTTGCATCGTTTACTACACTAACAGCATCCATTGATAAAAACTGTCTTCAGATTAAATTTGGCTATGGAATTTTTAGGAAAAAGTTTTTGCTTAGTGAAATAGTATCAACAAGGCAAGTAAAAAATCATTGGTATTATGGCTGGGGAATAAGGTTATGGTTATGGCCAAAAATGTGGATATATAATGTTTCTGGTTTTGACGCGGTTGAAATAATTATGAAAAATGGGAAAGTCTATCGCATAGGAACGGATGCTCCCGGTGAATTAGAAACGGCGATCAAGCGATCTATAAATACCTAAATAGTTAAACAAAAATACACGAGTTGGCCGTGCATTTTTGTTGTTAAATTTGAGCTGTTTCGGCTCTTATTTCGGGACACCACCACCGCCAAGTTTTTTTTGATATACGAAATATAAATGAAAACGAAGTTAGAGAAGAGACAGAAAGCACTTGCTCAGATGTCGCCCCGGAGGCCGAAATTTTGCGTTATAGAGTTGTTGATTGCATAAAAACACATTGCTCGATGAATAATTGGCTAAAATAAGGCCAATTATTTTATTTTATGTTAATCATTGACAAAATGGTTAACATGGTATAAAATATATCTTGTATGGCAAAAGAAAATAATAAATTCATAACAACTGCGCAGCTGGCAAATTTATTAGGAATTAGTCGTATTGCTGTTTTTAAAAAAATACAAAACGGCGAAATTAAGGCGATTAAAAAAGGCCGCAATTATGCAATTAATATTGCGGATGTTTCTGGTTTAAGTGATAGGCTGTCAGCTAGCGATAAAAAAATAATTAGCGAAGCTGTTGACAGAACGATGCGTGAATACGGAGAGACATTGCGTTTGTTGGCTAAGGAATAGTTCCGTATGAAAGATATCACTTTGAAAGAAGTGGAATATATAGCCTATGATTTGGCCAGGAAAACCATGAAATGGGATGAACCGATCCCTGAGTTTAATACTCGTTCCCCCAATAAATTAGAAAGTTGTATTATTACCCCTTTCTTAAAATTTGATAATAAAGTTTTATACAAAGGGTTGACTGAAAAAGCCGCGATGCTATTTTATCTAATGATGAAGAACCATCCTTTTCAAAATGGAAATAAAAGGATTGCCATGACGACATTATTAGTTTTTTTGTTTAAAAATAAAAAGTGGATTGAGGTGGACAACGTGAAACTATATAACTTTGCTAAATGGGTCGCCGCTTCTGATCCACAAGTAAAAGAACAAGCTGTACAAGCTACCGCAGAGTTTCTCAAAAGAAATTTAAAAAAATTGAAATAGAGTTCTGATGCCGTCAATTACACCGCCAGGCGATAAAAAATAATTACCTATATGCCACAAGACGCCCACAAAGGGCGTCTGAGGGTTGACGTGTATGGGGCCTCCGGTGCGAGCGAACGGAGGCCCGGCTCCTTGGCGAACTGGAGGGCTACGGTCGTTCGGCTGCCCGCGGTAGCGCGTAGTAGGTCCGATGTAGCTCCTCGCGCTCCTCGGGCGTGAGTCGCAAACGGTCGCTGGGTTCGAAGTCCGCGGCAAGTCCCGTTTCCGCGAGATCGCTTGTTCGCTCCTCGTACGGGAGGAAGTCTTCGGCGGCGACAACGCGCGGCGGCGGGATTGCGTTCAGGTCCTCAGTCATACTACCTCCAGAGAACCGCCTCGTCCTAGGTGACATCACTAGCTCGGCGGTCCAGCAAGTTGTTCGTTGCATGTCGCAGCATAGCCCATGTAAACAAATCGTGCAAGCACGGCTTGGAGGACCGGGCGTCCGTCCCTGAGAGCCCGCACCGAAAAAAATCGCCCTTATCTTCAATTTTAGAGAGTCCGAAGTCGAGTTGTCCTTATTGCCACTGGATAAAATGGCCATTTTGGTTTTTTTAAATACGCAAAGTCATTAACCTTTATGACTTATCTAATATGAACAGACCATACTTTCCGCTAAACAAAACGAATTATTGGGAAAATTCTTTGTGGGTCGCTTCATGGAATAATCGCCCAAAAAGCCGTACGACGCGTACGGTTTTTTGCTGCCACAAGCAGGCCGATGATCGCGCGTGCATGAAGAGGCCAGCCCACATGGAGCTGGCCTGAAAAAGGTGTCCCTAACGATAGCGCCGCGGCGCGTCAGACTAGGTGTCGCCAGAACGATCCCGTACTCGCCGATCACAACTGCGGCATCGGGCTGTGCCGTCCGGCAAACGACGGTGAATACGCCGGACAATACCGCATGCCGCGCAGACTTCGCGGTGGGCTCGCTGATAGCAGGCGGGGCATTGCGGCTGGTCGCCCACCCGGCAGGCCACGGTCCGTACTCGCCCGCAGAAGGCGCAGACGACCTTGGGAGGCTGGTAGCCTTGAGGCTTCCGAGTCCGACACAGAGATGCCCGCGGCGGGGTTGGCCGGGTTTTCCTGTATTCCTTGTAGTAGCAATTCACGCACTGCGGCGTACCGTCGGGAAAGCGACGTGCCACTGTACGGAAACGTCCGCATTGAACGCAGTGCTCGCGTCGCGGCTGTTTGGCCATTGTTTTCTCACTGGGCTTACGGTAAGAGGGGTACGGGCCGACGGCGCCACCCTCCACTATTCGACGCCGGCAAACCCGACTTCTTACGCCACTTTCCTGTGAGTGCCACCCGGCAGGTTGAATCTGAACGACAAACTCTGGTACACTAAACGCAGCCAAACTTGACCGGCATTATCGCGGTTGGCCTGCCGCACCCATCGCTCGCCGGGCAGAGTCCTTAATTTCAAACCATCAACTACTATGTTCTCAGAAGTGGAAGGCCGGGTCGCTCCGTCGGTCGGTGTTGTGCCTTCAGTTGAGGGGCACCACGCCTGGTTGCAAGAAATCGAGCGCGGTCAGGCCGTCTTCGGTGTGGCCGAGGACGTAGCCGATGCAGCCGAGAGGATTATCACGCTCGCCAACACGGGTGCGCTGACAGAGGCCGATCTGGTCGAATACAGGAACTGGGCGGAAAACGAGGTGCTGTCCCGCCTTCAAGCCGTTGTGGCCGCGCCCCAGGAGTCCGAGTCGGGAGAAGCCGGCCGGGAAGGGCAGGATAGCCCGATGGCACTCGCCGGCGACGTTGCTACCGCCATCGGAGAGGTTCTCCCCCAGCTTCGAGAGACGGGCCTGACAGAGCGCGAGCTCTATCTGCTTCAAGGTCGCGTGCGTCGCATGGTATTCTCCCGCGCATGCGAGATCGCGAGGGTAGGCGAGGACGCGAGGACGGCGGTACTTCGCGGGACGCTTTGACCCGGCCGCAGATATCACTCCCAGACTGGGGTTGGCGAGATATTCGTAAAAGAAATCCTAAAAAATAGCTATGAGGGAAGGTACATCCGAAGCAAAAGATCGTATGGTTCCAGATTTAAAATCCTTGTCCAGGGGCGTTTGGTCTGGAAATTTAACAAATAACCAGGAATTGCCGGTCGGCGGTTCATTGTTTAACGATGAACTAAGTATTAAGCTCAGACTGGACTTCGACCAATTCTCCGGGCAGACAGAAAAATTCACCGCGGGAAATATCCGGGCCCTTTACGAACAGAATAAGCAACCGATTATAGATTGGCTTCAAGAGCTGGGATCTGATGTTGATCCGTATTTATTTTATGTTGCTCAACAGGTGCAGCAAAAAATGCAAATTTTGCTCGAAGCCAGTCCGCAGCAACCGGATAAACCTCTTGAAAGGCAGCAAAAGTACGCTGAAGACAGGGTGCCTGCCCTATCTGAGCTGAAAGGAATGACCAGGTGCGCAGAACGGGCGGCCATGGGTCAATATTTGTTACAAAGGGCTGGCCTGGAATCAGCGTACGTTGGCGGTATTACCATGAACGATGCCAAAAATGGCGAGGAATGGCCGGAAGACCACAGTTATATCGTCGTAAAAAATCCAAGCAACCACGAGGAAACTTTTATTTTCGATATAGCGCGTCCCCATTCGCAGCAAAATTTGGCTCGGGTGCTAAAATCGGCTGTGCCGATTACTTACGAACTTTTGCAGGGCAAGAAAGAGCTTTTGGTAAAAGCCGCAGATGTTTTGCAGGGCGGCGAACTTTATTTTGGCGTCGGCGCTCCGGTCGCGGGGCAACACGGCTTTATTGAAGCCGCAAGGGCTGAATAATCAAAGCCTTTACCACTTAGGGCCTCTATTTAAAACATGAACCAGCCTAGGAGGAGACTGGTGGGGGCGGGCTCTTCCGCGCGGACTAGCGCGACGGCGGGCACTCGCATGGACAGGAGGGAGCCACGGGCGGCACCGGGCTCGTTCCCTGCTTGGACTCGACCGGCTCCTGCCGACTCGCGGACTGGCGTGACAGCTTCGACGGCGATCCTCCGGCTGCCCGGAATGCTGCTGGAGTGGTCTGGTTCAAGCTTCAGACGGTAGTCCTTGGCCGCGAGGCCGAGGACCTGGCGAAGGCGGGTGCTGTCCGAGGACTTGAGCCGCGACTCGGGGATCACTGCCGGCGGTGCGCTCCAGGCCGTGTCGCCGAGCGCCTCGACCATGTCGATGACGGCGAGAGCGTTCTCGCGTCGGGGCCCGGCAGGGGCCTGCTCCGTTCGCCCTCCTGCCAGGGTCAGGCGCGCATCCGCGAGGGTTCTCTCAAAGAGCCGCAGAGATCGACGCCATGGGCCGATGACCCAGGGCGGGCACGGCGTCCGCTGCCATGGGTACGCGAAGGAGTTACGCAAACAGTGGCCGACTACTTTACGGTATGGTGACCGCATGAATGCTCCTTGTTGCAAGTCTGCTCGCCGCGGTTGCGACGGGCATGATTCGCCCAAGGAACCTGGGAATGATGGTAAACTAGCGAAATTCGCCGGGAATGTCAACCCCGGTGCCTAGTCTGCTCTCAAAAAGAACCGCCTCGCCGCTAACTATTCCTTTGTCTAATTTTTTGATAATATAAGCCTGTCCTAACCCACCTATCTTAGGTACTGGCGTATGCTCCGCTCCGACCAACTGCGACGGAATCCCAAAATTCTTTTTTGGGGGAAGTGTTTGGCCGAAATCAATGCCCTGAACGCGGTGATAACGCTGTTTTATCTTCAGCGCGAGGTTAGTGTCGCAGAAATTTTCTACCTCAGCATTGTCTGGTCGGCAGCCACGCTTTTGTTTGAAGTCCCGACCGGCTACCTGGCGGACCGTTTTGGCCGCAAACGGACGCTCTTATTGGGTACTGTTTTTTTGGCGCTATCGTGGGCCGCGACCTGGTTTGCCCACGGGTTTCCGGCCTTTACCGTCGTTTTTGTACTCATGTCGGCCTCTTTTTCCTGCTTCTCCGGCACGGAAGAGGCGTTTCTCTACGATTCGCTCCAGGAGATTGGCCAAGAGCGAGACATGACCAAACACAACGGCCGTCTGCAGTCGGCCCACCATTTGTTCAATATATTTCTCCCGGCCGCCGGCGCCTGGATAGCCCGGGACCTGAGCGAAGCGCAATTTTTCGTCCTCTTGATTATCAATCTGCTGGCGGCAATAAGCGCTTTAGGCTTTTTCTTTTTTCTGGCCGAACCCAAACACGCGCAGAGCGTGGTGGCCTATGAAAAAGGAATCTTCCGGGAAAGCCTGGAAACCATCAAACGCGAACCATTTTTGCTCCGGGCCGCGATGAACCAAATTATTATTTTCATCGCCAGTCTGGTCACTTGGCGCGCCTATCAGCCTTTTCTTACCGCCCAGGGGGTGAGCGTTTTCTGGCTGGGAGTTTTTTATGCCCTCATGCACGGAATTATCTTTTTGCTCCACCAGCGCATCGGAGTGATTGAAAAATATCTGGGCACGGTCCGCGTGCTTTCCGGGAGTATTGTTTTAATGATCGCCGCCCTGGCGGGGATTTTTATAACCGCAGAACCCTGGCTGCTGTTCGTTTTCATTCTTATCGCGCTCACGCTGGAGAGCGCCCGGGCACCGGTATTTGGACACGCGATGAACCGTCTGATTAATTCCCGAAGCCGGGCCACGACGCTGTCGAATCTTAATGTTTTCCGGGCAGTGCTTGGCATTCCGATCGTTTTTTTGAGCGGCTGGAGCGCAAATATTAACATCGAGTATATTTTTTTGATTGCGATCGGGCTTTGCCTGTCCGTACTTTTTTTGTTCCCCATCCGCCAGAGAGACTTGGTCCCCGTCGCCAGGGTAGGGGAGCCAGCGCCCGATCGGCGAAACTAATGGCGAGTCGTCTACATCGGCTATCGGGGCCGCTCTTCATAAATGACAATCCCGGCCTGTGGTAAAATAAAACCAAGCAACTTTATTCTTACATTCCAGAGCAAATATGAAAAAGATTGATATCGAAAAAACTTATCCCAAAAGGCAGTTTATCGAAAAAATCAGGAGACTGGCTGAGGCGCTAGAAAACAACGAGCAATTTACGATTCAAATAAAAGGGGAGCGCGTCAGGGTGCCGGCCGGAGCGGTAGTGAATATAGAGCATGAGCGCGAGAAAGGGGAGGAAGAAGTGGAATTCCAGCTGAAATGGAAATTGTAGGCGGCCGCGTTACTTGCCTTGGCACCTCTGGCAGAGTCCGAAAAACTCCAGCGAGTGCCGCAAGACTTTAAATTTATGGCTCTTCCAAATCGCTTGTTCTTGTCTTTCTAAATCGGCCGGAAAGGCTATGTCTTCGATTTTTTGGCAGCGCAAACACACCAGGTGATGGTGGTGGCCGCTTTCTGCGGCGAGCTCATAACGTTTGGCGCGGTCGGCAAAGTGGACTTCCTCAACAATACCCAAAGACCGGAGCGCCGCAAGCTGCCGGTAAATCGTAGTTTTGTTCGCGCTCAGGCCCAGTTTTTCAAGCTGGGTCAGAAGTTCCTGCGGCGTGAGCGGCGCCGGGCTTTTTTTGAGAATATCAATAAGCGCGGCGCGAATGGGGGTGATTCGTTCGCCGCCGGCGCGCAATTTGTTTATGTAAATATTGCCCGGCATATTATTTTTTGGCGCGGCTCTTGGCCAGGAGAATCGCCCCGAAAACCGCCAGCATAATCAGCACGATCGCGCCGCCGGAGGAAACATCCAAGTAGAAAGAAGCGACAACGCCGGCCAGGACCGACGACAAAGAGATCACCTCGGCCCACAGCAGCGTGGCTTTGAAGCTTTTTTTGAGCTGGAGGGCGGCCACCACGGGCAGAACCAGCAGGGCGGAAATAAGCAGGATGCCGATGATCGGAATGGAAATGGCGATCGCGGAGGCGGCCAGAAGGATAAATACCGTATTAAAAAGTTTGACCGGGATGCCGCTTACCTTGGCGGCGTCTTCATCAAACGAAATGTATACCAGCTCTTTGTAGAACGCCAAAATCGTGATGCCGATGACAGCGCCGAGCCCCAAAATGATATAAATATCAGCCGGGCGCACCGTAACAATGCTGCCGAACAGGTAGCTGAACAGGTCAACATTGAATCCGTGCGCCAGGCCGATAAGGACGATGGCCAAAGCCAGGCTGCCGGAAAGGAATATCGAGAGGGCGCTTTCGCCGTAGATTTTTTTGCTGGCGCGCAGCCGTTCGATCGCCACCGAAGAAGCCGCCGACGCCAGGATCGCCGTAAACAGGGGGTTGACCTTGAGGAGCAAACCAATCGCCACTCCGGCCAGGGAAACATGCGCCAGGGTATCCGCGATCAGGGAATAGCGGCGCAGGACCAAAAATATGCCGATAAGCGGGGCGATGGCCCCGATAAGCAGCCCTGCCTCCAGGCCGCGGACGATGAAAGAATACTCGAATATTGACAGCATACGTTAGCGGTGCGCGTGCGGCGCTTTTTTATGAACTGATAGTGAGTTATTAGCAATCCAATCCTAGGTTGAGCCGAAACATAGACTGATTTTCACGGCACCAATGTCTGAGCCCACAAGAGCGAGTTTTGGTGCCGTGAAAATCAGTCTATATTTGAGGCGAAACGGGGGAAACTCGCTACGAGTTCTATTTCCGGCATGATTTTACGCGTATTTGGCGTCTGGCTCTAGTGGTCATGCAGTATCTGGCGGATGTTTTTGCCGTATAATTTTTGCAGGTAGTCGCCTTTGACAAATTCTTCAGGCTCTCCGTGATAGACGAGCGTTTGGTTGACGCAGGCGAGCTCGGTAACTTCGTGCGCGATGACATCAATATCGTGGGAGACCATGACCAGGGTTAGCCCCAGTTCCTGGTTTAGCCGCTTTAGAAGCGCGTAAAATTGCTCCTGCGCCTTCACGTCCACGCCTACCGTCGGCTCGTCGAGGAAAATGACCTCTGGCTGGCCGGCCAGCGCCCGGGCGATAAATACGCGCTGCTGCTGGCCGCTAGAGAGATCGCCGATCTGGCGATCCTGGTACTCCAGCATTTCTACCTGTTCGAGCGACTGCCGCACCACTGCCTGGTCCTCGTCTGTGAGGCGGAACAGTAACCCCTTTTTACCGAAGCGGCCCATGGCCACTACCTCGCGTACAGTCGCCGGGAAAAGGGGGTCAAAATTGATTGCTTTCTGCGGTACATAGCCGATTTTTGACCAGTCTTTGAAGCCCAGGCAGTCGGCGCCAAAAAGCTTAACAGTGCCCGACGTGGGTGTGAGCAGACCGAGCATTACCTTGAGGAGCGTGGTTTTGCCGCTCCCGTTGGGGCCGATAATACCCAAGTAATCGCCCTGGTGAACAGTGAGGGTGATATTTTTCAGGACCGGAGTCTGGCCGTAGGCAAACGACAAGTCCCGCACTTCAATAATATTTTTAGTATGGTCTACCGGCATTCGAGCGCGATTTTTAAATTGGCTAAATTATTTTGCATTTCGGTAAAGTAATTCTTTCCGCTGTTAATTTCTTCGTCGCTCAACCCTTCCAGGGGATTCAGAACCAGAGTCTCTGCGCCGATTTCACTGGCAATGGTTTCGGCCAATTTGGGACTGACAAGGCTTTCAAAGAAAATATACTCTACATTATTCTCTTTGGCAAAATCGGCTATGGCCGCGAGCTGCTGCGGTGACGGTTCTTCGTCCGGGGAGAGGCCGGAGATGGACACCTGATTCAGGCCGTACTCGCGCATGAGATACCCAAAGGCGTTGTGCGAGGTAACCGCGTCCTTCTTGACGCAGCTCTCAAGCCCGCGGCGGAATTCCTGGTCCAGGTCGTTAAGCTTGCCGACAAGCTCGGCCGCCTTGGTTTCGTAATAGGGCGCGTTGGCCGGATCGGCCTGTTTTAAACCCTCAGCGATGGCCGCCGCTTCTTTTTGGGCGAGTACCGGACTAAGCCAAACATGGGGGTCGGTAACGGTTTCTCCTTCTTCCTTTAATTGCAGGTCGGCCAGACTGGCGCCAACCGAGAGAATGGCAGTGTCCGTACCTTTGAGCGTTTCTCTTATGCCATCTCCCCAGGGTTCCAGCTTCCCGCCGTTCATGACCAGCAGCCGGCTGTTTTCAATTCTGGCCATATCCTGCGTGGTCGGCTCGTAATCGTGAGGCTCTGCGCCGGCCGGGGTGAGGTTGTAGACGGTAGCCTTGTCGCCGGCAATTTGCGCGGTAAAAAAGAACAGCGGGTAAAAAGAGGCGGTTACTTGGATGGGTTGGCTTTGGCCGTTTGGTGCGGCGCTGCCATCTTCGGTATTTCCGGATCGAAAAAGGTAGCCGAGCCAGACAACCGCTGCTATGGTGAGGCCGATATACAATAGGCTCATCTTTTTCATATATAGCTTAAAGCTAGTCCTCGTAGAGGCCGGCCGATTCAATCCTATGCGCCAGCCAGGAATGTGGCGCTTGGCAGCGCCCGATGGAGGGTGAGTTATTAATGCAACTTAGTTGCATTAAATATATAATATCTCCCGATCGCATTTTAGTCAAATGGGGCTTGTGGATAAGGGCAACTGGGCCGCGGGCGCCGGGTATGGCCGCGTTATTGGTTTGAAGTTAAAAATAAAATTAACTTTTTTTGCCTCTTGTGGTATACTAAGATCGCTTAATTAAACCTAGCACCACAATAATATGGGAAAAGGAAACAACGCGCAGAAAAAGAACATCAAAAAACCGAAGAAGAACAAGAATAAGAAAAAGTAGTTGGCCAAATCTCCCCCGAAGGGGAGATTTTTGCAGACAAAAAAATAGTCGCGGCTACGCCGCCGCAATAGAGTGTGCCTGTCCGGCCGAAAAAACCCGAAGCCAAGCGGCGGGCCGGTTGATTGCCAAAGTAATGTGTTGTATTCAGTCTACATCCTGCGCTGTTCCGACCAAACCCTTTATACCGGTTCAACTTGTGATTTGGAAAAAAGACTCCACGAACACAACTATACCCAGGCCGGCGCGAAATACACGCGCGGGCGCCGGCCGGCAAAACTGGTCTATGTAAAAAGATTTAAAACTCTGGCGAAGGCGCGAAAGGCGGAAGCGGCGATCAAGAGATTGGCGCGGGCGCAAAAAAATGAATTGATCGAGGCGTACGGGAGTTTCACTAATAATGAAAAGCCTAATTAGGGGCTTTTTTGATCAGAAAAACCGGCCGACAAATTTAAGCGGTAACTTTAAGCTAAGTTCGTGGCGGCCTGACCTTGGCCATTTGCATAACAATGGGTTATAATTTCTACGCCAGGGCGTTGTGTGCTTGCGCTTCGCGTGAGTTAAACCCTTTTTTTATGAACATCTTTAAAACCGCGTCCTACAGCTGGTGGCAGATTGGTCTGCTCAAATTCGCGCTGCTTTCTATCGGCCTAGCTATCGGCGCCTACTGGCCGGCAGTGTTTTTGCCCTACGCGGTCTGGCTGGCCGCATTGGGCGCGCTTCTGGGCCTTTACCTTGCTTACGCCTGGATTAAGCAGTAAACTGTTTGCTGGCGACAGTTTAGTCGTTTGGCGGCTGGGTTGCCGGCTCGCCATATCACATTACCGCTATGATCGTCCGCGTCCACTACACCGGCCGTCTCGACGACGGCACAGTATTCGACAGCTCCCGGGACCGTGATCCTCTGGAATTCACTGTCGGCAGCGGTCAGGTGATCGCCGGTTTTGACGAGGCCGTCGCCGGACTGGCGGTCGGCGAATCGCGCACGGTACGCATTCCGGCCGCCAAGGCCTACGGGCATCGCCGCCCCGAGATGGTGGCGATGGTAGATCGGAATCGGTTTCCGGCGGGAATGGAATTTGCGGTCGGCAACAAACTTCAGCTGCCCGGCGACGCCGGATTATTGATCGTTACGGTTACTGATATTTCCGGCGAAACGGTTACGCTCGACGCCAACCACGAGCTGGCTGGAAAAGATCTTACGTTTGATGTCGAATTGGTGGAAATAGTTTCGAATTAGTATTTATATGTGCCCAGACTCAAGCGAGGCACTGATCCACGAGACCTAATATGTCCCGTATTCTTGTTACATCCTACGCCAACCCCGACCTAGACGGCACGGCCGGGGCAATAGCATACGCGGAATTTTTGAACCAAACAGGCCAAACAGCCACGGCCGCGTCTTTTGGCTGGCCGCGTAGAGAAGCCCAGTACATGCTGGAGAGGTTCGGAATCGGACCCCTGAAACATATTGAATCGGCTGAGGAGTTCGAGGAGATAGTAATGGTGGATGCCAGCGATCTGAAGGGCTTAGAGGGCAAACTGCCGCCGGCGAAAGTGATCGAGATCATTGACCATCGGGCCGCTCACAACGCGGCTTTATTTCCGCGCGCGGCGGTGCAGATAGAGCTGGTGGGCGCGGCCGCCACCCTGGTAGCCGAACGATTTATGAAGAATGGCGTTGACATTACCGGCTCGGCGGCTGTTTTGCTCGCGGGCGCGATCATTTCCAATACTCTTAACTTTCAGGCGACAATAACCACAGACCGCGACCGGGCGGCTTTTGCCTGGCTCCA
>LCRX01000012.1 GCA_001004885.1 Candidatus Magasanikbacteria bacterium GW2011_GWA2_56_11
TTGCAGGTGCGCGAGGCGCGCGGCGTAGTCGATCTTCTCGGGCTGGTTGAAGCGATACGCCCGGTTCGCATCAACCACGTTGCTCTTCATCCCGGGGGGGCGGGATGCGCCGTCCGTGCTTGTCGAAGAGGAGTGGGATGACGTCCTCGAACCGGACCGCCTTGCGGCCGGCGAGAAGCGCGTCAACATTCTCGCGACCGCCGAGCCGGTTCACGAGCGCCAACACCATCCCGGCGTCGAGGCCGGCGATGGTATCCAAAGGATCTGGCATGTTCATCTCCCTTCAGGCGATCCGAGGGGATGGCCCGAAAAGCATTGTACCCCTATCCCCGGGGTCGGAGGTCCCTCTCCGGATGAGAGGAGATTTTGCCCTATTGTTAAAGCAATAGAAGCCAAAACTCCTCTCATCATTGTCTTATTTTAGCTAGAATTGTGTAAAGAACGAATAGCCAACCATAGTATAATCTAGCATTTTTGTCAAAACTGTACCCCAGTGTGTAATCGCACCCTGCTCAACTTTGATACGATGTTCCACGCGATAACATCTTTTTCCCGAGCAGTTCGACCACCAGTTTCCCAGAGTTTTATTGTACGACATTATATACTATTAATTCTTAGTCTTTTTTATCTATAATATAATAAAACAGCCAAGGTGGTAGCCTGGCCATTCTTTAATCGTACTTATAGTACCCGCTACGCGCGGCCAAATAATAAACGGGATCGGTCCACTTTCCTATTCCTACCCGACCAAATAATGTCATACCCATGCCCATTGGTTCCACATGGAACTAAAGAGCTCCGTGAAATCGGTAAACCTTTAATCAAGCCGACTAACGATTGCCAAACAAGCAAGCCACATTTTACCCCCGAACCCTGTACGGTCGGCTTACAGCGCCTAAATTGCCTATGTTCGCCACCTGATCACGTACCAGAAATACCCGACCCGCGGCATCCAGACACGTCCAACCCGATTGACACCAGTTTTTCTTGTAAAAGTCCACGTACTTCGTGGGCTCTCCGCCAACAGGCGACTGACGACGATTCCTGGCTGTTACGGGGTGGGGTAGCAAGCATTAATGTTCATTAAACCAACAAAAAAATCAATAGTTTCATATGAAACTACCCTGATCAAGTATAAAAAAACCCGAAAATAATTTTGATAGCTTTTACTGTTTCGCATGAAACAAAAAGACTGGAGGCCGTCCCCAGTCTTTTTGTATACATTATTGTATACAATTTCAAATCTCAATCTCTATTACCCTGTTTCCCGTAGAATCCATAAACTTCCTAAACCCTGCGGTACTTATTCCTAATGTCGCCGTATTTACGTTTGGATGGAAGTACAGCTTGTCATAAGTATACAAACCTCTCTCGACCACCACAACTACTTCTTTATTTTTATCATTTACGAGCCCAAACGGCGAAACCGAACCCGGTTTAACCCCCAAAAACCTTTCCAACCTCTCTGCCGAAGCTAAACTTAGGCCCTTTTCACCGAGAACTGCTTCCAAATGTCTCAAATCAACCCGTCTTGAACTATGAACTATTACTAAATAATGCCTATCGCCCTTGCGGCTGCGGATAAAAAGATTTTTACAGGTTCCACCGCCCTTGGTCGTTTCTGAATAAAAACCGTCCGCCTCTTCGCAGGTAAAAAATGGTGGGTGATCGTACCTGGCGTACGGTATGCCCAACTCTGTTAATACCTTATAGATATCGGACATAAGTTCTACGTGAAACAAATCAAGGGTACGGTAATTACCAAAATCCGGGCACAACAAATGAAAAGCCTCACCGGCAACTAATCGCAAGCGGCCGAGCGTTAATTTTGCACGAAGATTTACAGTGTGGACCAGAGGGGACTCGAACCCCTTACCTCAGCAATGCGAATGCTGCGCTCTACCAGATGAGCTACTGGCCCGTAGCAGGGGATACTATACCGGACACCCGGGTAAAAATCAAGCTGGGAGATCCGGAAAGAATTTGGCGTCTGGATTGTCTGTGCCGTCTGACGCTATGTCTGCCCCGAATCGTTTGTTTCAGGTGTCGTGGCCCCACCACGAATCGAACGTGGACCGAGACGTTAGGAGTGTCTTGTTCTATCCATTAAACTATGGGGCCCTAATTTTGGTAATTCTTTAGTGTCGTACAATATATACTTTACCCGCTGCCGCCTCAGTTGGGAGACGCTGCCGAGGTGTGCTATACTAGGCTTTCTTCCGGATACTTGTGCTCCATTGTATAGGTTATAGTACAAAATCGCAAGCCTGCTATGTCTACTACTTTCGTCATTATCCTGGCGCTCGCCCTCGCCGCCCTCGGCGGCATGCTGGCGTTGCTTTACCGAAAAATACAGACGCTTTCCGGGCCGACGCAAAATACTTCCAATTTTTTCCTGCTCCTGCAGCAGCAAATCCAGGACCTCAACAAAACCGTTGACTCCAAAATGTCCGAAGCCTACAAAGCCATGCACGAAACGCGCGAGCACCTGCACCGCACCTTGCAGGACCAGTACGGGCAAAACACGCAGTTTATGCAGCATATCACCAAGGAAAGCAACAAAATGATCTCGGATATCACCGAAAAGCTGGCCAACCTGGATAAAACCAACCAACAGGTCATAGGGTTCTCGGAGCAACTCGGCAACCTGGAGCGCATCCTCACCCACCAAAAACAGCGCGGTAACCTGGGCGAGGCCGGGCTAAAGCTGGTTTTGGAAAATATTCTGCCTCCCAGCGCCTTCGCCCTGCAGCACCAATTCCCGGACGGCGACACCGTGGACGCCGCCATTTTCACCAAAGACGGCCTTATTTGCGTGGATGCCAAGTTTTCCCTGGATAATTACGAACGCCTCATTCACGAAACTGACGAGCAAACCCAGGCGGAATTGGAACGCGAATTTACCAAAGACCTGAAACGCCGGATAGACGAAACGGCCAAGTACATCAAGCCCAAACACGGCACTTTGGAATTCGCCTTTATGTTCATCCCGGCCGAAGCCATTTACTACGACCTTTTAATCAACGAGGTCGGCGCCGTCCGCGTCAACACCCGCAACCTGATCGAATACGCTTTCGTGGAGAGGAAAGTAATCATCGTTTCCCCGACGACGTTCGCCGCCTACCTGCACACCGTACTCCAAGGCCTGCAGGCGCTCAAGATCGAGGAGGGAGCCAAAAGTATCCGCCACAATGTCGAGATGCTGCAAAAACATCTCTTGGCTTACGACGACTACATGAAAAAACTCGGTTCAGGCCTGGGTACGGTAGTCGGACATTTCAACCACGCCTACCGCGAATTCGGCAAGATAGACAAGGATATCGTCCGCATTACAGATGGAGAGCGCGGGGTAGAAGTGCTGGAGCTCGAGAGACCAAAAGCAGAAGAGAACGCCTAGCCATTTTCGCCTGAACGGTCCTCAATACCCTCACGGCGGATTAATTTTTACAAAAAATAGGCCTGGCTAAACCGGCAGATGGCAAACCCGAACCAGCTTCAATAAATGCGCCGCCGCTACGCTGTCTTGACAGCTGCGGTTTTTTTTCTTATACTTTAGCCACTCTCACGCCCAGGTACCGTTCGGTACTGCGTAACCCTTAGTTCATTGTTAGTTGTTAATTGAATCTATGCCTATCAAAGCCAACGCCAAAAAGGCGCTACGCCAGGCCAAAAAACGCACGCTCGCCAACATCGCGACCAAGCGCACCTACAAGAGCGCCTTCAAGAACGCGCTCGCCTCGGTCGGCAAAAGTGAAGCCGCTGAAATGGTCCGCCTGGCGCAAAAGCAGCTTGCCAAAGCCGCCAAAAAGGGCGTCATCAAAAAGACCACCGCGGCCCGCAAGCTCTCGCGGCTGATGAAAAAAGTAAACGGAGCGATAGCGCAAAAATAACAACCATGGTGTATAATAATCCCGACTTAATCGGGATTATTTTTATTTTATGTCTGCCACCAACCGGTCAATCTTGCTCGAGGCCATGGCCAAAAATTGGCTGCCGAATGACGTCGGGGCTATCGGCGGCAATCTCGCGCTGTTTGAACAAAATACAGACGACTATCGTATGATAGAGGAGGAGGAAATCCTGGAAGACTTTAGGGGGTTCGAGGAGCTCTACGGAGAAAAAGAAATTCAAAATGAAAAGGGAGAGACAGAAATAGTATCCGGCAGGAAGGCCTGGTATATAGAAAAAGCCACCGCCCCCAACCCGCGGACCCTCAAAGAGCTAATTGATGCCGAGTCCCAAGATGTGATTGACCTGGCGCGGGAAATAGAGGCCACGGCCAAAGGCATCGCCCACGGCCAAAAAGAATTAGTGGGCGATAAGACCCGGTCGGAAGCTTTCAAAATTTTTCTCGCGGACCGGATAGCCCGGGTACAAGAACTACTCGACGAGGCTTCCAGGGAAGCAAAAGCCGAGCTAATGGGCGAAGGAGAAACTCTCGACGAGACCGAAGTGAAGCCCGAGCCACCCGACAGCGGCGAGGGCGGTCCGCCCGCGGCATCGCGGCGCTAGACGCTTTTTCGCCTGTATGAAATAACCGGTTTCGAGCCGGTTATTTTTGTTACTTTTGTTTCTCCCGCAAGAGCTCCGCTTGCGTCCTGGCTAGTGCCACGGCCAATCCTTCGGTTATACCGTTCATTTCCAAAGAATACGTGTGCGGTCCGACCGATCCGATAACAAACCATGTCGGCCCGGACCCTTCGCCAATGCGATACAGCACGGCGCCGGAATCATCATCCGCAATCTGCGTGTAAGTCCGATCGCCATTTTCCAGCGCCTCGACCGCCAAAAGCTCTTCAAATTTTATCGCCTGCTGCGCCGGCCTTTCGCCGGCAAAAGAACGCAGGCGGACCGTTACAGTTGCGGCCTCGGTTCTGAATGCCCGGATCAACACCGGCTGCCGCTTAATTTCCCGATACCGGACATAAAATTCCTCATCAAACAGCCGCGCAAACAGCTCGGCCCCGCGCCAATTCTCCGGGTTCCAACCGGCTTCACCGATACTGGCGGACAGCGGCACCCGTTCTGCCGGCAGTCCGAGCAAAACCAGATCCGACGCCGTAAGCATGAACGGCTCCAAACTTGGTTCCTCTTCCAACCGGGCGACATCACGCCTGAGCACTGCCTCGGCCAGACGGGGCGTAAGCGTCGCTTCGATCACGGCAGCCGCAAACAGGAGCGGCAGTATAACGAAGGCGAACACCTTGACTGTTTGCCGAAAAAAACCGAACCGCGTTTCGCCAGGGCGTAAGTGGCGCCCCAAGATGGTTTTTAACCCGAACAAGGTACCGTAAACGGCAGCCAGCAGGATCATCGGCAGCTCTATAACGCCGTGCGGAATAATACTGATTATGACGACTGAAACCGATGTCGCTGACACGGCCGTAGCCCGCAGCACCGCGTCGAGTAAAATTCCGATACTAAGGCCGTTCATGACAATAAAAAATACCGGCAGCGCTATCAGCACGCCGGAAACAACCATAAACAGCGCCGCCGTGGCATTGTTAAAAAAGATCGGCCAGATAAGGCCGGCCCCCTCGCGCCCGCCTCCGAGGGCGGCGAATTTATCCACCAAGCTCCTGAACACCTCTTGTTTCACGGCGGCCGGCAACAAATAGCCAAATACGAGCGGAACTATAAAGCTCGCCACTGTCACCCACGCTACCAGTTTCTCCTGGCGCAAAGTGGTTGCAATACTTCGTAGCCAATTTTTTAACCCCATAGCGCGTCTGCTTAATCGCCCCGGCCATACGCTACCTCGCCCACAAAGATATCCAACAACCCTGCCATCTCCCCCCGCCCGGTTTTGGCGGCCATGTCCAACCGAAGCAGGCGGTCGTGGATACCGCGCAAATCCCGCATCGTATAGCGTTTCACCAGGGGCAGGCTCTTTTTGACCACAAACGGATGAAGGCCCAGCCGTTTGGCCAGCGATTCGCTCGAGGGATTGTCCTCCCGTTCGAACAGGTCGCGCAACTCCAAAAGAATCCGAAACTGGCGCACCAGCATGGCAAACACGAACTGTGCGTCTTCGCCCTGGCGGTATTGCTCGCGGATCATCCGGTAAACCCGACGCGGATCCCGACCGGCCACGGCGTCTACAAGATTAAAAATATTATCGTCGGCGCGCTCCTCCACAAACACCTGCACGTCGGCTACTTCGATGTCCCGGCCGTTGGCATAAGAGGCCAACTGATCGATAGTCTGAGCCAGCGCCCACATATCTGTGCCTGAGTTGGCCACCAAATACGAGAGCGCCGGCGGCTTAATCCGGCCGCCCCGGGCAGACACTTCCTGCCGCGCCCAGCGGCCAAGCTCGACGGCGTTAAGCAGGGCAAAATGTTCTTTATACTTCTGCTTTTCGAGCACTTTGAAAAACGCGGCGGCATCCTTGGCCTTGAACGTATCCGCGCCCTCCCACAAGGCGACCACATTGCTTTCCGGCAAAGTGCCGGCGGCTATGCGCTCCGACAGCGCCGAGCGGACATCGCTTAGGCGCGACGCGAGCAGGTTCTCAATGATAATTAATTTGCGTTCGGCCAAAAACGGCACGGTAAGAACTTCCTGCATAATGGCTCGCCCCGGCTCGGCTTTTTCCGCATCTATTATGACTACATTGTAGCCCCAGGGGTCGCGGTCGGCCTTAAACTTGGCGACCATCTTGGCCAGGTATTGCCGGCTTCGGTAAGTGTCCGGACCGTAAAGAAAAATAACCATAAAAACTCAACACACCGGCTATTATACGTGCTCACGGACTCTGTGTATAGGGTGCCGGATTCGAATGCGGACCGCGAGCCTTTGGGAAAGGCGGCGGGTATGCTAGTATATATTCATTATGAACTCATAGCGAGTTTCCCCTTTCGCCTCAAACATAGACTGATTTTCGCGGCCCCAAAACTCGCTCTTGCAGGCTTAGACATTGGGGCCGTAAAAATCAGTCTATGTTTCGGCTCGACTTAGAGAATAGAATTGCTAATAACGCACTATCAGTTCAGTCTCTGCTTAGATTATGACCAATTCCACCGCACACCTTATTACTCCGCGGATAGCCGAACAAAAACACTGGCCGCAACAGGCTGCGGCGCACCGGCTAACTACCCGCGTTCCAATGGTGTCCGATTCAGCGACTGTGGCCCAAGCCGAAGCCCTCATCAAGAAACACGCCCGCAGCTTTGACACCATCCATTATCTCTACGCGGTCAACGAAACTGGCCGGCTCATGGGCGTGTTGTCGCTTAGGGATATGTACCGGCACCTGCCCGAAACGCTCATAAAAGACGCGGCCGTTACCGCCGGGCTTGTCGCCGTCCGCCCCGAGGAGCGCCAGGATAAAGTCGCCTATCTGGCCCTGAAGCACGACCTCAAGGCCATACCGGTAGTGGACAAGGACCGCACTTTTTTGGGGGTTGTGCCCGGCGACGCCATTCTCAAGATACTGTACCGCGACACCCGGCGCGACCTGCTGCGGCTGGCCAATATCCACAGCGGCGCCGAGCCGTTCGATAATGTCCTCACCGCCTCGGTCGGCCGTCTGCTGCGCCATCGCGTGCCTTGGCTTCTGCTCGGTCTTTTGGGCGGTTTGGTTTCGGTCAGAATAATCAGCGGCTTTGAGGAAACGCTCGCGGCCAATGTCGTTCTCGCGGCCTTCGTTCCGCTCGTGGTCTACATGAGCGACGCCATCAAGACGCAAATGGAAATTTTTGTTATCCGCGACATCGCCGTCGAACACAAACTACCGTTCGGCCGCTATTTCACCAAGCAAGGATTTGTTACCCTGTGCCTGTCGGCTGTCTTTGGCACCGTGCTGTTCCTGTTCGCCCTGGCCCTCTATCAGGATCTGGCGCTCTCCCTGGCCGTCGCCCTGGCCCTCTCTATCGCCATATTATCCTCCATAGTTACCGGGCTCGTGGTACCCTATCTTTTCAGCCGGACCAAGTTTGACCCGGCCAACACCAGCGGGCCGATTGCCACCGTGATCCAGGACATTATCAGCATCAGCATTTACTTCGCCGTCGCCGCCCGGCTTCTTTCCTAGCCGCCGGCCTATGCACCCGCACACTCACACCACAGATATCCTCATTCTCGGCGCCGGCATCGGCGGCTACGAAACGTTCCGCACGCTCGCCAAACTCTTCCGGCGCTACGGCATCCGTAAAAAAATTACGCTTGTCGACCGCAACAACTACTTTACCTTTACGCCGATGCTGCACGAGGCGGCTACCGGCTCGGTCGAGCCAGACCACTGCGCGATTGCGATCCGCGAGCTTGTGGCCGGCACCGGGCACCAGTTCGTGAAAGCCAAAATAGAGCGGATTGACCCCAAAAAACGCCTGGTCCGGACCGACCAGGGGGAAATCAATTACGAAACCGTCGTCGTGGCCCTGGGCAGCACCATGAATTACTTCGGCGTGCCTGGCGCCGCGCGGCATACCTATCACGTACGCACGCTCGCGGCCGCTATGCGGCTCCAGCGCGATGTTATCGCGGCGCTGGAGCGCTGCTCCACCCAAGACCTCACGGTTACTATCGTAGGCGGAGCTTACACCGGCGTCGAGCTCGCCGGCCAGTTTAGCGATCTTATGTGGCGCGACGTTAAAAAACTCTATCCCGGCGTGAACGTCCGCCTCCGGCTTGTGCAGTCCGGTCCGGTTCTCTTGCCCGATCTGCCGGAGCGCGTCCAACGGGTGGCCAGAGAAAAACTCGCGGCCGAAGGCGTGGAAATTCTCGTCAACTCGCGGGCCAGCGAAGTGCGCCCGCACCTTCTGGTACTCGCGGACGGCCGGCAACTCACCAGCGACTTCATCGTCTGGACAGCCGGATTTGCCAATATTGCGGAGTGCTTTCTCGAAAAACAACACTGCGAGCGCGGCCGGGTGCCGGTCAACCAGCACTTGCATCACACCCGCTTTCCCTCGCTTTACGCTGTCGGCGACATCGCGCTCGTAATGGACCCCCAAAGCGGCGCCCACTACCCGCAACTGGGCGAGGCCGCCCACAAAGAAGGCCAATACGCCGCCCGGCACATTGTGGCCGCCATCCTCGGCCGGAGCCGGCGTCCTTTCCGCTTCCGCTCGGCAGGCACATTTCTGCCCCTGGGCAGCTGGTTTGGTGTTGCGATTATCGGCCGGATAGTCTTCTTCGGTCGGCTGGCCTGGTTTATCCGCCGCACGGCCTACGTCCTGTTTTTGCCGGGGGCCATGCGCAAAGTGAAAATTATCATTGATTGGACGCTGCACCGGATGAGCCACCGGTACGTGGTGGATATTGGGGAAAACCAGCTGTAGCGCCGTCCGAACTCCTTCAGGCACTGCCAAGAGCCATTTTCGATTAAAATTTACGCTTTTTTTGAGAAAGTAGGAGTAGTAAAAGAGTGACATCTATTCGTTTATCATACAAATTTTGGCTGTTAATTAAAAAATATTGGTTATAACGGCCAGTTATATGAAATTGTGCTAATTTTTTAAAACCATTATGAAAAATATTTTTTTAGTTTTCGGGTACGGGATCCCAAAGAATATACTCAAAGATGAAAATTATAATTTTTATCTAAAAATGGTCTTTAATCAGATTTACGAGCTTGTGATTAAAAACGGTATAAATGATCCAATTATTATATGTAGCGGTGGAAAAACTGATATGTATAAACCGTATAAAAGAACTGAGGGGGCAGAAATGGTAAAGTTGATCAAGAGCATTGCAAAAAGACCATTTTTAAAACAAGTAACAAAAGATTGGCTTTTTATCCCAGAAAAAACATCACTATCAACACTGGAAAATTTTCTCAATTGTAAGGCAATTCTAAAAAAGAGAGGAATACAAAACACCAATCTTTCTATTTTCTGTGAAAAGACGAGAGAAAGGCGTATAAAACGACTTGCTAAAGAAACAGTAGATAAAGATTATAATTTCCAAGTTTTACCAATAGATTTCGATGTTTCTGAAAACAGATATCTTGACCCAAAGTTTATTGAGAAAAAAGAAAAGCTGGTATTAAAACATGATCTGTGGGCATTGCAAAGTCCCGAAAACCTAAAAAAATATCACAAGTTATTTGAAGAAAAGTTTGAGTTTCTGAGAAAGGCCGGACCAAATGCACACACTAGAGCTGTGAGGGAATGGTGGGAAAAGAAGATAAACGAATTAGAGAAAAAAAATTAGCACAACATCATATAACAGCGTGTATGCGGTTCCGTTCGTCGTCGTACCTCCTCCTCACTTCACCCATATTTGGCAGGTTTACCGCTTCGCGATATTATAAACCTGCCAAACATCGCATACACGCAAACGTTAGCTGAAATATTCCTTTTCTTTTTTGGGCTATCGCCCAATTGTTTTAAACAATTTGCCCAAGGGAAAATTGTTTATGTATAGGGGGGGGTTTACAAAGACCACTAAAGGGGTTTACAATAGACATATAACCTATTTACAATCAATTTATGAATGAAAATTACCCTCAAATAAGCGATTTTATATTAGAAAAATCTCAAACTAACCAGGGTGATTTAGTTGCCTTAGTAGCGGATAGGTATAACATTTCTAGACAACGAGCACATAACTACGTAACCAGAGAAGTCACAAAAGGAAATTTAATTAAAGTAGGTAAAACGAGAGCAACGCGTTATTTTTTGGCTAGTGGTAATGAAATTGAATTTGCTATAAAAATAAAGCCAGGTTTAGCAGAAGATAAAATCTGGTCTAAATATGTAAAACCATTGCTTCTAAAATACCCGTACAACATACAAAACATTGCTGCGTATGGTTTTACCGAAATTTTTAATAATGCTATTGATCATTCAAGGGGAACAAGCATATATTCCAACATCAAATTAGAAAAAGGCAATCTCATTATCACAATAATGGATAATGGGGTGGGTATATTTAAGAAAATTCAGGAAGCATTACAACTAGAATCAATAAGAGAATCGATTCTCCATCTTTCAAAAGGGAAATTTACAACAGACCCTTCCAAGCATACAGGTGAGGGAATTTTTTTTACATCGAGAATGCTCGATCGTTTTTCTATTCTCTCCAGCGATCTATTCTATAGTTTTCAAAATCAAGAATGGTTTTTATCCCCAGAAAAAAAAGAAAACTTTGGGAAAGGGACATGTATCACAATGGTGCTTTCTCCCCAATCAACAAAAACTCCTAAAGAAATTTTTGATCAATACGCAGATCAAGAAATAGGTTTTTGGAAAACAAAAGTTGCAGTTGCGCTTAGCGCCGATCCCAATGACCCCCATGTATCTAGGTCGCAAGCAAAACGCCTCCTGATTGGATTGGAAAAATTTAAATCTATAATTCTAGATTTCAAAAATGTAGAATCAGTTGGACAAGCATTTGTAGATGAAATTTTTAGAGTTTTTCAGAATGAACACCCTGATATAACCATACAACATGTAAACGCAAATGAAGATGCGGAGTCCATGATTAAAAGAGGACTTGCGACGAAAAAAGAAATTTAAAAATTTTTAAAAAAATCGACTACCGTCGAAAAAAAGGGAATACATCAGCTAACAGCGCGTATGCGGTTCAAAAAGTGATGTTTTAGAGCTGACACAACCATCAAAACAGAGACTAAAGCCTGCCAAACAGGAAAAGACAAACCACAACAAACAGAGGAAAAAAATATTTGACGGCTTTTCCGCACTATCAGTCAATGGCGCCGTTCAACTGTCCCGGCATCCGCGTCCACTTCCACCTCTTCGCCATCCTTAAACTCCGCCAGCGCCCCCTTGGCGCCGACCACGCAGGGCAAGCCGAACTCCCGCGCGATAATCGCCGCGTGATTCGTAATTCCGCCCTCGTCGGTCACGATAGCTACGCACCGGCGCATGGCCGGCACAAAGTCTTGGCGCGTTACGTGGGTGATCATGACATCGCCCGACCGAATCTTGCCCAACTCCTGATTGGTCTCAATTAATCTGGCCGGACCGGCCGCCCGGCCGCGCGAAGCTCCGACGCCCCGAATTACCCGGTCAGACGCAGTCCCGGGCAGGGCCAGTTCGCGCCGCGCCGCGCTATGCGCCTCGTCCCCTGAAAAAACTTCAAGGTGGCCGCTTCGTTCAATTACCAAAAACCCTTTCTTTCGCTCTTCAGCCAGCAATCGAAACTTGGCCCGGTCGCCGCCGTTTAAACCATCGGCAATTTCCTCACTGGTTAAATTCGTCGCCTCTTCCGCTGTCAGATTCCCGAGGCGGCGCCCCATCTCCTCGTACATGTACCGGTCTAGCAGGTACATTTTCTGCCGCAATGTATCGCGGTAATCGCGGACAAATACCGTGTGTTTAAGCAGGCGAATCAAATCGAACAACTCGTCCGTCTCGGCAAGACCGAGCTCTTCCAGATGGCGCTCAAATAAAACTTTCCGGTTGGCCATGGTCTCGGTGAGTTGGCGCAATTCTCCTTCGCCGCCGGAGATTTCCTCCAACATACGGACGAAATCGGACAGGACATAGGGCGTATGGTCGAAACCGAACATAGGGATATGTTCGTACTGCCTGGCGTCCAACAAAGCCATCCGCTCTTTCATCGCGTCATTCGGCTCGAGCGGGGTGGAAAAATTGAGCAGATACTCGTCCGCCTTGGCCCGGTCAGAAACACGGCCGCGCAAATGTTCCCGCACTCTCTCCGCGATCAAATCATTTATCAGATAAATCATCCAGGTGCGCGAATTGGTCCAGGCCACTTCCTCGGCCGTCCGCCGCTGGAGCGCCAAAAGTTCCCCGTCGCTTAGGGCCGACAAATCCTGGGGAAACGAAGCCTGCCGGCGCCCGAGCTGCTGTTCTAAATATTCTTGCGCCTCCCAAGGGAGGGTGCGAACGAAGACGCGCCGGTCAAGCAGCGCGTTCTGTCCTCTTCGATAGTCTTCCCACTCGCCGGCGTCGACGTGGTACTCGGTTTTACGGCCGTTAAAAAAATTCAAAAAATTGGACACGCCGATCCCGTAAGTGGCCCGGTGTTTTTTATTAAACCCGTCATTCCAAAACAGACACATCTGCAAACTGATCCGACGGGTGTTGATATGGTGCCACGACATAACGGTAAAATTAAATTTCTCTCTTTGAGACTTCCACCCGAATAAAAGTACCATGAGCTACCCTTTGTTTTTTTTCAATCAGCCGGCGTTTATTTCATCTCTCCCCACCTCTCCCCGATCTTTACCCCGACCTCGACCGGCACGCGCAGCTCAGCCACTTTGATCATTTCCGATTGAACCATTTCGGCCACGCTAGCCTCCAAACCTTTTTTCACCTCAAGCACGAGCTCGTCGTGCACCTGAAGAATAATCTTCACGTCGCCGGTTTTTACTTTTTTATCCACGGCTATCATCGCGAGCTTCATCAGGTCGGCCGCCGTCCCCTGGATCGGCATGTTCACCGCCATGCGTTCGCCCGCGCTCCGCAGCTGAAAATTGCTTGAGCCCAGCTCGGGAATGTAACGGCGCCGGCCGAATAACGTTTCGATGTAACCTTCTTTTTTGGCGAACTCCACCGTGCGGTCAATATACGCCTTTACCCCGGCGAACTCTTCGAAGTATTTGTCTATAAACTCTTTCGCCCGCCACTGCGGAATGCCGGCGCGCCAGGAAAGGCCGAAAGCGCCCATGCCGTACAAAACGCCGAAGTTGACTTCCTTGGCCGCGTAGCGCATTTCTTTGGTTACCTGGACGAGCGGCACGCCGTTGATGGCCGCGGCCGTGGCGCTGTGTACGTCCTCGCCGCGGCTAAAAATTTCCATCAGGCGCGTATCCTCGGCCAGCGAAGCCACTATCCGGAGCTCTATCTGGGAGTAGTCGGCCGAAACTAACACGTGCCCCGGAGCCGCGATAAAAGCGTCGCGTATCCTTTTTCCGAGTTCGGTTCTGACCGGTATATTCTGCAGATTGGGATCCGAGCTCGAGAGCCGGCCGGTCGCCGTAACCGCCTGGTTGAAGCTGGTGTGTATGCGGCCGGTGTTTTTATTGATCAAAGTCGGCAAGACGTCTATGTAGGTGTTTTGCAGCTTGGACACCTCGCGGTACTCCTCGATGAGTCCGATAATCGGGTGCGCGTCGCGCAATTTTTCCAGCTCGGAAGCGGCCGTGGAGTAACCGGTCTTGCCTTTTTTGATGCCGGGAATTTTCAAACCCATTTTTTCGTAAAGAATTTCCCGTAGCTGTACTGATGAAGAAACATTAAACTCCTCGCCGGCTTCTTTCCAGATCGCGGCCGTGAGCTGCGCGACCGTTTGGGCGGCTTCTTTCGAGAGTTGTCCGAGCATTCGGGTATCAATGGCCACTCCCGCGAGTTCCATATCGGCCAATACCGGGACAAGCGCCATCTCTATTTTTTCAAATAATCCTTCAACCGCCTGCTCCGCCAATCTCGCCGAGTAAGCCGCCTTCACCTCGAAGGCGGCCCGCACTCTCTCGGCGATAACAGACGGATCCGAGCCGAACAAACTGCCCTGGTCAGAAGGCGGCAGCTCGCGTGCCAGCTCGCGCAGGGCAATACTGGCCATATCGTGGGCGCGGCTGCCGGAGTTCAGCAAGTACGAGGCAATCATGACGTCAAAGAGACGGTTTTCCACCGCGACGCCCTGCAATCGCAGGGCCTTAACCAGCTGTTTCAGGTCATGGCCGACAAGTTCCAGCTCCGGATTCTCGAATACCGGCCACAAACGCTTGGCCTCGTTGTTGGCTAGTCTGGCCGGATCGATGTAGTAGGCGGCGTCCTCGACCACCGCCACGAGGCCGGCCAAGGTTCCTGTCAGTATATTGTCTCCAGGCACCACTTCCTGAACGGCGAATACGCCCGCCTTGGATATGCCGGCAATGAGCGCGGCCAAATTACCCGGGTTTACCTGAATCACCCTCAACGCCCGTTTATGGCCGCGGCGCGTCTTGGTCTGCCCGGAACCAGATTTGTCCGCCGCCGCCTCTCCCGGCAAACGCTTGGCCAGAGACATAAACTCGAACCGTTGGAAAAGCGGCAGAATTTTTTCCTTGTCGAGATCCCGGACAGCGCAGGCTTCAAGATCAAATTCCAACCCGGGCACGCGGCACTCGATAGTCGCCACCTCGCGACTCATCCGGGCCGACTCCTCGCCCCGCTCCAACTTTTCGATCACCGATTTTCTGAACCGGGCATGCAAAACAGACTCCGGCTGGCTGATTTGCCGGTATATGGCGTCTATCCCGCCCACAGCCTGAATTAATTCTTTGGCCGTCTTCTCCCCGATGCCCGGCACGCCCGGAATATTATCCGAAGCATCGCCGCGCAGCGATTTATAATCCACGACATAACGCGGTCCAAACCCGTACCGCTCCTCGACCTTGGCTTCATTATACAGTTCAAAATCCGACAAGCCCTTACGCAGCAAGTAAGCGTCCACCACGTCGTCCTCCACCAGCTGAAGCATATCCATGTCTCCGGTAACGATAATCGACTGCACCGGCTGTTTTTTGTTCTTGGCACTGTGTTCTTTGACGATCGTTACCGCTGTTCCGATAACATCGTCCGCCTCGTACCCTTCTTTCGTGTAAATCGGAATTCCGAAGGACCGCACCACCTCGTACACGAGCGGAATCTGATCGTAGAGATCCTGGTCCGCTTTTACCCGTTTGGCTTTGTATCCGGTGTAGAGCTGGTCGCGAAACGTCCCGCCAGCCACGTCAAAGCTCACGGCGAGATAATCTGGTTTGAAGTCTTGATAAACTTTTAGCAACATCGAGGTAAAGCCGTACACGGCGTTCACCATCACCCCCTCTTTGGTGGTCAAAGGCGGCAGGGCGTGATAGGCCCGGTGGACAATAGCGTTGCCATCAATAATGACAAATTTTTTTGACTGAGTTTGGGACATACGGAGCTATTGTAGCACGGCCCGAGAGGCGGATAAAGCGGCCATGGGGGGGCAGAATATAAAACACCCGGCGTATCCCGGGTGTTGACTACTCGTTTATCGCTGCCGCTTGACTCGGTTCTTCAGGACGCGTGTTCCGCTCGTCATATCCGCCGAGTTCGGCCACTTTTCTTGCCTGGCCGGGGATCAGATTGTCCTCGAGATCGGCCTTTTCGCGTCGCAGGCTCTCGTCGGAGCGCACGTACGGCGAATCCGGCCCGTATTCGCGCTGTTCGCGCGGCAAATCCAACTGTTCTTCTACCCAGGCCAGCCGACGACGAAAAAAATCCAGTTTTTCGCGGGCGTCAGCCAGCAATTGGCCGCGGGTAAAATCCGGCCTGTCGTCGGCCCTGGCTTTCGCACCTAAACTTTGCTTAATCGCCCTTATCTGCGCCTCTAGCTCTGCTTTCTGCTCTTGCAACTCCGCCAAACGTAACTGCAGCCGGCTTTCTTCTGAATCGGCTGGTTCTCCCACTAGACGCAAATGCGATCCGGCTTCTGGCATGGACGCTATTTTAGGGTCCGCTTCCCTCTATCTGTTCCAAGGCCGCCTGTTTATCTGCTAAATCCTTTATTACTTGGTCTCTCTCTTGTTGGGCCAAATTAAGTTGGGCGACTAAGTCTTTCCCGTCTACTTCGGCCAACAAATCCTGCTCCAATACCGTCTCCGCCGCGCGGCCCCACGATTCTTCTACCAACGACCCCTCGACTTCGGCTCCGTTTAGCCGGGTTATCCAGCCCGGTACTTTGGCCTCCAACAGAGCCACGGCATCTTCCTGCCGCCCGCGCGGCCCCAATTCGTTCCGCAGTCCGTTTAGTTCATCGAGGATACCGGGAAGTAGCGCCTGTTGTTTTTCCAAACGGGGATTCCTCTCCGGTTCCGCCTCCGGAGCTTCTCCTTGGGGCATTTCTTTGTCTGCCTCTGGTCTCTCGGACGCGGGCTGCTCCACGTCGTCATTTGCCGCCCGGTCTTCTTTTCCACCCTTTACAAGGCGCAAATACTGCGCCTCCTCTGCCGGTACTCGCCGGACGGAATCTGGTCCTGACATATGAGGATTAGAGGGGTAAAATATATCTTTAATATAGCAAAAAAAGACGCTTTTGTCAACTGCCAATTATGCCGACGGGCATTGACTTTTACCCCAAACTGGGTCATAATCGCACCACTAACTCTAATTCTTCCACTCCGCACTAATCCTTATGTCCCACACCCGCAAAGATATCCCCCAATCCCAGGTCGAACTCACGATTACGGTCGAACCCGACGCCTACCACAAACACCTCATTAAAGCGGCCGAGCGCATCTCGATGCGCGCCTCCATCCGCGGTTTCCGGCCCGGCAAAGCCCCCTACGAAATAGTCAAACGCGAAATGGGCGAAATGAATATCTTACAAGAAGCGCTCGAGAGCATAGTTCAGGAATCCTTCTACGAGGCTGTAACGGCCGAGCATCTCGACACTGTCGGCATGCCTGATGTCAAAATCCAAAAGATCGCTCCGGGCAATGAACTGGTCTACACGGCCACCGTGGCCCTGCTGCCGGAGGTTAAAATGGCCAGCCTGGACAAAATTAAAGTCACAAAAAAAACCAAGCCGGTTACCGACGAACAGGTAAGCGAGGTAGTGGACAACCTGCGCAAGCTGCAGGCCAAGGAAGTGGCCAAGGACGGGCAGGCGGGCCGTGAAGATATTGTGCTTATAGACATGGACATGTTCATCGACAGCGTGCCAGTGGACGGCGGCCAGGCCAAGAACTACCGCGTCTATCTGTCGGAGGACCACTATATCCCCGGCTTTAACAAGGAACTCGTCGGACTAAAAAAGAACGAGAGCAAAAAATTCTCCATCAAATTCCCCGCTACCCATTACCAAAAGCACCTGGCCGGCAAAAACGTAAATATAGAAATAAACGTAAAGGACGTCTTCGAACGCCAGCTGCCCGAGCTAAGTGAAGAGTTCGCCAAAACCCTCGGCCAACAGAGCGTGGAAAAGCTCAAAGACCTTTTGCGCACCAATCTGGGCCAAGAAGCCGAACGCAAATCCGAGGAACAGGCCGAGATCGAAATTTTCGACACCCTGATAGAAAAATCCGAATTCGGCGACATCCCCGAAGTGCTCATTGACGCCGAACGCAAAAAAATGTTCTATGAACTGACCCGCGATCTGGAACGCCACGGCATTTCCATAGAACAGTACCTAAACGACATCAAAAAAAAGGAAGACGAGCTGTACCAAGATTTCAAAACCCAAGCCGAAAAGCGCGCCAAGGCGGCCCTCCTCTCACGCCATATAGCCCTACAAAACCAAATCGCGGTTTCCGAAGAAGAGACCGACGCCGAGCTCAGGATGATGGCCGAGGCCTACAAAGACAACCCCGAACACCTGGAGCAAATCAAAAAACCGGAGGTGCGCGGCACTATAAAAAATGTCATTCAAAACAAAAAAGTCATTGCCTGGCTGAAGGAAAAAATCCTTGGCCCGGCTCCGAAAAAGTTGGCCGAGTAATTATCGCAGAACCTCGTAACCGCGAGGTTCTTTTGTTAGATCAAAAAGCGCCCCCAGTCTTTATGTTACGAATCATCGCCATCAAAGTCGTCCCCCGCTCCAGCCGGAACGAGATCGTTGGCGAACTTCCGGACGGCACGCTCAAGGTGAGGCTCACCGCCGCCCCGGTGGACGGCGCGGCCAACAAAAAACTCATCGCCTTTTTAAGCGAAGAGTGGGGGGTGGCGCAGTCAAAACTGCGGATTGTCCGCGGCGAAAAGAGCCGAAATAAACTGGTGGAAATCGACGGCTAAATCATGGCTGGTCAACGCCGCCCTTCGTCCACGGATGGCACCGAATTATCCGCCAGACGGCCAGAGGAATACCAATAAGTACTCCTCTTTTTTGTATTACCTGCTTGCCGTACTCGCTGCAGGTCGGATAATACGGACAAAAACCGTGCGGAAACCGGTGCCGGAACCAGCCGTGGTCCGGAGACAAGGTCTTTTGGTAAAGTACGATCAACAAGACAATCGGCAGCCGAAACAAATAAACAAAGATCATGTGAATTGGCCCGCGCGGTTTCTCGACCATATTCGTTATTGAAGCAAAATGCGCCCGCGGCGGATAACGTCTGCCAGGCTTTTTTCCACGTCTTGGTACTCTTTGCCCACGCACCCCGGCTTGGCGATAATCGCCACCATAAAACCTGTCTTAATCCGGCCTTTCTGAAGAAAAAGCCGTACGATTTCGCGCATCTGCCGCTTAATGCGATTGCGTTTCACCGCGCTTTTGCTGACTTTGGTGCTCACGATAAACCCGATTTTAAGGTCCCCTGCCGCGTAGCCTCGCCGCGGATACTTCTCCGGTTCGATCTTCCATATCTTGGCGGTTACCAACTCGCCCCCGACAAACCGGCCCTCTTTGAAGAGGACTTCGTAATCTTTCATGCGAGTCAGGCGGTATTCGCGCGGAAGCATAAGAGCGTTTTAGGGCTTTATTGGCGCTACAGACAGTATAACAAAAAATCCCGACTAAGTCGGGACTCTTGCTGCTTAGCGCGTTTTGCGGGTGCGCTTGCCGCTTTTCTCGTCGCTAACCGTCAGGCGCTTGCGGCCTTTGGCGCGACGGCGCTTGAGTACGGTGCGGCCGTCTTTGGTTTTCATGCGCTTGCGAAAACCGTGAGCCTTGGCGCGCTTGCGTTTTTTCGGCTGGTAGGTGCGTTTGGGCATATCAAAATTAAGAAGTTTGTAATGCCTGGTCCGAACTGAAAAGAATGAAATTAGTATACTTTAGTTAAACATTTTTGTCAACCGCCATCGCTTCCGGGCCTACCCAAGACAAAAGGACACCACCGGGGTGATGTCCTTTTGTAGTCGGAGCGACGGGGGCTCCGATGAGGGTGGGTTGGGCTTTCCTACCCGTCGGCTATCTCCGAAGGGAGATAGCCTGGGAAAGCTACTGGGCGGGGGACGTCGGCTGGTCGGTGTTAATGGTCGGCACGACCCTGCCGGTGTCTCCGATGATGAAGGAACAGTGCGCCCCGGACGTGGCGCAGACCTCCCGTTGCATCTTCACGGCCTCGAGGGCCACGAATAGCTCCGGGGAGAGCCCCATGGCGTTGCGGTAGGCGTTGTCCGCCTCGGCGCGGCTCTGCTCGGCCGCTTTCCGGGATTTCTCCGCCTGGTCGCGCTTCGCCTCCGTCGTCTTGCGCTGCTCCTGCGCGGCCGTTTCGACCCGCTGCGTCTTGATCGCATCCGGCGGGTTGGCTTTCCCTACGGTTACGTCTATGAGGCGCACGGGGAGCTGCGCGCCCTCAAGGTACTGGGCCATTGCTTCCGAGACCGCGGCGTCGATCTCCTCGATCGCCACAGTGCTAATCGCGGTTTCGTTCATGCCGTGCTGGCGCACGGCCTGGCGAACCCGGTTCTTCAGCACCGACTCCACGTTCTTTTCGTACCACTTGGGGCCGAAATTCTTGATGAGGGCGACGCTGTCCGTGACCTGAAGCCGGATCACGGAATCGAAGTCCAACGGCACGCCGTCGCTGCTCATGAGGTCGTCGAACTTGACCTCGAACTGCTGCGGCTGGACATCGACGTCCACCCCCTCCGTCGTCCACCAGATGTACTGCTGCCCCGTCCGCACCGGCTCCGGGTCGATGCCGCCGCTCCCGAATAGAAGCGGTTTGTGGACCAGGACGATCTCGTGCCCCGCGTCCGGCTTGGCCGAGCGGAGCATCCCGAAGAAGACGACCGAGAAGAAGACGACGAGGACGCTGCCGCCCCCGATCAGCCACTTCATTTTCGCACCCATCTTCCGCTCGGACTCCCTGTTCCCCGTGCTCCCGGCGTAATTACTCATGCCTCCCCCCTTTCGGCAGACTGCAGAGCTCGGAACCTTCCGAGTTGCTTGAGGCACAGAAATTACAATCTGGTTGTAATTTCTGTGCCTCAAGCAACTGTAGGTAATAAAAGTTTTTCTTCACCGAACCGCAATCGCCTCTAGTATCGAAACTACAAACGATAGTGGGTTCGGGAGGGGCAGATCCTCCGCGGAAAAAAGAACAGCGGTTATCTCGCATCTGCCGCGAGATGTTGATGGTCAGGCGACCTCGCGTCCGCTCTCGGCCTGCGCGGCCCGGGTAGCCGCAGCACGCTGGGCAGCTTTGCTGCGGCGGCGCATGTGGAGGAGCTCTACCGCGAAGGCGAACACCATCGCGATGTAGATGTACCCCTTCGACACATGCTGCCCGGCGCCCTCGATGACGAGGAAAACCCCGATGAGCACGAGGAACGTTAGCGCCAGGACCTTAAAGCTCGCGTGTCGGCTAATGAAGTCGCCAATCGCCGCCGCGAACTTCATCATGATGGCCATGGAGAGTACCACGGCGGTGATCATAATAGCGAGGTTCTGAGCCATGCCGACCGCGGTGATTACCGAGTCAAGCGAGAAGATGATGTCGAGGACCATTATCTCGCCGATGACGCGCCGGAAGCTAACCGGCCTCTCGGGTTGGCCGCCGTGGCCGTGATGGCCATCACCCTCCACTTCCCCGTAGATCTCATGGGTTGCCTTCCACACGAGGAAGGCTCCGCCCACTATAAGTATGAGGTCGCGCCACGACACAGGGTGGGCTAAAACCACGATAATCGGCGAGGTCAGGCCCATGACCCAGTTGAGGCTGCACAGCAGTGCGATCCGCATGACCATGGCGCCGGTCATACCGATGGTGCGGGCCCGGGGCCGCTCGCGGGGCGGGAGTTTGTTGACGTTCAGCCCCACCATCAGGACGTTGTCGAACCCGAGCACGGATTCGAGAAACGTCAGTGTCGCCAAAGAAACCAGAGCAGAAAGGACGCCGTCCATTATTTTCCTCCGACGAGCGAAAGCCACGTGTCCGCCCAGCACCATGCCGGGACAGAACATACCCTTGGCCAAGGGAAGCAGCTTGCTTGGGGGAAACCCTTCCCAAAAACAAGCTGCTTCCCTTGGCTGCCCAAGACTAACCTGTAAAGAACTCTTTGGATTGTAACCTGCAACCACCTCAGTTCTCTCTACTTGCGATAAAGAAAACAGTGAGTGGGACGAGGGTAGGGACTCGTCCGGCGGGTGAAAGAACGAATAGCCGGGCGGATTGGGGTAGGCGGTCAGTTGTTGGCGGGGGCGTCCTTCAGGACGAGGACCACGGCGCCCTCCCTGACTTGGATCTCCCGAAGGCCGTCCTTGGCCATCCCCTTGACCATGCCCTGCAGGCCGTGATCGTCCAGGGTGAACACCTTGACCCGGCCGTCAAAGAACCGCCCGATCACGTGAACCTTGATCGTATCCACGAGCGGCTTGCGGACGAACTCGATGAGAGCATCCGGCACCCCCTTGACCCGCACCTCGACGATGTCGGGGTTGTTGAGGTACACAGTGCCAGTGTCGTCCAGCTCCGGAGCGAAGGCGATCAGGGCGGCGCCCTGGACCGACTTCCCGCTGATGATGGCAGCGATGTCGAGGCCCACCTCGACTCGCCCTTCCCGCACCTTCAGCTCGGAATGCGACACGGTGATCGCACCGTCGAGAAGCACCGCCCGCTCCCCGACGAAGGCGTCGAGGCCGAACTGGAGCATCTGCTCCGTGACCTCGAAGGTCTTGGGAGAGGAACCCTCGGACACCTCCGCCTTCTTCTTCTTGCAGCCAGAGCACCCGGCTGCACAGAGGAGGACGATGCTGAGGACAAACACACACAAACGTTGCCACACCACGGCACACCCCCTTGACAGTTTCACCAGACCCAAAACCTGCGGGCCCGGCTTCCTCAATGCGCAAACAGATTGCACACTCAAGAAGAAGTGTTCGTCCGGCCTTTACCGACAGTAGCCTCTCCAGAATGGCTGCCAAGCTCGCATGGCGGGGGTCGGATGCGTGGAGGGGTGCCGGGCGGGGTGAGGAAGAGGTGGCAACTCGTCCTCACCATCGTCGATAGCGTCAGGGGCGCTGCCAACGAACGCTCCGCTCCGGCTCTCTCGACCGCGGTCAAGGGGCGGAGGGAGCTGGGGCCGAGCTGCTCACCGAGGCTGCGCCACGAAAACTCAGGCCGGGTACGGAGGCCCAGGACCGGTATCGAGGCGCGGCGGCAAGCCGCAAGAGAAGGAAAGGAACTGTCCGAGCCAGGGCCGTTTGAGAATGAGCCTCGCTCATAGAGGGCAGCCGTTCACCAGCAAATCCCTGGCACAAGGCGGCACATTTCTATTTAGCGTAAAATCCGTACGGATGGATGTTTTTTTGTTAAACACAAGTAGTTTAAGCCAGCAATCTTAGCACAAAAACAGGACACTGTCAATATTTTGACGCCAAAATTTACCATCAACAGTATTTTCAAAAACCAAAAACTCGACAATTTAGCCATTTATCCACACAATCCACAGGCTATCCACACCTTACCCACTTTTTGCCTGTATTTAGCCATTTTTTATCTCAAATACCTATGCTACAATGGCTAAGCAAACTTAGTTTTACCCTACCCTTGCCAGGGACGAAGAAAACCAGTATAACTACTACACCCAAACAAAATCATGAGGCCAAACTAAAAAAAGCGTAAATTAAGCCAAAAATAAACACCCCTTAAGTCAGCCAAACACCGATACCGAGCTAGTTATGACTAACTACGAAATCTGGCAAGCCGTACTGGCCGAATTTGAACTCAAACTTAGCAAGGCCAACTTTACCACCTGGTTCAAAAATACAGGCATCTCCCGCTTCGAGAACGGCGAGGTGGCAATTTGCGTTCCCAACGCTTTCACCAAGAGCTGGCTCGAAAAAAAACACCACACAGAGATTATCAAACTTCTCGAACGAGTTACCGGAAGACCGATCCGGCGGGTAGAATACGCGGTCGAAAACGTCAAAAATATCACCGAACAGGAATGCGTGGCCACCACCGTCTCGGCGGCGCTCAATTTTTCTACTGCCCCGACTCCGCACCCACGGTCATCGCCGGCCCAGCAATTTGGCCTCAATCCCAAGTACAGCTTCACTACTTTCATCGTAGGCAAAGGCAACGAGCTGGCGCACGCGGCCGCGCAAGCCGTGGCTGCCCGCCCCGGCGAGGCTTATAACCCCCTTTTCATATACGGGGGGGTCGGACTCGGCAAGACCCATTTGCTCCAGGCTATCGGGCACTCCATGCTGGCGACCAATCCGGCGACCAAAATCCTCTATGTCAGTTCGGAAAAATTCACCAACGAATTCGTAACGGCCGTAAAAGAGGGCCGGGGGCGCGAATTCAAGGACCGCTACCGCAACGTTGACCTCCTTCTCATTGACGACATCCAATTCATCGCCGGCAAAGAACAGACCCAGGAAGAGTTTTTCCACACCTTTAACGAACTCCACCAGCAGGGCAAGCAAGTCGTGCTCACGAGTGACCGGCCTCCCAAGGCCATTCCAGCCCTAGAAGACCGTCTGCGAAGCCGCTTTGAGTGGGGGATGATTGCCGACATCTCCACCCCGGACCTCGAAACGCGCGTGGCCATCTTACAAACCAAAGCGCAGGAAAAGGACTTCCTCATTTCTCCGGACACCCTGCAGTTGATTGCCACCACCGTGCAGAGCAATATTCGCGAACTAGAAGGTGCTCTCAACAAAGTTATCGCTTTCCACCAGCTGAAAAATCTTACCCCTACCACCGACACCGTCAAGTCCATCCTCGCCAGTTTTGCCGAGCAAAACATGCGCCGCTCCCTCACCCCGCGCGAGCTGGTGTCCGAGGTGGCGGGTTTTTACGACATAAAAATCGACGACATTGTAGGCAAAAGCCGTGAAAAACGCGTGGCCTTTCCGCGGCAGGTAATCATGTACCTTCTGCGAGAGGAACTTAAATTGTCTTATCCGGCCATCGGCGAAGAGCTTGGTAACCGCGATCACACCACCGCCATGCACGCCCACACCAAAATCGCCCTGGAACTAGAGGGAGACCTTAAGTTAAAGCAAGACTTGGACTTGCTCAAACAGAGAATGTACGCCAACGTCCACTAAGGGGATAAAATGGCGATAACTTTCCGTTTCTACTTAAGTTTTATCCCCAAAGTTTGTCACCGCCCCTGTGAACAAGACCTTACTTTTCCACACCACCGGCTCACCAGGCATCAGGGGGTCCAAAATGTCCCCAGCTCCACCGCTTTCATTCACACCAACAGCTGAACAAAAATTTGCCTCATTCTAAAAACAAAAAGCACTTTTCCCCTCCGTGCACACCCCCTATTACTACTACAAGAATAAATATTAAATAAATAATTGACCGAAACCGGGATAAGTCCGACGAACCAATACGGATTAGTGATTCAGATGATTTAGACTTTTTATGCGATTCACCTGCACTCGCGACAACCTCTTACATGCTCTCGACGTAGTTAGCCCTCTGGCCGGTAAGCATACCCACCTGCCCATACTAACCAACGTCCTCATCCAAGCCAGCGAGTCGCGGGTGGAATTTGTCTCCACTAATCTGGAGGTGGCTGTCCGGGCTCATGTCCGGGCCAAGGTAGACACAGCAGGCGCTTATACGGTGCCGGCCAAGACTCTGTCCGATTACATTCACTTAATTACGACCGAACAGGTGGAAATAATTCAAGAGGGGGCGGAGCTGGCGATAACGGCCGGATCTTCGAGCACCAAGATCAAGGGGGCTCCGGCAGACGATTATCCGGTGATCCCGGCCATAGACGAAGACCACGCCTACGCGGCCAATCGCGAAGTTCTGAAAACCGCTCTTAGCCGCGTGGCCATCGCGGTGGCTAAAAATGAAATCCGACCGGAACTGTCAGGTATTAATTGGCAATTTTTTCCGGATCGTTATCCGGGGTTGGTGTTGGCGGCCACCGACTCTTACCGTCTGGCCGAGGCCAAAATGCCGCTGGCGCAGGGGGCGGATAAAAATATCACCAGTCTGGTGCCGGCCCGGGTGGTTTATGAAATCGTCCGTCTTTTGACACTGACCAAAGATATTGAAGCCAAGGAGCCGGTCAGGTTGTGGGTGAGCGACAACCAAATAGCGGTGCGGTATGATATCTTCGAGCTTACCGCCCGGTTAATACAGGGAAAATATCCGGATTACACGCAAATAATACCGTCCAGCTTCAAAACCGCCGCGGTGTTTCCGGTCGACCTCATGGTAAATAAAATTAAGGCGGCCAGTCTCTTCACGGCCGCCGGCGTGAACGCGGTTTCTTTCGACCTTAACGTGGCCGGGCAAACGGTGGGTGTTTCCTCCACCAGCACACAGACCGGAGAACACTCCTCGGAGTTGGAGGCGGACGTAAAGGGCGAGGAAAATTCCATTCTTCTGAATCATCGGTACGTACTCGACGGGCTGCAGCATCTGGGCGGCGCTGAGGCGGTATTACATGTGAACAGCGCCGACGCCCCATGTATGTTGAAACCCAAAGAAGAAACGGACTATTTGTATATCGTCATGCCGATTAGGCAGTAAAACCTGGTAAGAAAAAAGAAATAAAAAAATCCCCGAAAGGGGATTATTTTATTTCTATGTTGGCTGTGTCGCTCACGCGTTCTGTGCCGTCTTTTAATTTTACCAGGGCCATTATTTTCCAGCCGCCGGTATGGGGGGCGGCTTTCCAGCCGGCCCCCAGTTGATTATCTGTCAGTTGGGACAGATCGGTAATGGTGGAGAGCGTCAGCGACGTGCCGGAGTCGGGATGCAGGGCCGAGATCTTAATTTCGGCGATGGCTTCCGGCCGGTAGACTTTTAGAAAGAAAGTGAAAGGGAGACTCGAAGCGCCAAGGGTGCTCGGCGGATCGTTGAAGTGGGCTCCGGGCGGTTCCGCCGGTGCTGTCAGGGTGAACGGCACATTTTCGCTCACCCGGTTTCCCACGTCATCTTCTACGATGACTGTCAGTGTGTGTTCCCCAGGTTCGAGTGTCTGGGCGTAATAATTGAGATTAAAGGGGTGAGAGTTGATGACGCCCGCATAAACCCCGTCAATTTTGTAGCTTACTTTGCTTACCCCCCGTTCGGCGCTGACTCTGATGTCGGTATTTATTTCCCGGCTGCTGATGACCTGGTTGGCGGCCGGGTAAACTACTTCAAGCGTGGGAATGAGTTCCAGCGAGTGGATATCGTCGTATTCGGTCGGCGGTTCTTCGAAGCTGGCGTCCCAGTCCGGATTTTTTTCGCGTTGCCGTGCGATCCACTCCTGCACTGCCTTTTCCCAGGCCAGGTATTCAGGGTCCTTTGCCGGGTCGGAGGGGATGGGCCCCAGCGGTTCGTCCTTGTCTACATAGTGGAGAATATCATGCGGCGGCAGGTAAATTTTTTCTATGATATATTTTTCCGGGGTAGAACTGGTGGCAATTTTTCCGGTAACCTCGTCTACAAGCAGTTTGATGCCGCCGCTCGGCAACCCATTCAACATGGGTTTGGCCGCCGTAACCGGCGGTGGCGCGGGGAATTTTTCTGCCGGCGTATTTTTCAGAGCCTCGCGCATGAAATAATTCCAAATTTGGCCGGCGATTTTGCTGCCGCCAAAGCCTTGCTTCATGGGCCGGTTGTCTGTGTTGCCGCCCCACACGCCGGCAGTTAGGCTCGGAGTGTAGCCCACCACCCAGGCGTCGACATAATTGTTGGTCGTGCCGCTTTTGGCGGCCACGCTGCGGTCAGGCAGGGTGAGGGCGCTTCCGGCTCCAAAGACGAAAGCGCGCGCCGCGTCATCGGATAGAATGCCGGAAATGGTGGCGGCTAGCTGCGGGTCAATCGCCGCTTCCCCTTTTTCCTCCTTCCATTCATACAGAATTTCCCCCTTGGGGTCTTCTATTTTTAGAATGCCGGCAGGCGAGTGCCGGGTGCCGTTGTTGGCGAGCGTGGCGTAGGCGTTCACGTGTTCGAGCATCTTCACTTCGCCGCCGCCCAGCACCAAAGACAACCCGATGGCGTCTTTTTTGAAAGTGGTATAGCCGAGGCGCTCGGCGAAGGTGATGGCGCGCGGCAGTCCGACCAAGTAAAGTGTCTTGACAGCCGGGATGTTGAGCGAGCCCTGCAGAGCTTTGCGCATGGTTACCGGCCCGTGCTCGCTCAGATCATAATTCTTGGGGATATAGGCTTTGTCGCCGCCGGGGAAGGTGGTAACCACGTCGTAGAGGACTGTATTGGGAGTGAAGCCTTTTTCGAAAGCAGCGGCGTATATGATGGGCTTGATGGAAGACCCAGGTTGGCGGCGGGCGTGTGTAACCACGTTGAATTGTCCGTCAATGGCGTCGTCGTAATAATCCCGCGAACCGACCATGGCCAGTATCTGCCCAGTCTTCGGATCAAGCGCTACCAGGGCGGCGTTGTCGGCTCCGCCTTGTTCGAGCAATTTGCCCCCAAATTCCTGGATCGCCTTTTCAGCGATTTGCTGCTTGTCCCAGTCGAGAGTCGTGATTACCCTAAGGCCGCCCTTTTCCACCATTGATTCGCCGTATTTTTCCACCAGCCGCTCTTCGGTGTAAAAAACGAAGTGAGGGGCTTGGGTGGCCCTGGTGTTGCGTTTCAGGTTAAGCGGTTCGGCCTTGGCTTTGTCCGCCTCTTCCTGGGAGACATAAGACTCGTCGGCCATGCGCTGCAAGACAAAGTTGCGGCGGTGCTCCAGGGCCTCGAGGTCATTGAGGTAAACCGATGGTTTTTGCGGCAGCCCGGCCAAAGCGGCCGCCTCGGCCAAGGTCAGATCGCTAACGTGCTTGCCAAAATAGCTCTGCGCGGCCGCCTCCACGCCGTAGTTGGTCGAGCCGTACGGGATTTCATTAAAATATATTTTGAGAATTTCATCCTTGGAGTATTTTTGTTCCAAGCGCAGCGCCAGGATCGCTTCTTTGATTTTCCGGCTGATGGTCCGTTCATTGGTCAGGATGGCATTTTTAACCAGCTGCTGGGTAAGGGTGGAAGTCCCGGAGATTTTTTTATTGGTGAACAGGCCGTAGGCCAGGGCGCGGGCGATGCTGAGCGGACGGATGCCGTGGTGTTCGTAGAATTTTTTATCTTCGGTGGCGATGACGCCGTCTATAAGATACCGGGGTATTTCTTGGAGTTCCACGATAGTGCGCTTCTCGTCGGCAAAAATTTCGTGCAGCAAGTGCGTACCGGTGCGGTCGTATATTTTAGTACTTTGGGCAAAATGGCGGTCATTAAGTTTGTTGGGGTCAGGAAGGTACTGGTTGCTCCAGACAACCAGGCCGAAAGCCGTTGCCAGGGCGGCTCCAAGAGCTAGTCCGCCCCGTTTTCGCCAGCGGCCGGGCCGGGTTGTTTCCGGGCCGCCGTTCGGCGTCTGGTGCCCGCGGCGCGGCGGTCGGCTCGTCGGGCCCCCGGCTTCGTAGCCATAGGAACGCCGGATCAGGCGGGGGATCGGCATAGGGAAAATTGTTTATAATTAGCCAAAAATAAAAACAATGCGGCTATCTGCGACCTGAAAGTCATTTTACCACAGAGGTTGGGCTATTGACAAAATTGCCCCAATATGGTAATATCTGCCGTTAGACAACAGCCCGGTACCGTAAGGTACTGGGTTTTAATTAGAAGCTATGATTCGTGTTTCCTGCCAGCGCACTTCTGCCGCCGCCAAGTACGCGGCCACTGTTGTGGTTTTATCCGCCCTGCTTTTAAGTTCGGCCCGTCCTCAGCTCGCGTCCGCGCAGCTCGACCCTGGCGCCTCCTTTCCGTCCTTTTTAAATATCGAGGCGGTGATTGCTGAGACTTTGGCTGACACTGTTCAGGAGGAGAAACCGGAATTCCCGGACGTCTCCGAACGGATACCGAAGCGCGCATTCACGGTGGTTGCGACTGCCTATTCGAGCGATCCTTATCAGACCGATTCCACTCCGTGCATACCGGCGATGGCCAAATTCAATCTTTGCGAATATTACGAGACTTACGGCGTGGAGGACACGATCGCGACCAATATCCTGCCTCTCGGCACGTATGTACGTTTTCCCGAGCTCTACGGCGAGCGGGTTTTTACGGTGCGCGATCGTATGAACGCCAAGTATAACGGCCGGGCGCGGATTGATTTTTGGAAGAAGGATAAGCCAAGCGCGGTCCAGTTTGGCGTGAAGAGAATAAAGATGGAGGTCTTCTAAACTGGCTTGTATGCCTGGTATAAAAACTAACCCCGATTGAAGGGGTTAGTTTTTATACCAGGCTAGTTTCACCGGCTCTGTGGCGCCCCCGGATTGAGGTACGGGCGGGAATTGAACCCGCGCATAGGAGTTTTGCAGACTCCCGCCTTACCACTTGGCTACCGTACCGCGATATCGGGTTCAAGTGTAGCATAAGACTACCCTTGGTTCAAGCAGCCCGCAGTCGGACTATGGGGGTCAACAAACCGTAGAGGATATGGTATGATATGTGCATTCCTCTGTCCGATCCGGATTAGTTTAGGGGTAGTGGCAAAGGGGTAAAAATATGAAGTTTAAGCCATTTTTTTACAAGTCTCTCCTCCACCTGCTGCGCGGGGTTCTCTTGGTTAAGCGCTCTTTAGCGGTAGTTTTGAGGATTGTTTGGAGATACTTGGTGTCGCTTGACGAAGCGTATAAGCGTACGCTGGGATTTCGCATATTCAAGATTTTATTCCTCTTTCACAAGCGTTTCGGTAAGCATCCTCTCGGGACGGCGCGCGGCATCCGGGAGTGGGTGGGGCAGCGTCGGGTTTTGGAAGCGGTAATTTTGGCTCTGCTGGTTCTGTTTTCCTTGCCGCACAGTCGGTTGTTTGCCGAAGATTACACCGAGCTGCCGGGCAGAAAGACTCTTTTGTACTCCGTTCTGGGGCCGGGAGACCAAAATTTTAGTTTGGTGGAAGAAGTTTTTCCGGCCGCCATGGCTGCCTCGCCGACAGCAGCCGGAGAGGCCTGGCGCGAAGGAGCGGTCGGCGTTCAGTTGGGCCAGGCCCAGCCGGGCGGAGCAAATCAGGCTGCGGTTCAATTTGATGAGTTCGGCGGCTTGGCCTTTGGCGGCAGCGCCGTGACCAAGCCAATAATAATACCCGGCGGCCTGGCCGTCCGCCCGGGAATGGCTACCCCCGGACGGACCGCGATCGCTCTTTACGAGGTCAAGCCAGGCGACGTCATTGGCAACATTGCGCGTTCCTTCGGTATCAGCGTGGAAACCATTTTATGGGCGAATAATTTGACCGCCCGGTCTCTTATCAGGCCGGGTGATATTTTGAAAGTTCTGCCGGTAGACGGCGTAACGCACAAGGTGGTGCGCGGCGATACGATTTTGAAACTCGCCAAGACGTACGGAGCGAAGGCCGAAGATATTGTCTCCTTCAATAATCTTAAAGAAGACGGCACGAACATAGTTGTCGGGGGTGAGCTTATCATACCGCACGGTCGCCGGGCGGCCCGAATCGCTAGATCCCCAGCCGGTAGTTCACCTTGATCAGGAAGATGTTCTCGGCCGGGCCGCGCAGTAGTGCGCGCGCGTCGTCGCCGAAGTCGATCGCCCCGCGGGACAGGGACGACGCGGCGCTGCGGGTCCACACCACGTACAGCGTCGAGCCCGGGTGGTATTCCCACCGCAGCACCGCGTTGCCGCGCAGCGAGCGGAACGTGAAGGCGGGATCCACTACCCGGAAGCTCGCGGCGGGGCCGCCGGCATCCGGGTCGATGGTGAGCGTGTCGGGGGTGCCCGGCTGCACCGAGACCGTGCCCACATCGCGGCCGTACACGAGCTGGCGCCGGGCGCGCGGGGCGGCGAAC
>LCRX01000013.1 GCA_001004885.1 Candidatus Magasanikbacteria bacterium GW2011_GWA2_56_11
AGCGCGCCGACCGGCTGATCCAAGACGTTACCGCTGCCAAGGACAAAATAACCAAAGAGACGCCGGAGAAGATAGCGCAGTTGCGCGGTTTGGTCGAGGACCACCTGGGTAAACGCCAATCCGCGTCGTCCGGTGAGGGCGTGCCGCCCGCTCCCGGAGAACTGCTCGAGGCGCTCGGCGACCTCGTCGGCATGGAAAAAGTAGAGGTTCCCGCGGTCATCGCCCCGGTCAAGCTTTTACCGGAGCAGATTATCCAACTTTTACGCGCCGACCAGGATCGGGACGGCATACCAAACGACGACGAAAAACAGCTCGGCACGAGCAACGTTGATTTTGATACGGACGGCGACGGCATCGGCGACAAGACCGAGATCGAAACGTACAAAACCGATCCGGGAAATCCTGACACCGACGGAGACGGTTTTTGGGACGGGTTGGAACTTTTAAAAGGTTATGATCCCAAAGGGCCGGGCAAATTGTCCGGCTAAACGGTTTTTCTTATGTTTGATGACGTTACACCCAAAAATCCCGGCCAGGTGCCGTCCAATTTGCCGCTTGGCGAACCCGAGGATATGTTTGCCGGGGCAGAAGATACCGGCGCCATGGCGTCGGACAGCGCCGCTGCCGAGTCGGCGCCCACCGCTCTTGAAGCTGGCATTCTCAAACCGAAAGCGGACGCCGGCCGGCCGGTTTTGCCGGAGAGGGAAAAGACTGGTTTGGGAGTCCCGGTTTCGGAATCGTCCGCTGTCCGCGGCGCCGGACCCATCTCCATGCCGGCGCCCCCCACGGGTATGTACTCCGGCATGCCGGCCGAAATGATAGGCGAGGCGCGTCTCCCCGAACTCATGAAGGAACCGCTCGGGGGCCGGCGCGGCATAACCGGAATAGTGATCATGGCTGTGCTATTGATTTTGGGGGTAGGCAGCGCGGTAATTTATTTTACCGTCATCCGCGGCGCTGACAAGCCCCCCGGCCTGGTAGATGCGCCGGCTGTTTTGCCTTCTGTGCCGGCAGAGGAAGCAAAGGAATTCGTGCCGGAGACCGCCCCGGCGCCAGGAGAAGTATCGGGTGGCACTCCGACGACCAGCGTAGACGAGCAGCTTTTGTTCGGCGAGCCGGTGGATACTGACGGCGACGGACTTGACGACGCGCGCGAGGGAGATATCAACACGGATTATCTGAACTGGGACACCGACGGCGACCAGCTGAGCGATGGCGACGAGGTGACAGTCTGGAAGACCAATCCGCTCGATCCGGACACTGACCGCGACGCTTACTCGGATGGTACCGAGGTCAAGAACGGCTACAGTCCTAGCGGTCCGGGTAAAATATTCGACCCGGCGCTGCCGACCACCACTCCTTCATAGCCGGCCTATGTTCGGCTTCACGCGAACCAAAACAAGCCCGGTGGCAGGCCCTGAATTTGCAGTCGAGGTAGAGACTATCCCGGATATTTTTTACGGCGGCAAAGATCCGGAGATTTACCGCCAGACGCCTTCGGCGGAGTCTGGCAAACGGACCGGCTCTGTTTCATCCGCCGCCGCTTCGGGCGGAAAAAAGTTATCGCCAAAACTAGTGATTACCCTCCTCGCGGTTTTTTTTGTACTCGCCGTGGCGGGCATCTCCTGGTATTACCTCAGGGATTATTTTTTTCGCCGTACGCCGGCGCCGTCCGTGCCGGCCGCTTTGCCGGCGACGACTCCGGCGCCGGCTCTGGCCGAGATACCACCGGCGACAACCACGCCAGAGATGCCGGCGACAGAGTTGACCCCAGTGCCGGTTACAACCACGGCTGCCCTCAGCGAGCCGCCTTTGGAATTTCCGCCGTTAATCCGGATGGAAACTTCCGACCTGGACGGCGACCAGCTGACCGATGAGGAAGAAGAATTGTTTGGCACCGACAGCGGCATTTGGGATACTGACAGCGACGGCTACTACGACGGGCAGGAGCTTTTTAATCTGTATAACCCCAAAGGATTCGCGCCGGTCAAGCTGATTGATTCCGGGTTAGTAACCGAATATGTCAATCCCGTGTCCGGCTACCGGGTTTACTACCCCCTTAATTGGCAGCTAGGCATCGTAGACCCGGCCGGCTCCCAGGTGTTGCTGAGCGCGAGCGACGGAGACTATATTGAGGTTCGCTTGAGCGTCAAGGAGCCGGGCGAGGATTTTTTGGCTTGGTTTGCCCGGCGGGCGCCGGCCGAGCGGGTAACCGACTTGGTGCCGGGAGTCAACCGGTTTGGCCTTTCAGTGCAAAAGAGGTCGGATGACATGGTGGTTTATCTCGATGCCCCGGGCCGGGTATTTGTCCTTATTTATCATCCGCGGGAAACGGCGCCGGTGGCTTACAAACATGTTATTGGAGTCGTGGCCCAAAGTTTCCGGTTGGGCCGCGAGAGCGTTGACATCCCGCCGCCGGCGCCGTTGCCGCCGTTGCCGGCGAGCGCAGACGCATCAGCGGCCGTCTCCCTACCGGACGCGCTGTCTCCATCGGAGACGCCGGCCTCTTCGACATCCACCTAAGCCGGCGGTTCAGCTGACAAAGCCCTATGGAATGTAATATTTATTCCCATATTTCGCGGCCGGTGCTGAGCCAGGCTAAGATCAAAAAACTGCTCAGTTTAGTTCTCGCCCGCGAGCGGCGGGAGGGCGCGGTGAGCGTGCACCTGGTAGGCGATCGGCGCATGCGCCGCTTGCAGGCGGCGCATCGCGGCCAGGACAAAACCACGGACGTCTTGTCCTTTGCCGCGGCCGAGGGCGAAGGGCCGGATCCGGGCGGCGAGCTGGGCGATATTTTTTTGAGTGTGCCGCAGATTCGCCGGCAAGCACGGGAGTGGCGGGTGAGCGCGGAGGAGGAGTTTGCCCGCATGCTTATCCACGGGTTGTTGCATTTATTAGGCTACGATCATATCCATAAAAAAGAGGCCGCGGTAATGTTTGCCAGGCAAGAAAAATATTTGGCTGCCTGGCCAAGATAGGGGCGGCTTTGGTTGAATTTATGTCGTTTAAACGTTTGCGTTCCAGTTTCCACGCCGCCTTTTGGGGCCTGCGCTACTGCTGGAGACAGGAACAAAATTTTCGCCTTCAGGCCGGCGCGGCGGCCGCGGTGCTCATCTTAGGCTCTCTGCTGCGCGTGGGCCGGCAGGATTTTTTGTGGCTGCTGGCGCTGTCGGCCCTGGTTTTGATCCTGGAGCTCGCCAATACGGCCGTCGAAAAGCTCATTGACGTGGTCAAACCCCGCCTCACAGTGCAGGCCGGCATAGTGAAGGATGTTATGGCCGGAGCTGTTTTGGTGGCGGCGGTCGGCTCGGCCTTAGTCGCGGCAATTATTTTTCTACCCCGGGTGGTTGAGCTCGCGGGGGAGTGGTGGTATACTAGGCCCTGAACACTGTCCGTGTGGAGACTAAGACTCGTTTTCTTTTATGAAGCGTACCAAAGGACACGCCGAATTTATCACCGGGCTGGATATTGGCTCGACAGCCATTCGCGTGGCTGTCGGCCAGCTTACTGTCGCCCCGGGCGCGCACCCTCACCTGCAAATAGTCGGCGCTGCCGAGGTGCCGTCGGAAGGCGTGCAAAAAGGCGTGATTACCAGTATCGACGAGGCTGTTTCGGCTATCTCGCATGCCCTAGAGTCGGCTGAGCGCCTGGTAGGGGTGCCGATAGAGCATGTCTGGGCCGGCATGTCCGGCGCCCAGAGCGTCTGCCACGACAGCAAGGGAGTGGTGGCCGTGGCCCGTACCGACGGGGAAATCACAGACGAAGACGTGGAGCGCGCGGTGGAAGCCGCCAAAACCGTGGCTCCGCCGCTCAATTACGAAATACTCCATGTCTTGCCGCGCAGTTTCGCCGTTGACGGACAAACCGGGATCAAGGATCCGGTAGGCATGACCGGCATCAGGCTCGAGGTCGACGCCAAAATCATTTACGGCCTGACGGCCCACGTCAAGAATATCACCAAGACTATCTATCGCACGGGCGTAGACATTGATGATTTTGTCTTATCAATTTTGGCCGCGGGCAGCGTCGTCCTGTCGCCGCGGCAGAAAGAGCTCGGCGCCGTCGTGGTAAATATCGGCGGAGCGACCACGAGCTTGACGGTCTATGAAGAGGGCGATATCTTGCATACGGCTGTTTTGCCTATTGGTTCGGCGCACATCACCAACGATCTGGCGCTCGGCCTTAAGACTTCCATTGATATCGCCGAACGCGTAAAAATCGAATACGGACAGTGCGTGAGCGGCGAGGTGCACAAAAAAGACATGGTAGATTTGTCGGTGCTCGGCACCCGCGATTCGGAAATGGTATCGCGCTATTACATCGCGCAGATTATCGAGGCGCGGGTAAGCGAGATACTGGAAAAGGCGGACGGGGAGCTGCAAAAGATTCGACGCAGCGGTCTGCTTCCGGCCGGCGTTTATTTTATCGGCGGCGGCGCCCATATCTCGTCAAGTGGGGGACCGAGGCGATGGAGCGCACCCGCCAGAAGCCGGCCGGTTTTAACGTGGGCGGTAAAATTGTTACTACGATGCAAAAAATATTTAAATCGCTGGTACCTTAGCCCGACAGTGAAAGGCGGACACGATGGCACAAAAATTCCCCCCAAAGGGGATTTTTAGTTATACACACGTGCCGGGTCGTTGCTTGACACTATTGAACAAACCTTTTACACTATATTTTGAACCTTATTTATTTTTGTTGTCCTATTGAACATAAATTTTGTTCAATAATGCTGTCTAGCGGTTATGCCTCAAGTGAAACCAGAAATTGAAACTTTTGCCAAAATAAAGGTTATTGGCGTGGGCGGTTCGGGCGGTTCCGCGGTTGACCGCATGGTAAAGAGCGGCATTCGCGGCGTGGATTTTATCGTCATGAACACCGATGTGCAGGCGCTGCACCACAACAGCGCGGCGCATAAGCTGCACATTGGCAAAACCGTAACTCGCGGCCTCGGCGCTGGCATGAATCCCGATGTGGGCAAACGCAGCGCCGAAGAGGCGCAGAACGAAATCCGCGAAATGCTCAAGGATACCGACATGGTGTTTGTTACCTGCGGCCTGGGCGGCGGCACCGGCTCGGGCGCGAGCCCGGTGGTGGCGGAAATCGCCCGCGACATGGGCGTCCTCACGGTGGCGGTGGTAACCAGGCCGTTCTCGTTCGAGGGGCCGCAGCGCAAAAGCATCGCCGACCGGGCGTTTGACGAGCTGTCGCGCAACGTGGATACCATTATTACCATCCAGAACGACCGCATTTTGCAAATCATTGACAAGAAAACGTCCCTGGTCGAAGCTTTCCGCATCGTGGACGATGTGTTGCGCCAGGGCGTGCAGGGCATCTCCGAGCTCATCACCGTACCCGGTCTCATAAACGTTGACTTTGCCGACGTCCGGACTATTATGAGTGATACGGGTTCGGCTCTTATGGGCATCGGGTTGGGGTCCGGCGAAAGCCGGGCTGTCGAAGCGGCCAAGGCCGCTATTTCGAGCCCGCTGCTTGATATTTCCATCGACGGCGCCCGCGGTATTCTGTTTACCATTACGGGCGGGGCCAGCTTGGGCATGCAGGAAGTGGCCGAGGCAGCCAAAATTATCACCAGTTCGGCCGACGACGACGCCAGAGTTATTTTTGGCGCCGTTATTGACGAGACCATGGGCGAAGAAGTGCGGATAACCGTCATCGCCACCGGTTTCGACGAGCGGACCCGGGAAAAGCATTTTGCCGGCGAGCCGGGCGGCGAAGCCGGGGCCGCTTTCGGAGCGCGCCGGTCAACATTCCGGCCGACATTTTTTCAGAAGCGCAAGCCGGAAGCGGCCCTGGAACCGGAGGAACCGGAGGCCGACAACCAGGCCGAGCCGGTCAAATCACAATTCATTAGAAAACCATTTGTTGCCGACGCCCCGATCCGGCCGTCATTTTTAGGCGGGGCGTATTCTTCGCCGGCTGTCGGTTCATCGCCTTCCGTGCTGCCACCGAACCCGCCGGCACCGTCCGGCCAGCCGGCCTCGCCTAAATTAGGCGATAGTGATGCCGAGTTGGAAATTCCGGCTTTCATTCGCAAGAAAATGAATCAATAAGGGGTGGGGTTTTGTCTGCCGTGAGAATATGTTACAATGCCTCAGGCTTGGCCGCCGCCGAGTTTTTTCGTCTTATGCATTGTCCCATCTGCAGTTTTCACGATACCAAGGTTGTTGATTCCCGGCTGACGCAGGACGGGCTTTCCATTCGCCGCCGCCGCTCCTGCCTCAAGTGCGCTTATCGGTTTTCGACGCTCGAGGAAATGGAATTATTGGATATCGTAGTCGTCAAAAATAACGGCGGGCGCGAATCTTACTCCCGCGCCAAACTCGAGCGCGGCATTCTGCAGTCGCTGACCAAACGTCCGTACACGCAGGAACTCTTTGACCGGCTGATTCACACGGTGGAGATTGACATCCAAAAAAAGAAAAAGCGGGAAATAACCAGCCAGGATATCGGCGAAATCGTGATGCGGCATCTGCGCCGTTTCGACAAGGTCGCCTATATCCGGTTTGCCTCCATTTACCGGGCGTTTGCGGACGTCAGCAAGTTTCAGACCGAGGTTCGGTCGCTTGTCGGGCGCTCCAGGCGGACGAAAAAATAGCGCGGCGCTCTTAAGCCAGTCTTTTTTACTTTTTTATGAGCAGCCTCAAGAATAATCCGGCGCGCGATGGCGGCCCGGATCTCGAACCGCCGGAATCTTCGCCAGACCTGCCCGGACAGGGACAGCCGCGAGAGGGCGAAACGGCGCCGTCCACTCTCGAAGAACTGGTGAAAAAAAACATTAAATGGTCCCAGGTTATTTACGAACAGAATCGGAGAATCTCCCGGCGGCTAACCCTCATGGCAGTCGGCAATTATGTCCGTTTGGCCCTGCTTTTAGCCCCGATTATTTTGGCGGCTATTTATCTTCCGCCCCTTATCCGCGATTTATTGGAAACTTACGGCGGATTGTTTGGCTCGGCAGACGGGGCGGCGAGTCCGGTTGGAGACTTGGGCCGGCTGCTGCGCCAATACGGGCGCCAGTAAGGGGCAGCGCGTCCCGAGTAAGCCCCGGATTAAACGCCCGCTTATGTACCAGTCTGTTTCCTTCGCTGAGACAGTTTACCGGCTGTTGCTCCGGGTACCCGCCGGTCGCGTTACCACCTACGCCGCCCTGGCGCGCGCCGCCGGCAGCGTCCGGGCTGTTCGGGCAGTCGGCAACGCTCTCCACCGCAACCCGCGGCCGGTAGCCGTACCCTGCCACCGGGTAGTGCGTAGTAGCGGATCGCTTGGCGGGTACGTACGGGGGAAAGAAGAAAAAAAGCGTTTGCTTGAGGCCGAGGGCGTCGAAGTGGCAGACGACCGGGTGGACCTGAGCCGGTATGGATTGGTTTTTGACGTCTCGGAATTATTTTTGGCAGTGGGTTCCAGTGGCGAACGGCGGACACCGGGTCAAACGCAATCCGTTGTCCGTCATTCGTAACTATCTTGCTATGAACGATTTTTTTGCCTTTACCAGGAAACATTACGGACTCATAGTAGCCGTGGCGTTCGCGGCCGGTGGCGCGGCCGGAGCGCTGTTTGGCGTCGCCGGCGCGACTATGGCGGACAATTTGCAGAATTTCTTTGCCGAGCGCGGGTTGACGGTGCGGTGGCTGGACTCGCGTTCTTCGCCCGCGCCTTCCGCGGCCGTTCCCGAGGCTGCTATCCAAAAAGTAGTTGAAGAGGAATCGGCGGTCATAAAAGTAGTGGAAAATGTTAATCCGGCCGTCGTGAGCATCGCGATTTCGAAAGATTTGTCCCAATATCCGGGGGCCGGACCGAACTTGCTGCCGTTTGACGATTTTTTTGGGTTCGGACTGCCCTTCCCGGCGCCGTCGCGGCCTACGCCGCCAGCGCCTGGCAGCCAGAATAACCTACAGCGCATTGGCGGCGGCAGCGGCTTTATCATTGAACCGGACGGCCTGATAGTAACGAACAGACACGTGGTAGCCGACGAGTCGGCTGTCTACACGGTTATTCTCTCCGATGGCCAGGAGTACGCGGCCGAGATAGTCGCGCGCGATCCGGTCTTGGACGTGGCTCTGGTCAGGATAGGGGCGCAGAATCTGCCTACCGTCAGACTGGGCGACTCGGATAATCTGCGCATCGGCCAGACCGTCATCGCCATTGGTTATGCTTTGGCCGAGTACGGCAATACAGTTACCAAGGGCGTGGTGAGCGGCAGCGGCCGGCGGGTAATAGCCGGCGACGGACTTGGTTCGAGCGAAGTTATCGAAGAGGCGATCCAAACCGATGCGGCCATTAATCCGGGCAACTCCGGCGGCCCCCTGATAAATATTCGGGGCGAGGTCATCGGCATCAATACGGCCGTGTCGGGCGAAGGGCAGCTGGTAGGTTTCGCCATCCCCGTTAATAACGCCCGGCAGACAATTGAGAGCGTCCGGCAGCACGGCCGCATCATCCGTCCCTGGCTCGGCGTGCGCTACGTGCCGGTAACGGCTCGTCTGGCCGAACAGAACCGATTGCCGGTCTCCTACGGCGCGCTAGTCAGCCGCGGGGCAGAACCGGGAGTTCTGGCTGTTATGCCCGGTTCGCCTGCGGACAAGGCCGGCCTGGCCGAGAATGATCTGATTCTGGAAATTAACGGGAAGAAATTGGAGAACAAAGATTCGCTCGGCAAAGAGATCGCCCGCTATGAAGTGGGCCAGGAGATTTCGCTTAAAGTGCTGCATCAGGGCCAGGAGAAAATTTTGTCGGTGAAGCTGGAAGAGTTTCCGGCCAATCCATAAATTTTTTGTCTCCCTACCGGAGCGCGGCTGTCGGGCAGTTTATTTGCCGTAACCCCAGTCAGACTATGAAAAAACGCACGAAGATCGTTTGTACGCTCGGTCCGGCCTGCGAGTCCGCCGCCACGATCAAAAAAATGGTTGCCGCCGGCATGAACGTGGCGCGGTTGAATTTTTCGCACGGGACTTACGACAATCACGCCCTTCTTATCGACCGGGTGCGCGCGGCGGCGGCAGCCACGGGCGAGCCGGTCGCCGTTATGCAGGATTTGCAGGGACCCAAAATCCGCGTGGGAGTCCTGCCGGCCGAGGGGGTCGAGCTCAAGAGCGCGGCCACAATAGTTTTTGATACCGCGCTCAACGAGTACGCGGGCGGCGCTATCCCCGTAGACTACCATTCCCTGCACGAGTATCTGGCGCCGGGGGAAAGGCTGCTTTTAAACGACGGCCGGGTGGAAACGACGGTCGCGGCGATAGCCGGGACGCAAATCACGGCGTTCGTCAAAAACGGCGGCGTCATCACCGCGCACAAAGGCATCAACGTGCCTGATTCGCGCCTCACAGTCAGCGCGCTGTCGGCCAAAGACAAAGAGGACGTCCGCTTCGGCGTCGAACACGGCGTGGATCTGATCGCGCTGTCGTTTGTTACCGGCGCCAAGGACATTCTGGATTTAAGGTTTTTGATCAAACAATACGAAACCGAGCTGGGAATCAAGCCGGAGCAGCCGATCAGAATCGTGGCCAAGATTGAGCGCGGCGAGGCGGTGAAGAATATCGGAGAGATTTTGGAAGTGGTGGACGGCATTATGGTGGCGCGCGGCGATTTGGGAATTGAAATACCGGCGGCCGCGGTGCCCCTGGCGCAAAAGCAATTGATCGACGCGGCGCTCGCCGCGGCCAAACCAGTTATTGTGGCGACCCAGATGCTCGATTCCATGCAAGAAAATCCGCGGCCGACCCGTGCCGAGGTGTCGGACGTGGCGAACGCCGTCATTGACCACACGGACGCCGTGATGCTCTCCAACGAGACAGCGACCGGAAAGTACCCGGTCGAGACGGTCGAGACGATGGGCGAGATTATCGTGGAGGCGGAGAAGTCGGCGTACGACAATTTGCGCCTGCGCGAACATCAGGGCCGGCGGCAGCGGGTGGACGACGTAATCAGCGAGATGTCGCGGCTCCTGGCCGAGGACATTGGCGCGCGGGTCATCCTGGCGGCCTCGATTTCGGGCGAGACCGCGCGGCTTATCAGCCGCTACCGGCCCGAACTTCCGGTGGTGGTGGCCACCAGCACCGACCGGGTGCGGCGCCAGCTGAACCTGTCCTGGGGCGTGGTGCCGTTTGTGCTGGTTCCCTGCCGGACTATCGAAGAATTGGTTGAACGCTCGCTCATGTACCTCAAAGAGCGGCGGATTGTAAAATCCGGCGACAAGATAATCGTCGTGGCGGGCGAGCCGGTGGGCCAGGCCGGCCATGTGAATCTGCTGGAGGTGCGCGAGGTGGGCTAGCGCAGTGTACGTTGGGGATGTTATCTGCTATACTTCTACTTGTGAATGAACTCACAGCGAGTTTCCCCCCTTTCGCCTCAAACATAGACTGATTTTCACGGCACCAAAACTCGCTCTTACAGGCTCAGACATTGGTGCCGTAAAAATCAGTCTCTGTTTCGGCTCGACTTAGAGAATAGAATTGTTAATAACTCACTACCAGTTTAATTTATCTCAAAAATAATTCTGGCTTAATTTCGGTCCAGTTCGGCTGGCAATCGCGCTACCGGGACCACCATGGCGGAAAATTTTCAGCTAAAACTTTACCGCCAAAATTAATCAAGACTAAATCCGAAGTTATTTTCTTTTTCGAGAATAAAATAACCGCCGGCCAATTCGGTTTTTTCAATCCGGCCTGAATTTTTCCGCCATGGCGCCAAACACGAAAACCCCAATCGCCCCGGTGACCTCGACGGCCGCCGACCGCGCGACGCGGACAGTTTTGTGGTTCAACGAAATTTCTTTGCCGGATATTCCGCTGGTCGGCGGCAAAAATGCCTCACTCGGCGAAATGTATTCGAAACTAACCGCCAAGGGCATCGCGGTGCCGAACGGGTTCGCGATTACGGCCGCGGCCTACAGGGCGTTTTTGGCACCCAACCATGGGCGGGAAAAAATTAAAAAACTGCTCAAAGACCTAGACGTGGCCAACGTCAAAGCCTTGCGCGCCACCGGCGCCAGGGTGCGCTCGCTTATTCTCAAGCAGCCGCTGCCCAAAACGCTGGAGCAGGAGATTATTTTGGCTTATAGGACGCTCGCTAAGCAGGAGGGAGCCCGTTCGCTGGCGGTGGCGGTGCGCTCGAGCGCCACGGCGGAAGACTTGCCGGATGCCAGCTTCGCCGGCCAACAGGAAACCTACCTCAATATCCGCGGCGAGCGCGAGCTTTTGTCCGCCGTCAGAAAGTGTTTCGCCTCATTGTTTACCGACCGGGCCATTTCTTACCGGGAGACCAAGGGTTTCGACCATCTGAGCGTGGCGCTTTCCGTAACAGTGCAAACCATGGTGGGCTCGGGCACCGGGGCGAGCGGCGTCATGTTTACTCTCGACACGGAATCAGGGTTCCCCGGGGTAGTGCTCATCAATGCCGCTTACGGGTTGGGCGAGTACGTGGTGAAAGGACGGGTAACCCCGGACCAGTACTACGTGTTCAAAGCCGGCCTATCCCAGGGTAAGAGCGCTATTATCAGCCGCCTTTTGGGCACCAAAGAGGTCAAACTGCTCGCGAACGAGAGTGGCGGCACGCGCCAGGCCGCGGTCCGCCAGCGTGAACGCAACCGTTTTGCGCTCGAGGCAAAAGATATCTTGCAGCTGGCGCGTTGGGGCGTGGCGATAGAAGAGCACTATGGCCGGCCGCAGGATATAGAATGGGCCAAGGACGGCGCGAGCGGCCGGCTGTATATCGTCCAGGCGCGTCCGGAAACAGTTAAAACCAACCGCGACCGTAACGTGATAGAGACCTACGGACTCAAACAGACCGGCACCGTGCTTCTCTCCGGCACGGCCGTGGGCCAAAAGATCGGCGCCGGCAAAGTCAGGGTAATAGACAGTCCGCGGAAACTCAGGGAGTTCAAGGCCGGCGAGGTGCTTGTTACCCGCATCACCGATCCGGATTGGGAGCCGATCATGCGCCTGGCCGCGGCCATTGTTACCGAACAGGGCGGCAAGACCAGCCACGCGGCCATAGTTAGCCGCGAGTTGGGCGTGCCCTGCGTAGTGGGGGTGGCCGGCGCGCGCCGGGTGCTCGCGACCGGAGCGGCAGTAACTGTGAGCTGCGCTGAGGGCGAGGAAGGCAAGATCTACCGCGGCATTTTGCCTTTCGAGGTAAAGCGGACAGAACTGACAGCTATCCCGAAAACAAAGACCAAGATCATGATGAACGTGGGCGACCCGGACAACGCTTTCCCCTTGTCTTTTCTGCCCCACGACGGCGTGGGCCTGGCGCGCGAGGAGTTTATTTTTTCTAATTTTATCCGCATTCATCCTTTGGCCCTGGTTCACTACCATAAACTCAAAGACAAAAAAGCCAAAGCCGCTATCGCCCGGCTGACCCTGGGCTACGCTAAAAAAAGCGATTACTGCGTGGACAAATTGGCCGAAGGCATTGCCCGCATCGCGGCCGCGTTTCATCCGCGCGACGTCATCGTGCGCCTGTCGGATTTCAAGACCAACGAGTACTCGGCGCTCATCGGCGGCCGGGAGTTTGGGGGGCTGACCAATATCATTGTCATGGTGCCGTTTTGCCGCACTCCGGAAGAGGGCGCGCGCGTGCTCAAAACCATGGCCGAGTACGGCCTCAAGCAGGGCGAAAACGGGCTCAAGGTATACGTCATGTGCGAAATTCCCTCGAACGTAGTCCTGGCCGACGAGTTTGCCAAGCTGTTCGACGGTTTTAGCATCGGTTCGAACGATTTGACGCAGCTGGCGCTCGGCATTGATCGCGACTCGGCCCGGCTGCGGGGGGTGGCCGATGAAAACCACGCTGCTGTCAAAGCCATGATTCGGGAGGTGATCAAAAAAGCGCACGCCGCGGGCAAACCGATAGGTATCTGCGGCCAGGCGCCGAGCGATTATCCGGAGTTCGCGGAGTTTTTGGTATCACAGGGGATAGACAGCATTTCGCTTAATCCCGATTCCCTGGTCGCGGTGCGCGAACGCGTGAGCTATGCCGAACGGACAGTGGGCAAGACCGGCCCCAAAACCAACGCGCGGCTTCTCGGGACCATGGTTATTTTTGCCGCCGTGGCCGCTTTCGCCATGATAGCCGGCGCCGGCTGCGCCGGCGTTTGGGAACGCGCTCCCGCGCCGGAGTCCGGGGTGGAACTGTCTCCCGGACAGCTCCGGCTGGAGCTGCAGGAAAAATTGCAGCGTGAGGCGGCGGCCAAAGAGGCGGCCGAGATGGCGCCCCTCAAGGTGGCCTCGTTCGTGGATTACGAATTTGATTATCCGCGCGCCTGGGATGCCGAGTTTTGGAACGGGGGAGTAACTGTCTTAGACTCGGTAGCCGGAGATTATATGAGCGTCTTTCGCCAGTTGGTTCCCCATCCGGTTCTTCAGAGCGCGAAAGAGTCATTCTTGATGGGCAATGTTGACGCTTGGCGCTACACTGCCGCCGGACCGGACGGCCGGATAATCACCATCATTGAGATACCCACTTTTGACGGCGAGGTGCTCGAGGCGAATTTAGTCCGCGGCGACGGCGCAGACGCGGAATGACAGTGCCAGGCGTATTACCGGCCCTGCGACGTGCCGGAGGGATGGAAAGTGTGCGACGAAAAGGACGCCGGGCTATAACTTTTTAAGTTATATTCTCCCGGTACTCAATAAAAATTTTTCAGAAGTTATCCACAGGTGAACAGCCCTTGCCCTAACGGCAGGGGTAATTTGTCTTCAAATTAGCCCTGCCGGCTGTTTACCGGCTGAGCTTGCCACGATTACCGGTTTTCCCTATACTACTTAGCTCTATGCAGCTCGTCGGTATTTTAATCCATTACAGCTTGTCCTGTCTCTCTGAACGAGACGGGGTCAGTTCGGTCGGCTTAATTTTTTAGCATTAGGCAGATTTTTTATTCTTATCTTATTAACATGATTCTTAAAAAAATGGGCCTTCGGCTGAGCGCCGGAATAATGGGGCTTGTAACCGCTCTCCTGCCCTTGCTCCCGGTCTCTCCGGCCGGAGCGGCGCACGTGGGTTTGCTGTCCACCAGCACGTTTGCAAACGGTACGGCCACGCTCAATATCAGCGCCCCCTCCGGCGCGTATTGCGACGTAGCCATCGGCAGCGCGGTAGCGGCGCCGGATTACCGGTGGATAGAGGCTAAACCCTGTACCACGATTGTGGCTTCGGGGCTGCCCAATGTCGATCTCTTGTACGTCCGTATCTTCAACGGCGGACACGGCCATGATTTTAAACTGAAACCGACGGTTGCCGCCCCGACCCCAGCTCCGGCGCCGTCTCCAACCCCGACCCCGACCCCAGCTCCGGCGCCGTCTCCAACCCCGACCCCGACCCCAGCTCCGGCGCCGTCAGTCAAGCCGACTTACCGGGCGCCCACCATCATCTCGCCGGCCGCCGGCAGCACTCTGCCCGGGAGCTCGGTTAAGTTTACCTGGACAAACGAGGGCGCGAACTATTACGTTGTGCGCGTGGGCAAATACTGGAACGCGACTACATACGGCTCTTACCAGGTTAATGGCACCTCTCTCACTCTCAACAATCTTCCGACTGACGGCAGCACTGTCCATGTACGCATTTTAGCTTATTTTTCCGGTTCGTTGCGCAGCCGCAGTTACTCATATACGGCGGCCAAAATCGCGGCGCCTACTCCGACCCCTACCCCTACCCCGACACCTACACCAACTCCAATCCCAACCCCAACGCCGGTGGGCAAATCGGCCTTTTCGTCTGTCTGGGCCAATGAAGGCGGTTACAAAGTGCCGCAGGAATACCTTTTGGGAAGCAATAATCCGGCAAGCACGGCCAACTCGGTCTGGAACGGTGCCAAGATTTCCGTTTTTGGCGGCAGGAACGAGGTGGTAAACTTCAATCTTATTCTTGAGGCCAAAAGCCAGCCGGTTGGCCCGGTCTCGGTTAGCTTTGACAAACTTACCGGTCCGAACGGTTACGCGATCAGTTCCAAAGCGGCCGGCGGACCAGGACTCTACAACTGGGTCGGACGCAATATTGAACTTTTTTACGTACGTTATCTGCCAATCAAAGGACTGAGCGGCTTTATGTCGCTAAACTATGACGAGCGGCATCGTCCGGAACGGTTCCGTTCGCCGATCGCGCTCGCCCAGGGAGCCTATGCCGGGCTGTGGTCGGACCGGCTGGATCACGACAAGTCTTATCCGGATATCGCGGTCCCGTACGAAATGCATGACGGTTTTACCGTGGCCGCGGGTAAAAACCAGAGCATCTGGGCAGACGTGTACATTCCAAAAGGTGCCCCGGCGGGTACTTACCAAGGCGTCGTAACTGTCAAAGAGGGCGGGACGGCGACTTACCAGCTGCCGGTGGAGTTAATCGTGTACGACTTCACTCTGCCGGATTCTCCGAGCGCCAAAACCATGCTTTTTATGGGCGCGAGCGACCTGAACAAACGCTACCTTGGCCAGTCTTGGACCGCGGACGCCGCCCAGGCCGAAACCGCCCGCCAGGTGCGCGACCGTCACTTTCAATTGGCCCATCGCCATAAAATATCCCTTATTGATGCCGATCCGGGATCAACCGGAGACGCTCCGAGCGCCGACTGGGTGCCGCGCCTGAACGGTTCGCTTTTCACCGCCGCGAGGGGTTATGACGGACCGGGAGCGGGAGTAGGAAACAATGTCTACTCCATAGGCACTTACGGCTCCTGGGGCTGGAAGGGCGAAGGCCAAGCCGGTATGTGGAAACACACCGATGCCTGGGCCAACTGGTTTGCGGCCAACGCCCCGTCGAGTGAATATTTCCTCTACCTTATAGACGAAAGCAGCGACTATCCCCAAATCGAACAGTGGGCGCAGTGGATAAACAATAACCCCGGACCGGGCAAAAAAGTGTTCTCGTTGGCTACCATCGGTCTGCCCTCGGCCGCGGCCAACACCCCGTCCCTGGATATCCCGGTATCGGGCATGTACGTCGGCGACACCTATGCCTGGCAGAGCGCGGCCAACAAATATCTCACCAATCCGGACAAGAGATTCTACATGTACAACGGCGGCCGGCCGGGCCAGGGTTCTTTCATGACGGAAGACGACGGCATTGCCCTGCGCGAAATGTCGTGGGGGCAGTACAAAAAAGGCATCAGCCGCTGGTTCTACTGGGAATCTACCTACTATAATAATTATCAGGGAGGGGCTGGCGAAACCAATGTCTTTAAACAGGCCCAAACGTTCGGCAGCAACGGCACCTGGAGCAACATGCTCGGACAGACGGGCTGGAACTACAGCAACGGCGACGGCGTCCTTTTCTACCCGGGTACGGATAAGCTGTTTCCGGCCGATTCGTACGGCGTACCCGGACCGTTCGCGAGCTTACGTCTCAAACACTGGCGCCGGGGTGTCCAGGACGTGGATTACCTCACGCTGGCCGCCAAGGTCAACCCGACTCGCGTTCAGGAAATAGTGAACGCGACCGTGCCCAAAGTGCTGTGGGAGTACGGCGTCGACAACCAGTCTGACCCGACTTACAAGAATACGGCCATCAGCTGGTCGAGCAACCCGGATGTCTGGGAAGCGGCCCGCAAGGAACTGGCGCAGATTATAGCCGGCATTAAGTAGCGCATAATTAACCGCTTTTGGCCTCTGCCGCTCGGGCAGGACAAGAATAAGCCCCTCCTTCGGGGCTTTTCTTTTACTGCTTGAACTTATTGTCGCCGGCCGGGGCGGCGGCAATAAGTTCAAGTTGTCCACAGATGTCTAACAACAGATGCGCACGGTTGTGCTATACTACGTCCATTAAAATTAAGTCTTCATTCTATGCGCGGTAAATCATATCTTGTGTTCGCGGCGGCCGCGGGCTTGCTCCTGGCAGCGCCAGGCGTATCATGGGCGGCCACGAGCGTCGGCACCAATGTTTCTGTCGACGGAACATTGACGGTCAACGGTAACTCCACGGTGGGCAATGCCACCTCGTCCGATGTCTTGTTCGTGAATTCGCGCATCGCCGGGTCTCTCATCCCGACTTTCAACGATTCCATCAGTCTGGGCGAGTTCGCGAGGGCCTATACCAACGTCTTCAGCTCCGGCACCATTTACGGGGCCAATCTGGACCTTGACGGCAACACGACGCTCGGCAACGTAACCTCGTCCGATGTCGTCTACATCAATTCCCGTCTGGGCGGTTCCCTCATCCCCCGAGCGAACAACTCTTTGTCTTTGGGAGAGGGCGGCTTGGCTTTTGGGAATGTGTTTTCTTCGGGTACGCTTTATGTCAGCACCACCCAAGCCGGAGATTTCGGCGGCCCCAGGGCGCCGGTGTTTTCTTTCTCGAACGATCCCGACACTGGTCTGTACAACCGCGACGGCAGCCGGCTGGGGGTAACCATTGACGGCGTAGCCAAATTACAAGTGTCAAACACTGATTTTTCTCCTTTTCGCAACAATCGTCTGGATTTGGGGCAGTTCAGCTCCAGCACCGAGGGTCCAGGAGCGTGGAAAAATGTTTTTGCTTCCGGCACGATGTACACGGATGAGTTGATATCCGGTGTTACCTCTACGATTACAATGACATCATCCTCCATTATCGGTTCCAGCGGTACGGCCCTCACCTTTACTATCCGGGGTACCGCATCAGGCGCCGGCAGCAATATTATTATTCAGGCCGGTGAGGCCGGAGTTTCCGGCGCCGGCGGCAGCATCAATCTTGTGCCCGGCAGCGGCGTTGGCGGTTCGCCCGGCTTGGTTAACATCTATACATCCGGCGGCGGCAAGACTCTTTCCGGGCGATTAGGTTCGGCGGTGCAGGATGACTTCACGATTTATGGCGGCACTACCGTTAATAAAATCAGTTTCGGCCAATACAGCGGCTCGGAAGAGACCTCTTTCCGGGTAAAGATAATTGACAGCCCGGCCAACTTCCCCGAAGTAACCGGCGCTCTCACCGGCAGCAACCCCAATATCGCGGCTACCGGTACCGACGACAATATCAACCTCGATTTGGTGGCCAAAGGTTCCGGCGTCATAGCCGCCTCGAGCGGCCTCTATGTCCCGGACGGCAAGTATTTGCAGGCGGCGGACAACAACGCCGGCGCGCCGGCGGCGGGAGACTGCGATGAGGCTGGCGAGATCGGCCGGATCAGCATTGACACCACGGGCAATGCTCTCTATGTCTGCAACGGTGCCACTCGCGGCTGGGATACTATAGCTCTAACCAACTAGAAAACGGTCGGCAAATCACTTGCTTGAAAACAGCCCTGGAATCCCAGGGCTGTTTTGTTTAGCCTGGGACCTACTCCCAAAAATGACCCTGGAATTATTTTGGGAGTAGGTTCCAATTGTTTTGTGCCGGCCGGAGCGATTAAATGTCAAGCTGTTGGGTTTCAATAAGTTATCAACAAACATTGACGCTCCTTTTGGCCGTAAGCTACGCTACCTTCGAGTCAGAATTCACAGCGAGTTTCCCCCTTTTCGGCGAAGCATGGACTGGTTTTCATGGCGCCAAAACTCGCTCTTAATAGGCTCAAACATTGGTGCCGTGAAAATCAGTCTATGTTTCGGCTCAACTTAGGATAGAATTGTTAGTAATTCACTGTCAGTTCTCATTCGTACTTAGCGTGGCCATACGGTCGTGTTTGGCCGATTAATGATACTGCTCGATGCCTAACCCTAGCCATATGAAAAGTACAGGAAAATTATTCTCCGCCTTAACTTTATCATTAATTTTGGCCCTTTCGCTCCTGCCCGCGCTGCCTGTTTTGGCAGCCGCCTTTGTTACACTCGATGTTTTTAGCGGGCTGCCCGGCACGGTACAGGTAAGCGGGGGAGGGTGGTCTCCCGGGGAAACCGTTTCCGTCTATCTCGGTTCGGTTTCGGGAGCGCCGGCAGCCACGGCGCCGGCCGGTAGCGGGGGCTCTTTCGGCCCGCTGGCGGTGGCTGTTCCGGCCAACACGCCTCCTGGGCCGTTGTCGGTTATTGCCCTGGGATCGGTAAGCGGCGAACCGCAGTTGAATAGTTTTTATGTTCAGCCATATCTGCCGGGCATAACGGTCGCCGGAGGCGGCAACACGCCCGGTAGCTCCCTGTTAATCCACGGCCAGGGGTATGCCGCGAACGAGACGGTCCGTTTTACCCTGAATGGAGCGGACATGGGGCAGACAACGGCAGACGCGGGCGGTGCTTTCTCCGGGACGGCAACGGTGCCTTTTGTCCCTGCCGGCAACTATCTGGTGCGGGCAGAGGGCCAGTCTTCGCGCGCTGAATCGTCGGCTTACTTTTATGTCGGCGGTTTCTACCCGGGCATCACACCCTCGGCATACTACATTTTGCCGACCCAGGCGCTCAATTTTACCGGATCAGGGTTTGCTCCTGGCGAAACCGTTCAGATTACGGTGGACGGCAGCCAGACACCGCTTGGCGCTATTACAGCCGACAGCAGCGGCAGCTTCAGCTCTGCGGGCGCAGTTACGATTCCGCTTAGCCTGGCCGGTATCCGCACCTTCCGTCTGTTGGGACTTACGAGTCAGGCGCAGGCGCAAGTAGAGGTAACGGTGGGCGGATTCAACCCGCAGGTAACGCCGTCCGCCTATTTTAGTCTGCCGGGCAGTACGGTCGCGTTTTCCGGCACCGGCTTTGCCCCCGGTGAGACGGTAAAAGTGTCCGATATTCAAAGCCAGGCCGAAATGGCCCAATTTGCGGTTGATGCCGAAGGCAGTTTTACCGCTCTCGGCAGTTTCGCCATTCCCTTTGATTGGGCGCCAGGCGGCCGCACGCTGAGGCTGAGCGGACAGGTCGGCGGGGGAGAGACTGACGTAACCTTTGTAGTCGGGCAATTCAATTCATTGGTCTCGCCTTCGGCGTACCTGGTTGTGGCCGGACAAGACCTTACATTCTCCGGGGATGGTTTCGCGGCCGGAGAAACCGTGCGGGTAACGGAGAGCGGACACCCTGATGTGCTCGCGAACATAACGGCTGACGGGAACGGTAGTTTTGCCGCGGCCGGTGCTTTCACCGTGCCCTTCGCCTGGGCCGACACCAGCCGCAGCTTCAAATTGACCGGGCAAACCAGCCGTACCGAGGCTGCCGTTACGATTACGGTCGCGCAGTTTGTGCCCCTGGCGACTCCTTCGGATTATTATCTCCTGCCCGGCAGCCAAATCTCGTTTTTCGGGTCCGGTTTTGCCGCTCTCGAAAACATCACGGTTACGCGCGCCGGAGAAGCTGCGCCTTTGGCCGAGATTACGGCCGACGCCGGCGGCGGCTTTCAGAACGCAGGGTCGTTCGCGGTCCCGTTTGCCTGGAGCGGCCAGCAGACGCTTGTCCTCGCCGGCCAGATGAGCGGCGCCACGCTCGAGATGCTGATTACAGCTTCGGCGTTCAACCCACAGATAAGCCCTTCTTCATTCTATGTTAAGCCTGGAGAAAGCGTAACGCTGTCCGGCACCGGCTTTGCGGCCAACGAGCCGGTGAATGTCAGCCTGGCGGGCGGAAAGACAGTGGCGGTAACGGCGGACGCGGCCGGATCTTTTGCCGCTGCCGGCCCTTTTCCGGCCGGCCAAGGGGGGACGACGCTCCATCTGGCGGCAGCCGGCGTAAATAGCGCGGCCAAAGCCGAAGTCGATGTTCCGGTAGGCGGCTTGTACCCGGAGATAACTCCGGACCAATGGTATGTCCCGTCCGGGAGAAACATCCTGTTCTCCGGTTACGGTTTCGCGCCGGAAGAAGACGTTATTTTGACCGGCGAAGGCAATACTGTCATGGCCACTATACTGACGGATCTGGCCGGCGCCTTCACTAACCTGCTCGTCAAAACCGGTTTTGGCGGCAACCGGCAGTCTGTCTACGCCTTTAGAGGCACCATGAGCGGAGCCGCGGCCGAGGCGGCCATAACCATGGCCGGCTTGCAGCCGTACGTATCGCTAAATACCTATTACGCTGCTCCGGGCACGGCCGTACTTCTTTCCGGCACCGGCTTTGCGGCCGACGAGCCGGTTACGATTACTTTGGGTTCGGCGACGGTCTACGCCGCCGCGGATGAGGCGGGCAATGTTACCGCCGCGCCGATCACGATTCCATTCGATGCTACCGGGACGGCCGTGTCGGTTACCGCGCTCGGAGATAACAGCGGGGCGAGCGGGTCAACGTTTTTGACCCTGGCTCCGTTTACTCCACAGGTCATGCCGAGTACCTGGTATACGGCACCCGGCTCTAATTTGACCTTTACCGGCAGCGGATTCGCCCCGGGCGAGGCGGTAGCCGTCGCGATCGGTAACGCCGCCGTGGCCGCGGTAAACGCCGACGAGTCCGGCGGTTTCATCACGGAGCCGATCAAGATCCCCTTCGGTTCGGCCGCGGCCGATTTCTCGTTTACCGGTAACATTAGTCATGGGGTCGCCACGGTTCCCGTTTCTTTGGCCGAGTTGCACCCCGGGATCGCTCTTTCCACGTATTACGACCCGGGCGGCACGCCGCTTACTATCCATGGCTTTGGTTTTGTGAGCGTAGAGCCGGTTATCATCGCTTTTGGCGGGCAAACTCTGGGCACCGCCCTCTCCGATGACGCGGGTAATTTACGCGGGTGCGCCGGGCGCGGCGGTCAATTTTATCGGCTTCGGCTACCTGCCGGGGGAAACCGTCGCGATTACCACCGACCGGACAGGCGCGGGCGTAGTGCATAGCTTTGGCGTTGACGCTATGGGCAACTTCAACGATTCCGGATTCACCCTACCGGCGGACTTTGCCGAGGGTCTGGTAACCATAACTATTAGCGGTGAGCGCAGCTTTGCCCCGGCCAGTATTCAGTACTATGTTACCGGTGGTTAGGGGCCTTGGCCACGGTTGATCGCGATTACGGAAAACCTGCCGCTTGGAGCGGCAGGTTTTGGCTAAATTGAGACAAAAAAATGTTTAATATCCTTGACAAACAGCCCTTTTGTTGGTATAGTTGGCCATCCTCTGCGGTGAATACTCGTGCGAGGCCAAGAGCAGGTAAACGTTGCCTTTTCTTTGCCCCGCATCTCGGTTGGTCCCGAGCTCTGTCACCAAAAGGAGGCTATTATCGTGCGTTCGCTGATCGCTATTATTTTTTTTTCTCGCTCGGCTGCTCCGACACGGAGAAGGCCTGCCCGTCCGGCCAAGAAGCCGATCCGGGTTCGCCCGATGTCGGGATCGGCGCCGGCCCGGACGCCGGCCTGGCCGAAGACTCCGGTCCGGAGCTCGACTATGGCACTCCGGTTCTGGGGGCGGACATCGCCACCGTTCCCGACTACGACGGGCGAGCTGACCAGGAGGGTTCGGCTCCGTCTTACCACTGTTCGTACCCGCTCAATACCTGTCCGTGCGTCGGCATCGTCTGCCTGTACTGCCACCCGGACGGTACTTGTCTCACCGAGCCCGAGTGCGTCAGCGACGAGGGCTGCGATGACGGCAACGCTTGTGTCGCGGACCAGTGCGTGTCCGGCCAGTGCGCGCACCAGGCGATCGACGGGTGCGTCCCGTGCACCTCCCTCGAGGAGTGCGGGTACAATGGCGGTACTAACGGCATTCCGCACTACGGATACACGTGCGACACCGGCCTGGGCAGGTGCGTGCCGCCCGAGGACGAATGCCAGACGGACGCAGACTGCGAGGACGGCGACCCGTGCACCCCCAACGTGTGCACGATCGCCTCCCAGGCCGGCGGCGCCAAAGCGTGCGGGGTAAGCATCCCGTACAACTATTGCACCTGCCTGAGCGACATCGACTGCTACTGGACCGAGAAGCAGACCTGTTCGGAGGGGAAGGTCTGCGTCGACGGCGTCCTCTCGGAGAAAGTCGGCGACGGCAACATCTGCGCGTCCGTCGCCGATTGCATCGGTTCCGTCTGGGGTCCGTACTGCGTCCCCAACGAGCCGGACCCGATCGGCAATCTCTGCCAGGAGTGCGTCCAAAACGATGCCGACGGCAATGGCGTCGACGACGGCTGCCCGGCCGAGCGCCCGCGCTGCTCTTGGGGCTTGTGGGGCTGGCCCGACGAGGGCGTGCCCTACCGGAGCATCTACATGTGTCAGGAGGAGTAGTCCTAACCGCAGGCGAATGGCCCCAGGGGCCAAAGCCTCGTTCTTTCCCGCCGACTTTTTCTGTCGGCGAACTTCAAAAACACACCAGGCGTCTGGTGTGTTTTTGTCTGCGGAGTGTCGGGTTTACTTATGTACCGGCCTAAAGATGAGAGAGAAAAAATCCGAATAGTCGGGAGTTTTTAATTTGCCCAAAAAGCCGGCGAAATTGATGACGCCGGTCTTGTTACTCGCCCCCGTTGATCCCAGATACTGCTATCGATTTTTGTCGCCGATTTTTCAGCGGTCCAAGTCCAATTCCTGGGTAATGGCAATGCGCTCCATAAACTCGGGCATGTGGGATACCAAAATGACCGCACCGCCGAACTCGTCGATAGCTTTGGCGATAACCGGCAGGTGGCGGAAGTTGATGTGGTTGGTGGGTTCGTCGAGAATCAAGAGGCCGGGTTTTTGCAGGACAAAGCGGGCGTAGCAGAGCAGTCCTTTTTGGCCTTCGGAGAGCGAGCCGACGGAGTTTTTGATGAGTTCGGCCGTAAGTAAAAACCGGGCCCCTGTGGCGTAGATGGTCTGGTTGTCCGGTTTGGGCATCATCTCCGCGAGTGAGTCATAGACGGTTTGGCCAAAATCAAGACCGGAAAAGTCCTGGCGATAGTAGCCGACTTTTATTCCCTCGCTGATCCGGCCGCCGCCGGCTTCGCCCATGGCCAGAGCCTTGAGGAGCGTGCTTTTGCCGCTGCCGTTGGGTCCAACGATTCGCAGCCGGTCTTTTTTCCACAATTTAACGGCCGCCGGCTTTTCCCGCCGCTCGTGATTTTTGATAATCCCGACGGATGAAATCTCCACGACTACCTCGGACCAGGGTTGCGCCGGAATGGTGAATTCGCGGATAGTCTTGTCATCGCGTTTTACTTCTACCATATTTTCTTCATCTTCCGCCACCTCTTCTTTTAGTTTGCTCGCCAGCCGGCGCATCTTGCCGCCCTTGTGCGCGAAGAAATTCACCTTGTCCTTGCGATCCTGGATGTTGCGCCGCAGTTGCGCGTTCTTTTTTTCTTCGCGTTCAATTTGGGCCGCGATCTGCTCGACCACGTCAAAATAATTGCCCACGTACTGCTCCACTTTTTTTGTCTGGAGGTCAACGTTCAAAACGCCGTCCGTAAAGGCGTTTAGAAAATTCGCGTCGTGGGAAATTACGATCACGGTCTGGTCGTAAGTCATGAGGAATCCCGTCAGATGCTCGATCCCGGACGCGTCCAGGTTGTTGGTCGGTTCGTCCAAAAGCAAAATATCCGGTTTTTGGATGAGGGCGTAGGCCAAAAGCAGCCGCGCCTGCTGGCCGCCGGACAATTCTCTTATTTTTTTGGCGAGCGGAACGGACAGGTCAACCACGGACAAAACATCGGCGATCAATTTTTCCAGATTATATTTTTTTTCACCAAACGCGGCGGCAAAATACTCGCTAATGGTGCGGTCAAAAAAATGTTTGGGCATCACCTGGAGCGCGATGCCGATAGAAGCGCCGCCGCGGATGTGCACGGAACCTTCGTCCGGCCGGAGAGTTTCCACCGCGTCTAAATTCGCCGCGCCGCAGATTAGTTTGAAGATTGTGCTTTTGCCGGCGCCGTTTTGGCCCATGATGGTGATTTTCGCGTCTTCACGCACCGAAAAATTCGCCGCTTCCAAAATGGGCTTATCCGGAGTGTAATGAAACGAGACATTGTCAAAGCGGATGATGACGTTGCCGGCGGACATAATTGCGCGGTAAGGGGCCGCTATTATAGCGGTTTGAAAAGTTTTTGTCAATGAGGTACACTGGCTAATGCTTGGGCAAATTTACGCGTTAAACAAAATATTATGGGCATGAACGTGAATAAAATCAGACACGCCGGCAGAATCGGCCGGCAGAAGATGTCGGGAGTCCGCGCCGGCGCGAAGAAGGGCGGACAGAAGCTTCGGGTATCGCTGGCGGGCCTGAATAAAAAAACACCGCGATAGCGGTGTTTTTTTATTCAGGCCTGTACCGGATTCTAATTTGTTCGCGATGGAGCGCGCCATCCGCCTGCCGCTTGGCTGCTCGCGTAGCCGACCCGTTTGAAACCCGACAATTTCCAAATATTTTCCGGGAGAATGGGCTGATCTTGATTTCTTTGCGCGCCTTGGGCGGAGGTGAACCGGTCGCGAGGATAGATTTTAAGTAGTTTTAGCTAAATAATGGCGTAATATATATACTTATACTGGACAAAATATTTTTTTGTGATATATTGTTCTGTTAAGATAGCCGAGTTTTAAAGTATATTATTGCCCTTTACACTCAAATTGAATTAGCCGCTTGATCCAGTTTTTTCGCGGACAACACCTTGTCCGCGGAAAAACTGGATCAAGTAGCCTTGGGGCGAAAGATCGAGGGAAAACCGCTACTAACAGTTACTAACAGTGAGGCAGCACCGTGAAGACGAACTTGAACTTGCGTCCCGACGGCACCTACGACTTCGACGGTTCGCAGGACATGCCCTGCGAACCGACCGCGGTCCGCATGCTCCGCTGGATCATCCCCCAGAGCTTCGGAAAGGCCGAGGCCGAGGAAGCCGCGGCCAGGCTGATCTCCTTCTCCGCTCAGCGAGGGCGGTGGGTCGGCGTCAGCTGGCTCCAGCTCGGCCAGATGGTTTTGGGTGAGCTCGAGGAGCGCCGGCTCTACGAAGAGGCCGTTCAGCTCAACGAGGGCCTGCCGCGACGGAACGCGGAAAAGCTGGCCGCCTACCAGAAGGCCATGATCGAGTACCGGGCGGCCATGATCGAGCGCCGGGTCAAGATGTTCCTGGCGCTGATCACCTTCGGGCTGTACGAGTACCGGCCCTCCACGCCGGAGCCCCCGGCCAGGCCGGTCCTCGATCAGCCCGTCTTGGTCCCGTCCGAGCCGGTGAGGGTGTTCACCGTGTCCATACTTGATCCACAGCTCTTCATCAATGGGGTGCTCTGGCTCATTGAGCGGGGGTACGTCGAGAAGGTCACCCTGGACGACGGCGATGATGCCGTGGATGTCCTGGTGCCGACCAGGCAGATGATTCAGTTCCTGGTGGAGAAGCAGGGGATCGCCGCGCCGCCGCCGACCGCGTCGTAGCCTGCTCTGGCCCAATTCCTCGCGCCCTCCGGCGCCTGGTCCTCTCGCCTCCCGGTGAGAGAAGCTGCCTTCGTCGATGGCAGAAGGAGGCCGCCGATCCAGCTCCCACGGATCGGCAGACACAAAACAACACCACACTCGTGGTGTTGTTTTGGTTTCAGTTTTGGATGGCCCGGTTACTCTAACAAAAACTCTGCTAGCAGTAGCAGAGAAACTTTGCCGTGTGTCCTCAACCGTATCCGAACCGAAATTCTCACAGCGCGCTACTCGCTTTGGTATTCCCTAAGGGAAAGATATTTTGTGGCAATTTTCTTTGCCTTTACGCTCTTTTCACCCGGCATAAAAGGTTTCTAGAACCTACTCCCAAAAATAACTTCCGGCTCAATTTTGGCCTGTTTCGGCTGCAAATTGTCCGGCTCTCGTCGCCATAGTACCACTAGCCTGCTCAACCCGGACAATTTTCGTATTTAACCCAAGCCAGATGAGAAATTTGGGCCGGGAAATCCCTAATCAGGGCTACATCCACACCGACCGGAAGCACGCCAAGAACAGAATCGGCGAACCAAACGCCGACGAGATTTTTTATGCTGACCGGCTGGCGGCCAAAAAAGATGCCCGCCGGCAGCGCAAAAAAGAGGCCCGCCAGGAAAAAGCGCGCGGCGCGAAATCCCGGGCCGCCGAATCGGTCGCCCGCGAGTTAAGGAGCGAAGAAGCCCGCCAGGGGCTGGCCTCTCTGTTTGCCGACGGGCAAATGGATATCAACGCCTGGCTCGAGAGATATTACCGCGTGGTGGAGACGGGCGGGACAAGCTCTACCTTTTATTCCGAAGAAAGACTTCAGGATTTCACCCGGGGCGCAGTCGTCTCGGACCGGGTGGCGCGCGACGTCGAATATTTTTTGGGACCGAAAGTAAAACTGTTTGACCGACAAAGGGAGGAGCGGAAGCCGGCCGACTTCGATATCATTGCCGAAAAACTGGAATTAACGCGAGAAGAGGCAATAAAACTGGTGGCATTGGTTTCCTTTCAGTCTTCTTATTCCACCCTGCAGTCCCTATTCGAGCATCGCGGCGATCCGAATTGGAATTTTCTTAACGATCGAGTGTCGGAAGAAGAATTTTCCGTTTTACAAAAATTGTTTCGGGACTCGTCTTTCACCGAGGAACTTTTGGCCGAACTTGCGCGGCAGAATGCCGGTTTGATAGAAAAACACATGTCGGTCGAAGCAATGGATTCGCTGGTCATGGGTTATCTAAAGTTCAACCACTATCTCGACCAGCCGGAGTGCCAGGCTCTTTTCGCGACCGAGAGCGTGCGCGAGCGGTATCGGTCGCTCTTTACCCGAGAAAAGGCGGCCGCCCTGCAGTATGCCGGCAGCTACGAATTTTTGTTCGGAGAGTTTTCCGCCGCGGAGTTTTTGGAGTTGTTTCCGGATTGGCCTGCCGCCGAGTCGTGGCACTATTCTGGGTATAAGTGGAGGTTTGGCCTGTCTATCCCCGGAAAACAGCCGGAAGAAGTTTCCGTTGGCCAGGAACCGGTCGGAGGAGAGGATGGCCAGGCGCAAGACGATGTTAGCGTTCAGGTAGTGCCCGAACGGCGCATTTTGGAATTATTGGAACAAAGAGAAGAAACCGGAGTGGCCAAGTACAAATTGGCGCACACGGGCTCGGCCGACGAGAAGAACCGGGGGTATGGACTGCAAACGCGTGAATCCGGCCGACAGGATACTTACATTTACACTCCGTACGAAAGAAACCCGCGCGCGCATATCGAGGCCATCCGGTCGGCTCGCGAACGTCTGGAGCGCGAGGCCGGACTCCGGGAAAGGCTGCGGATTTTTTTCGCCGATGTTTGGCCCCAGCTCCTGATCGCCCGGGCCGATGAAGTGGCGACTGGCGAAGTGGTGGACGAGGTGGAACAAGCGATTCAACTTCTTGGCGAGGCCGGTGCCTTGGCCGACCGTTTGTCGGCGTTGGCCAAGCTAAGCGCCGATAAGTCTGCCAATGTTCGAGCCATAGAGAGACTGGCGGCCGAGTTGCGCAGCGATGAGACTCTGGAGCGCAATGGAGTTTATACGCATACTGAAGTAATTTACCGCCAAAGGGAAAAAGACTCGCAAACCAGTATTGCGCGTCTCTTGTCGGGCGTGTCTTTTGCGATAGACGAGACGCACACGTTTGCCGTGGACGGACGGACGACCAAAGTGCACGCGCTCGGCCGGCGGCTTGACCGGCTAAACCAGGACGTGCCCGCCCTGGGGTTCACCTACACGGGGGATAACCACGGGGTCGTGCTCAAGGGCGCCATTCGCGAACACGTCAACGCCGAATTGGTGCCGTATTTAAACGATGACACCGAGTATCTGGTCGGGCGGGGGGAGAAGGTCCACCCCTTGACCGGAAACATTCGGGCCGCCTTGCGCCGTGATTTTCCGGCCAATCCCACGGCCGACGAGCTCTCTGAGATATACGCGGCGCGGTATAAAGAGACCCGCGACCATGAACAACGCCACAAAGAAGACGAACTGCGGGGAGTGCAGGCCCGGATGGGCGGGGCGGAAAAGCGGGTGGCGCAAGAGACGACTGCCTACTTGGCGGGCATTGCGGGCCGGTCGGAGGACGCCGAAGCCAACTGTCCGTTTGCCAGCCTGGTGGCGGTGATAGAGCTCTATATCGATCGCGCGACGAATGCCTTTGCCGGTCTTGGCGACCCCCTGAAGATTTATGGGCGGGCGACGGAGAGAATATTACTTTTACTGGCCCAAAAATTGTCGGCAACCGGACTGGATCCAGGAATTCTGGCCAAAGATCCGGTTGGGGGCAGTAACGCAGTTTTGCAGGCGGCGTTGAATCTCGACCGTGAGAGTTTGCGTGACTTGGCGACCGCCGTCTTGCAGGAGGAAACTGCCAGGCAAACAGGCGCTTACCAGTTAACGCCGCTTGCGCCAAAGGAGGCACCAGCCGGCATCGTCGGCGCCGAGGGCGGGCGGAAACCGCCGGCTGCCGCTGAGGATGCTACGACCGTCGCGCCGGAAGACCACTTATACGTTGAGGCCGGGGCGCCACCGCCATTCGCTGCTTCGCGCGAATCGTGGCGGATTGATCCGAAAAGCGTTAGAAAAAATTTGCGGGCGGCGGCGTTCTCGGCCACGCTGATCGCGGCCTTGTTTGCCTTGCGGGGGGACAGCGCCCGGCCGGGCGAAGCAGCCGCGGCGGCCGACGATGGCGGCGCCGCCAAAGCCAGACGAGCGCCCGAAGATCCTGCCCGGGCGGGCAGATACGGTTTTGCGACCTCGGCCGACCTGGATCAGGAGCCTGGCATTGCCCCGGCCCATGTCGGTACCCATGTAGAGACAATCTCCCCGGAACCGGGGCCAAGTGAAAAAGAAAGAAAATCATTTCAACGCGGGGTATGGGGCTACGCGGAGCAGCGCCTGCGCGAGAAGGGGTTGCATCCGCAAAAAGGCCGGGCCGATACCCAAAAAATCGCCCGGCTGACAGACATGTTCTTGCGTGCCCTCGAGAAAAAGGGAATGGTAAGTCGCGGCCGGGGCGGCATCGAGTGGCACGTGCCTGTTTACGGACAGGGGATAGACCGCATTATCGCGGTCTTGCGCGCCGAAGTTCCGGAGGAGGAAATCGATTCGCTGGCGAGGACGCCGGACAGCGGGTCTGCCCGTCCTTGACATGGCGGCCAGGATCGCCAGGCCAAGCATCACCCGCCCGCCAGGTTTTGTCGGTGTCAGACCGCCGGCCAACCTATGGGCCGCTACACTTGTTTCGCGTGCTACTTCGCGCGCCTTTAGATTTCACGCGCCGTAAAGTTTTTGAAGATTTCTTCGTCTGGCTCGGCAACGAGTCCGCATAGTTTTGAATCTTCGGTAACTCCGTCCAGCCTGTCTATGCCCGGGCATTCGGCCCCGTGGGTTCCCACAAACACGTAAGACCTATTTTTACCCAAGTACCGGCCGAGATAGTCCCCGTTTTCTTCAGATAGGTTAATGATAACATTTTTGGATTCGTCTATATCTATCTTCTGCTCCCGCCACCAGTCTGCCGGGACGGCCCAGATAAGATAGGGGTCATAGCCTTTTTCCGTCCAGCGGGTGCCGGACGCATCCCAGTAGAACCGGATGTGGGTTCCGGGTAATTTGTAGCCGGACTGCTCATAGGTATCGGCCGGAGTCTTTTCCGCCCAGTTTTTTCTCATCTCCACCACGGGAAAACTCACCTCAAAACCCAGTTCCCGGTCGCGGTAAGTGCTGCGCCCGGCCAGACGTTGTTCGACCGCGCGGTTAGAGTCAAAAGCGTGCACCAGGAAAGCTATGGCCAGGAAAGAAAGGGCTGCCAGCGCGCCGCCAAGCGCGGTTTTACGCGTCTTTTCCGTGTCGGAGCCGGTCTGCCGGCCGTTTGGTTTAAGTACGTACCTGACCAAATCCCCAAACAGGTAAAGATTGTGCACGATTAAAATCATGTAGGCCGCGTGCCATCTGTTTGTCAGCAGGGAATCGGGGTAAAACCGGTCAAGAAAAAAGTCGCCGAACAGCAGACCGGTGATGATCGAAATCGTCGCGCTGCCCCAAGCGTATTTGTAGCCTTTTTCGAAAAGAATGAAATAGAAAATCGAATACACGGCGGTGGCGAAAAAAGCCACCAAGAAAGCCGCGGTCGGGTAGGAGTCGGATATAAAGTACGTCGGCACGTAGAAAATCAAACTGTGGAGAAAAAAAGCCGGCAGGAGTATGGCGGCGGGCGTTGCCTTAAAGCGTTTTTTCATAAAGTAATCGATTAACATTCATATTGTACTATCTCGGTGCCCGCGAGTAAAGGAAAATAGATATCGCTGGCGTTCGGGCAAGACCGACGGAGGGGGATTGGCCGGGCAGACCCCTTATGTTCTACTTGTACATTCGACTGGAGGGACGAATGCGCATTGCTTACCTCTCCGACACGCATCTGGCCGCGCCGGATCCGGAGAGCCTCTCGCTTTTTCCGCGTCAGATCAGGCGGAGTTCCGATCCCCGGCGTCTATACTTGCTCGTCAGGGACGCCGTCGAGCGCTGCTACCAGAGCGTTATCGGTTGGCTCGGCGCGCATGGCCCCTGTCGTACACAGAGACCGTTGCAAAACTCCCAAAATCTTTCCAATCTTAAACCAGCCGTGCACCCTCTAGGCCTGTTTAGGGTACAGGCCAACGAACGAGTTCAAGCGGCGGTACCGCAGGGCCAAACAGGGCCGCCGGCAGCCACGGAAGACGGGCACGATCACGAAGGTCAGGATCTACGCGATCCGGGACGAGTACCGCGGCTGCTGTGGTGAAAAAATCCGGTTCATTCTTCATAAACGGTACGGGATAGTATAATTTTCTTTCTAAAATCTGAGTTCGTTTTTAGTTTACTTTTTTACCTCAATGGCTTATTATACTGGGGAGATTAAGTTTGTAGACCTATGGAAGGAAGAGAGTACACTGTCCAAAAGGTAGATCATCTGGAATCACCGCTATACCGGCTCCGGCGCGAAGCCAAGAAAGAGTGGAATGACGGCAGCGCCCATTTGTCTATTTTTGGGATGCGAGAAGTCTTGCTTCTTCTTAGGCTTTCTGAACTTCCGCCTTCTGAAGAAGTTTATAAGAAAACTGAAGAAGTATTATTTCGACAAGCTGCTTTATGGTGGCGTCTTTTTGGCACTCTTACGGGCGAAACATCTTCTGAATCTGAAGGAGTTTCTGATATGTCAAAAAGTGAAGTCCGGTTGTCCGCTGCCTATCGAGTGATGATAAAAATCATCTGTAATGTTGAAGGCCGGTCTATACTCTCTACTATTGACCCCGAGCTTGCGGAAATATTTTCCAAAGATTTCGATTCGAACGAAGAATTGGCGCAAGAGGTATGTGTTTTTCTTGCCCGCGACAAAGGAAAGTTTTTTAACAAGGACTTCCGGCATATCGTCGATTTGACGAGAATATATATTGACGAAACCAGAGATGATCTTGAGCCTGAATTTGCAGAAAAGTTGTCGCCCTTGGTGGTGGAAGTCAAAAATAAGTTTAAGGCCGCGGCTGATAAGTATAAGATTCCTTTTACCCACGAGGATATTGACCGCGTGTTTGAGGAAACCTCTGTTCATTTGGATGACGGCGTCCTTGTTGCCCTTGATGAGGGGGTACAGGCTGATTATAATGCTAAAGAAGGGCTGGTCAGGATATCGGCAGATGCTCCACCAGAAAAGTGGGGGGCTTATTTGGCCCATGAATTCGTCCACGCTTTGGCGGGCCGTTCCGTGGTTCTAACGACTCGGCGAGCTGTGCCTTGGCTAACATTGGATTCTATCTTAAAGGAGGAGTTTATGCATGTGCGCGGCGGTTTAAAATTTGTGGGGCCGTCTGCTTCAGATGAATTGAATCATGGCCCCCGATCTAAAAATATTCGGTTTCGGTGGCTTGACGAAGCCATGACAGAATCGTTTGCCCGATTCATTCGGCAGGATTATGGGTTCTCAGACGTATATTTACATGAAAGATATTTGCTTCTCCTTCTAAGTAAAAGTTTAGGGAACTCCGGTAAAGGTCTATTCTATTTTGAAAATGCTTACTTTGAACATTATAATCCCCACGGTAGGCCAGAAGATCGTCTGAAATATTGGAAAATTCTAAATTCAAAACTTACCGAAAAATTTGGCCCCCGTTTCCTTGTCAATCTTGATAAGTTTGTACAGCTTAAGGCGACTCGCGATAACCCCGAAGCGGGAATTTTATCGGCAATCGAGAAGCTTGAAACTGACCCGGAAGGCATCGCGGAGTATTTGCGAACCGAGATAAAAAATTCCCGGACTCAATCGGCAAAAATGAGCGAGAAGCTCGATGAAGTTGGAGCGACGGCTTGATGCGTTTCTCAGCCGACACGTTGGAAGTTCGAGAGGCACCAGACATTATTTCTTCGGACAATATCAAACGTAATTTTTGCTCGCGCGTTGGGCCTAGAGTTTTTATCCAAAAAAACAGCGTACTTTGACGCTGTTCGTTCTGTCGTGCGGACCGGACGGGAGGGGATTATAACGTTCTTCTCAGAACATAAGCTTGTTTATGTTCCTGTTCTAGGATAAAAAGGTGAGTTTTTGGCTATATAATAGTATTGACAAAACTGCAATTCTGTGCTATAGTATGTCGTTACAATAAAACATCTATCTACTGGAAGTGAAGAGCTGGTAGGCAAATAACTGATATCTCATAAGGATATCTTTTGCCAGCTCTCCATCTCTTGGGGAGCTTTGTTCATTACAGAGCGAATTATCAACTTACAATAAGACGTATTCTGATGGTCTTCACCACGAAGCGAGACTCTCAATGTTTTTCTCTCATATATAGAATAGGGAGCAACATTGAGGGCTCTCGCTCTCGACAACCCATGGTCCAGAATGCTGACTCACTCAGCGTTTCCGAAAGAAGAATGATGGACCAGTCCCGACTTGTCGGGATTAAAGTGAGAGGGGCTTACCACCCCAAAAGGATATCCAGTGAAGACCCAGAACCACGCCGCCGTCTCCCCCCGCAACTTCAACCGTATGGTCGAGTTCGTTCTCGAGGCGGCCCGCGAGCTCGACCGCAACGAGTGGGGGCCGACCCCCGAGCAGCAGGCCTCCCACAATGCCGCCTTCGAGACGCACGGTGTCGCCCGCGCGGAGCTGCGCGAGGCCGTCGTGAACGCCCCGTGGGGACAACACGGGGCGGTGTTCATCACTGAGAGGGCCCGTGGCATCGCGAGTTCCGACCGCCTGCGTAGTCTCTACATCAATGGGCTCCTGCGGGCCACGGTCACCTGCGGTGGGAGCAGCCACGGGTGGTTCATCAGCGTCTTCACGGTCGACGAGGCCAAGGAGATGCGCGAGCAACTCCGCGCCGAGCGCCGCGCATACGCCTACGCCTACATGGCCGAGCGCGAACGGCTCATCGGCGACATGAAGGACTTCGACCACATGGAGGCCAGCTCCTTCGGGGACTGGACCTTCGTGGGCGGCCAGAAGGGTGGCTACTTCTTCCGCGAGGACGAGGAACACTACATCGGCGTGGCGGCGGAGTCGGCGCTCGACGCCGCGTGGGCCGTGACTGAAGGCCCCTACTCGGTCCTCGTCGCCGTGTACTAGTAGGGACAATTCGCGAGCGGAAACCTTATACCCACATTGTCCGCTGTCCTAGCGGATAGTAAGAAAGGTGTGGTCGCCGAGTACCACGTGTAGCACGCACTGCTCACAAAAACTCGGTCCTTCCAAATAGTTTTCTGCAAAAAGGAAATTATTTCAGAGGAAAAACAAGCCGCCTTTATCTAGTATGAGTGTACTCTTTCAGAGTACATGTGGAGAGCCATTGAATTTGCTTGCAAATTTGTGAGCACTCTTCACATCAGTAGCGCTCCACTCTCATACTGGATTGAGGTGGTTTTTTCTTATTAAAAGTTCGAGTCCCGTCCGCCGTCAGGCAAAAAAAACAAAAAACTCCGCTAAATTAACGAAGCTTTCTGTGAAATTCCTAGGCGGACCGGACGGGACATCTCACTCGCTCACTGCGTTCGCTCTTGGGAAGGGGTTTCCACCCCTTCCCACACCATCCCCCAGCACAAGTGGAAACCTATCGGTTTCCAAACCTTCCCTGTTCGAGTCCCACCTCCAATCTACACCTATACAAAAGCATCCCTATTTGGGGATGCTTTTGTATAGAAGCGGACCGGACGGGACTCGAACCCGCAACTTCTGCCGTGACAGGGCAGTGCTCTAACCAGTTGAACTACCGGTCCAAAATGGATTTAACACCAGGACAGACAATTTTCCCGACGGAGTCGGGATGCTCTAACCAGCTGAACTGCCGTTCCAGGGGGCTGAGTTCCAGCCGAGGGGGATCTGAACTAGGCCTTTGCCTTGGCAGCGGCCTTTTGCGAGCGTTTGAGCTTTTTTTTGTCGCGCTTCACTTTTTCGACTTTGCGGTCCGCTTTCCATTTGTTGCGGGATTTTTTGCGCATGCCCATAGGTATGGGTGTTTAATTACTGACGAAATTATGATACCGGAAAGACCGGGGATTGTCAATATTTAGGAACTAAAAATCCTTACAGTGTCCGGCGCGGCATAGGACTGAAGGAGGGGACAGTCCCGCCATCGCCAAACACTGTAAGGATTTTTGCGTATAAATAATACCATCGGGGCAGCGCTCTGTCAAGCGATGGCGGATGTGGACAGACCCAGGGTACATTCTCTCGGCTAGGCAGTATACCGATGGCCAGGGGGCGTGCAACCTGTGTCTTGGTTCTGGCGGCCAGACGGGGTCGGCACATAAAAAATCCCTTTATCAGGGATTTTTTTTGCGTCTATCCGGCGCCAGACAGGGTGCCGGGTATTTATTTGACGGATTCTGCCAGAGCCCGGAAAGCGGCCGGCTGTTCGGCGGCCAGCTGGGAGAGAACTTTGCGGTCGAGTTTGATCTCGTGTTTTTTGAGCGCTCCCATAAACTGGCTGTAGCTCAGGCCGAACTCGCGGACAGCGGCATTTATCCGGATTTGCCAGAGCCCGCGCGCGAGGCGTTTTTTAACGCGGCGGTCGCGGTAAGCGTAGGCGCCGGCTTTGGTAGCGGCCACCTTGGCTAGACGAATAAGGCTCTTGCGTCCGCCCTCGAACCCTTTCACGTGCTTGAGCAGGCCCCGGCGGCGTTTGGTATGGTGAGTGCCTCGTTTAACGCGCGGCATAGATTGCGGTCAAAATTGGTAATTTAGGCGTACGGCAGGGCCGTGGTAATCGTTTTTTGCAGCGTTTTGGTCATGGTCTTGTCGGAGCGTTTGTTGCGCTTGGTTTTGCCGGATTCCCGGGAATTGAAGTGGTCCTGGCCGTCGGTGCGCTTGAGGACCTTGGTGCCCTGGCGCGACTTTTTGACGACAAACCGCTTGGCTATGGCCTTGTTAGTTTTCAATTTTCCCATATCTTTCACGAAATTAAAGCGCGGTAAGTATAGCGCAAGAGGGGCAGGGTGTCAAGAGGGCGCGGAGGACTATTTTTTCGCGATTATGGCGGTGAGTTTGTGTCCCTGGCGCGTAACGTCCTGTTCCACCCGGACCGGGAGCTCGGAACCGACCAGGGTAACAAACTGCCGGACAATGTCGAAGGCGATATCCACTTTGCCGTGTTCGCGGCCGCGCAGGATGAGCTCCACTTTTACCTTGTCGCCGCGTTCGAGGAATTTTTTGGACTGTTCTTTTTTAATTTCCAAATCATGGTCGCCGATGCGCATAGAGAGCCGGACGCCCTTGATTTCGCTCACGTGCGCGTGGGCTTTTTGTTTGCGCACTTCTTTTTCTTTTTGGTATTTAAACTCGGAGTAATCTATAATTCTGGCTACCGGCGGCGTACCCTTGGGGTTGATTTCCACCAGATCCATCTCCCGTTCCTCCGCGAGAGCGACCGCGCGCTCGATAGGCATGATTCCCAGCTTAGAGCCGTCCTCGTCCAATACCAAAACCTCCGGAGACGCGATTTCGCGGTTTTTCCGGTAATGCTGGAGCAGGGGTTTTTCCGGACGTTTTTTGCGGGAGATGCGCATAGATAAACTGTCAGATACCGGCCGCCCTAGATGGGCGGCCGACTGGTGGAGATGCCGGGAATCGAACCCGGGTCTAAATGGGGTACCGTTACCCTCTACATGCGTAGCCGTTTCGGTGCGGTCTTTGAAACATGGGGAAGCGGCAAGAGTGTTTCAAACAAGCCTGAGGCCGGTTCGGCCTGCTGATTCAGGCAATCAGGCAGGCCTACGCTCGATAGGTTGACACCGCCGGTCTTGTATCGAGTATCCAAGGGGCGATGGCTCAAGCGATTAAGCGAGAGCAGGGTAGGCTACCGGCGCGAACGCGCGAGCGAGCGCAGCCTTAGCCCGTGAAAATACGTTGGCACGTATCGATTGCCGAGCGGTTAACGAGTGCCCGACACCCCGGCACGCAGATAAGAGATACCTGATCCATCTATCGAAACCTGTCATCCCCCGATGCTTTCGGCCGGCCGTTGGACACGGCACCGGGGCTGGGCCGCCGGATTAGATTTCCGACCGCCGCCGGCGGATTTCACGTTCAACTTCGCGTTTCTTGATGGTCTCTCGTTTGTCCCACTTTTTTTTGCCGCGCACGAGCGCGATTTCAGCCTTGATGAGACGTCCCTTAGTATAGAGGGAAAGGGGTACGATTGTCAAGCCTTCGGTTCTGACTTTTTCCCGTAAATAAAGGATTTCTTTGCGGCCAAGCAGGAGCGCGCGGCTGCGCAGGGGATCATACTCCGCGTCCGCGAGCGCAAAACGGTAGGGAGAGATTCTAAGGTTGGTAATATAAGCGGTATCTTCGCGGAAAGTAACGAAAGTCCCGGCCAGGTTGGCGCCGCCGGCGCGCACCGATTTTACCTCGGCGCCAAAGAGCGCCAAACCGGCCTCGAATTTTTCGAGGACGGTATACTCAAAGCGGGCTTTTTTGTTTTGGGCCAATGTCGGCATACTCCGTCATTATACGGTCTAGGCCGCTTTTTGCCAACTGTCGAGAAATAAGCTATACTTATAATGTATTTTGACCGCTTAGCCCTTGCTCTATGGGTTTGTTTCCACATACTCGTCCGGTCCGACTAATTTACTTAGCTTTGGCGCTGCCGGCTATCGGACTTTTGACCCTGGCGGCAGCCATGATTTTCGTTTCCGCTGCCCGTCCCGGGGCTGCTCCGGCCGGGGCCGACCGGGAGACAGCCGCGGACACAGACCGGGATCAGACGGCGGCGGACTCCCGTGGCCAGCCTGAGGGTCGCAATCTGGTCGGCGCCTACCAGGCCGCCGTAAGAGAATTAGAGGCCTTGGTCCAAGATGAGACAGTGCCGGCAGAGGAGCTCAGAGCGTCGCTTGAAAGCCGGCTCTTTGCCGTGAGGGTACCCAAAGAAATGTTGAACGAGCACCTGAAGGCGGTTGTCTCCCTAAGGCAGAATTCAGGACAACCATCGGCGCAAGAATACCGTCAAGCCGCGGCCGCCAGCCTCGCCCAATTGCGCCGGGCGGCGGATAGTTGGCCGGAAATTTAATATGCTCCCGGCTTTGCGCTCCCTAATAGCCAGACTGGCCCCGCTTGGCATCGCGGCCCTGACAGCGGCTGCCATGACGCTGTTTTCTCTATTCCCCCAACCGGCGGTGCTGGCCGGATTGGCGTTCTCCTGGTGGGCGCTCACCATTTTGATCGGGTGGGCGGTGGAGATGAAAGCGCGCAACCTTACTCTGGCGCTTTGCCTTACCATTACTTCCACGGCTTTGCTTAGTCTCATTGAGTGGCCGCTGGCCCGCCTGATACTGATCGGGTTTTCGAGCGCCGCGGGCTTTGCCGTGTTTGAGTGGGCGGCGCTTGACCGGCCCGGGGCCAGGCTTTTTATGCACAAGGCCGGACGGCGAATTATTATGACGCTCTGGGTTTTTACCGTGTATTCATGGACGACGGCAGTCGTCGGAGTAAAAATTTTTTTCCCCGGGTTCCCCGGCTTGCTCGCCAGCTTGCTTATCGCCGGCTACGCGGCGCTCGCGACGATTATGATCTGGACCCATTACCAGCCTTTCAGACTGCCGCTTTACCGGCTGCCGCTCTCGATACTCACGCTCGTCATGGCCGAGGCGACTCTGGTTATCATTGAATTGCCGTTCGGCTATCTCGCTACGGCCCTGCTCCTGACTTGGATGTGGTATTTGGCGCAGCTGCTTTTGCGTTTTCATTTAAGCCCGGAAGGGGTGCAGTGGCGGCGTCAGGCCTGGTTTTTGGCCGGCAACGCCGTACTGTACGCGCTGGTCGCGTACTTTATCCAAGTTATATGACGCCTCCCGCCCCGCATCTGCCGCCGCGCACTTGTTCTGTGTCCGCCCGCGAGATTTGGAGCCGTTTACGGTGGCTGGCTCTGGTGATAGTACTCGCGGTTTTTGCCGGCGCTACGGCCAGCCTGTTTATGATCGACTACTGGTACCCGGTAGACGCCTTGGTCGGATCAACCGCTATCATCAACCGCGCGGACCGGGGGTCTCCGTCTCTCGATGCCGCTGCCGTGCGCGACTGGCGCTACCGCCTGGTGCGCGTCTACGACGAGTCCCGGGTAGTCGGGGCCAATTATTATCCTGCCGGGGCGCTGGTGGGGCATGCCGTAGTTTTGAGTTCGAGCGGCTGGTCGGTGGTCTGGGCGCCTTCTCTCTCCCCGGAGACGAAATCTTTGGCCGGGGTTGACGTCTACGGCATTCGCCATCCGGTCGAGAAAATGCTGGCCGCTCCGGAGTCTGGCCTGTGGTACCTGAAATTTTCCGGCGATGAATTTAGGGCCACCACGATTTTCGGCTCCAGTGAGGCCCTCACCCCCGGACAGGCCCTATGGGCGCTAAACGGCGAGTGGCAGGCGGTAACGGTAGGCGCGCGTCTGCCCCGGTCCGGCGTCCAGCGCGCGACCGAGCCGCCGTACTATTACGAGCTCTCCGGCTACGAGCTGGCTGGCCGGGTTATCATATCGGAGCGCGGCGAGATGATCGGCGTGGCCGGCGACCGGGGGATTTTACTCCCGGCCTGGCTAATCGAACGGCAGGTGCCCTTTCTGCTTGAGAGCGGAGTTCTCGATACCCGCCGCCCGGCCTGGCAGGGCTACTTTATCGAGGGCGTGCGCGAAGGCGCTGTCTGGAAAGAACTGTCCGGGTTTTACGTTACCGGTCCGTCTTCGGCGGGCGCTGTCTCGAATTTAAAGGCCGGAGACGTTATCGTGCGGGTGAACAATGAACCGGCGGAAAAGGACCGTTTGGCTCGTCTGCTTCTGTCGGCTCCGGATGAATTTACGCTTACCGTCATCCGCGGCGGCGACGAGGTGAAGGTGGCGGTCAGAAAAACCAAGTAATCCCAATTTTTTCTTTTTTATTTTTTACCGTATGCCCTCGCACCCTCTTTCGCTTGTTTTGAAGCGTTGGAAGTTTGTCCTGCTTTTCGGCGCGATCCTCGCCATTTTATCCGGCGGGGCCACGGTGTTTTTTCCTTTGGAGTACCGCGCCGACGCCCAGGTTCTCATCATTTCCAAGTCGCGCTACGGCGTGGACCCGTACACCGTGGTCAAATCCGCGGAGCGGGTGGGGGAGAATATCGTGGCCGTAATGAAAACCGACGATTTTCGGGACAAGGTCCGCGCGCAGCCGGGCTACGCCATTGATTGGGGCCGTTTCGACGCGCTCAACGAACGGGCGCGGCGCCGAGCCTGGCCGGAAATGGTCGGATCCTCGGTAGTGTACGGTACCGGCGTTTTGAACGTGAGCGCTTACCACCCCAACCCGGATCAGGCGCGCGCGCTGGCTGGGGCGAGCGTCGGGGCGCTGGAGAGCCGGGCTTGGGAATACGTGGGCGGCGATGTTATACTCAAAGTCGTAAACACGCCTGTCGTTACGCGCTGGCCGGTGCGGCCGAACCTGGCCTTGAACACAGTGCTCGGCGGCGTGGTCGGCGTTATTTTGGCGGGCTTCGCGGTCTCCCGCCGCCCGGAGAGAGCCTAATTTTTTCCTAGTTTTATCCTGCCCCCTATGTCTGCCGCGCAAAATTCGCCGCCCAATGATCTTATTACCGTTTATGTGCTCGAGCTGTTGCGGTCTATCGGTTTGGGAGATCTGACCGAGGATCAGAAGAAACGTTACGTGCCCGCGTTTTCGCGCCGGGTCGAAGAGAGGATCGGCTTGGAACTGTTGCCCAAGCTGACCGACGAACAATTTAAAGAATTTACGCGCCTGGCCGGCAGCGGCACGACCACGCGCGCGCAATGGGAGGAGTTCTGGCGCCGCTCGATTCCGGATTTTGAAGAAGAGATAAAAATAATTTTGGCCGATTTTGCCGCCGACGCGCGGCAGACCACGGCCTGGGCAGCTTAGCTTTACGTTATGGGTTCCCTGTCGCCCGTCACATCCGTACCACCCGATGATCCGCGCGTCCGATACCAAAAGCTGGAGCGGGCGTATTATGATTTGGTAACAGAGATGGAGCGGTTGGAGAGGGAAGGAAAGCTCTTGCGCCACCGGCTGCAAGAAGTGGTGGACAAGCAAAAAATGAAACAAATTTTGGAACATTTGGTGTCGGAGCGTGATTAATTAATACGCGTATGGCTAACCCCCAGGATGAGACCGCTCTCCGGTCGGAACTTCAGGGACTTTTGGAACAGGCCAAAGAGACGGAACAGGTCGAAGATCTGGAAAGGCTAGTGGCCGGGCTGAAAGAAAATATTGAAATTAGGCTAAAAAAACGAGCGATTTTTTTGCGCCGGGAGATGGCCGAAATCGAAGCCCTCCTCGGCAATATTCCGGTCTCCTCGGCAGACGCGGAAGAATTTCGGCGTCGAAAGGACGAACTGGCAGGGAAGGTGGAAAATGCTTTGCGCGAGCTTGATCGGCTCACGGCTGAATTCGCGCCTCTCGAGGCCATTCAGCGCCAGGGGCCGGGGATGACTCGGTTGGATACCGGAGAGCAGCCCGTTATTCTGCCGGACGGATCGGAGTACCGTGGCATCCTGCGTAATGGCATTCCTCATGCCGAGGGCTGGATTCGCCAGCCGGATGGGTATACTTTTGAGGGTCTGTTTAACATGGGCCACAAAGTCAGGGGTAAAAGTTGCAATCAGGCGGGACAGCTGGTGTACGAGGGAGAATTCGGCCCGGGTTCGGGTGTGTTGGCTGCCTTTGACGTGTATCAAGGATTTGGCAGTCTGTACGAACCCGATAAAGGTATTATGTACGAGGGTCAGTTTAAGAATGACGAATTTGACGGCTACGGCAGATTTTATTATGAAGACCGCTCTTATATAACCGGTTATTTTAAAGATGGCAAACTTCATGGATTGGCCACTAGATATTCGGCCGACGGCCAAGTGATCCGGCGCTCCCTGTGGGAGAAAAGTAAAGAAAAAACAAATTTTGTCGGCGATTATCCAATTCCGGATACGCCGGCTATGCTGGAGGTTTTACGCTTGATTGAACGCCCAAAAGTTAAAAAAGTATCAAGGCGAAACGATAGAACTCGGCAAATGGAAGAGGTGGAAGAACTGGTTGGCGGAGGCGGCGACCCGGCCGAGAAAATGGCCCGTTTGGCTATTATCATTGACCAGCAGCGCCAGGCCGCGCGCCTAAGCCGGCGGCTTCATGCCCTGCTCGACAGTGCCGCGACTCCCGAAGAAAAAATCGCTGAATTGGAAAGGACAGTCAGCCTCGAGAGCGAACGTGGGCGTTTTTCTCCGCAGATGGACGAACTTCATGCCCTGCTCGACAGTGCCGCGACTCCCGAAGAAAAAATCGCTGAATTGGAAAAAATACTTAAACGCGAACGTCAGGTCGCGCACCTAAGCCGGCAGTTTGAGGAGTTGCTCAACAAAAATATTCCGTCCAAAGACAAAATAAATGAATTGGCGACGCGTCTTGACCGCGAGCCAGAGTCAGGCCGACTGGGCCGGTGGATACGAGAGAGCCTTGACGACGACATATCCGCCGAGGATAAAATAGTTGAAATTACAAAAATCGTTAAACGCGAGCGTCGGGGAGAACAAATGACGATTGAGCAGGAACAGGTCATTGAGGGCACGGCTACGGTTTTCCAGATACTGAATAACCAACGCTTAAGTCCGGCCGATAAGATTGCCAAACTGAAAATTATTCAGGCCGGGTTGCCGCCGGCATCGGGCCGGCTGGTCGAGGAGTTGGCGGAGGTTGTCGATGCCAGCCTGGAGCAGCTGGAAGAAGTCAAGGGACAAGCCGCTGGTTTTGGCAAATTCGAGCAAGTAGCCGAAAGCCTGGAAGCCAGGTCCGTGAACGATCCCTGGCGCGAGCGGGAAACGAACATTTATTACTGGTTGGATAGTCAAATCGTCGAAATTCTTCCGGGAAAAACCAGGGATAAACAGAAGCGTTTAAGACTGGCGAGAAACGGTGACGTGGTAACCGAAAAGGAATTCTTGGCTGATATTTTGCCGACCCTTTCTTTGCCGGAAAAGCTGGTCAAGCCAGACGAGCGCACCGGTTACCAGGTGTCCCATGATGATATCCGCGATCGTTTTCACCAGTGGCGCGCTGCCCGGGCCGCTCGCCTGCTACCGAGAGGAGCCCAGCAAGTACTTAAGGATATTGTCGAGGGGGATCGTGGACGGAAAAAAGAAGAGTTCAAATTTACAAAAGGCATTGGGATGAGTGCCGCCACCCTGTTTAAAGGCATTGAGAGGAGTATCGCGAGCCTGCTGGCCCGCGACAATGCCGGGATGTTAGTTATCAAAGAACATTTTCGTCCCCGTCAAGCTAATAAAATGAATCCGAGGGAGCTTGATGAAGAATACCGGAGGTTTTTGGATCAGGAAGTCTCTTACGAGCGTTTTAGTCCCAGCGCACTTTTGGCCGCCTTAGACAAAGAAATGCTGGCCAGCCTCGCTGCCCGTAAAATTACCGCCGGGCAGGACAAGAAAAAGAGACAGCGTCCGCTCACCCCGGACGATCTCTATAATTATCTATATCTTTGGGTATCGCACCACGATTTGCCGCAAGTTAAACGGCAGGCGATTAGGCGCCAGGGTGCGGTCATGGAAACAGAGTACGAAATTGAAGATGACCCCCACCGTCAGGGCCGCAAACGGTGGAAGAGCCCACCAGCCGCTGAACAGCCCTATGAAAAGGGTTTTGCACCGGCCCAGGAGCGGGTTGAAAGTTCGGAGCTTCAGACTGGTGACACACTTCATGCCGTGCCCGTTATTTTTTCCGATAGCGGCAGTCCAACTGGCATGACCACGGCCGAGGTGACAATTACCGAAGTGGCAGAAGGCGAGAGCGCCGGGGAATGGGAGTATTATTTTCGACCGGTTAAGGGTACTGACGAGGCGTGGTATGAACCCTGGAAACAGCATGCCAGCCGGCCAATAGCGTATTTTACTTCCCGCGAACTGGCCGAAGCGCGAGGCCTGGTAGAGCGACCGCCCGAAGATATAGAGCGGGAAAAACGCGAACGGATCGCTGACTGGGTCGATTTTATTTACCGGGAAGGCTGGATTCAGCGCACCACTACCGGTTTTGTGGTTTTGGTTGAGCGTTCGGGCCGGCACCGGAGGGACGAGCCGGATCTTGTACCCCGGGCTGTAACTTCGGTCGATCAGGCAGTAGAGGCAATATTGGCCCGGGCTAGCGAGGTGAATCGGCAAAAGTTCGACGGACGCGAGGAATATGCGGATCCGGACGAGGGGCTCGGCCGGATAGTTCACGAGCGCGAAGCCCGGCCGCAGCTTTCTCAACTTCAAGAATTTGCCCGTACTGGGATTACAGCCGAGTATCTGCGCCAGGAATTACCCCAGCTGATATCGGGGCACCATATTGACCGAGTCGGCGAGGTCGAACGGGGTTCGCCGGTAACATTGACCGTTGTCGGGACCGGGAGCCGCATCCGCGGACATCTGGCTAGCGACGGCCTGGTGCGCGGACAGGAATTTACCGTCATTTTGGCCGAGCAGATTCCTCATAGTGACCAGAGTCAGATTCGCGAACCTGGAGAGCTCTATACGGCTCAGCTGGTAGATATCGTCCCTGGTGCCAGCCCGGATATCAGGCCTGAACTACGTATCGCCCCCGTGGCTACTCTGGGCGCGAAGGTCGATGACGCTGACCGCGAAATCACGACAGCCACGCTCGACACAGCCGATTTTGTCCATGAAATTACACCGGAAAAAAGGGGTTTGGCGATGGACATCCTAGAGGGCAACGTGTTGCCGAGACTTTTGGTTGATGAAGAACAAATCTATAATGCTGCCGGAGAGCCAATAACAGGTAGAAGCAAAAAGCGTTTGGTTCTCCTCAGAGAAGATGAAGGTTATCTGCCGGTCGACGCAGATACGATGCGGGTGGAGCTTATGAAGAACATCGGCGCCGTAACTGCGGCCGGGCTGACCGTGGAGCAGATGCTTTACGTGGCCAGACAGTGGATAGACGGTCTTAATAAGAAACGTTTGCAAACAGTGGAACAATTTCAATTGGAACAAGAACGCCGTCCGCGCACCATCGGCGACCTGGGCTGGTTCGAAACCAGCTCGGTGGAGTTTGTTTTTCGGGCTGGCGAACGGGTAAACCTAAAAATCAACGGCCTGCCCGACCCTCGGCTGGAAATTATCCGCGAGCGGGAGGCTTTTCGGATTGCGTATGACCGCGAGGCCGATCTTAATCTTACCTACTTGCCGGCGGAGAAACGCGTGGAGTGCTCGGGCCACGCCAATCTGCCGGACGAAGTGGAGCAGACCGAGACTCTGCCCGACGGCAGAATACGGTTGGTCTACCGCAATGGCAGCGCATACGAGGGTGAGGCGGACGCGGATGGCCAGCCGCACGGCCGGGGCGAGTTCGGCCGCTACGACGGCCGGCGCGCGGTCGGATCGTTCGTCCATGGCGCGGCCGAAGGAGCTTTGGAATTGCACCAGGGCGACGTATTGCTCGCCCGGTCTGCTTATACCCACGGCCGGCGCGAAGGACAGGCGGGCGTGCGGCGTCCGGACGGAAAGTGGCAGGTCTTTGCTTACGCGGGTGGTGCTGTCGCGGACGGCTATACGGCCATTTACTCCACCGAGGCGGACACGCAGCCGGGGAGCTACGAGATCTGGGAAGGCGACCGGCCGGTAGCAGAGGAAACTATGCCCGCTGAAAACGAGATCAAGGGGTTGGGCGCGTACGACGCGGGCGCTAAAAAGTTTGCCTTCGCCGACGGCAGCGAACTTCTGCTGCCGCCCATCGAGTTTAAGCTTCCCCCCGACAACAAGCTGCGAAAGCTTGAACCGGAATTCTTTCCGCGCTCTGCCGGGCGGCAGGATTATCTGGCGTTTGCCTATCCGGGAAAAGAGGCGTCTGCCGCCAGTATTATTAAACTGCGCGGCCTGGACATCCGGCGCCTCACGGTCGAGACGAATGTGAATTCATCCACCGCCTCGGAGAGCGTAAATTCCGTCGCTGCCGTGAGAGAAAAATTCAATAAATTTTTGGCGGCGGCCGGCGAAGCGGTGAAACCGGCCGATTTGGAAATTAACTTTCACGGTATTGCGGGCAAATATGTGGGGCAGACGACTACCGACCCGGACGGCAACCAGATCCCCGACGGCCAGGGCAGACTTGTGCTCAGCGACAAGTACCGCCGGGAAATAGTCGGCCGGTTTGAGCAGGGCCGGCCGGCGGAGTGCCGGGTGACCAAAAACGAGGCCGGCCGCAAAACCACTTACCAGGGAGAGCTGAACGAAAAAGGCGAGGCGCATGGCCGTGGCACTCTCTGGCTTAATGACCGTCTGCTGACCGAAATTAAAGGTATTTTTGTCGCCGACCGGCTGCCGCAGCGCGCCGAGGTGCGCAAGCGCCAGGGCAGGTTGGAGTTTTTTTATGAGGGGGCGATAGGCGAGCAGGGTGAGCTGCAGTCCGCGCGGGCCCGCCTAAGGGCCGGCGAGAGCGTATACGAGGGATTGTTCGACAAGACGCGCTTCATCGAAGGGGAGCATTGGGTTGGCGCGACTGCCGGGAGTGAAGAGTTGCATTACAAAGGAACTTTCCAGGGCGAGGTGGTTACTGCGGACGAGCTCCGTTCGCCGTCTTACCTGGTGGGCATCCGCCGGGTTAATAACGAGCGCACACCCTGGGCCTATGCCACCTGGCAGGCCAACGGTTTGCCGGATCCGGACAGCGAAATAGAATATTTTGAGGCCTTGGGCCAGGCCGATGCCCGCATGGGTTCGGGGGCCCCGCGGCAGAAAGCAAAACCGCCGGAGGCGGCTCCGGCAGCGGCCGAGGGTGGACTCGAGACCACGGCCGCGCCGGTTGAAGTAGGGTTTAGCGGTTCTCAGGCATTCTATACCGGGCAATATCGGCGGCGGACGGACGGCGCGAAGATATTTTACGGGCAAGGCGAGATGAGGGTACCAGATTTCAAGATAGTTTTTACCGGCGAATTCCGCGACCAGCGTCCGGTGCGCGGCCGGCTTGTTCAGGGCGAAGGCGCGGCCGCCACTACTTACGAGGGGCCGGTCAGTCCGTTTTTTCTACCCGACGGCGGGGCCGGAGTTATCACCATGCCGGACGGCCGGAAATGGAGCGGCACGTTTGCTGACGATCATCTTGTGGGCGTGGGACAGTTCGTGAAAAACGACGAGCTGCAGTATGAAGGCCATTTCGCCCAAAGGGGAATTTTTGGCTACAGTGGGGGGGTAGTTGAACTGCCCCAACCCGAGGGGGAGGGGATTTTAGTCCGCCCCGGCGGCTTATGCGAAAAGGGGCGGTGGCGCATTGAAGATGGCAGGTTCGGAGCCGAATCCGCCACCGCGTTTTTTTCTTCTCTCGAAGACGCGCGGCATGACCGGAATCCGCTCTCGAGCGTGGACGTGCACGAGAAAAAGGGCGGAGTAATGATCAGAGTTTTGGGCCACCGTTTGCGCTACGAGGGCAATACCGTGGAAATAGGCGGGCGGCGAGTGCCGGGATGGCGCGGGCAAGTAGATTTTGAGGGATACATTCCCGGCTCCCGGTTTGAGGGCCTGTTTGCGGACGGAAAGCCGGTCAGCGGATCGATTATATCCAATAATCAAGGATCAGTTTACACCGGCCCGGTGAACGAAAATTTTTTGCCCCATGGCCAGGCAGGGGTTTATCGCTGCGGCGACAACGAATATGAGGGCGACTTCATCAACGGTAAGCTCACGGCCGGGAGGCGTCTAAGCGGCGAGTCGGTGCCGGAGTACGAGGGTGAATTCGCCGGCGCGCTCCTGGGCAGCGACGGCCGGTGGCAAGAGCCTAAGCCGCATGGCCGGGGCATGTTTTTTGNNNNCAGCCAGGAATAAGTTGTCCAGCTTGGGAGTGGATTATGGCGTCCGCGTGGAACAAGAGTTGGAACGGCAGAAGAAAGTGAATTTGTTTGAGGAACAGGAGAAAACAAATACCCGGGTATTTGCCGGGGATATTTTGGTGGCCGTTGGTCCGGAATACCTGAAGCGGATAGCGGAAAGACTCCTGACGCACTCCGAGGCGGAAGTAAAAGGGGACATCCGGAATCTGCTCGTGGACACCGGCCGGTCAATAGGAAGGGGAAGGGTGTGGCGTAATGTCGGATTTTCCAACCGAGAGGACTTCGAGGGTTGGTGCGCAAACGATAGACAGGTAGACCTCATGTACGCATCTTTGTACCATCATTTTTTGAGTGCCGTCGAACAGGCTATGGCGGCCGATCCGGAATTACTGGCGGCCGAGAGCGGACGATCGGGTATAAAAGGAAAACTTAAACGGATATTGAAGAGCGGCGGGACAGGTCTGGCGGCGGCCGGAGTAACTGCTTTATTGGTTGGCACCGGACCCGTTACCTTGCCACTGGTGGCCGCTGTCGGTGTGGCGGCTTCCCGTCTGGTGCGGGAGAAGCAGGCTCGTCTTGACCGGAAACAAAAATTGGCCGGCGAGAACCGGAGCTGGAGGACAGACCGGGCGCAGGTGGCCGCTCTGGAGCGGGCACTCGGGGCGGTGCGCAAGGATATTGATCGCGAGGGAGACGAAATTTTGGCTGCCCATGCTGCCGGCACATTTACTTTATTGCTGGAAAAAAATGGCGGGCAGCGCCCGGTTACAAGAGGGTATGAAATCCAGGCCGAGGCCCTAAAACAGGTGGCCAAGATGGCCCAGGCCCGCGCTGACCAGGGCGGGGACTGGGAGGAGGAGGTGGCGGCGAAAGGCAAACTGGCCGAGTATGCTTTGGCGGCCCTGGACGCGCGGCATAGCCACCGGCGGGAAAATGACGTGTTGCGCGAGCGGACTGTCGACGCGGCCGAGGATTTGTCGGCCTGGCAGGAGATTTGGCGCGAGGTGCGCGCGGGCCGGATTCATGACTTGGGTTTGGATAGTACCAAATTGACTGTCCGCCGAGTCGGCATTGCCCTCGAAACGGTGGCTGGTGCCACGACCGCGGCTGTTGTTGGTATTCCGAGTTCCCTCGGCGCTTTGCATAGCTGGGTGCAGCGGCTTATCGCCCGCAGTTCTTTGGGCTTCATGCAGGGCGCGGTGCGGGGAGATTTGCGCGGTCGCGGCCAACAGCGCGAACAGGCCTGGCGGCATATTTTTCGCGAGATGGCCGGCGACTTCACGGCCGTGCGCGCCGGTTTGCGTCGTTTCCAGTCCGGATGGAAAGGCGTAACCGTGGAGCAAGCCGTACCGGCTTACCGGATTAGGATTTTGGAAGACCTAATGGCCTATGATAAAGAACACCCCAACGATCGGATTTTTGATTTCGCGCTGCGTCCTGGATTCAAGAAGGAGATAGAGGAAACATTGCGCGAATTAAAAGGAGAACTGGTACTCGACGCCTTGGTACACGCGGACGAAACTTTGGACAAGAAGCTCCTAACCGAAAGAAAGTTACGCGCCCAAAGACAGCAGGGCAAACTGGAGGCAGCCAAGGGCAAACTATTTGAAAAAAATTATCTTCGGGATGAGGCCTTGAATGCCGGCCTCAAACGCGGCGCTTTCGTCGCCGCGCTCGGCGCGGTTTACGAGGGGGTGCGGGGTTGGTTCGGCGGGGGGGCGGGCGGCGGCCGCACCGCGACGGCCAGCCAGGAGCAAGCCGGCGCCGAGCAGGAGGAACCGGCGGTGGCTGGGAGCGGCAGAGCAGAGGAACCGGCACAGATGGCCGAACCGCCGGGCGAGCCGCCGGCAGACAGAGTCGAAGCTAAGGCGCCGGAACTGCCGCCAGAGCCGCCGCCGGCAGCCCCGGATACTGCCGCGCCGCCGGCCAGTGAGGCGGACGTGCCAGTGTTATCACCTGAATTGGGTAAAATTTGGGATCGTGAAGTGCTGAATATTGCCCAGAAATTGAATGACTATCTACAGGGGGTGCGTTTTTATGGCAATGCCGGCACTGGGGCTAAGCTTGACATTGATCTCGACAAAATAATGAGGTTGCTGGCAGAGGCTGTAAGGAACGCCAAGTTTTCTCCAGAAGCCCTTGAACTTATCGTTAAGGATATTAAAAACGGGGAGAATATTCCCAAGGAATTATTGGAGTCGTTTACTCCTGGCGAGAGGATCATTATCCATAATGTCCACAATGAACTGTATTATACCGAGGAGGGGAGCTCGATGGTAAAGATTTCCCACGGCGGACAAGACTTTCTTTACTATAATCAGAACATGCGGTTCAAGATAGTTGAGGGCGGTTTGTTTCGGCAAATTTTTGATCCGGAGACAGGAGCCTGGTCGTTCTATGAACGGGCCCAGATAATCGGCCAGGGTGAAGGAATAGAGCCGATTATTCGGTAGAGGAACTGTTAAAGTAGCTCAAAAATGGCTTAAATAAGCCATTTTTGTTTTTTTACCCCCGCAGGATTGACAAAATGGTTGACCTGTGATATTATTCCTCGTTAAATTTGTCCGTAGTGTGCCTAACAATAATATCAGAGTTGGGCCTTTTTATGAGCTTTCAAGCGGTTTTGTCCTTTTGAAATCTCATAATCCACACCTATAGCTCTTTACATTAGAGAATGGTAGAGTCAAAAATAGGGATTGTGTAGGGAATTCTGGAGCTCCGAAATCGGGCGTTAGAATTCCCTACACGTCTCAGAGGGGTGTTTTTGTCGGAGCAACAAGGGAGTTGACAATGAGCTGGAAGAGAAACGGGATCATCGGCGCCAGCGTCCTGACGCTGGGAGGTTTGGGTGCTAAAACCTGGTATGACCTGGACACCCAGGCCGAGCTCCAGGAGGGACTCGAGACCCAGGCCACGGACGTGGCGGATCACCAGAGGCGGATCGTCTGGGCCGAGCAACGCCTTGGTACACATGACCAGGCGATCGGGACGTTGGGCGCTCGGACCGCCACCGTCGAGGCCAACGTCGCCAACCTTCAGGCGGACGTCAACGGCGCGTGCTGCCGCAAGGACGGCACGTGCGCGTACGGTACGACCGCGGAGGCGGATTGTCAGAGGTGGGCGGCGGACCCCAAGGAGAAGGACGCCGGTTGGCGGTACGTGCGCGGAGCCAAGGAGCTCGCGCACAAGCACGAATCTATCTGGTTCGATTCGTGCTGCGCGGCTCCGGCGGCTGACGAGACCTACTGGGATCGTCGAACCTGCGTCCGGGCTACGCCCGAGAATACCACGCAATGGGTGGAAAGTAACGAGTTGTACGAGGAGAAATTTCGCCGCGTCGGCGAGGCCCAGGCCGAGTGCACGGACAAGGACCGGCCCGAGTTCCGTCCAGGATACATTCGCCTTCAGGGACAGGTTCTCAGAATCAACACCGCCATCAAGAACCTGGACGACCTGCGCAAGCAGGTGGCCGGGAACCAGCGGAAGATCTGGGCACTCGAGAAGAAGAAGGTGGAGGATCAGGCTGAGCTCGACGATCTCAAGAAGAAGCTCGCGGAGGCCCAGACGGCCCTCGCCGGACTCACCTCCCAGGTGAACGCCTTGGCCAGCCGGCCAACAGAGGCGTTCATCCTCACCGTCCGGAGCGACATGGTGCTCCAGAAGGGAAGGGTCTCGGCCGGAAGCTCCGGCGAACCAGCTGGCCCGACGTCCGTCGGCCAGCGCTGACCCTACCATTTCCAGGTTCGGTCGCCGTGTGCCCAGTGTACGCGGCGGCCGGCCTCATCTACGGCGCTCCTCCCACGAGTCGAGCGCCTTCCCAGAATGTACGTAATATATGCGTCCAGCCTGGGGAGTCGGGAAAGAATGGGTCCTTTACGCATCGTAACGGAGAGAATGGGATCTTTACAAAAGAGCTAAAATTTGCTATAGTAACCAGTTTTAAAAGAAGGTGAATTTGTATTGATTGAGTGGGAAAAAATTTTTCCGCTCATGGATACAAATTTGGATTTTGCTCTTTACAGCCTAGTTCTACCAGGGGACGGATTGCTGCGGCAGGATTCAGGGGGGTAGGTTACTCCTTTGACTCCTGTCGCACTGTTACGTCCTCCGCGAGGACGTCATTAGCGCAGGGCGACACCGGTCCATTTTACCTTTTGTAGAGGAGATGATCCATGAAGACCAGCGTTCTTCTGGCGGCGTTGTTCGTTGTGTTCGGTGCGGAGCGTGCTGACGGCCAGGACAAGGTCGACGGGAAGATCAAGTGCCGCCCCAATGACATGGGCGGCCAAGACTGCGACATACCTGTCTCGCCGGGAGGTCGCGTGGAGCTCTACTACACGCGTCCGATCGCGATCGAGGCGCCGAAGGTCGACGTGGCGGACCGCTTCCGCCTCGGCATCCGCGCCATCCCCGCCGGGTGGGTCCGCCTGCCCGGCGTGAACGGGCAGACGATCGAGACGATCAACGGCTACTCCTTCGGGGGCAGCCTCGTGGTCCAGCTGCCGCGGCTGATGGCGGATTGGCTCGGCCTCGAGCTCGAGTTCGGGTCGCTCGGCCTCAAGTTCTTTGAGGAGGAGGGCGAGTCGCTCCTTGCCGCGGGCACCTTCGATGCCGGTCTCGCGTTCCACGTCTGGGACCTGGACTTCATCCTGGGCTACCACTACCTGGTGGCCGGGATCCAGGACCGGACCCTCGCCCAGGCGCACCAGGGCCTACTCCGCCTCGGCTGGTGGATGCACCAGCGCTGGCGGATCGACGCGGACGTCCTCTACGGCTGGACCACGGTGGTCCGGGACCGGAAGGACTTTCCGACCAACGTGGTCACGCGCGAGCACATCGAGGGGTTCCCCATCGAGCTCCGCCTCGGCCTGACGTTCGTCGCCTGGTAAACCGCGGAGAGACAACTCCGCCCCGACAACGGGTAAAACAAATCGGTGGAGGCACAATGAGAGACGACTGCTACTGCAAAAGTCTCCGCCTTCCACCCGATAGTCTGGAATAATCATTCGAGGCTAGCGGGTGGGAAACCACAAGGGATCTTTACAAATTACAGGAGAGATATTTAACCTCTGCGGCAGAACTGTGGAATCGAGAGCAGCCGTACACTGCTTTGGCTTCCACAGTTCTGCGTCCGGCGGCATTCGCCAAAGGACAAGGCGTGGCGGTCCCCATCGGGGGGCCGATCTGCCGGCGGCAGGCGCCGTCGGTGTTTCCGGGCCCCTTGGGGCCGCAACTAGCGTGGAGGTTTCCGTGAAGAACAGTTTGCTGCCTCTGTGGGCGGCGGTGTGCATGTGCGGCGCTGGATGCGTCGCGTGGCAGCCCCTCGACGAGGAGGGGGCGGTCGTCAGCGGGCCGATCAAGCCCGCGGGTGACCAGTGTGAGGTCGACTCGCAGTGCCAGCCGAGCGGCAACCCGTGCATGGTCTCGGCGTGCGTCGACAACGTCTGCGCGACCGTGGCCGCGCCGGCCGACACGGCCTGCGACGACGCGGACGCCTGCACGGCGGGCGACGTGTGTGTCGGTGGTACCTGCCACGGCACGGCCATCACCTGCGACGACGCGGACGAGTGCACCGACGACACGTGCGACCCGGCCACGGGGTGCAAGTTCACGGCCAACACGGTGCCGTGCGATGACGCGGACGCGTGCACGGCGGGCGACACCTGCAAGGACGGCGCGTGCGTGCCGGGAACGGTCCTTTACGTCGGGTGCTGCACGGCCGATGTCCAGTGCGGGGCTCTTGGCTTCGCGTGGGGCTACAACGTGCCCTGCGCGACGACCCCGGAGTGCCCGCAGGACATGCAGTGCGTCTCGGGCCAGTGCGTGCCGGCCTTCTACGACGCCGGCTGCACCGTGGACCCGGAGGACACGCCGGCCGACTTCCTGTCCGGCAAGACCGGCCGGTGCACCACGTGCCGCGACGAGGACGCCAACGGCGTGTGCCTCGCGGTCGAGTTCTTCTGCGCGGAGGGGTTCGACGACGACCGGGATCTGCTGGTCGACTGCGACGACCCCGACTGCGCGCTCGACCCCGTCTGCCTGCCCACCTGCACCCCCAACTGCGCGGGCCTCGCGTGCGGCCCGAACGGCTGCGGCGGAAGCTGCGGCCAATCCGGCCTGCGCGCCGGAGTGCGCCGTCGCGGCCGACTGCGACGACGCGGACGCCTGCACGGCCGACACCTGCCTCGCCGGCAACTGCCAGAACACGCTCATCGCCGGCTGCAAGGCCTGCGCCGTCGCGACCGACTGCGACGACGCCGACCCCTGCACCACCGACATCTGCATGGATGGCATGTGCTCGGCGCCGGTTGCGGTCCCCGCCTGCTGCAACAGCAACACCGACTGCGTCGGTGGGACAGTGTGCGTGAACAACACCTGCCAGGCGCCGACCTGCACGCCGGATTGCACCGGCAAGCAGTGCGGCGACGACGGGTGCGGCGGATCGTGCGGTACGTGCCCGGCCGGTCAGACGTGCACCGCGGCGGGCCAGTGTGTGCTGGAGATCCCCGAGTGCGCGGTCAACGCGGACTGCCCGCTCAACAACGTCTGCATCGGCGGCAAGTGCTTCCAGGCCGATGGCCAGCATGACACGGACGGGGATTGTTACTGTGGCGTCGGGAACGCCACCTGCACGGGCTCGATCAACCCGAAGTGCAGCAGCGTTCTGCCGGGAGACTGCGACCCGAGCCCCAGTGGCGGGGACGTGTGGTCGCTGTGCCAGGCGGCCGACGGCGCGGTGTACATCGTTACCGCTCCGAACACGTGCCTGACCGGCGGTGTGCAGATCGGGACCACCGATGGCTCGATCCTCAACAACCCCTCCATGCACGACAAGGTCGGCGACGGCTTCAACAACGACTGCGACGGGCAGACCGATGAGGGTGGCACCGATCAGTGCCCCTTCGAGTTCCAGGGGACCGCGGGCATCTTCAAGGTGACCTGCGGGTTCTGGTCCAGCCTCTAGCAGATGCCGTCTCTCCTGCCCCTAGTGGCAACCGCTCCCGCGTGAGTCCCCCGGCTTCGGCCGAGGATACCTCCCGGTAGCGGCTGCTCCCACCCTATACCCCCGCTTGAACATATCGTACGATCAAGCGGGGGAAACACACAGTGATAATCTTCCCCAAGGTTGCAACTGCGTGGCCCCGTACCAGACGGTACGGGGTTTGTTTTAAAGAAAGAAATCCGGTGCGCCCTGACCGGTAATCTGCTATACTAGCAATGGCCAAAAGTATGCCTAGCGCCTATCGCCATACCCTGGTTTTATCCGGCCTGCTTCTTCTTGCCGGCACTGCCGCCATCCTGTGGCAGGGCGTTCTTTTTGCCGCCGTCATTGCGCTGGCAGGTTTTTTGTGGCTCTTGTCGCACCGTCTCGATCTGGGCTGGTACGTGCTGGTATTTTTGGCTCCCATGATGCACTGGACTATCCGGCTCGACCACTACCCGTATCTTTTCCGTGGTTTTCCCTCGCTCTTGCAAGTATACGCCCCGGTCGTGGAATTCTGGACCGTGGGGCTGATTATCGCCTGGATGATAGCCAAACTGCGCGCCTGGCGCCAAAAGGGGACGGTGCATATTGCCGCGCCGGGTTGGCGCTGGTACGGATTGTTCGTCCTAAGCGCCGCAGTATCGCTCTTCTCGCTCGGCCCCGGCTTTTCGAGCGGTGTGTGGTATATTGGCCGTTTTTTAATATTCGTTTATGCCGGGTACGTGGTGCTGGGCGCCGATATAATTGAGAACAAAAAAATTCTGGAGCGCAGTCTGGTGGCGTTCGCCGCCTCTGGCGCCGTGGCCGCTATAATGGGAGTGGCCTCGCTCGTCTGCGGCGCCTGGCGCGACGTCTACGGCATCGTGCGCGTAACGCCGTTTGCCCTTGGCGGCTGGGCGCCGTTCGGCGACCAGCATATTTTTTTGGCCGAGGCCATACTCGCCACCCTGCCCTCCGCCGGGTACCTGTGGCATCTGCGCTACCGCGATAAAGACTCTCGCCAGTGGCTAAGCGCGCTCATCGCCGTCATGATCGCTGTCGCTCTGCTTACGTTGTCGCGCGCCGGCTGGATAGCGCTGGCAGTCGAAGCGGCAGTAGCGGCGCATTTTGCCGGGGGCAAAAAAATGTGGCGCTATTACCTGGGCCGGGTGTGGCCGCTTGCGCTGGCCGTTCTGCCGATTTTGTTTTATTTTGTTTACTTTCTTTCCGGCAGCGACATCGTGCGCGGTTCCAATGCCACGCGCTGGAGCCTGACCCAAATTTCCTGGATGTATTTTCAAGAGCACCCCTTGATCGGCACCGGCATCGGGTCGTTCGTGCCGTTGGTTGCCGATACCTGGTATTTCACACTGGAGTTCGGCGATCCGGTAGACGCGCACGGTATTGTCCAGAAGATAGGCACCGAGCAGGGAATACTCGGTCTGGTCACTTTTGCGCTCTTTGTTTGGCTTTTACTCCGGCGCGTTTACCTCCGGGCGACCGATTTGAGCTACGACGATTCGGCCCGCGCCGCCGCCGTCTTCGGACTCGCGCTAATGTGCGGGTCTCTCACTTTTCAGCTGTTCAATACCCAGTATTATTCGAGCGTTATGTGGGTCCCTTTGGCTCTGGCCCTCGCGGCTCAGTCTGTTCACCGCCGCGACACGCGGGTTGTCGGCTTTTTGGCGCCACCCCTGGCCCGTGCCCGGTTAGTCGCGGATGTGTAGCCTATGCCGCCCATTAAACTGGCCCATATTATTCCTACTTTCGATTCCGGCGGCGCCGAGCGCCTGGTATTGGAGTACGCCCGCCGGCTGCCGGAGCGCGGATACGAGGTCCATGTCGTGAGCGTCGCGGCCGGCGGCAGCCTGGGGCCGTCTATAGCAGCGACGCGGCCGGGTACTGGTGGACGCGGCGTCATCGCCGCGCCCGCTGGGTGGCGACCATGCACAATGTGGAGGCGTATCGGCCGTGGCATTACCGCGCGCTGTGGCGGCAGATGTTGCCCCGCTCCGACGCTGTCGTGGCCGTGTCGGGCGCGGTGCGCGAATACGCGCTTGGCCATCTGCGGGCCCCGGACAAGACTACGTTTACCATTTTGAACGGCATCGACACCGGGCGCTGGCTGGCGGTTCCTGCCGCTGGTTTGTTTTCCCAGGGTACCGTGCGTATCGCCACAATCGGGCGCCTGCACCGGCAAAAAGGCCACGGCGACGCGCTCGACGCTCTCTCCGGCCTGAAACATCTGCCCTGGGAATACCATCTGTTCGGAGAGGGCGACGAGCGCGGGCCGCTCCAGGCTTTGGCCGGCAAACTAGGCATTGCCGAGCGGGTCCGCTGGCACGGCGTGAGCCTGGATTTGCCCGCCCAGATCGCTGCCATGGACATAGTCGTGCAGCCGTCGCTCTGGGAGGGCTTAAGCCTGACTGTCATGGAAGCCATGGCCGCCGGCCGCTGCGTGGTCGCGAGCGAGGCCGCCGGCCGGGAACTCATCAACCCGGGCGTCGACGGCTGGATAGTGCCCACGCACCAGCCAGAGGCCTTGCGGGAGCGGCTGGCCGCCATTTTTTCCGCGCCGGACAAGGCCAAAGCGGCCGCGGTCCAGGCCCGGCAGAGTGCCCGGTCGCGTTTTGGCATGGACAGGCACCTCAACCAGCTGGACAGCCTTTATCGCTCGCTGTTATGAAACAGAGATTTTTATCGCCGGCTTACCGCGTTTCGGGCTGGAACCGGCGGCGCAAGTGGCAATTGTTTTTGCAATATTTTTCGCCGACGCCGCGCACAACCGTGCTCGATGTCGGCGCGAGCGACGCCGAATACAGTCCGACGGACAATTTTTTGGAAAAAAACTATCCTTATCCGCGGGCCATCACCGCTCTGGTCAAAGGGGAAACAGACCGGCTTGGCCGCCGCTATCCGGAGATAACAGCCGTCAGTTACGCGGGCGGCGCCTGGCCGTTCGCGGACAAAGCCTTCGACATCTGCTGGTCGAACGCCGTTCTCGAACACGTCGGCGGCCGGGCCGAGCAGACAGCATTTTTGCGCGAGGCCGCGCGTACGGCCCGGCAGGCGTTTATTACTACGCCCAACCGGTTTTTTCCGATCGAAGTGCACACGCGCCTGCCCCTGCTCCACATTATATTGCCCCGGCCGTGGTTTGATGGTATGCTGAGGCTTCTCGGCCGCGGGTGGGCGGCCGGGGACTACATGCATTTGCTTTCGCGTCGCGACCTGATCCGGTGTCTGGAGGCGGCCGGCATTAGGCGCTACCGGATAATAAAAAACAAAATTTTTTTCTGGACGTTGGATTTTGTGGTCATTATTTATGAATAAGACAATTCTGGCCGCCGTAGTCTGCGTCTTGGTGTCTGCTTTGGCCTTTCCGTCCCCGGCCGCGTCGGCGCTGCCGGATTCTTTTCCGCGCAAGGCGAACTATTATCTCGAGTGGCACCTCACGCCCCGAGAGGCCGACGAGCTGGCGCGCTGGGATCTGGTAATTTTGGACATGGAAAATCAGGTGTCCAATCCCGATCTCATCCGGCGTCTGCGGGCCAAGAACCCGGATATTATTGTGCTGGCGTATATTACGCCCCAGGAGATACTCCAAAACGCCGCCGCCTCGGCGAGCGTTCTGCGCCGGCAGCTCTCTGCCGGAATAGCTCCGGAGTGGTATCTCACGGACAGCCGCGGCGCGCGTCTCAGCTTTTGGCCCGGCACGCACATGCTCAATATCACAAGCCAGGCGCCGCTCGCGGGCGGACGCAATTTTCAGGATTATCTGGCCGCTTTTGTGAGCGGCACCGTGCTCGGCAGCGGCCTGTGGGACGGCGTGTTTTATGACAATGCCTGGGAAGGCCTGCGCTTTACTCTGCCCGGCGGCGATGTGGACACGGACCGCGACGGCATGCCCGACAGCCCCGGCAGCATCGACAAAATTTGGCAAAACGGGTTGCGCGCTCTGTATGAAAAAACGCGCCAGAGGGCCGGGAGCGCCGATATAATTTTGGGCAACGGCTGGACCGATGCCTATGCCCGGGAGCTCAACGGCATGATGATCGAAAGTTTTTCCGCGGCCGATTGGGCGCCGAACATGAACCGTTACCGGAAGAATTTTGAGAGCAGTATCCAGCCGCGGGTAAACATCATTAACGCGAACACCGGCAACCAGGGCGCGCCGACAGACCACCGGGCAGTGCGTTTCGGTTTGGGCAGCGCTCTGCTCGAGGACGGATTTTTTTCTTTTGACTACGGCAACGAACGGCACGGCCAGCTGTGGTGGTACGACGAGTACAGCGTCAACCTGGGTTCTCCGGTCGGCGGCGCGCTCTCGGCAGAGGGGCGGAAGGCGTACTCTCCGGGCGTCTGGCGCCGCGATTTTGAACACGGACTGGCTGTTATCAACAGCACGGGCGAAACTAAAACGGTCGAACTGTTCGGCGAGTACGAAAAAATTCGCGGGGTTCAGGACGCCAAAGTGAATGACGGCAGCATCGTCTCGGAAACCGCTGTCGCCAACTACGACGGCCTGGTGCTCCTAAAAACTTTTGCCTCGCTCGACGATGTGGTGTTTACCAACGGCGACTTTGCCCGGTTTTTTCGGCCGACCGGAGAGAGGGTGCGCAACGGTTTTTTTGCGTTTGAAGAAAGTATCCGTATTCGGCCGGGTACGCCGGCGGCTTGCGGCTGGCGATCGGCGATCTTTTGTTCGGCGACGGAATCCCGGAAATTTATGTGGCGCCCGAAAGCGGCTATGCTTTGCCGATTAAAATTTACAATCGCCACGGACGGCAGATGCGGCAGGATTGGTATCCTTTCGGCGCGCCGTACCGGGGCGGCTACACGCTCGCTGTCGGCCAAACCGGCGCCGGCGGCGAAGAGCGGCTGCTTATCGGCGCCGGTCCTCCGCGGTCAGCCGCAGTTTCGGTGTATGACCAAGAGTTATCGCTCGTCGCCGAATGGCCGGCTTTTTCCGCGAGCTTCCGGGGCGCTCTTTCGGTCGCGAGCGGCGACCTGGACGGCGACGGCCGCGACGAGATCGTAGTCGGCGCCGGTCCGGGCGGCGCGCCGACGATAAAAGTTTTTGACGAAACCGGCCGGGCTTTGTTCGACCCGTTCACTGCCTATACCTCGCTCGCCAATCCGGGAGTCGAGGTGAGGGTGAGCGACGTGGATTTCGACGGCCGGATGGATATTATCGGGTTGTCGCGGGATACTGGATTGTAATCCCTAGAGCTTATCTCAAAATTGAGCCGGAAGTTATTTTTGGGAGTAGGCTCTAGATATAATTTTGTTTCTCTAAATAAAATCGAGCGCCAAAGAGCGCTCTTTCCAAATATCCCGGCTTGAGGCCGGGATGTTTTTAGGTAAGAGCTTCGCAGCGCTCGGCTTTGGCCGCGGCCGCTGGAGTGCCATAGACGTCAATTATTTGCGCGAGCACGGTTTCCCAGCTGTATTGCTCCTGCACCAGGCGGTAATTGCGCTCGGCGATTTGCGCCTTGGCGTCGTCGGGCAGGTCTATGTAATGCAGGAGCGCGTCCGCGAGAGCGGAGGAGTTGTTCGGCTCGAAAAGCAAGCTGCCGTCTTGCACCAGCTGGTAGTGTTCGGCAATGTTGGAGGCCAACACTGCTTTTCGGTAGCTCATTCCCTCGAGCACGGTAATCGGCAGCCCCTCGATGAGCGATGGCTGCGCCAGGAGCAGGGCGTGGCGGTAGAGAGTACCCAAGATCGGCCCGGACTGAAAATCGGTGAAGACAATATCATTGCACGGACTCGCCTGGCGGTGGAGTTCGCGCACATATTCGTCGGTAAACACCGAACCGCCGACAATAACGAGTTTGAGACGCGCTACGGCCGGGTGGTCGCTGTTAGTCTGCTTGAGCCGGCGGAAAGCTTCGATGAGAACATGCACGGCTTTGCAGGGAATAAGCCTGCCGACCGTGAGAATATATTCACCGGGGAAAAGCCCGAACTGATCGAGGTGCTCCCGGGCCGCCGGCGCGGCGCCGTGGACAGTGGGAACTCCGCTCGGGATATAGTTGGTTTCCCGGCCAAATTCGTTGCGGCAATAGCTTTGCAGGGTCGGCGAAATCGTGATGGTGGCGTGAGCGAACAAACAGGCGGCCCATTCGCCCAGGCGCAGCACCAGCCGCGCGAAACGGTTCCATTTTTGGTGGTAGCGGTCTATCGAGTGAAACGTCGTTACCACTTTGGTCCGGGGCGAGAAAAGCCGCGGCAGCCACGACCAGAGCGCCGGTCCGACGCCGTGGTAGTGGATGACGTCAAAACGGCCGCCAAGCGCGTGCAGGCTGGCGAGCAGGGTGTGGCTGATGGTATCGAGGTGTTTGGTGGCAATCGACGGCAGATAGACAGCGCGCACTCCGGCCACTGAATCGGCCGACGTTTTTGTGTACCAGCGGCGGCTGTAAACCGTTACCGCCTGCCCGGATTCAACCAGGCGCACCGCAAGGTCGTGTACGTGGCGCTCTACCCCGCCGTAACTGGCGGGGATGCCCTTTTGGCCGATCATGGCGATTTTCATAGTAGGGAAAAGGGGACTAGATACAGACAGGCTTTTGACTTATATAAGTATTGTCTCATCCGTTAGAGCCGTCGGCAACCGGTTGTCAAGTGAGTTAAAAACAGGTAATTATAGCAGAAAAAAACTCGGCTGTCAATAGGCTTCGGCCACAAAAAAATCGCTGTTCGAAGCGATTTTTTTGTTTGCTTTGGGTACAACCTTAAGTTAAGCCCAAAGTGGAGTTGGGCGGCGAGAGACCAGGGAAGGGTACTCTCGCCGCCTGTGGTGAGGTGGATATCCGTCACTTGACCAGGGTTACGGCCTTGGCCGTGGCCTTGAGGAGCGGCAACCCCGGGGCGTTCACCCGGAGGTACCGCGCCGACAGGCACAACTGCGCGCTGCTGCCGGTCGTGGAACAACTGTCCCCCGACCCGCACCCGCCGTACCAGGAGCCGATCGGCTCCCAGTCTTTGGGGGCGGCAAGCGCCGCATACAGGTTGAGGGTGTTTTCCCCTCCCTGCACCTGGACGGTGACCGTAACCTTCGCGAGGTCCATCGCCTGTCCGAGGTCGACGACGACCTCAGTGCTTCCCGGCGTGGCCGGGAAGCCCGTGGCCGAGACGACCGGCCCGGGGCAGGTACCGCCGCAGATCAGCTCCTCCGGCGTGCCAAGGCACGCCCCCTCGCTGCAGACATCTCCGGTCGTGCACCACTCCCCGTCGTCGCAGGGCGCGGTGTTGGGGGTGAACTTACACCCCGTGGCCGGATCGCACGAGTCGTTGGTGCAGGGGTTGCCGTCATCGCAGACGATCGACACCCCGCCGCAGTTGCCCGCGGCGCACTTGTCGGTGCTCGTGCACGCGTTGCTGTCGTCGCACGCGGCCCCGTTGGCTTTCGCCGGATCCGAGCAGAGCCCGGACTGGGGGTCGCACACGCCAACGGCGTGGCACTGGTCGAGGGCGGTGCAGAGCACCGGATCCCCGCCCAGGCACGCGCCCTGGTGGCACTGGTCCACCTGGGTGCACGCGTTTGCGTCGTTGCAGAGGGTCCCTTCCGGCTTCTCCGGGTGGGAGCACGCGCCCGTTTTCGGGTCGCAGGCTCCGGCCTCGTGGCACTGGTCGGGAGCGGCACAGATGGCCGCTTTCCCGCCGGCGCACACGCCCCCGAGGCACATGTCCCCGAGAGTGCAGGCGTTCCCATCGTCGCAGGGGGTGGAGGGGGGCAGGGCCACGGACTGGCACTTGGTGCCAAGACAGACGTCGACGGTACAGTAGTTGCCGTCGTCGCACTGCGCGTCCGCGGTGCAGCAGCTCGCGGGCGGTTCGCCCGGCACGCACCCCTTGACCATGTCGCAGGTCTCGAGGCCGTTGCACGGCTTGCCGTCGTCGCACTGGAGGGATGATTTACCGGCCGCGCAGGCCCCGTCGTCGCACGCGTCGTTCACGGTGCAGACGTTGTTGTCGGAGCAGGGCGCGGTGTTGGAGGTGAAGATACACCCCTTGGCCGGATCGCACGCGTCATCGGTGCAGGCATTGCCGTCGTCGCACGACATCTGCTCGCCGGCACAGGCGCCGGACAGGCATTGGTCGTACGCCGTACAGGCATCGCCATCGTCGCAGTCGGTGCCATCGGCCACTGAGGCCGGATAGCACTGGCCCGACGCCGGGTCGCACGCGGCCGCCGCGCAGGGACCATCGTTCGCCGTGTTGCAGGCGATGACGGTGGCGGGGTCGGCCACGCACTGGCCGGACACGCAGACGAGCGTGCCGTTGCAGAGGTCCTCGTCCTCGTACTTGACGCAGTCGGCTTCCAACTGGCAGTCGCACCAGTTGGCGCCGGCGCAGATGCCGGCCGCGCACGTGTCGTTTTCCGTACACGCGTCGCCGTCATCGCACGAGAGCGAGTTGAAGTCGTTGACGCACCCGGTGCCGGGCACGCAGAGGTCGTCGGTGCACGGGTTGTCGTCGCCACAGGCGGCGGGTTCGCTGTAGATCCAGCAGCCCGCGTTGTCCTGCTCGCACGCGAGGAGGTTGCCCTCCAGGGTGCAGGCGATTTCGCCCCCGGTGCACTCGTCCTCGCAGCCCGCGTCGGGCAGCGAGTCCTCGGTCTCGGGGCCGTTGTCCGGCTCCGTGGCCTCGGCGTCCTCGCCGTCGTCAGCGTCTTCGATGCCAGTATCGTCAGTATCGGAGCCCTCGTCGGGCGGCGGGTCGGCGGTGTCGGCGTCAGGCGTGGGCGGTGGGGTGGTCTCGGCATCATCCGAGTCCCAGGTGTCTCCGGCGTCCGCCGCATCGAGGGGCGGAGCGCAGCCGGGAACCGTGGTCCACCACGACTGCGCGACCTTCGGGTTACACTCGAGGCACGGGTCGTACCCGTGTTTTTCCCCCGACTTGTACCCGTTGGACTCGATGAGGCAGTACGCGGGGTTGACCGCGTACCGGCACTCGTCGGCCTCGCACCAGTCGTCCGTGGCGTCCACACCGTCGCTGCAGGTGTAGGCGCCGGCCTCGTCGCCGGAGCGGAAGTGGTAGCAACCATCTTCCGTGAGCTCGCAAACCAGGATTCTCTCCTGGTTCACGCACTTCATCTGCCCCGAGACGCACTGGTTGTCGCAGTCCGCGTCGGCGCCGTTGTCCGGCTCCGCCGCGGCCTCCTGCCCCTCGTCCATCGAGAAGACATCCTGCTGCCCCTCCGCCTCGTCCGCCTCGTCGGCGCCGCCGTTGTCCGGCTCCTCGCCCTCGGCCTGCGTCTCTCCGGAGTCGTATCTCCGGATGTCGTCCCCCTTCCCCGAGAGGAAGTGGGGGTTGAGCAGACTGTCGCAGCCGCAGGAGAGGAACGCGAGGAACGCGAAAGAAGCAAAGAAAGCAGTGCTGCGGGTAGCCATCGCTTTATCTCCTTGTGGTCCAGATTCTAACTACGGTCAATTGTGAAAACTTAACCTTAGCGGCTCATCTTCGTACCGCTTCCCCGAAACCGGCCAGAGCCGTTTCCCGGGAAGCGATACTGAAAATGTCCGCTCTATCCACCTCAGTTGTAAAGAGCAATGTCTATACTATAGCGATTTTTTTGAGTATAGAACAGCCAATTATAGCAAAAATAAGCCATTTTGTCAAGGGAAAAAAGCAAAAAAATGGCTAAATAGAGCCATTTTTTCGTTAGCTATCCACTGCCCGCGACCTTCCTATTCCGTCAATACCCCTTTTTGCCGCGCCCGCGCATCGTTTGGCAGGCCGGTATTGAGTGGCGCGGCGCTGGCTGATACCGTATTTGAAATATAACTGTCTTCTCCTAAAACAGATATTTGCTCCAGAAGCGGCGGAGTTTGTCCCCGGTGTTCCTCGCCGGGAGTAAAGCCCAGCTCGAAATATACGCCCACGCTCTCGTGGGCAGAGATAGCCGGCAGCGACCAGCTGACAGCGCGGGTGCTCGGATTGTACGTGGCGTCGCTGCCGCGGCTGACGCTGCTTTTGCCGGTCCAGACAATGTGCGCCGGGAGCACGGCCCGGAAGGCGAGGTTTTGCACCCGGCTCGTGGTGTTGGCAATTTTGATCAGTGCCCAATACTTGGTTTGTTTGCCGACTACCGGAGGGAGCGGTCCGCGTCCCAGCTGGTCGCCTTCGGCCGTGTAATAGCGCGCGTCAGCCTCGAGCAAAAGCACGGTTCCCACTGCCAGGCCGGGCAAGAGTCCTTCCGCTTGAATAGTTTTGGCTCCGGGCGCGGCCGGCCGGGCGCTGGCCCGGACCGCGGGCAGCAACACCAGGTCGCTGCCGCCCTGGGGGACGGATCGTATTGGAATTTGCAGCACTAGGCTGCGCGCTTCTCCGGGGTTCAGCTGCCCCCAGTCCGGGTGCTGGCGCGCTCCGACCGTGAAGACGCCGCCGGAATAGGCGCCCAAATTTAGGGCCGAGAGCCGGGCGGTGTCCACCAGCGCCGCTGGCATGGAGACAGACAGCGACAAATCCGAAAGCGGCAGATCGCCATTGTTTTCTACTGTTATCGCGAGCGCGGCGGTATGTCCGGGAACTATTTTGGTCCGGCCGTCGCCCCAGGCTCCGTTCACCGACAGCCGCGGGTGGCTCACTTTGAGGCGGCGTCCGACTTTCACTTGGGAGAAGACGTGCTGCTGCAGTTTGAACTGCGGCGTAAAGGCCAATTCCAGCTCTGTAACAGCGGCCGCGAGCGACGAATCCAGCCGCAGTGTGAGGCGCTCTTCCTGGCCGGGCAATAGCGGCGGCAAAAACCACGCGCCAGGCTCTATCCTGCCGGCGCTTGAGGACACGGCGGTCAGAGTGAAACCGTCTGCCTGGGGAAAGGGGACCAGAATAGAGGGCAGCGCCTGGTCGTAAGGGTTTCTAACAAGCAGGGTTATCGGTGATGATCCCAGCTCCAGGATAGTGTCGGGAACCGTGAGTTCGGTTTCCAATACCGAGCCCCGGAGCGTGGTGATAACCGGCGAACGCTTCACTTCCCTCCAGGTTTTTCCGGCTTGCGCGTAGGTGAGGTAGGCGATTATCTGTTCTTCGGTATCCGGAGTGCCAAAAAAACGGCCGCGGATAATGGCTTCGCCGCCGGAGCGGGGCGTGAGATCCGGGAGGGAAAACGTTTCGGTGCTCGACGAGTAACGGTCCGAGGGCAGCGCCGACTCAACCATAAAACCGGCGGGAAAATGAACGCGCAATTCCGGGTCGGACAGCGACACGTCGCTGTCGTTGCGATAGCGGACAGTATAGCTAACATATTCGCCGCTCCTGATGCGGTCCGGACCGGCGGCATCTTTGACCGCCGGGTCGAGAGACAGGCTGACGAGCGCGGTAACAGTCGGATCATACCATAGCCAGGCGGCGGTCATGGTCGCGAGTCCGAGCGCGAGAGACAGAAGCGTGAGATCGAAGATAAACAATTTTCGGGCATGGGCAAACCGCAGATGGTAGCGCTTTTTGTAGTGATGTTCGGCCGCCTGTATAGGCGAGAGAAGCAGGGCCAAGAACCAGCGGTGCGGAGCGTGAAAAAAATGATGGCGGTTAAAGTGTTGGGTAAAAAATTTCATAGGGCGGGAATCGTAGTCCGCATTTCTCCAATGTCGGCTGGCATTGATTGAATTGATAGTGAGTTATTAGCAATTCTCTTTTCTAAGTTGAACCGAAACATATATACTGATTTTCGCGGCCCCAATGTCTGAGCCCACAAGAGCGAGTTTTGGTGCCGCGAAAATCAGTCTATGTTTGAGGCGAAAAGGGGAAACTCGCTGTGAGTTCATTATATGGTAAAAGCGCTTTCGCGTACAGGCGCAAAAAAAATCCCCGTTAGAGGGGATAAAATTTAATGGCGGCCGGCCGGGCCAGGCATAGCCGGCACTGTCGGCCGCGCAGTGGGGGCCTGGCTGTGGCCAGTTTCGGTGCGGTCAAAACCTGGCGGGACTTCGTTTGGTTTGTCGCTTCCGGCTGCTGCGTCCATAGCCCCGGGTTGGTTTTTGACCCCCGGAGTCTGTTTGTCATTTTTGATCGTTTTGGTGCTCGGCGAATACAGAGTATTGGAAATTTTCCAGCGGTCAATGAACTGGCCGATGCCGTGCTGGTTGGATTTGTTTCGGACCGTGGTTTTGCGCTGGGACCATTTGACCAGGCTCTCGAAGTTGATTTTGTACCGGCCGGCCACCACCACGTAAGTAACATCCTGGTCCCGGATAGCGCGCCGGATAGTCTGCGGGTTGACGCCGAACAAGCGCGCCGCTTCCGAAATCGAGACGCGTATTACTTCTTTGGCGTCTCCTTTTTTAAGATCCTTTTTTTCTTGAATCGGCAGCGTAGGCATACTTAAACCGGGATTTGTTATGCGTCTTGAGCCGGGAAACTACTATTATTAAAACCGGTTTTTTTCAATTTGTATAGACAAATATTAACAAATTGATGAGGGTTTGTCAATAATTCATCCAATTTTGGGGTTTAATTTAGTTTTTTGCTTCTTATTTGTATAGACCAGTCTATACAAATTGGATAGCAAGCGCCAGCCCTATCAGACTATATTTGTATACAATATTGTATACAAATATAGTCTGATAGGGCTGGCTTGTCGTTTGTTGCCCGCATGGCGACCAAACGCGCATTGATAGTTAATGCCTTTGTTGTTTTGGCACCGCTTACGCCTATGCCGCCATCCACATACCCTTTGCGCGGCACCCCCTTTTATGGTATAGTTTTTCCTACCTTTGGCGGGTGTATACTAATGAATGTTCCGGGGTGTAACACTTTTTTATTACCGCCGTCTTCATATATGCCAACCGCTGCCGTGGAAAAAAAACTCGTGTACCGGGTAACAAAAGAACACGACCCAGTGGCGTACGGCGAATTGTACGATAGATACGTTGAAAAGATCTATCGGTTTATCTTCTTTAAAGTTTCCACCAAAGAGGAGGCGGAAGACCTCGCGAGCGAGGTGTTTCTCAAGACCTGGCATTATCTGACCGGCAAGGACGGCCGGGACGTTTCCAGTTTCAGCGGCTTGATCTACCGCGTCGCGCGTACCTGCATCATTGATTTCTACCGTGAAAGGAGCCGGCGCGCCGAGCATCCTCTGGATTTGGCCGAGGCCTACGGAGCGGACGAGAAGCGTTATCATCTGGTGGCGGTAGAGCAGGAGACGCTACACATTCTCAAGATCCTTAAAAAAATGAAACAGGAATACCAGGAAGTTTTGATTTTTAAATATTTGGAAGATCTCTCGGTCAGAGAGATCGGCGAGATTTTGGGCAAGTCCGCCGTTAATGTTCGCGTAACCTTGCATCGGGCTCTTAAAATCGCCAAACAGCTTTTGGACAAAGAAGGACATCTATGAAAGAGGTAGTGAAACAACTTAGACAGCTGCGGTCGGCAGAAGGCCTGATAAATCCGGACCAGACGTGGGCGAAACAAAACCGCGAGCGCCTGCTAACCCAGATTGGCAATACGGTCGCCGCCCCTTCAGAGCCTACTTTGCGCGAACGGACGCGCGAGTTCGTTTTTATGTTCCGGTCGGCCCGTATCATCCGCCTTTTTCGGCCTACCTTAACAGCCTTTTTGGTCGCCCTCGTGGCTACCGGAGGCTGGATCGCCAGTGTCAGCGCTTCCTTCAACAGCGTGCCGGGCGACCGCTTGTGGGCAGTTAAGCGGGCCGCGCAAAAGACAGAGGTGGCCGTCAAGAGTATCGGGGCTTCAGAAGGGGAGAAGGCCGAGCTCCACCTTAAGCTCGCCAAGAGTCGGGCCGACGATATTAAAAAGGCCGTCGTAGAAAAACTGCCGACTTCAGCCGCCAGTACTGCCGCCGACACGGCCAAAACAGTCAAAGACGTGGCGGCAGCGGCTCGTGATTTGGCGCAGGCTGTCCAGTCTGCCTCGGTCGCGACGAGCGAGCAGGTAAAAACTGTGGCTAAGGCTAACCCCCAGGAGGCCGTTGCCCTGGTGAAAGATGTTACCCAAAACACGGGTGAGATCGTCAAAACCCTTAAGCAGACCGCGGTCGAGTCCGGCACCACGGCGCCGGCAGTAACGCGGCAGATGATAGAGACGGTTGAGTCTGTCAATAATAGCGCTATCTCGACAATGGAGACTGTGGTGGGAGAGAGCAAGGCCGTTACCGGCACTGAGGGCGCGGCTGTCAGGCAGATTATCTCAGGAAAGCTTACCGAAATGGCTGAAACCGCCAAGGACATGAAGCAGAATGTGGATACAGTCAAAGAAGTTATCGCCGATGCCGGCGCGCTCAAACCATCGGCGGCCACCAGCACCATGGGGGTCAAAACAGACGTCAAGAACGCGAGCACTACGCCGGCTGGCGGCTATTCGTTGAAGCCCGAGATTATGCCGGTATCTACCACGTCGGGCATGCCATATGCCACCTCCACGGCTGTTCAGAGTCCGTCCGCCAGCACCACCGCCATTTTGATAAGCAAGGTTAAAGAAGCGGAGCAAAAGACGGCCGTTATCGAGGAGTCGGTCGGGGAAATTCAAAAAATTATTGACGACGGCAATTTACGCGAGGCGCTGAGCAAGTTGAAAGGACTAAACGAAAGCGCCGGAACCGCCGAGAAGTTTATTATCGAGACCAGGACACAGGCGAATATGACAGCCGAGACCAGGCTGCCGGCGCCAGACCCGGGTCTGAAGTAAAAAGGTTCTGGCAGTCGACGTTTGGTCTACTGTCCGGCCGTTGCCCTCTGTGATTCACGGGGGGCGGCAGCCATACAGTATAGGGCACCCATCCGGCTTGTCCTGGATGGAGTAGCGTTTCGGGCTTGTGCCGCCCGGCGCTAAACCCGACGCAGTCGGGACACTGTCTAGCCGAAAGGTCGATCCAGGAGGAGGCGCAAGCCTTGTACCCTGGAGTTGGACAGTCTTACAAACCGCTTATTTGATTGATTCCGACTCAGTCGGGACGCTTTCAAATAAGCAGAAAGCTAATTTATGCACGATTTGAAGAAATTCGGTAAAAAGCTCTTCACCGTGTCTGTGGTCGCCATGACCATGGTATGGAGCGTCGGTCTTTCGGCTCTCGTACCGGCTGGCGTAGCCGCTGCCACGTGTCCCGAGCTCGAGGCCGGAGATCTCTTTAAGGTCAAGGGCAACTCGGCGGTTTATCTTATCGATGCCGACATGAACCGCCGGTATTTCCCGAATTCAGAGGTCTACAACACTTGGTACAAAGATTTCTCTGGCGTAGTAACGATCGACCCGACCTGTACCGATGCTTATCCCAGCGCGGGCGGCGTCAACTATCGTCCGGGTTCTCGTCTCGTAAAGACGGCGGTATCCCCGAGCGTCTTCGCGGTCGGCGCGAACAACATGAAACAGAAACTGGCGAGCGAAGAGGTCGCCAAAGCCCTCTACGGCGCGAACTGGGCCAAACTTGTCCGCGATCTTCCGGACGTGTTTGACGCCAACTACAAAGTTGGCGCAGTGCTCGACACGGCCAAACTTCACGACGGCATGCTCGTCAAAAAAGAAGGCGAGACCGCTGTTTACTCTGTCTCGGGCGGCAAGCTCCTGAAGGTAGACGGCGAGCTTTCGTCTCAGGTTAAGGGCGATGTCCGCACGGTCTCGGCCGCAGTATTCGGCACAGCCACGGCTGACGCCGCGACTGTTACCCCGGCCAAACTGGTCGAGAATCCGGCTCAGGTTGGTACCAGCGGTACCACCCCGACCACTCCGACCACCCCGACCACTCCGGCTACCGGCGCCTTGAAAGTTACTCTTGCGTCCGACAGCCCGGTAAGCACCTACGCGTTGGCCAACGCCGCTCGCGTACCGTTTGCCAAAGTCGTCTTCAAGAACACCGGCACGGAAAAAGTTACCATTGACTCCTTCAAAGTAGTCCGTGGCGGCGCTCCGGCCGTCAATGCCGATTTTTCGACTGTTAACGTGGTCGATGCCAGCGGCAATCTCTTGAACGACGCCGGCAAGAGTCTCAATTCGGACAATCTCGCCACCTTTACCGAGGACATCGTCCTCAACGGCGGCGAAGAGAAAGTCTATACCTTGGTAGGTGACATGGCCGCCGCGGCGGCGATGACGACGGGTAACGTGCCGACTCTCGGCGTCCACTCGCTCGAAACCACCGCTACGGTAGAAGGAACTTTACCCCTCTTTGGGCACTCGGTGACTACCAATGACAACGTTACCCTCGGCACGGTTACTCTCGCCGAAGGTTCTACGGTCGGTACTGTTACCAAACAGATCGGTTCCAACGATGTCAACCTGGCCAACCTCAAGATTTCGGTAGCGACCGAAGACTTCCAGGTACAGCGGGTCGTCATGTACAACGGTGGTACCGTGTCTGACACCGATATCGAGAATTACGAACTCAAATACAACAACAATGTCGTCGCCAAAGGCACGATGAAGGGTAAGTACCTTACCTTTGATTTGGCCGCCTGCACGACCGACTGCAAGATCGAAAAAGGCAATGACAAGACCTTTGCCGTATTTGCCGACATTAGCGGCGGTTCTGGCCGCGATATTCAGCTCTACGTGCAAAAGCAGGTTCATGTCCTGGCCAAGGATCTCAAGAACAACCAGTACGTTACCCCGACCAACAACTTCGCTTCGGCTTCGCCGGACGTGAATGTTTCTCAGGGTAAGATCAACATCACGAAGACCGACGATGTCAAGAGCGGCGATGTGCCGGACAACGCCACGAATGTCGCTCTCGCCAGCTTTAACTTCAAAGTTCAGGGCGAGCCGATTGACGTGCGTACTCTGGTCTTCAAGATCACCCCGTCCGGTTCGACCCAGCCAGCCCACCTCGACAGCTTAGTCATCTACAATAAAGATGGCAAAGCCCTGATCGGCGGTGGGGACGGCGTGGGGGCCTCGGCGGCGACTGCCGGTTATGCCACCAGCACTGATTCGTTCACGCTTCAGCCTGGCGACAATATCTTGACCGTCAAGGCCAAGATTACCAGCGATCCGGCTGCCAACGACACGATTCAGATCGGTATTGACATGAACTCGGTTAACTTCGATGCTCGCGGTGTCAACAGCGGTGAAACCATCACCCTGGGTACATACGCTACCCCGAACAACTCGGTGGTCAGCGGCAACACCATGACCGTTCGCGAAGGCGCGCTGCGCGTTACCACCATGCCGACTCCGTCGGCCCGTAGCGTGGCCGCTGGTACGAACGGTGTCGAGTTGGCCCACGTCCTCCTGGACGCCGGCGGCTCTTCCGAGGATTTGAAAGTTACCCAGTTCAAGGTCAAAGATACGACCGGCGCTACCGCCAAGACTATTGACATCCAGAGCATCCGTCTCTATGTCGACAAGGATGGCGACAGCTACAACAGCGCCGGAACCGAGGAAGCGCTTACCGAAACCGTCAGCGGTTCGGATTCCACGGCCAACAATGATGAAACCTTTACCTTCAACCTGAGCGGCGCCGACCAATTCGTGATCAAGGCCGGCAAGAAACTCGTGGTTAAAGTAAAGGCTGAAATCGCGGGCGGAGCTACCGCCGGTTCGCACACCTTTGCGACCAACGTAGCCAACGATATTTCCGCGGTCGGTGTTACCACCGGTTCCACGGTCAGCGAAACCATTGAAACCGGCGCGTCCGGCCAGGCCCTCACTATCGGCGCGGCCGGCGGTACGGTCGAGGTTTCTCTTGATCCGTCGAACCCCAGCGCCAAGCTCTTCGCGGCCGGTACGACCGGCGTGAAACTCGGCACCTTCAAGTTCCTTTCGACCACCACTGAGAACGTAGAGATCGACAAGATTCTCTTGACTCAGCGCGTAACGGCCACCGCGAGCTCCTCGTACAAGGATTACGATCTCCTGTACTTGGTGGACGAGAGCGGTAAGACCGTCGGCTCGGTTGTTCCGACCAGCACGACCCCCCTTATCGACCTCGATTCCAAGGCGTTCGTCGTTGACATCAGCGACACGAACGGCGCCTTGCTCCATCTCATGGCCAACTTGTCGAGCATCGGTCCGTCGAACAATGTAACCGTGGGCGGTCACAACCTTGGCTTCAACATCGCCAACTTGGGCCATGTTACCGGCCTTGGCGCCCAGAGCGGCACCGGTTCGACCGAATACCTTAGCTCGTCAAGCGCTCCGAATGGCAACACTCACTACATGTACCAGGGTGTTCCGACCATCAAGAAGTTGGCGTTGTCCTCCAACGTCCTCAACAATGGTTCGGTTGACCTGTACAAGTTCGAGGTGACAGCCAACACGAGCGACATCTCGCTCATGAAGTTCACCTTCGACATCGCCACTTCCAGCTTCGTGGCTGGCAGCGGCAACGGTATCGGCAATGTCCAATTGGTGGATGTTACCGAGAACCCGGAGGTTATCCTCAACTCCAGCGCCGTTCGTCCCGGTGAAAACGGCACGGTGAGCATATTGATTGACACCAATGGCGATTCCGTCGTTGACGTCAACAACAACATCACCCACGTGGCCGGCACCGGCGGTCTTGAGGAAAGGACTGTCTCCCGAGTTTTGCCGCGCGTCTTCGTGTTGCGTGGTATCGCTACGGGCACCCAGTCCGGAGCCTCAGTCTCGACCCGTATGGCGGGCGACGCCGCGACCTTGAATGCCGTTGCTACGCTCATGACGAGCGCGGCTACGGTTGAAGCCGACACACTCAACGACGACTTCATCTGGTCGGATATGCATAACGGCGCTCACGCCTCGACAACTGCTGACTGGACCAACGGTTATCTGGTCAACGGTTTGAACTCGACGTCGAGCACGGCCGAGGTACTCTCCAAATAATCGCTCCGCGATTAGCTTGGGTTAGCACCAACGCGCAAAACTCTCCCCGCTTGGGGAGAGTTTTGTTTTTCTGTCTATTGCCGGTAGCCGGAGCGCGTGTTATACTGGTACAATTATGAACTCACAGCGAGTTCCCCCCCCTTTCGCCTCAAACAGAGACTGATTTTCACGGCCCCAATGTCCTAGCCTATAAGAGCGAGTTTTGGTGCCGTAAAAATCAGTCTATGTTCCGGCTCAACTTAGGGTAGAATTGCTAATAACTCACTACCAGTTCTATGCTTTTCACTAGGACTATGATGAAAAAATATTTGTTTTGGCCGGGAGTGGGGGTGATTGTGTTTGCCCTCGTGGTCCTGGCCGTGGTTTGGCGTCCGGGCGCTCCGGCCGCGCCGTATAGCGGCAAAGTTGATCCGTTTGCCGGTTTGGTTTATCCCTCCGGCCTCGACGCCGATACCCGGGCAGTAATGGAAGAAAAAGTCTCGAGCACCAAAGCCATGTACGAGCGAGATCCGGATATTTGGGAGACCTGGATCGCCATCGGCAACCTCAGGCAACTGTTGGGCGACCGCCGGGGCGCGATCGCCGCCTACGAACAGTCGCTCAAGCTGCAGGAGAACAATGTTTTGGGCAATCGCAATATGGCGGAAGTGTATGTTCAGCTCGGCGACTACGAAAAAGCGGCGCGTAATTTCGAGCTGGCGATCGGCAGCAACTTTGCCGACCCGGATCTTTACCTGAAATTGGCCTTGCTGTACGAACAGAAATTAAACCGGCCGGATTTGGCTGAGGTTACCTATCGTCAGGGTCTGAACTACGCGGCGCAAAATCGGGAATATTTATCCAGCCTGGCGGCCTTTTACAAACAGCAAGGCAAGTGGGAACAGTACCGCGAGTACGCCCGAGAGCTGGTGCAAGCCTACCCGGAGGACGGAAGTCTAAAGGAGGTCTACCGCGACGCGCTTGAATAGCCGCCGGCTATCCCGTGTTATGACTGCTTCCCGCATACTTGAAAAAATTATCCGCGGCGGCCTCCTGGCGAGTTTCTTCGTGCCGTTAGTGCTTTTTCCGACCAGCTTTATCTTTCCGTTCATAGTACCCAAAATCGTTATTTTCCGCAGCCTGGTGGCGATTTTGCTCGGTGCCTATGTCTTGCTCTTAATCGTCGCGTGGCAAAACTACCGTCCCCGCTTTACGCTGCTTTCGGCCGCCGTCGGCCTGTTTTTTTTGAGCTTCATCGCTTCGACATTTGCCGGGGTCGACTGGTATCACAGTTTCTGGGACAACCACGAACGCATGTTGGGGCTTTTCACCCTGGCCCACTATATTGCTTATTATCTCATCGCCACGCGGCAGCGGCCGCGTTTCCGGTACGCTCGGCAACCCGATCTACTATAGCGGTTATGGACTGTTCCTGTCGGCTTTAGGCTATTTGGCTCTCTGGAGTGAAAAGCGGCGCGGGTGGAAGATCTACGCGCTTTTGTCCGCCCTGCTGGGGGTGGTCGGGGTGTTTTTGGGCGAAACTCGGGGCACCATGCTGGGCTTGGCCGTGGGCGTCGTGGCACTCTTCACGACTTATGTTTTGGCGGCGCGGGACAACCGCCGCCTGCGCCGTTTTGTCGTGGGGCTCGGTGCCTCTGCCCTGCTCCTGGCCGGAATACTTTTCGTTTTCAGGCAAACCCCGGTGGTTCAGAAAGTGCCGGCCCTGTCGCGCTTGTTGAATACCAGTCTCACCGACGCCACTGCCGGCACCCGTTTCATGGCCTGGTCGATTGCTGTCGAGGCCTGGCAGGACAAGCCAATTTTCGGCTGGGGACCGAATAATTATTTTTACGCTTTCAACGCTTATTACCGGCCGGAGTTTTTGCTCCAGGGCTGGCGCGAGACTTGGTTTGACAATGCCCACAATATTGTTATGAATACCCTGGCGGTACAGGGGATTGTCGGGGTCGGGGCCTACCTGGCTTTGTTTGCCGCCGCTTTTTGGCTGCTGATCGCTGGTTATCACCGGGGCCGGTTTAATATCCACTGGCTCGCGGCCGGCGTCGCCTTTCTCTGTGGTCATTTTATTCATAATTTTTTCGTTTTTGAAAATCCGACATCGTATCTGTACTTTTTTTGGTTTTTGGCCTGGATTAACGCCCAAGCTTACCCGCCCGAACCGTTGGCAGTGGGCGTGTCCCGGCGTTTCCCGGCCGTAGCCGGGGTTGCGGTTTTTATCGCGGCGGCACTGGTAATATTTACCACCAATATAAACGTCGCCCGGGCGAACCGGGCCACTCTTACGGCCGTGAGCTTGCTTAGGGCCTACCCGGCCAAGGCTTTGGAGGCGTACGACAAAGCCCTGGCTTACGGTTCGCCGCATATAGACGACATTCGGGGAGATTTTTCCCGTTACGCGTCCGATTTTTTGATTTCCATCCGGGAAATAGACCGGCTGCCCGAGGGGCAGAGAATGGCAGCGGTCATAGACAGCGCGCTCAGTTCCAATCGGCAGCTGCACCCCCTGGATATCCGGGTCCACCTCCAGCAAATAGGCTGGCTGCAGTTTTTGGGCGTTACGCGCGGCGACGCGCAATTATTGTCCGAGGCAGAGAAAATAAGCTACGAAGCAATAGCGCTCTCGCCCCGGCGGCAGCAGTTAAAATACCAATTGGCTACTCTCAAGCTCAATTTGCGTAAATTTTCCGAAGCGGAAGCCGTGATGCAAGAGGTAATAAACGACGAGCCCCGGGTAGGCGAAAGCTGGTGGCGCCTCGCGGTAATATATAAAGAAATCGGCCAGCCAGAGGCGGCCGAAGCGGTGATTAGAGAGGCGGAGGCCAAGGGCGTGGTCTTCGACCAGGGAAGCCGGGATATTATCGAGTCGTCTTTAGGCCTGACCACTACGGCCCCTTAGCTCTTCATAGAGCGTTTCGGTTTTTTTGATCATCGCCGCGAGCGTATAGCCCGCGGCGGTTTTTTTGGCTGCCGCGGCGCAGCTCTCGCGCGGGACGCCGCTTTGCATCGCTTCGATAAGCGCGTAGGGCAAGCCCTCCTTTCGCGAGGGCAGGACCAGAAGATCAAAGGCCGGCATGAGCTCGGAAGCTCGCGGTACGGCTCCGAGAAAAAGGACGTTATTCTGCAAATTAAGCCGGCGCCGGAGCTCCCAAAGACGGGTTTTTTCCGGGCCGTCGCCAAGAATCAAGAAAACAGTGTCCGTTAATTCGCGGCTGCTCCGGCTTATGGCGTATAGCAGGGTGTCGAGACCCTTGGCCGGGTAAAGGTTGGCCACGCAGCCGACCCAAAACGGCCACCGGTGCAGTGTTTCCGGCCGGCCGCAGGCTAGCTTGGCGCGGGCCTGCCGACTGGTGAGAGCCGGTCGGCCGGTGGGGGCTATTCCGAGCGGGATGAGATGTAATTTGCTTTGGCCAGCGGGCGGAATAAGCGCCCGGCCGGTGGCCAAATCCGGCTCTGAGAGTACTATAAGGGCGTTTTTGTTTTTAGCCGCGGATCGCTCGACTGTCCGGTAGAGAGCGCGGCGGAGCGGACCTAGCGGTTCTAAAAAAACCCAGCCGTGGACCGTGTAGACTACCGCCGGCCGTGTCCGGAGCGCGAGCGCGGCCAGCGATCCGACCGCGCCGGCTTTGGAGCTGTTGAGGTGGACGATATCCGGCCGGAGTTCGCGGTAAAGCCGGCTGAGTTCGAGCACGGCAGCGGCGTCGTGAAAAGGAGAAATTCGGCGTACAAGATGGCGCTGGGGGTAGATTTTGACCGCCGGCGCCGCGGCCGCTAATTGTTTTGTGAGCTCCTGCGCAGTGCCCGGCTCGCCGATGGCTACGCTTACCTGATGGCGCCCGGCCAGGCTGGCGGCCAGGTCGCGGACATAAGTTTGGGCGCCGCCGAGGTCGCCTTGGGTGATGACGTAGAGGATGTTTAATCCCGGCATACAGGGTATGGCTACTAGAACCTACTCCCAAAAATAACTTCCGGCTCAATTTTGGCCTGTTTCGGCTGCCAATTGTCCGGCTCTCGTCGCCATAGTACCACTAGCCTGCTCAACCCGGACAATTTTCGCTCGAAACAGGCACAAAATTGCCTCGGAATTATTTTTGGGAGTAGGTTCTGGTAAGAGTATACTATGGCGCGAGGCGCTCGGCAACTGGAATTTGGAGTTTTTAAACGCGCTTTTGGCAGTAATGGCTGCCGGCCCGGGCCGCGTCATACGGGTTTGCCGTTCTGTCCTCCGGCTTGGCCGTGTACGGCGCGGCTGCCGGGATTTTTTTGTTGAGGAACAAGCCGGACTTATACACATGAGTTTATATTATGAAAATCGGCCAGCTGTGCTATACTACTAACCGTTATTTGACCTGTCTATACGGAACCGGTATGCCAATAGCTTTTTTGAAAAAAAACAATCAGTCCAGTTTGGTAGTTATAATTTTGTTGTCGCTCTCCACGGTAACTTTTGCCGGCGTGTTTTTTTTGACAGTCTATTTTTTTGATTTTTGCCGCAGTTTGCCCGGACAGGGCCTTAGCGCCCTTCCGGCCGTAACTTTAGACAATAACCAGGAAAGCGGCGACGAACAGAAAGTTGAAGTAACCAGCGGCGATCCCAGTATTGCCCAGGTCGTCAAACAGGTGAGCAAACATTTGGCTTTGCCGGATGGCGAAGTGCTGGTAGCCACGGTGCTTGACCCCGAGACCTTTGGACGCGAGCATGCAGGCTTTTTTGTCTCCCCGAAGAAAGGGGACAAGGTCTTGGTTTACGCTGACCGGGTGATTCTTTACGATCCGGACCGCGATCGATTACTCGATATTATTCATGCCGCCCTACCTGGCCAGGCAGCCGGGGATAGGTCGGTGTCTACCACCTCGCCATAGGTTTAATTTACCCTGTTTATGCGGAGAAAATTTTTAATCATACTGTCGGCCGCTTTTTTGCCCGCCGCGGTCTTGGCGGCGTACAACGACGTTACAACTGACGGTACGTCGCAGATAGTCTACCCCGGCAATGGCGCCGCCTACACCATGGGGACGGATATGCAGGTAGAGTCGTTCTCTTTGAGCGACACCAACATGAGTTTTGTCGTTGATAACATTTCCAAAATCGTCCTTACGTCTACTGACAAGAGTTCTTTCAGCGTCGGACATTCCGGCTGCGCGGTTACTTTTGATTGCGGACTCACTGCGTCTACTCTTACGGTGCAGTGCCCCGTCTACCAGACAGTTACCGTCGTGCCGTCCGGCACCTGCCAGAGCACCAATACGGGTGGCAACGGCGGCAATGGCGGTGGTGGGGGCGGTGGCGGCGGTGCCGGCACCGTGTCCATGACGACTGTGGTAGCGCTCGAAGTTAACAAGTCCACGCCGGTGGCGGTGGGGGGCATCACGCACACCGCTACCGTTCTTTCGGCCACGGCAGACTTACTCAAGCTCAAAATCGAATCAGAGCCGATAACGGCTGATTTTGCCAAAAATACAGCCAAGGACGTAGACACGAGTGGCGATAAAAAGACCGATTTGAGGGTTACTTACCTGGGGTTGGAAGCGGGCAAAGCCAAAGTCCAATTCACCAAGTTAGCGGCTGCCGAGCAGAAGGCGGTCGAAGAACCGTCCGCCCCGGTTACGGCGCCGGCAAAACCGGTCGCCTGCGGACTGGCCACTGACAAAGCCTACAAAAAATCTGGCAGTCCGGCGGTTTATTATGTCAGCGCGGAGTGCACCAAACGTCCTTTCAACAACTCGGCAGTATTTTTTTCCTACTTTCCCTCCTGGAAAGACGTTAAGTCTGTTAGCGCCAAAGATCTCGATGCCGTAGCGGCGGATAAGCTCGGCTTCATGCCCTGGGGGCCGAAATACGATCCCCAGTACGGCGCGGTGGCCAAAATTGTGTCCGACCCCAAGGTTTATCTCCTCCTGGGACAGGAAAAATACTGGATCACGAACGAACAAGTCTTCACGAAACTCGGTTACCAGTGGAGCTGGGTGGAAGATATCGATCCGCGGCTTCTCGATAAATACGCGACTGGCTCCGAGATATCGGATCTGAATCGCCATCCGAATTATACCCTGGTGAAGTACGCGCAGAGTCCCAAGGTGTACCGGCTGGAGCCGGATCCCAAGGACAGCCAAAAACAGGTAAAACGGCACATCAAGAACGAGGCCGCTTTCACACGGCTCAAGTACCGCTGGGACCGCGTGATTACCCTTAAGACCGCGGAAACTTATCCAGACGGAGCAGCCCTCGAATAAATTCGGTTTTTGGAAAAACCCCAGTACCACGCCGTACTGGGGTTTTATTTTGACAAAAGAGCGGGAAATAGGTAGTATTAAGGGCACTTAGACTGCATTTATGTCTCAGCCGTTACAAATTCTTGTTACCGGCGGCGCCGGGTTTATCGGTTCGCACCTGATAGATTTTTTGTTAAACCAGGGTCACCGGGTAATAGGGGTGGACAGCTTTTACAGCGGGCTCAAAGAAAACGTCGCGCCCAATCTTGACAATCCTCGTTTCCGGCTGATCAAACATGATATCCGCGAGCCTATCGCGGCGCGTTTGCCTAAACTTGACCGCATCTACAACCTGGCTTGTCCGGCTTCTCCGGTACAGTACCAGTTTGATCCGATTCTAACCCTCAACACCAGCGTGCTTGGCACGGAGCATATGCTCAAGCTGGCCCGCCGGCATGGCGCCAGGCTTTTGCAGGCCTCTACCTCCGAGGTTTACGGCGATCCTTTGGAACACCCGCAAAAAGAAACTTACTGGGGTAATGTTGACCCGATCGGCAAACGGTCCTGCTACGACGAGGGCAAGCGGGCGGCCGAGACGCTGTGCAAAGATTACCGCGAACAGTACGGGGTCGACGCGCGGATCGTGCGCATTTTTAATACCTACGGTCCCCGCATGATGTTCAACGACGGCCGCGTATTGTCTAATTTTATCTTGCAGGCGCTTTTGGGCGAAGACATCACGGTGCACGGCGACGGCAGCCAGACGCGCAGCTTCATGTACGTAGACGATCTTATTTCCGGTCTCACGAAGCGGATGGAAGTCGAAGCGGACGATTGGACTCCGGTTAATTTGGGCAACCCGGACGAACGGACGATCAAAGATCTGGCCGAGCTGGTAAAAGAGCGCGTCGGATCCGCCAGCCGGATTGTTTACATTAGCCATGAGGAGATGCAGAGCCGGATAGGCGACCCGAAGCAGCGCTGTCCTAATATAGCGCGCGCGCAATCTTTTCTTGGTTGGCGTCCGACGGTGAATTTTTTGGACGGACTCGACCGGACTATCGCCGATTTTCGGCGCCGTCTCGAACACCGGCCGCGGATCGCCGTGTTCTGCACCGATTATGCTTCGTCGAAGAGCCTGGGCCGCCAGGCGATCCATGAGATAGCCGGGAGGCTGCCCGGCTGGGAGTTTGACGTTATCACCAAAGGCCGCGTCGAGGGCCTAACGACACCCAGCCGCATAAATGTTTTTTCCTCCGGCAACGGCGGTGGCTTGGGAACTTGGCTGTTTTCTCTCTCGGGCGCGGCCGCGGCGCGCCGCTTGCACCGGGAACACGATTACCGCGTAGTGTGGGCGATAACAGTCGGGCACGGGGCCTTGGCCGCGGCCATTTTTTCTTGGTTCACGCACGGCCGCGTGCCGTTTTTGCTTAGCGCCTACGAAGGTAACATTACTCAGGAAATGCTTGAGCGCGGCCGGCTTTTGGCTCCGGTGTACCGCTTCATTTTCCGCCACGCGCACCGGTGGCAAGTCGTCGGCCAGATGAGCGACCAGGTTCGCCAGTGGCTGGAGGACGAAAGGCACGTCCAGGCCGTAACTTTTGACGGCAACTGGGACCGGCTGGCCAAGAACACCAAGCAACTTATCCAGGAGCTCGAGATTTTGTCTACGCGCGTGCACGCGCCGCCGTCGTAGCCAATAAGGTTGACAGTTGCTATGAGCCGACGACGCATTCTGGTTTTCGCACCGGCTTATCTGCCTCTCCTGGGCGGCGCCGAGATTGCGTTACGCGAGATTATGAGGCGCCTGCCGGGTTATGAGTTTACGCTTATTACCGCCCGCCTTAGGCCCGACCTGCCGACAGAGGACAAAAGCGATCATATTTTGGTGCGGCGCGTAGGCAGCGGACGGCGCGGTGATTTGTGGCGGCTTGTAGTAAGCGGGCCTTCTCTGGCCTGCCAAATGGGGCCCTTCGACGCCGTCTGGGCGATGATGGCCAGCTATGGCGGGTTTGCCGCTCTGCGGTACATAAAAAAACGCGAGACTCCGTTTTTGCTGACTCTGCAAGAGGGCGACAGCTTTGGACACATTTACCGGCATGTTTGGTGGTGCTGGCCGTATTTTTTGCGGATTTTCCGCCGGGCTCGGATCATCCAGGCCATTAGCGCGCACTTGGCGGCCTGGGCGCGGCGCCGGGCCGCGCAGGTGCCGGTCGAAGTAGTGCCGAACGGCGTCGATGCCCGGCTATTTTCACCCGGTACGGCGCCGGCCGTAAGGCAGCGCCACGGCATCCCCGAGGCCGCGCCGCTCGTGATAAGCGTTTCCCGTTTGGTGAAAAAAAACGGGGTGTCCGATCTCATCGAAGCCCTGGCTTACCTGCCGGCGGACTGCCATCTCATGCTGGTCGGTTCCGGAGCGCTTCGAACGGCGCTCGAGCGCCGCGCCCGCCGGCTCGGCCTGGCGGGCCGGGTGCATTTTGTCGGCCAAGTGCCATACGAAAAGCTGCCCGAATATCTGCGCGCCGCTACCGTATTTTGCCGGCTGAGCCGGTCCGAGGGGCTGGGCAATGCCTTCATCGAGGCGCTCTCCGCCGGCCTTCCGGTAGTTGGCACGGCCGTCGGCGGCATCCGGGATTTTTTGCAAGACGGAGAAACAGGGCTCATGTGCGAGCGGGCGAACCCGCGCGCGGCCGCTCGGATGATAGCGCGGCTCCTCAATGACCCGGGCCTGGCGCGTGAGCTCGGCCGAAACGGGCGCGCTCTCGTCGAAAGTCATTACACCTGGGACACGGTCGCCATCCGGATGGATTCCATTTTTAGCCGTCTCACCGAGAAACACGTTTAAGTATTTTTGGCGCCTTTAGCCGCCGCTTTTGCTTCTATTGACCGCCTCTATGAAAGTTCTGCTTGCCACCGACATCTTTCCGCCAGTTTCGGGCGGACCGGCCACCTATTCGGTAACCCTGGCCCGTGAATTTACGGCGCAAAGCATAACGGTAACTATCGTGTCGCTCACGGTCGGCGCGGACGCTTCGCAAGTACCCTGTCCGGTTATAGCCGTCAAACCCGGGCCGAAAGTTTTGCGGTACCTGGCGTACTTCTGGTATTTGTGGCGCGCCGCCCGAGCGGCGGATGTCATCTACGCCATGGGTCCGGTGAATGCCGGGCTGCCGGCCTGGGTAGTCAGCCGCCTGCGCCGCCGGCCTTTGGCGGTCAAGGTGGTCGGCGACTATGCCTGGGAACAGGGGACGCAGCGTTTCGGCGTGGCCGAAGATGTCGACGCTTTTCAAAGCGCAGGAAAAGGTGAAAGTAGTGTACAACGCCGTGGGCTTCAAAGAGGCGGTGCCGGTATCCAAACCGCCGGGAGAATTCTGGATTGTTTCCGTCGGCCGCCTGGTGCCCTGGAAAGGCATGGCAACGCTCATCCGCGTGGCCGGCAATCTCCGGTCGGAGTATCCGGGACTGCGCTTGAAAATTCTCGGCGACGGTCCGGAACTCAAAGCGCTCCAAAAGTCAGTTCAGGAACTTGGACTGGCCGGCATTGCCGACCTTAGGGGTAACGTGGCGCGCGACCAAACCCTGGGTTTTATCGCCGCGGCGGATCTTTTTATCCTCAACAGCGGTTACGAAGGACTGTCGCACACCCTGCTTGAGGTGGCGCACGCGGGCCGGCCGATTCTCGCGAGTAACAAGGGGGGGAATCCAGAAGTGGTTATTCCCGGCCAAACCGGCGAGCTCTTTCCGTTTGAGGACGGGGCGGCTATCGAAAAGATCACGCGCGAAGTCATAGCTGGCGTTCGCCAGCTATCAAGAGCGCTTTCCGGCCCGGAGCGCGAAGCGTTCTTTACCAAGTTTTCGCTGCCGACTATGGTCGCCGAAACACGGTTACTGCTTGAACGGCTATGCCGACATTAATGTTCAGCCTCGATCGCAGCTTGTTGGACTCGCGCTCGCGGGCCGCTTTCCGGATGCGTCTTTATGGCGAAACTGACGAGCTGTTTATTGTCGTACCGGACTCTACCCGGCGAAGTCTCGATCTTGGCCCTCGTGTCCACGTTACCACTACCGGCGGCCGGACCAAACTGTGCCAGTTGTACGGTCTCGTGGCAGTCGGCGCTAAGCTGGCAGCGGAGATGGACGTCTCCATCGTTACCGCGCAGGATCCTTTTTTTACCGGCTGGGCAGGCATGCGAGTGCGCCGACGCCTGCGGCCGCGCCGCGCGCTTACCCTCGAGGTACAGGTACACGGTGATTTTTTCGGTTCCCGGTATTATCTGGCAAGCGGCCTTATGAACGCTGTCCGGTACGCGACGGCTCGTTACTGCGTGCTGCCGCGAGCCGACCGTATCCGGGTGGCGGGCCAGCGTGTCCGGCAGAGTCTTCTCAGATTGGGGATACCAGATGAACGCCTCGCAGTGCGTCCGGTGCCGCTCGACCAGGAAAAATTGCGGACGACCGTGGCCCGGAATCTCCGGCAGGAATACCCGGACGATGAGAAAATTTTCGTTTACGTCGGCAGACTCGAGCCGGTTAAAGGAGCGGACTGGCTCATAGATATTTTCAGCGAGTTGATCCGGACTCATAAAAAAAGATACCGGCTGATTGTTGTCGGGGACGGAAGTTGCCGGCGGCAATTGGAGCGCCGCGCCGCGCGGAAAAAATGTGCGGACGCGGTTATATTTTTGGGCCAGGCGGCCGACCCGTTTCCTTACATCAAAGGCGCCACCGCCGTGGTATTCCCGAGTCTGTCCGAAGGGTACGGTCTCGTGCCGCTCGAGGCCCGGGCTCTCTGCACTCCGGTTATCATGACGGACGTCGGCGTGGCCAACTATGAACTTGAACCCGGGCCCGAGGTGCGGATCGTCCCGGTGGGGGACCGGGCGGGTTTTAAACAGGCTATGCTTCGAATATAGTACAAACTCACAGCGAGTTTCCCCCCTTTCGCCTCAAACATAGACTGATTTTCGCGGCCCCAAAACTCGCTCTTACAGGCTCAGACATTAGGGGCGCGAAAATCAGTCTATGTTTCGGCTCAACTTAGAGTAGAATTGCTAATAACTCACTGTCAGTTCCACCTATTATGCGTTTGCTTATCGTTACGCAAATTGTCGACCGGACCGATCCTAACTTGGGGTTTTTTCACCGCTGGATCGAGAAACTGGCTGAAGGGTGCGAACAAGTGCACGTTGTTTGCCTGCGCCAGGGAGATTTTTCGTTTCCCGCCGACCGGGTGGCGGTTCATTCTCTGGGCAAGGAGAGCCGGGCTTGGCGTCTCTGGTATTTGGTAAAATTCTACCGGCATATTTTTTCTTTGCGCCGGGAGTACGATCATGTCTTCGTTCACATGAACCCGGAGTACGTCATTTTGGGCGGGCTTTTTTGGCGCCTGTGGCGGAAAAAAGTAGTGCTGTGGTACGCGCACAAAGCCGTTAACTGGCGTTTGCGCCTGGCGGCCAAGCTGGTCACGGCTATCTTTACGGCTTCGCGCGAGAGCTGTCGCCTGGAGAACGCGCCGGTCTACGTAGTGGGCCATGGTATTGACGTCGGTCAGTTTTGTCCGCCCGGCGAGCCGGCGCCAGAGGGAGGCGTCCGGCTGTTGGCCGTCGGCCGCATCAGCCCTACCAAAGATCTCGAAACTATCATTCGGGCGGTGGCGCGGGTGCGCTCGCGCGAGCAAATCCCGGCGGTGTCGCTCGATATTATCGGCGCCCCTGTTACCGGAGCGGATTATGAATACCGGGCGGCGCTCGAAGAGTTGATCCGGATGGTGCGGGCTCAAGGATATATCCGCTGGCGCGGCCCACTGCCGCACGCGGCAGTGGCCCGGGAGTACGCCCGCCATCAGGCGCTTATCCACACCAGCCATACCGGGAGCGTGGACAAAGTGGTTTTGGAGGCTCTGGCTTCGGGCGTTTTGGTCATAACTTCAAGTCCTGTTTTCAGCGCCGCCGAAAAAGCCGGCTGCCTGATGCGTTTTTGCGAAAATGACGACGAGGATCTGGCCGCCGTGATTGAAAAAGCCCAAACCTCCGGTATGCTGGGACGCAGTTCTCTGCGGATTGATTATGTCCGCGAACACCATGATCTCGACAAATTAATCGGCCGAATTACAGACTTTTTTTCCCTGCCCGCGGAAACGGCCGAACTCAACGCGGACTTGGTGGCGAAAAAATACAACTCGCTCGTCGGGGCCACTCTGCAGGGAGCTTACGAGGAGAACCGCTGGTTTCGGGATCCGATTCAACGGGCTGCTTACGACATGACCCGGCGGTCGGTCGAACGGCAGGCGCTCACCGTTCCTTTTACGCGCTATTTTGAGCTGGGTCCCGGACCAGGCACCTGGACCAAGCTGTTCGTGGCTCGCGAACCCGAAGCCAGCTTTACTCTGGTAGACATCTCGGAAGAGATGATCAGGGCGGCGCAGAGGGCGCTGCCGCCCGATGCGCGCGTTACCTGCCTGGTACGCGATTTTAGCGAGTTTGCGACTCCGCAGACTTATGACCTGTTTTTCAGCTCGCGGGCGTTTGAATATTTGCCCGACAAAGCGGCGGCGGTCAAAAAAATTATGGCGCTCTTGGCTCCGGGAGGACGGGGTTTCATTATCACCAAAACTCCCAAATACTGGCGTGACCGGCTGCGGGGCCGGAACCCCTCGGCTTTTCACCGGGGGCAGATAAGCCCGCGCCGTTTTCGCCGTCTTCTTCGGAAGTGCGGGGCGAGGGATGTCGCGCTCTATCCGGTTACCGTGAGCGTTCCCTGGTTTAACTCGCCGCGGCTTAATCTTTTTGTCTGCCGTCTCCTTTGCCGCTGGCGCCTTAATCCATTCAGCCAGGCAGTGGCGGAATCTTACGGAGTTAGATTCAAAAAACCATGATCATTGAATTTTACGGACTGCCCGGTTCGGGCAAAACTACTGCCGCCCGGCGGCTCTGTGGGGCTACCGGCCGGCCGCTGATATCTATACAGACCCGCCGCGAGCTGCTGGCCCGGGCGGGCCGGTTTTTGCTGCGCCATCCGCGGTATTCGCTTATCGCCCTTGTCTACCTTATCCGCTATGCCGGCGGTTGGCGGCTGGGCTACTACAAGTTTATGAACTGTTATCTGCAGGCTAACGCTAAGTACGACAAGGCCGGCTCTTATCCTCAGGCCGTGATTGACCAGGGCCATTTCCAAAACGTCCTCGCCCTTTTTGACCGGCCGCTAAGCGCGGTAAAACTCAGCGCCTATTGCCGTTTATTGCCGCGCCCGGACAAACTGGTAGTATTCTCCGTACCGGCGGACGTGCGTTCCGTCCGCCTGGCCAAGCGCGGCCACCGCAGCCGGGATGAATTTGGGGAAGGACATCTGCAGGCCTGGCAAGAGGCGGCGGAAAAAAACGACGCCGCTTTTCGTTCCTTGCTGCCGCGGCTCAACATTCCTTATACTGTCGTAGCGACCGATGCCGATCTCGAAAAAATTATCTCGATTTAGACTTATGTGCGCCATCAACGGTTTCAATTTTGCCGCCCCCGATATTATCCGGCAGATGAATGCCCGGACGAACCACCGGGGTCCTGATCAGACGAATGTGCTCGTGGAGGAGGGGATCTCCCTGGGGCATAACCGGCTGAGTATTATAGACTTGTCTGTGGCCGCCGGCATGCCCATGGAGAGCCACGACGGGCGTTATGTCATCGTGTACAACGGAGAGCTGTACAATTATTTGGCGCTCAGGGACGAACTGGCCGCCGGTTATCCTTTTCGCACGGCGAGCGACACCGAGGTCATCCTCGCCGCCTATGCGCGTTGGGGTGTCGGCGCCCTGGAGCGGTTTAACGGCATGTTTGCTTTCGCCGTCTGGGACCGGCAAAAAAAAGAATTGACCGTGGCGCGCGACCAGGCCGGAATCAAGCCGCTCTATTATTACTGGCAGGACGGCCGGTTTATCTTCTCTTCGGAAATTAAGGCCATACTTGAGCATCCGGCAGTGCCGCGCCGTTTGTCGGCTCCGGCGCTCAATCATTACCTTAGAGCGCTCTATGTCCCCGGCCCGCTCACCATGTTTTCCGGCATTAACAAGCTCCTGCCCGGGCAGACCGCGAGGTTAAAGGCCGGGGAGCTCACTATCGAACCGTATTGTGTTCCCTCGCCGGCACCCGCGCTCACCGGATCAAGCGGCCAGATGGCGGAGCTGGTGGCCCGCACTATTGATGAGGCGGTCAGACGCCAGCTCGTGTCCGACCGGCCGGTCGGAGTTTATCTTTCCGGGGGGATTGACTCCAGCGTGGTACTCGACGCTATGAGCCGGGAGCGCAGCCGCATCGACACTTTTTCGGTGGGGTATGACCTTTTGCCCGGCGAGAACGCGGACAAGTTCAATCAAGACTTTATCCAGGCCGGGCGGACTGCCCGCCATTACGGCACCAGGCATCATGAAGTGTTGGTCAGCCCCAAAGACGTGATTGAATTGTTTGAAAAAACAGTGTGGCACATGGACGAACCGATTTCCAAACCCAATGCCATCGCGATGATGAAGCTGGCCCACTTTGTGAAGCCTACGGCCACGGTGGTGCTCGGCGGGGATGGCGGCGATGAGCTTTTTGGCGGCTACGACCGTTACCGCCTCAGCCGGTATGCCGATATCTACCAAAGGCTGGTGCCAGGTTTTGTGCGCCGACCGCTTAGACGCAGCGCTCTTTTACGCCAATTGGATACGCCGGCCGGCATTGATCGTTACGCGCTCTTTATGTTTCAAAAAGAGGCCGCGGTTGAGCGGGTGCTCAAGCCGCCCTATTTTAATGGCGGCGGCACGCATGATTTTTTTGGCCAGAGATTTTTGCCTCCCGGCCGCGCCCAGTCTTTTGGGGACAGTTTTATGAGAGCCGACAGGCAAAGCTGGCTGGTGGACGACTCTTTGGCGCTCACCGACAAAATGACCATGTCGGGGGGTGTTGAAGCCCGGGTGCCGTTTCTCGATCGCGCGGTGGTGGAATTGGCGGATCGGATTCCGCTCAAGCGCAAAGTACACCTGGGCGAAGGAAAGGCGATTCTCAAAGCGGCGTACCGGCACCGCTTGCCCCCGGAGCTTTTTGGCGGCGTCAAGCGCGGTTGGTACGCCCCCGGAGCCAAGTGGCTCCGGCGCCAGGAGATTTACGAACTGGCGAGCGGCCTGCTGGCGCCGGAGTATAACCGGGAAACCGCCGACCTGTTTGCCTGGGGACGCCTCCGGCACGATTTGGCGGCTCACCGGCAAAAGCAGGGCTACCACGCCACCATGCTTTACGCTGTCATGACTTTTCAGGCCTGGGCCAGGGCTTACCGGATTAATATATAAAGGGTATGAAAAAACGAATCCTCGTGATTACTCCCAAATTTCCCTTTCTTGACCGGGGCGCTTGCCAGCAGGATCGGACAGAGGGGATTTTAAATTTGGTGCGCTACGGCTACGAAGTGCGCGTTATCACCAAGACGACGCCCAAGTATGAAGAAGCGGTGGCGCGGGTGGCGGCCGAGCATGGTATAGCTATTATTCCGGTGCCGTATAAATACGCCAAATATTTAACTTTCAAGCAGAGAGCGGCCCGGCGTTTTAGGCAGGTGTTTAACCCTCGATACTGGGACGGAGCGGCTTATGAGTATTTCGATCCGGAGATACAGGCGGCCCTCGCGCGCGAGCTCTCCGACCACCGCCCTGATCTTGTTTGGTTTGATTATACTTACCTGTGGCCGCTTTACCCCCAGATACGCCGGGCGGGCATCCCGATTATTACCCGTTCCATTAATTTTGAACCGACGCATTTTCTCCAGGAGGAAGGCCGGAGTCCGTGGCATCTGCTTAAATTTTTGCCCAAGCTCGCTAGCGAGTGGCGAGCTATAAGGGGCAGCAACCTGCTTTTGGCCATTACTCCGTCTGAAGAGGGGATTTACCGTCGGCTCTGCGGCCGAACCCCGGTTATCACCCTGCCGCTGCGCGGCCTGCCCAAGTGCCTAAAAAAAGATCGTCCGACAGCCGATCGCCGACCTTTGAACGTCTTTTTCATGGGTTCGAGCTACAGCGTGCCGCACAATCTCGGAGCGGCTGAATTTTTGGTCCGGGAGGTTATCCCCGAGGTGCTGAAACGCGCTCCGGGGGAGTTTCGTTTTGTTATTTTCGGCGCCAAGCTGCCGCCGGACATCGCTGACCACCTGCCGGAGCAGACCGAATATGGCGGCCTGATAGATCCCGAAGTTGGCCTGGCGGACATGGATATCGCGATAATCCCGTCTTTGTTCGGGGCCGGCATGCAGCAGAAAATTTTTGAACCGCTCTGCCGGGGAATTCCGACCGTGGCTTCGGCCCGCGGTCTGGCCGGCTATCCTTTTGATCCCGGGATCCATCTTTTGACGGCTGGCACCCGGGAGGAGTTTGCCGCGGCGGTGCTCAGACTGCGGGACCGTGATTTGCGCGCCCGCCTGTCGCTCGCGTCCCGGGAGCGGGCCCAGGAACTTTTTTCTCCGGCCGTCATTGACGGGATTATCCGGCAAGCCTTGACTGACTGTTTATGAAGCTTATCTACGTGGCCAACGCCCGTCTGCCCACCGAAAAGGCGCACGGGCTCCAGATCGTGTCGATGTGTGAGGCTTTGGCTCGCTCCGGCGCGGACTTGACTTTGTTGAGTTTGGGTCCGGGCGACTCTGCCCAGGATATTTTTACTTATTATAACGTAGAGCCTCTGTTTGCCGTTGAGTACCTGGCAAAAACGCCGCAGCGGGTGAGCACACCGGCCGCTTTTCGCCTCCGGCAGCTGCGGTTTTCCTGGCAGGTATGGCGGCGCCTCTGGCCGGACCGCCGGAAAGCGGTCGTTCTCACGCGCGACGAGCTGACCGGCTGGGGGCTTAGCTGCCTGGGCGTCCGGGTTTTTTACGATATGCACGGCTTTCCGGAACATAAACGGTGGCTGTGGAAACTGGCGTTGCGCGCTTTGACCGGTATTGTTGTTACCAATCACTGGAAGAAAAGGCAGTGCCAGGAGCGCTTCCGCATTCCCGCAGAAAAGATGATGGTGGCGCCGAACGGCTACGATCCGCGCCTGTTTCCGGTCCCTGGCGCTGGCCCGGCCCGGGAAGATTTGCGCCGGGCGCTGGGTTTTCCCGCCGCTAAGAAAGTGGTGCTCTACACCGGAAATTTTTATGACTGGAAAGGCGTCCATACTCTGGGTAAGGCCGCCGCTTTGTTGCCCGAGACGGCTGTCTGGTTTGTCGGCGGGAGCGAAGAAGAGGCCGTCAAGTTTCGCGATCGTTATCGCGCGCTGCCGAATGTGCGGGTGCTCAGTTATCGGCCGCATGCCCAGATACCGCAATATTTACAGGCGGCAGACGTGCTGGTGCTGCCGAATTCGGCCCGCGCCGAGGATCCGCGCTTTGCCGTGTACTCCCAATTCGACACCTCGCCCATGAAGTTATTTGAGTATATGGGGAGCGGTACGCCCATAGTGGCCACGGATCTTCCCTCCGTACGTGAGATCATTGACGAGACTACGGCCGAGTTTTTCCCGCCCGATGATCCCGACAGGCTGGCTGCCGCCATCAAAGAGGTGCTCGAGAATGAAACCGCGGCCAAACTCCGGGCCGGCCGGGCCCGCGAGCGAGTGGCCCGCGAGTTCACCTGGGATAGGCGTTCCGGCCGGCTTTTGGAATTTATCCGCACCCGGATTCAGTAATTGTGTTTTTATGAAGATAGGCATTGTGCTGCATCCTTTTGGCGAGGAACATCCGGCCGGGTTGGCCCGGACCATATTGGAGCTGGCCAAAGGACTTATCAGTCTCAAGACTGAACACGAATTTATTATTTATGTTAAAGACAAACCGCGCTTGGCGCTCGACTTTCCGCCCGGAAACTGGCGTGTCCAGGCGCTCGGCGGAGGACGGCTGTGGCTCGAGAGGCTCTGCCGGGCAGAGAGGGCGGACGTGTATCTTTTTAATACTCCTGTCTTGCCGGTGGCAAAAAAACCTGGACCGGCCGTAGTGATCGCGCTCGATTTCGCCTATTGGCTCTTGCCGGCCCGCTCTTGGAGCGCGCGCTGGCGGCGTCTGGCTACTTACGGTTATCATTGGCTGTCGCTCAAGCGGGCGGACCGGGTGATAGCTATTTCGCAGGCTACCAAAGATGACTTGAAGCGCTTTTTCCACGCGCGGCCGGAGCGCGTGGACGTAGTTTATTGCGGGTATCGCCGGATCAGCCGGATACCGGAAATACCAGTGGCCGCTCCGGAGCATTTTTTTCTTTTTGTCGGCGTCGTCAAGGAGCGCAAAAACGTGCGGCGCGTGGTGCGGGCTTTCGCCGCGGTAGCCGATAAACTGCCGGCGATGCAGCTGGTAATCGGCGGACACGCGGCCGGAGAATATGCGGAGAGTATCCGCCAATTTATCGAGGATAAGCGGCTCGAACACCGGGTAACATGGCTCGGTCATCTGAACGATGGGCAGCTTTCCTACCTGTACAAACGGGCTACCGCTTTGGTTTTCCCCTCCCTTATTGAGGGCTTCGGTTTTCCCGTGCTCGAGGCCATGGACGCCGGACTGCCGGTTATTACTTCGCGCGGCTCCTCTTTGGGGGAAATAGCGCTCGACAGCGCCTGGCTGGTTGATCCGTTGGATGAAGGCGATATCGCCCGGGCGCTCTCGCGCCTCGCGAGCGATCCGGCCCTGCGGGAAAAACTGCGGGAGCGGGGATTGGCCCGGGCCAGTCAGTTTTCTTGGGAAAAAGCGGCGCGGGAAACCCTGGATATTTTGGAGCGGGCCGGGGGAAAATAACTGCTTGCGAGCCGGCGCACGCTATGTTATTATGGCTTCTATCACGAACTCACAGCGAGTTTCCACCTTTTCGCCTCAAACATAGACTGATTTTCGCGGCACCAAAACTCGCTCTTACAGGCTCAGACATTGGCGCCGCGAAAATCAGTCTATGTTTCGGCTCGACTTAGAAAAGAGAATTGCTAATAACTCACTACCAGTTCCACGACTTAACTTCCACCACTATGGGTAAAAAGATTCTTCTTATCGGCGGCGCCGGTTTTATCGGCATCAATGCCGCCCAAAGATTTCTGGAAGAAGGCCACGAGGTTACCATTTTGGATAATCTTTCCCGGCGGGGGACCGACCTTAATTTATCCTGGCTCCGGGCCGCCTACCCGGACCGTTGGCGGTTTGTGCGCGGCGACATCCGTTTTGACCGCGAGTTGCTGGAGCAGGAGGTAGCCGGGCACGAGGCGATTTACCAGCTGGCGGCCCAGGTGGCGGTAACGACCTCGGTTGCCAATCCGAGAGAAGATTTTGAGATCAACGCGCTCGGCACGTTCAACGTCCTCGAGGCTGCCCGCTTGGCCGGGCATAAGCCGCTTATCGTATACTCGTCTACGAATAAAGTGTACGGCGATCTCGAGACGCTCGCTATCCGGGAAGACGAAAAACGCTACGCTTTAAGCGACTATCCCGCCGGCATTTCCGAGAGCTATCCGCTGGATTTTCACTCTCCTTACGGCTGCAGCAAGGGCGCGGCCGATCAATACATGCATGATTACGCGCGGATATACGGCCTGCCGACCGTAGTGCTGCGCCAGTCATGCATTTACGGGCAGCACCAGTTCGGCATTGAAGACCAGGGTTGGGTAGCCTGGTTTATCATCGCCTTTCTTTCCCACCGCCCGGTTACGCTCTACGGAAACGGGAAGCAAGTGCGCGATATCCTGTTTGTAGATGATTTAACCCGTCTCTACAGCTTACTTTTTGTCAACCGCGAGCAGGCAGCCGGTAAGATATATAATGTCGGCGGCGGATCTGAAAATACCATCTCTCTGCTAGAGTTTCTCGGTCATCTCAGAGACGAGTACGGCTTTGATATTACTTGCCGCGCCGCCGACCCCCGGCCCGGAGATCAGAAAGTGTTTGTTAGCGATAACTCGGCTTTGGAACGCGACCTCGGATGGAAACCGGCGGTCGGTTCGTTGGCCGGGATTGAGAAAATCACCGCCTGGATCAGGGAAAATTTACCTCTCATTCAGTCGCTCTACACCTAAAACCGTTTAGTGGCTGCCGGCTTTGGCGGCGTCTCCTTATGAAAGCGCGTATTTTCTGGGCGGTATTTTGCGGGCTTAACCTGCTCGTAGGCACCATATACGCGCTGCCGCACGGTATACGTTTTTTCGAGTTGAAGGCCGCCGGAGAGCGGTATATCCCCCTCACGGGCGAGTCCCACTTCGACACGATGAATGTCCAGGGAGCGCGGTACCGCGAAATTCTCGACGGGCGCCTTATCTCCGGAGAGGTGGACACGGTTGAACATGCCGACGCTCCGTCTATTTGGCCGCTTTTGAGCGCCGCTGTCTTCGCTCCGTTTTTGTGGGGCACGAAATCGGTATTAGCCACGCTGGTTATAACCGATTTTGTTTTCCCCATGTTCATCTTTTCCGCCTTTTTTTTGTTGTTGAACCGACTGACCCGGGCGCCTTTGGCCGCTCTGCTTGCGGCCTATATTTTTATGCTTTTTCCCGAGCTGGCAGTGTTATTCCCTCCGGGTTCGGTGAGCGAATTAAAAACTTTGGTCCTGCAGTTTTTGCCCTTTCTTCCGGAGACTCCGGTGGTTCATTTGCTGTATCTAAGGCGCGAGGCTTTTATTCCGGGGGCTCCTTTTTTCATACTGACTTTGTACGGCCTGCACCGGGTTTTGACGACGCGGGAAAAGAAGTGGACTATCCTGGCGGGTGTATTTTTCGGCTCGCTATTCTACTTCTATTTGTATTATTGGATTTTTATCGGCATCACCCTGGGCACTTTGATTGTTGTTTCGGCTCTGCGAAGAGACGGTCGAACCTCGGCTCTGCTGTCTGTCGGACTGGTTGCCCTGGCGGTTTCCGTTCCGTTTTGGGTAAGCCACCAGCGTTTAGCAAATTTGCCGCAGTACGGAGAGCTTGCCGGCCGGGCCGGTATAGAGATCGGCCGGGCGGTCCGGCTTCACCTGTGGCCGACGTACCTGCTGTATGCCGGCATGGCCGCTCTGGCGCTCTGGCTGGGAGACAAACTCAAGCGGCAGTCTGAGTCCATACTGGTGGCAGCGGTTTTGGCGGCAGAAATCATCTCCTATAACATTCAGGTAATTACCGGCTTTAATATTCAGTCCGATCATTGGAGCGGGCGGGTCTTTGTCAGCGCGCAAAGTTTCGTTGTCGCGGCCCTGGCATGGTACGCCGTCCGCTATGCCCTCGAGCGTTACCCGGCGTGGGCCGTGCGGGCGCGGATGGCCGGCCTGGCGGTCCTGGTGGCAGGGGCGTCCTCTTTGAGTCTCCACGTCGTCCGGCATCATTTTCGGGTAGAGAGCGCTTCGGCCGCTATTTACACTGTGCCGTCTGAACTTATGGCGGCCTATGACTGGCTCAACCTCAATACCCCGGTTGATAGCGTAGTCTTGAGTCCGGCTCTTGAGACTAATATCGATCTGGCGGTGTACACCCACAATAAGCTGTTTTTGGCCCGGGCGCAAAATACGATAGCGGGGGAAGAGGAAATTCTTGACCGGATGCACGCTGCCTACGCGCTGGGGGCTGTTAGCCCGGAGTATCTTAACGCTCTGCTCGGCACGGAGCGGGGGATAATGTATTTTTTTTCCGTTTCCTACGAAAGCCGCGCGCTTGACCGGTATCTTCGGCCGGACCGTTACCCGGGATTGGCTTTGCCAGCCGCTGTCCGGAGCCGCGTTATTCAGGATTACTCCCAATACGCGCTGCCGGCCGTAATGCCTTACCGGGTAGAGTACATATTTATCGGACCGCGTGAAAAAGAGATGGGTTTTTCCCGGCCGCGCCTGGCCGGTTACCCCAAGATATATGATGAGGGCGGAGTTGAAATTTATTTTTTTTCCGACTAGTCCTGTGGGCACGTACAATGAGTACCAATATAAGGATTTTTTGCAGCGGGAGTCCGACCCGTATGCCCAGGCCAAGTACCGGGTGGTTTTGGAGTATTTGCGGGACCGGCCGGGAGCAACGATTTTAAATGCGGGCTGCGGATCGGGAGAACTTTCTTTTTTGCTCGCCGCCGCCGGGCACAGTGTGGTGGGGATCGACCCCGGAGCGGAATATATCGCGCTCGCGGCTGCCGGCGCGGCCGAGCGCGGCTGTCTCGGCCGCTGTTCCTTCCGGGTGAGCTCGATAGCCGAGTTTGCCGCCGGGAATAAATTTGACTGCGTAGTGGCGACCGACGTGCTTGAACACATTGAAAACGATGCCGCGGCTTTGGACCAGCTTCTTAATCTGTTGCGCCCTGGCGGCTCTCTGATCATTACGGTTCCGGCCTTGCCCGCGTTATTCGGGTACCACGACGAGCTTCTGGGCCATTTTCGGCGTTACACGCGTTCCAGTTTGCGGGCCTTGCTCGACGCCAGGCCGGTACTTGAAGTAAAAAAAATCCGTTATTTTGGTTTTACGCTGTTGCCGGTCTGTTGGCTTTTCAGCCGTTATCTGCGCCGGCCGTACCCGGCGGCGTCGCTTTCCGGCCGGTCGGTTTCGGTGCGGCAGATCATTTTACGCCTTCTTTTGGCCTTTGATCGGACCGTCCCCATGCCTTTGGGCACCAGTTTAATCTCCCTGGCCGTAAAGACGGGCGAGAAAACGGCCGATTAAAATTGACAAGCAGGCCCGTTTGGTATACTTTTCAATCGAGCTCGGTAAAGATTAGGCGCGTGTTTCGGTTCTATGATTTCAATTGTTATCCCGGTTTACAACGAGGAAGGAAACGTCCTGCCGCTCCACGAAAAGCTAAAGGCGGTGCTGACCGCGCTTAACGAACCGTACGAAATCATTTTTATTGACGACGGCTCCACCGACCGCACTGTCGAGCGCCTGAAAACGCTCCGTCCGGTCAGAATTATCATTTTGACCATGGATTTTGGCCAAACCTCGGCCCTCGATGCCGGCCTCCACGAGGCCAAGGGGGACATTATCATCACCATGGACGGCGATTTACAGAACGATCCGGAGGATATCCCCCTTTTGGTCAGCACCATCCGCTCGGGTTACGATGTCGTTACGGGCTGGCGGCAGGACCGGCATGATACCGCCAACCGGCGAATTTTGTCCCGCCTGGCTAACTGGCTCACCGCTAAAATTACCGGACTCACAATTCATGATTCGGCCTGCGCTCTCAAGGCTTACCGCCGCGAGGTCATCGCCGATGTGCGTCTTTATGGCGAAATGCACGTTTTTTTGCCGGCCTTTCTCCATGGCCGGGGGGCGCGGGTGATAGAGATTCCGGTCCGCCATCACGCCCGCCATTCAGGCCTGTCGAAGCATTACTTTTTTAAAGCGGTCAAAAATTTGTTCGATCTCATGACCATCAAATTTTTGGTGCTCATGACCGGCCGGCCGTTGGTTTTTTTCGGCGGCACCGGATTGGCGGCGGTTTTTTTGGGCCTGGTGGCCGCCGCGGCCGCTCTGTATCTCAAATTGGCCGGGCAGCGCAACTTCGGCCAGACCCCGCTTCCGATTCTGACGGTTTTTTTTATCCTGTCCGGAATGCTTTTTTTTATGATCGGCTTTTTGGCCGAGCTTATACTGCGGGTTTACTTTGAATCGAGCCGCCGTACTCCGTATTCGGTCCGGGAACGCATTCAAAAAGAATAATCTGTATGCAAGCCGTTATTCTCGCCGCCGGGGAAGGAACGCGGATGCGTCCTTTAACGCTCACCACTCCGAAGCCGTTGGTTTCGATCGGCGGCCGGACATTGCTTGACCATATTGTGTCGGTTTTTCCCGATGAGATTGGAGAGATAATTCTGGTAGTCAGATATTTGGCCGACCAGATTAAGGCCTATTGCGGGACAGATTTCCACGGTCGAAAGGTAACCTACGCCGAAGGGTCGGCGCTCGGGAGCGCTTACAGTTTCCTGGCGGCGGCGCCCTTTATACGCGACGAGCGTTTCTTGTTCGCCAATGGAGATGAATTTCCTGATCCGGAAGACATCAAGGCCTGTCTTGAATATGCCTCGTTTCTCGCAACTGAAAAGCTTGCAGTGGCATGAAGATCGTCCTTGATGAAAGCGTAAGCTACGGGCTTGTCGAAATCCTGCTTCGCGATGGCCATCAGATCGTTGCCATTGCGAATTCAGCAGCCTCCGGAAATGCCGACGAAGAAGTATTCACCCGCGCCTGTGACAGCGAATCCGTTCTTATCACCAGGGACTACCACCTTACCAATCCGCGGCGATATCCTTCGGAAAAGACGGGCGGCATCATCTTTATCAGACACGGGAACCTGACCTCTGAAGAGGAGATTCTGCTGGTCACGAGATTCCTCTCGACTCAGCCCCACACGGAGCTCCGCGGCAGATTGGTGACCTTATGCAAAGATAGCGTGAGAATTCGCTGAGGATCATGCCGGGATGGGAGGCTGGAGCGGGCCTGATGTGATCATTGATATTCAGGACTTCGTCAAGGCACACACCGCGCCGTACAAGTATCCCCGTGACATTCAGGTCGCAAGGAGGAACGAGCATGAAAATCATACAGTATGTCGACGTTGCCGCAACCCGGTTCGACAACGACAAGGCAAAAGGAGTCGCCGGGCGTGTTGTGATCGGCAAGAATGACGGGGCTCATAATTTCTGCATGCGGGTCTTTGAGGTTTCCGCGGGCGGTCATACGCCGAAGCATGCGCATGACTGGGAGCACGAAATATTCGTGCATGCGGGCGCGGGCGAGGTGTATAGCAAGGGTCAATGGAGCCCCGTCAAGGCCGGCAGCGTTACCTTCATCCCGGGTAATGAAGAGCATCAAATAAAGAATGCCGGCAAGGAGCCGCT
>LCRX01000014.1 GCA_001004885.1 Candidatus Magasanikbacteria bacterium GW2011_GWA2_56_11
CGTTCAGATCATCGCCATCGACAGCCAGTTCAGGAACGTGGATTCCGCGAAGAAGAACGCGAAGATCGCCGGCGTGAACAAGGAGATCCAGTTCTCGCGGCAGGATGTCGGATGGCTGGATGTGAAGTTCAAGAAAGGGGAGGCAGAGCTGATCGCGACGGCGCTGCCGACGCTGACAAAGGAAGCGCACACCCGTGCCTACCTGAAAATCATCAAGGAATTCTTCCACCAGGCCGCGTATGTGCTCGCGAAGGTAGGCAGGATGGCGGTGTGCACGAAGAATCCTGAGGTTGTGAAGAAAGAGGCGGCTGAGAATGGGTTTATCGTGAAGGAGGAGAGGAAGGTGTGGCAGGGGAAGGAGGAATTGTGTATTCTGGTATTTTCTAGATGACTTGTCAAAAACCACCCGCTGGTGGTTTTTGAGCATGCTCGGAAATCGCTCGCTTACCATACACTGAAGCGATATGGCTTGCGCTTCGGCGATTTCGGACATGTCAATAAAATACTTAAAAGAAGTTCATTTCTCATCCTTATGAATCCTGCTGAGCGTCCTATCCGAAACGGCAGATCTTGGGGCACTTATCTTTTATTTGGAATTCTTGGACTTGGCCCAGCTTATTTTGCATTACACGCGGTAGTGGGATACAGAAATCAATGCATAAACGAGAGACATACGTCTTTCGCATCCGTAGATGAGTTGGAGGCCTGCCTTTCGCAAGAGAAGCGGACCTTGGGGCTTGAGGATTTGACTCTCCCCTGGGGTTTCAGCGATAGGGTCGACGTGGCAGGGACGCTTTACAATAACGATAAGGAAGAGTATAGCCTCATTTTCAATGGGATGCCTAATCGAGCGAATGTGAGACATGAGTTATGGCATGTCTATGAGATAAAAAACGGCATTCTTCGCGAACCCATTTTGCCATTCCAAGACCTTCTTGCGGAGTGGCGAGCGGCGAATCATGCTGATAGATAGGTGACTCAGATAGATTATAGAAACCGCTTCTTTATCTTCCCAAATATTCGACATCCCTCATGCCCTTGAATCCGGGGTCGCCTGTGACAAGCTTCAGCTTATGCGCTTTCGCGGATTCGTAGATGAGAGAGTCGCCTAATCCTAATTTCTGCTTCGCGTTGAATTTCGCTGCATTGAGCGCAATGGTCGCGTCAACGGGAATGACAAAGGAGTTTGCGAGCATCCACCTCACCATTTTATCTGCGTCCGCCTCACTCTTGTTGAGGATGGCAAACTTGTAGACTTCAGCGAGGTTAATAACGCTAATAAACACCATTCCCTCATTGAGATACTTCTCTATCGCAGCGGCTGCTTTTCCGTCTATGAAGTACTCAATCCAGCACCAAGAATCAACTAAAACGGTCAATCTGGTCCTCTCTCCTGAATTCCGGCATCCCTGGAAAGGCTCCTCTCATAGACTTCATCGGTTTCTTGATTTTTGCGATCATCTCTTTAAGGGTCTCATCGAAATTCGATGCCCCATATTCCTCTTTCAAGCTCGAGAGCATGAAGTGGGTGTCCTCTTGAATAGCAATGGTGGTTGTTGCCATACTTCATAGAATATAACTTATAATATATAAATCTTTCGCCAGTTGTTTTATATACTTCCTTTGACTTCTTCTTTATGCGGGACAGGCACTTAGCTAACGGATGGAAACATCTGAGGAAAGTCCGCCCTCCCCTCGAAAGAGGACAAAGCCACCCTTTGGGATCCGGCAACGGATGGCAACCGCACAGAAACGAGACCCCCTCGGTCTAGGAGGAGGCACGCGAAGGTCCCGGCAACGGAACTCAGTTAACCTGCCGACGTTGTCCGAGGAATGGCTAAAACGGCGAGCCCTGGCTGGAGCAAGTCATTCGACGCTTAGTTCAATGCTAAGGAGGCCATCGAAGCACTCGCTTGGTAACGGGCCTTACAGAAGGCGGCTTATCCCTGTCCTGCGCCTTTCTTTCAGAGGGTTTATAAGATAAAAAAGACTCCCGTCAGGCATGCCTATTGAAGATGGAGGAGCGGCGGTAAGCTTCCGAAACGACAAGGACCTCTATAGCGCATATCAGAGTGGGCGGGCTCCTGCTGGCGTGACCGCGATGCGGCTGTTTTCCGCGATCCACAACAAGGGAAGCCCGGGGGAGGCCCTGGATTTCGCCTTTCAGGCTGATGTCCTTCCTCTCTATCTTGCCATCTGGGAAGTGAGCGGCCTCAAGTTGGAGTTTGTCTCTGGGAACACAGTCTTTGTGCAATCGAGGGAGGGGCAGACACGATTCGGACCTCCAGAGATTCTCCGGGAGCGCGTGCGATTACGGATGGAAGCGCTCGCCCAGACGCCGAAGGAGCATGGGCAGCTTGCGGACGCGTATGTGCGGACCGGCCTTGAGCAAGAAGCTATTCCACACTACGAACGCGCGTTCAGATTACAGGATTGCGCCACGCTCGCAAGAAGGAAAGGAGATCTGCCTCTTGCCGCTGCCTACGCAAGAGATCATGCCCAGAATACAAGGCAGGAAGCGGACTATCGCTGGGCTGGGGGATTGGAGGAGGAGGCGGGGAATTTCGACGGCGCCTGGGGACTGTACCATATGGGCATGGCACCGGTGGACGCGCTCCGCGCGAAAGCCAGAGCTCTCCATGCTTCGGGAAGGGCCGAGGATGCTGTCTCCGTCTATCGCGACGGCCTTAAGGCATTCGTGGCTGTCGGGATGGCCGAACATGATAAACAAACCAGGAACGTCCCTTGCAAGCTTAGGTCGTCAGTACCCGGCGCCGAGGTGCTCACCTTCCTCCTTTGGCTCAGCGGCAAAGAGCCAGAACCGAAAGTGGAGAGGAGGACATGCCCTGACCTGGCTGAAATCGTGTATCGTCTGATCTGGGGAGAGGCCGAGGTGGCGAGTAAGCATAGCCTTCCACAGGTATACGAGTTCCTTGCCGTGGAGTCACAGCGGTACCGGGAAGCGGCCAAGCGGACGAAGCGAAAACCAAACTAGCCCAATACTTGCGCACGGACCCGGATTCCGGAAACCTGACGACCGATTATGAACGACGCGCCATGGCGCTTATGTCTCTCGGGATAAACCCCTATTCCGGAACGGCAACCAATTATATTGATAAAATTACCGCCAGCTTCACAGACAGCCAGTTCGGCGACGCTGGCCTCGTGAATGATGACATTTTCGCCCTTTTTCCCCTGCTTCGGGCAGGCTATGCCCCGGGCGACGAAATCATCAAAAAAACAGTGCAATTTATCCTCTCCAAACAAGATACCCAAGGCGGCTGGGGCAGCCCGGACATGACCGCGGCCGGCATCCAGGCCCTGACAGCAGTCACAGACCTGCCGGGCGTGGTCCCGGCGATCGAGCGGGCCAAACAGCACCTCAAGGCAGCGCAAACCAGCTCAGGCCGAATTGGCGACAACAGCTTTGCCACCAGCTGGGCCCTGCAGGCGATGGCGGCGCTCAATGAATCCGAGTCTGTCTGGACCACCAACGGAAAAACACCGGGCGACTACCTAGCGAGCGTACAAGAATCCGACGGCGGACTCGAGAGCGCTGCCACGCCCCTCAACGACCGTGTCTGGGCAACGGCGTACGCCATCACCGGCACGCTTAAAAAAACTTGGTACAACGTACTCGCTAATTTTTCGAAGCCGGAAATGCCAGCCACGGATCACGCTGCCAACTCAGAGGCGGACAGCGGCGCCGCGCCTCCGGCCGCGGCACCGTTTGTTTCGGGTCTGCCGCCGGTGGCAGTTTCAGAGCTGGCTCTGCCAGCTCTGAACGCCGACGCCCCGCCCACGACCGCGGTCGAAACCATTTTTCCGATCGCGGCACCGACGGAGAAAGATATGCCCAAGACAGAAGAGCCGGAACCGATCTCGCCGCCGGACCAAACCGCGGCTCAAACCGCGCCGGCGGTGGCGGTAAACCGGCTGCCGCGAACCGAAACCGCGGCCGCATTCGCCGGAGTGCAAAATCAGCCTGAACCGGCGCCGGCGGCTCTGCCAGCCACCGATTCCAGCCAGGCTATAGAGGCCAATTCCGGCCTTACACCGCTCCAAAAAGCCGCCCCGGGCGTCTTCGGCGGGGCGATTACCCTCGCCTCCGGCCTCGGGGCCTACTTGGCTTGGCGCTTCCTGCTGGGTTTGATATAATCAATTGACTATGAAACGGTATACCTACCTTCCGCTCGCTCTTGTCCTGCTCCTATCCGGAGCCGGCTGCGCTGCGCGCTCTGGCGAAACCGGGCAAATACTGCCGGCGACAAACTTCGTCCTGACGATAACCAAATCAGAAAATAACTCGCGAACGGTGTCCGTACCCGCGGATGGGCAAAAAAGTTTAGCCCAGACGCTGGCCGCCGCGTCTGTCTCCTACCGGACGGTCCCAGGGCCGGAGGGCGAGCGGATGGCGGAGCTCGACGGCGTACTGGCGACCGCCTCGAAAGCCTGGAACTTGTACATTGATGCCAAAAAAGTCGACTGGACAAACCTGGAATCAGTAACCATAAAGCCCGCGCAGCGCATAGAATGGCGCTACGAAACCGAATAAATATGACCGTTCCGACCATCTCCGCCCTGACCAAAAAGACGACAGTGCCCTTGGTAGCCATCTTATTCCTTATCGGTTTTGCCTCGCGCCTCTTTCCCCATCCGGCCAACTTCGCCCCGATTGGCGCCATCGCTCTTTTCGGCGCTCTGTACCTGCCCCGGCGCCTCGCGATCGTGTTGCCGCTTTTGGCGGTCTTTGTGAGCGATCTCGTGATTGGCTTCTACAGCCTTCCCCTAATGGCAGCGGTCTACGGCAGCTTTGTCCTGACCGCGCTTATCGGGCTTACGATTCGCCGCCGCCGTTCTTTCGGCGCTGTTGTCCTCGCGACCCTGGCCGGTTCGGCTCTCTTCTTCCTCGTCACCAACGCGGCAGTCTGGGGTTTTGGCACTCTTTATCCGCACACTGGCGCAGGACTTGGACAAAGTTATATCATGGCCTTGCCTTTCTTCCGCAACAGCCTTCTCGGAGATTTTTTCTACACCGGCATTCTCGTCGGCGGTCTTGAAGCGTTGCGCCTGGGCAAGAAAAGATTCTTATTCAAACCGGAACAGGCACTCTAATCCCAAAATTATAACAAAGATCCCTAAACAGGGATCTTTTTGTTCTGTCAGGCTGGTCTTACTGCGCCACCGGCGCCGCGTCTAGGCTCTTTGGATTAGGCCCGTACTGGTTGTCTCCGGGCTGGCTGTCGGCCGCCAGAAAAAAAATAAGTATAATGGACCCGATGACCGGTATAAAACCAATAAGCACCCACCAGCCGCTCCGATTGGTGTCGTGAAGCCGGCGGACGCCGACCGCGAGGCTCGGAACTAAAGTGGCCAGGGCGTAAATCCCAACCAGGAAACTGGCGCCCAGTCTGCTCTCCATGATCGAATCCATAGTCGAGAGTATGATCGTTACGAGTACATGGAACAGAACAAATGTCCAGTATTCCCGACGATTCGACCGGCCGCTAAAAATGGCGTATTTTTTTAATACCGCGAGATATTGATTGAAATTTTCATTCATAATCCTAGATTAAGTCGCCTTTAATAAAGGCCGCGAGCCGCAATCGCCCCTGGCGCCAGGATTCGCCCCAGTCCCCACGGTTAGGTTGGCGCGAATGCCTCAGCCTGTTCTCGCGGCGGCTAACTTGCGCTGGAACGATTAAAACAGATCGTCATACTCGATGACCTCACCGGAGTCGGTACTAAACCGTTTGTGTTTGCCGGCCTCGACAGTCGCGGCCGCGGCGGCCGCGTCCGCCTCTTCCGCGGACAATGCCGGCAGTAAGCGCTCAACCGGCAAACCGACCGGCGGCTCGGCCTGCTTCGAGGCCGCTTTTTGGACCAATGGCGTCTTGACGTGAGACATCGGGAAATGCCAGATAGTCGCCAGCTCTTCGATGTTGAGGACAAACGGCTTGCCCCCGGCGCCGATTTTGCGTTTTTTATAAGCTTTCATCAGCAATGACTTCTTCCGGGATGATTTTTTACTTGAACCCTTGCCGGCAAACGTGGGTACGATGGAATTGGCGCTGGGGATGTTGTATTGCGTAAGGGCGCCCACCAGGGCATTGACCCCGCGCAAGGGATTGAAGACTTCCTTGCGGGCCCCGTACAGGCCGCGTATCTTCGTTTTGAAACCGAGTTTGCCGATTTTAGCTTCCATAGCCTCGACCAATTTGCTCATGCCCGGAGTGAGGTACTGGAGCTGGTTCGGCGGACTGTGGTCCTCGTCATGCCCACTGACAGACTCCCGGCCAAAAACTTGGTCGCCGATACCTTCAAGCATCTTCTGCAGCCCGGATACCGTGTGGTCGATGAGGTTCAGGTGCGGATGGGATTTTTCACCGATAACTTCTTTGATTTTTTTGATCGCATCCTCTTTCCAATCGTTGCTGATGGGCTCAAGCAAAATTTGAAACCACATCTGTTCACCGGGTCCAATACGGGTGAAACTCTCAAGAAAAGTTCCCATCGGGTCTTTCAGGACCGTATCTTTGGAAATGGCATGCTCGAATTCGCGGTAGCTGCGGATAGGATAGGCGCTGTTCTCGGCCAGACCAAAATCGCTGATCCAGATGTCGTGGGTGGCGCTGGGATAGCTGTCAGGAATGCCGCCGGTGTAATCTTCCACCTCGGTGATTTCCGCATCCGGGTACTGCGCGTAGACAGCCGCCTCGACCAAATCACGGAAGGCCTCCTCGGTCCAGACCAAAAACTGGATATACCCCTCGATGCTGATGATCTCGAAGCTGAACCAGCGCTGTTTGTAACCGTCTTTAAGACGGTCTTTCAGGTCCGGCTTGGAAAAGGCGCCCGCGATGTGAGAAAACATTTGTTCCACCGCTTTGGGGGTCTGGACATTCAGGGGCGGGACGTCAACCGCGAGCAAAATGAACTTCCACTCATGAGTGTTCAGGTCCTGCTTCAGGTCTTCGTACAAGTGGAAACCGGCGAAAAACAGCAAGTAAGCCAAAACCAGCCAGCCGCCAACTGCCAGCACCTGGCCGATAATCGGCAGCGCCCCCTGGCCAAAAAAATCCGCCAGCCGGTTAAAATCGAGAAAAAAAATACCAATATCCATATTTTAGTGGTGTCCGCCGCCCAGGAGTTTGATGATAATGGCGTAGACGCCCAAAACCGCGATTACCGTCCACCACCAGCCAAGGGTGCCCGACACATACCCGGCCGTGTAGGCGAGGCCGGTAATAAGCGTCGCTGCCAGGGCGATAAGGTGCAAAAGCAATTTTTCGGACATAAAAAATGGTCTAAGTCTTTGGGGGTCCTCCCTGCAGCCCAAAGCCGGAGTTTAAAGCCTGAAAAACCTGGCGTCAAGGTGAACGGGCGGCGACTCAGTCTCTGCCATAACCAGAGTATAACATAAAAAAGATAAAAAATCCCCAGTTTCGGGGATTTTTAAGCTTGAGTCCTGGTTATTCCTTATCCGCGGCGCTGCCGCCCTTCCCAGACTACCAGAAGCGGGCTGGCAATAAAAATCGAAGAGTAAGTACCGAAGAAGATGCCGATAATCAACGCGAGAGTAAAAAAATGAATTGTCTCCCCGCCGAAGAAGAACAGGGCCGACAGCACCAGAAGAACAGTTACCGAGGTGTTTACAGAGCGCCAGATAGTCTCGTTGACCGCGACGTTCGCCACTTCCGCGAAATTATTCGCGCTCCGGCGGATGAGATTCTCGCGAATACGGTCGAAAACCACGATGGTATCGTTGACGGAGTAGCCCAAAATGGTAAGCAGGGCGACGACAAACGGGATATCCACATGGACGTTGAAATAGCGACCTAGCACGGCAAAAACACCCATCGCGATGCTGACATCATGGACCAGGGCGACAATAGCGGCTACGCCGTACTTCCAGGAGGCGATCGGCCGCGACACTTTGCGGAAAGCGTAGGCGATATAGGCGACAATCGCCACGACTACAGTCAAGCCGGCGAGCCACGCCCGCTCCCGGATAACGGAGCTGACGGCTGGGCCGATGGTTTCCAGCCGCTCTTCCAAAACTTTGTTATTGTCTTTTTCGTAAGTCTCGCGCACGATTCCTAAAATCTTCTGGTGTTCGTCTTCGGAGATAAAGCGGAGCTTGAGGATGGCGCCTCTGTCCCCGGTCGGCTGGACGATAACATCTCCCAAACCCAGGGATTCCACTCTTGACTCGATCTCCGGCCCGGCCGGACGGGTCTGTGTAAAGGTAAACTCAAGCAAAGAGCCGCCGGTAAAGTCTATGCTCGGTTTGAGCCCCCAGACGGCAAGCGCCAACCAGCTCGCGAGCACCAGCAGAGAGGAAAAAATGAAGAAATTGTTCCGTTTGCCGATGATATTATGCATAAAACTCTTCTTTACCTTATGAACGGTCGCGCTTTCCGCCCAAAAACAGCCAGCCGCCGCTATAATCGGCAAACCAGGCGGAGACGAAACGCAGAATCACCCGCGTAACGGTAATGGCCGTAAAGAGGCTGACCAGTATGCCGATCGCGAGAGTGATGGCAAACCCCTTGACAAAACTCGTGCCGAACCAGATAAGAATGGCGCAGGTGATAAGCGTCGATGCGTTGCCGTCGCGGATCGACGTCCAGGCGCGCAAAAAGCCTTCTTCGATCGCGGTTCTTAAGCTCTTGCCGTGGCGCAATTCTTCCTTGAGCCGCTCGAATATGAGTACGTTGGCATCCACCGCCACTCCCAGGGACATGAGGAAACCGGCGATACCGGCCAGAGTAATCGTAACGCCGATTAATTTGAAAATAGCCAGCGTGAAGGCGATATAAAGACAAAGAGAAACCACCGAAATCAGGCCGGGCAGCCGGTAAATCAAAATCATGAAAATCATGATAAGCAGAGCCCCGATAACGCCGGCTTTCAGGCTCGTAGCGAGAGACTCGGCGCCCAAAGTAGCTCCGATCGCCTGCTGGGAGATAAGCTCCACCGGTACCGGCAGCGCCCCGGCATTAAGCCTCTGGGCCAAAAGCCTGGCCTCGGTAATAGTGAAATTGCCGCTAATCACGGCGTTGCCGTCTGCTATGACGGTGTTGACCGTCGGGATGCTTATGGCCTCGCCATCGAGGAAGATGGCGATGGGAGCGCCAATATTGCGCTCGGTAAGATCTTTAAAGAGGTCGGCGCCTTCACCATTGAATTTGAGAGATACTTGGACGGCGCCTGTCTGCGGGTCGCTCACGACCTCCGCTCGCTCCAGCTGTTTGCCGGAGAGTCCGGTGGTCTTCCATTCCGAGGCGCTCGGGACGTAATCTTCCGCCGTTTTGGTGCGGACGAGTATGCGCGATACTTCGTATTCCCGGCTTATCCGCTCGTCTTCTTTAAAAATCACGTGCCAGCCGAATTCGGTCTCCACCGGCCCGATGATTTCGCCTTTTTTCGCGCTGAACAGGGCGTCGGCAAAAGCGCTCGACAGCTGTCCGCGGCTTAGCCACCCCAGATCGCCGCCCTGCGATTTGCTGCCCGAGTCGGTGGAATTCTTTTCGGCCAGCTCGGCGAAATTGGCGGCATTAGCCTGATTGTATAGATCCGCCGCTTTTTGGCGGGCTTCTTCTTTGGTGTATTGCTGTTCGCCCGAGCAATTTCGGGATCCGAGATAGCAAATGAGGATATGCCTGGCCTTGGCTTGGGGCTCGCCGTCGCGCTCGCCGCCGCGCTTGAGAATATCATAGCCGCGGCTGGTCTCGACCAGGGACTTGGCTACCCCCTGAGGCGGCGTCTTGGCCGCGACGTCGTATAATTCCGGCTCCAAAGAAAGCGGGCCGACAAATCCGATATAGCCGCCATTGTTCTTACTCTCTTCATGGGCCGAAAACTCGCGGGAAAGCGCTGCGAAGTCCTCGCCTTTCTTGGCCCGGGCCAAAATTTCTTCGGCCCTTTTTTTCGCTTCCTGGTTGAATTTATCCAAATCAGCTTTTTCCTCGGCCGTAAGGTCGCGCGGCGGCTCCCTGTTTTCTTCTTTGAATTCCAAAATCGGGGTCTCGCCGATCATCTTGATCGCCTGGCCAATGTCCGTTACTCCCGGAAGCTCGACATTAAGGCGGTAGGACTCGCCGACTTGCGACGTTTGCACCGTCGGCTCGCCTACGCCCATGCCGCTGACGCGGCGTTCCACGACATCGCGCACGCCCTCCACCGACGCGGCCTGATCGGCCGCCGGTATATCTCTGACATCAGCCTCGTAGATCAGCTGCACTCCGCCCTGCAAATCCAGCGAGTATTCCGAAAATTCCCCAGCGGAGTTTTCCGCGCACATTGACTTTGGGAGTATTCACTGGCATATAAATCGCTCACTAGTGTAGCCGAGGCAGGCTCACTCGTCAATAGCGGGGTGTGGACGTGTCAGGCCGGCGATTCACGCTCCGTGACAGCGTTTATAATTACTAGCGAGGCCGCAGACGCAAGCTTGCTTGCATCTGGGGCGAGCGACGGAATTTCAAGCGCCGTGACAGCGCTTATATTTCTTCCCGCTGCCGCACGGGCACAGATCGTTGCGCCCGATCTTGTGTCCTTCTTCGTCGCGCGGTTTTTCTCCGGTCGCGCCGGAAACTCCGCCGCCGCTTTCCGCCGTCTTTTGCGCTCCCTGGAGAGTTAGTTTGTCGCTCGCCATGATAGTCGGAGCGAGCTGGATGCCGATGTTGAGTTTGAAGAAACTGTAGACCACCTCTTTCTGAATATCGGCCAAGAGTTGGTTGAACATCACAAAGCTTTGTTTCTTGTATTCTATAAGCGGGTCCCGCTGGCCGTATCCCTGCAGACCGATGCCGGCGCGCAGGTAATCTATGGCCACCAAATGATCCACCCAAAAAGTGTCAATCGCCCGCAAAAGCAGACTTTTTTCAACGGCCTGGACCATCTTGTCCGTCTCGTCGCCCGCGGCATGTACCTGGCTCACGATACCCTCGCGCAGGTGTCCGTACTGTTCTTGGGCCTTGGCGATGAGAAAATTCACCAGCCGGTCGCGGGCCGCGACAGCGTCCACATTGGTCTCGCCGCGGTTTGCCAGCTCGTAAAACCGATTTTTTTCTTCCTCGGAAAAAGGGAATACCGTGCGCATGGTTTCATAAATTTCCTCGACGTTCCACTCGCCGGTTTCGGTGATAGTATGCGACGACACGACTGTCTCGATTTCGGTTTCTACTAAGTCCATTATCATCTCGCGCAGCGAAGCGTAAGTCCGGTCGGCGAATATTCCGGCCGCGGCTGATTTTTCCGTGCCGTCCGCCTCCCAATGCTCCGGCGGGGTTTCCGCCGCCGCCAAGGGGCTTTCGCTCGCCGCCGCGAGCTCCAGTATGCGCCGCCGCTTGCCGTAAATCACCGCGCGCTGCCGGTTTAGGACATCGTCATACTCCAGGAGATGCTTGCGGATGTCAAAATTATGCGACTCGACTTTTTTCTGCGCCGTTTCGAGCATCGTCGTTATCATTTTCTGCTCTATAGGCATGTCCTCCGGCACTTTGAGGCGCGTCATCACGTTTTTGAGGCGATCGCCGGCGAAGATACGCATTAGATCGTCTTCGGTGGAAACGAAAAATTGCGTCTCTCCCGGATCGCCCTGGCGCGCCGCGCGGCCGCGCAGCTGATTGTCTATGCGGCGCGATTCATGGCGCTCGGTGCCAAGGACGAAAAGGCCTCCGGCAGCGACCACTTTCTCGGCGTCGGCCGCATCTGCCGGTACGCCGCCGAGCTTGATGTCCACGCCGCGGCCGGCCATGTTGGTGGCCAAGGTAACCGCGCCCGGCCGTCCGGCCTGGGCGATGATCTCGCCCTCTCGCTCGTGGTTCTTGGCGTTCAGGGTTTCGTGCTCAATGCCCAAAGCCGTCAGATACTCGCTCAGCCGTTCGTTTTTTTCCACCGATATCGTGCCCACCAGTATAGGTTGGTTCTTGGCGCGGCATTCTTTTATCTTTTCCGCCGCGGCCCGAAATTTGGCCGCCTCGGTTTTATAAATACGGTCGGACAAATCGGCGCGCCGATCCGGACGGTTGGTCGGGATGACCACCACTTCCAAGGCGTAAATTTTATAAAATTCCTCCGACTCGGTCGCCGCCGTGCCGGTCATGCCGGCCAGCTTGCCGTACATGCGGAAAAGATTCTGAAAAGTAATGGTCGCGAGCGTCTGGCTTTCGCGCTGAATCGGCACGCTTTCTTTGGCTTCTATCGCCTGGTGCAGTCCTTCGGAGTAACGGCGGCCGGGCATCTTGCGGCCGGTGAATTCGTCAATGATGATAACCTCGCCCTCCTCAACCATGTAATCGCGATCGCGCTTAAAAAGGACCTCGGCTTTGAGTGCCTGCTCGATATGATGAACGATGCGGATGCCGCCCTCCTCGTAAATATTGCCGATACCCAGCCACTCCTCGAACTTGCGAATTCCTTCTTCGGTCAGCGTAACGCTGCGGAGCTTCTCGTCAACATTGTAGTCCTCATTTTCCTTGAGCCGGCGCACGAGCTCGGCGAACTGGTAGTATTGTTCGGTCGCTTCTTCGGCCGGCGCGGAAATAATAAGCGGCGTGCGGGCCTCGTCTATAAGGATAGAGTCCACCTCGTCGACGATGGCGTAGTGCATCTCGCTGCCCGGGCGCATGACCATGTCGGACAAATCCTGCACCATGTTGTCGCGCAAGTAGTCGAAACCGAACTCGTTATTCGTGCCGTAAGTGATGTCGCAGCGGTAGGCTTCCTGGCGCGAGGCCGGACGGAGGTATTCGTTCTCCACTTTGAACGACTCGATTTCGCTCTCGGTCGCCGCTCTCTCCTGGTTTTCCCCACCCGCCGCATCGGCCGGCGGCAATTTCCGGGCGGCGTCGTACACATAGGTTACCCGCTGGTTTTGGACGACGCCCACGGTCAACCCCAAAAAGTCGTAAATCTTGCCCATCCAGACCGCGTCGCGTTTCGCCAGATAATCATTGACCGTTACCACGTGCACCCCCTGGCCCGAGAGGGCGTTGAGATAAACCGGCAGGGTCGCGACTAGCGTCTTGCCCTCGCCGGTCCTCATCTCGGCGATTTGTCCCCGATGCAAAACCATGCCGCCGATAAGCTGGACATCATAATGGCGCATGCCGGTCGCCCGTTCCGAAGCCTCGCGCACGACCGCGAAGGCCTCGGGCAGGAGGTCGTCAAGAGTTTCGCCCTTGGCCAGGCGTTCTTTAAACTCGACCGTTTTGTGCCTGAGCTCGGCGTCGGACAATTTTTTAAGAGCGCCCTCGCAGGCGTTAATTTGTTCGACTATCGGCTGCAATTTTTTTACGGCGCGGGCATTTCCGTCGCCGAACATTTTTTTTAAAAAGTCCATATTTGAAGGGCGCATAGCCGCTATATAACGGAGATACTGTAGCATTGGCCGACCCATTTGTCCATGGTAAGGCCTACCCTGGGCCAAGCGCCGCCGCTCCCCTGACCGGGCCGAAAAATCCGCCGGCCGGCGGATTCCCCTTTATTCCTGGTAGCCTTTTTGCCCGCGCAGCTCTTTTCGGTCCTGATCGCGCATTTTGCCTTTCATTTTTTCGAGCTCCACCTTGAAATGGTCCTTCACCTTGTCGATAGCCTTGTACAAGTTCTCTTCCTGCTTGGCCACCCGCAAAATGCGCCCGGGGACGTGGAGATTGACCTCGGCGTAATAAATCTGCCCCTTCTGATGGTGGTGGGTGGTAATGCCCACGTCGATTTCCGCTTTGGTAATATTATCGAAATACTTGGCGAGTCCGGCAATTTTGCTCTCGGCGTAAACTTTGATGGCATCCGTCAGGTCGATGCCGGTACCGTTTAGGGTGATAACCATAGTCGGCAGGTAAAAATGCCCGTGGCGATTAAAAATTTAAATGATCTGTATCTCTTCTTCGATGGCAATTCCAAATTTAGTATATACCTTCTCTTTGGTTCGCTCAATCAGCGAGAGCACATCCGCGGCGGTCGCGGCCCCCAGATTCACGACAAAATTGCCGTGCCGCTCGCTCACCGCGGCCGCGCCGGCGCGCGCGCCTTTCATGCCGGAGGCTTCGATAAGCCAGCCGGCCGACAGCTTGCCTAGGGTAAAAAAACGCCGGATATCTGCATCCTCCGGGTACATGGTTTCAATTTTATTTTTTATCTCCGGCGAGAGCTGGCTGATCTCGACATTTTTAAAAATGCACCCGGTCGAAGCATACCCCTGGGGCTGCGTTTTAGTGCGATACTGCAAATTCTCCAGGGCTTTCCTCATCCCTTCTTTATTCTCGCTTTTTTCGAGGGCCAGCGTCGCCGAGAGAATCACGTCGTGATTGCGTTTGAAAACGCTCTCGCGGTAGCGAAACCCGCACTCGCTCCCGGGAACCGATACCACCTCGCCACTCCTGTACACCTCGACCGCGCTCACGCTCTCGCCAGTTTCTCCGCCCATGGCGCCGGCATTGCCGCGCACCGCGCCGCCAATGGTCCCGGGCACGCCGACGCCCCACTCGAAGCCGGTCAGCCCGGCCTGGATTGACTGCCGCGCCACTTCGACAGTGGCGCACCCCGCCCCGGCAGTTACCAAGGCACCATTCACTTCGCACATCGCGTTTTTTAAGTTAATCACGACTCCGCGGTAGCCTTCATCCCGGACGAGCAGGTTGCTCCCGCCGCCCAAAATGAAATACGCCGCGCCCTCGCCGTCTAACCAGCGCAAGAGCGCGACCAAATTATTCTTGTCCTCGGCAACAACAAAAAAATCCGCCGGGCCGCCGATCTTAAAAGTCGTGTGCTTGGCGAGCGGTTCGTTGGTCTTCACGCGCCCGAAGCGCTGCAGTTCTTGGTACATAAGCAATCAAGCGGTATCTCTATTCCCTACCGCGCCTCGAGGCTAACGATGCCGGCGGCCGGCGAACATCGGCAGGAAAGTGAGACAGATAAGGTAAACTGAGAGCGGAAAACACGCTACGGCAATTGGCGGCAAACCCTTTTGATTTGCAAAAGTCCCTTATTTTAGTATACTTTTCCTGCTATGCTGAAACTTGCGGAGGCCCTGGTTTCCCGGCCTGTTGTCTACGTCACCCGCGATATCGAACGCGCGCTCGGCCTGCCGCTCAATACGGCCGGTTATCATATTATCTCAAATGAAACGCCCTTTGCCAAGCCAATCGCGGAAAAATACCCGTCCATACTTTTGGTGAAAAGCGAGCGGCTATTGGACACCCACGAACTCCTGGCCAGGCCAGAGGTGCAGAGCTACCTGGCCGAGCTCGCGACGCCGGCCGTCCTGGTCTTCAAGCCCACCCGCCTGATCGAGCGCCTGGCTGCCCGCTTTGGCTGGCGACTGCTCAACCCCGCGGCGGATTTGGCCGGGCGCGTCGAAGAAAAAATCTCGCAAGTCGAATGGCTGGGAGCGCTGCGGAAATATTTGCCCCCGCACGAAATTCTGCCGGCCCGCTTGCTCGCGTGGGAAAACAAACCGTTCATCCTCCAGTTCAACCGCGCCCATACCGGCAGCGGTACGCTGCTCATCACTGCGGCCGGCGAACTCAGCACGATCCAATCCACCTATCCGGACCGGCCGGTGCGCCGGACAGAATATGTCCCGGGGCCGATGTTCACGAGCAACAATGTCGTGGCTGACAGCGCCATCCTCCACGGCAATATCAGCTACCAGATCACTGGCTTGCCGCCATACACCGACCAGCCGTTTGCCACCGTGGGCAATGATTGGGGCTACGCGCGCGAATTTTTTGCCGCCGCCAAAAACGGCGAAGAATTGCTGTCCAAATACCGGGAGATAGTTGACAAGGTCGGCGCAAAACTTCGCGCCGACGGCTGGAAAGGCTTATTCGGCATAGACGTCGCGGTACGGGAAGACGGCCGCGATCTTTACCTCATTGAAATCAACGCCCGCCAGCCGGCCTCGACCACCTACGAATCCAAGCTGCAAGAGTGGGCATTTTCCGCCTCCGGCCAGGAGACCGACAGAAAATCCGCCGCCCGACCGATTACAACTTTTGCGGCCCATCTGGCCAGTCTGCTGGGACTCGACCTGACTGGGTACGAATTAATACCCGTTGCGAGCGGCGCCCAAATAATCCGGCGCCAGACCGCGGCGCGCAATCTGGACCAGGATGAAATCGCCGGGCGAGGCGAGAAGCTAAGAGCGGCCGGGTACACGGTTGTCACCTACGCCAACAGCAAACCCGGAACAGACTTGATCCGGACGCAAAGCCGGGAACAGATCATCTCGGCCCACGGACAACTTAATGCCCGCGGCAAAGAGATCGCTAACCTGGTAAGTTTATGAACTCTGGATTGTCGGCTAGCGCCCAAAAAGTAATACAGGACTATCTCCATCTCCCCTTTCCGGGCCGCGATTTCTCCTGCCCGTACTACAACAACCAGCGAACCAAGGTACGCGCCGCGCTCCGGGTGCTCGTCGGCAAGGGCTCGGCCGAGGATATTGTGGCGGAGGCGCAGATAATCTCCCTTAGGGACAAGATTAATTTGGATTCCCTGACCGACGAAGTGCTCAAGCGGTTTCTGGTGGAACAAAACATCGGCATTGACTGTTCGGCACTCGCCTATTACATCCTCGACGCCGAGTGCCGGGCGCGTGGTTTGGGGCCGCTTGGCAAACATCTAAAATTTCCCTACGCCAACAATCCGCTGCGCCGGCTCCTGATAAAGTTGCGTCCCGTGGAAAATGCCGGCGTGAACACGCTGGCGCATGAGACCAACAGCCTGGAGGTAGCTCTATCCGAACTCCGGCCCGGCGACATGATAATCATGCTCAATACCGGCTTCGAACACCGCCTTAACCACATCCTGGTCGTCCACGAGGTGGAATACGCCAACGGCGCTTTGTGTTTGATCCGGTACACGCACTCTTTCAAGTGGCAAAAGGACGGCCAGTACGGCCATGGCGTGCGCCAGGGAGTGATCGAAGTTGTCGCTCCGACCCAAACCCTGGCCGAGCAACACTGGCAGGAAACCGGGGACAATGACGAGCGCAACGAAACGCTCGCCCAGCTTAGGCGGGCAAAGACAGTAACCCTGCGGCGATTACGCTGCCTTGAAACCGAGAATAAAAAGAATCCCGACTGAGTCGGGATTCTTTTTATTCTCGTAACCGCAAACAAATTGCGACCGCGAGATTTTCGGCCGAGGAGTTAGCGGCCGGGAGGGTCATGGGGACGCCTCACAGGAAGGAACGAAGACGAGAAGGGGCGAGGTGGTTCTCAGCCGAGCGTGAGCGGCTCGAAGTACCAGGCGGCCCCGTCCTCCTCCTGGACGAAGGTCATGTACGGCTGGTTGCCGTTGCCCCCGGCGGCCAGGCCGCGCAGGCGGAAGCCGGGGCGCACATCGGCCACCTTCCGCTCCGGCCCGTCCTCGGGGATCAGGTACACGCCGTCGGCCTTCTCGCCGACGAACGCGCCACCCAGCCAGCAGGAGAACAGGGACATGTAGCCGAGGTCCTCGCTGACGGGGTGGAACTCGTCGTCCTGCGGCACGTACATCCAGTACGCGCCGCTCGTCTGCCCGACGAGGAGCTTCCGCACTCCGGCGTGGACCGCGATGAGGTCGATGGTCTGGGCGGGCGGCTCCAGGGCGTATTCGAGCTCGGACTCGAGCGTGTCCGCATCGACCACGACCAGGACCGGATCGCCGCTCGTCACGTCAGGACCGGCCACGAGCAGACACGCGCTCGTTCGGTCGATGTCCACGTCGGTCAGCTCCCTGAGGTTCAGGTGCTTGGCGAGGTCCAGAGGCTCCCCCTTGTGCAGGACGAGGAAGCCGATCTCGCCCGCCTTCCGCTTGCGGTCGGCGAAGAAGAAGCGTCGCGCCCCGCCCTGCTCCTTGAGCTCGGCCGTCAGTCCGCCGAGGTGGCGCTTGACGAGCTCAGCCACCTCCTCCGGGGACGGCATCGGGCCGTCGTCGACGGAGTACGTGATCGCGATCATGCCCCCCGCCACGTATAGGAAGCGGACGTTGATACCGCCCGCGCCGGTCAGGGGCTCGGGGCAGTAGGCCACGCCGGGGACGATGTCCCCCTGGCTGCCCCACCCGTGGAGGCAGCCCTGGCTCATGACCAGCTTGGCCGCACCATGAAGACTGTTGAGCGTCGCCGGCAGCACGGCCGGAGCGCGGGAAACGGGATCCATTGTTCACCTCGTTGTTGGCTGTAGACGTACACGCGGCGACTCGCCGGTGCTGAGGCAGACCCTAACACAAAAAGCCGCTTTTGTCCAGTCCAGACCGGCTCATGTGCCCGAAATCGCCTCCGGCCCACCGAGTTGACAGAGGATTTGTTAACTCTTGTTTACGTCATTTTAAACAAAATATCCCATAAAAATGGGATATTTTTCTTCTCCAAACAGCAAACAGTTTACAGTCTGAGGAAGTACGGTCGGGATGACTGTGAGAGTCATCCCGACCGGAGGCCGTCGCGGGAGTGACGGCAGGGGGAAAGGAACGAAGGTCTACTGCGGGCCGACGAAGTCCCAGCTCCGGCCGTCGTGGCTGGCGCGCACCAGCACCGTCGAGCCGTCCGGCGCGTAGGCCGGGCAGGCGAAGAGCTTGCCATCGAGCGCCGCGATGTCGCGGAACGACCCGCTGCCAGGGTCGAAGCTGACGATCACCTTGCGGGTGGTACCCACCACCTCGCCCCGCCGCACGCCGGTCAGCACCGCCGACCCGAGATCGCCGAAATCGATGGTCTGGGTTCGCTTCAGCGTTGTCGGGTTGACCTCCATGACGACGTTGTTGCGTCCCTGTCCGGGCCGGACCCCCTCCTCCTGGCCGATCGCCACCAGGCGGCCGGTCTCGGGGTTGAGATCCAACCCATGAAGCGCGACGAGGTCGAGCTCGGCTGCGAGGTCCACGGTCTGGCCCCGGATGAAGCACATCCGCCTCACGTCGCCAGGGCATCGCCACTCGTCCACGAAGCAGTGCTTTGCGGCCTGGCCGCTGGCCTCGATGACCAGGGCGAAGGCGGCGAAGTGCCCCAGAAGGGCGTCTTCGATCTGCTCCTCGGTCAGCCGGCTGTCGAAGCCGAGGGCGTACTCGAAGCACAGGAACGGCCCGGCCGCGAGTACCGACCGGATCGAGACGCCGTTGATGGCATCCCGGTCCTCGATCTTGTAAGCCCGTCCGGCGCCGATGAGATCCGGCGTTCCCCAGCCAGTGAGTCTGATGGGGTCGCAGACCAGACGGGCCGTCCCAGCGAGGATCGTCGGGGTCACCTCGGGCAGGTTCTGCCCCGTAACAATGATCTGATTGTTCAAGTTCCCTCCCGTGTGTAGCCGGCTCCACTGCCAGGCTTTTGGCCGCGATTATAGCTTAAAATAACAAAAAAATCAAGGAGTGGCTGGGGACAAAACAGGCAAGTCGGCAGATTGTTTTTTTCCCTTACCTCTGCTATTATTCCTCCACTATGGCTCTCCCCTCTTCGGCGCTTGAGCTTTTGCAGCTAGCCCTGGCTTTCGGACTAGGTTCTTCGGCGATTGCTTTCCTCTGGGCGCCACTGTTGACAAAAACGCTCTACAAATATCGCCTGGTACGAAGCTCCGAGTACGATGCCACCCTGGCGATGGGAGCGCGGCAATCCAAAGTCGGCGTGCCGATCATGGGCGGACTTCTGGTAATCGTAACCGTAGCCCTCGTTACTATCGGCTTCAACTGGGTTCGCCGTTTCACGTATGTCCCGGTAGGCGTCATGCTTTTGTCCGCTCTCCTCGGCGGCGTGGACGACGTGCTCAATATCTACGGCGAAAAGCGCCGCTCGCGCAAACTGGATCACGTGCTGCGCCTCATTCGCGTACACAAAAACTGGGGCTACAAACTCTGGCTGGTTCTCACGCTTCCCTGGGCCGTGTTCAAGCGCACCTCGCTCTGGCTCGGCTCGCACCCCGGCCGCGGCGTGCACGTGCACGAAAAACTGCTCCTGCAATTTAGCGCCGGCGCCATTACCGCCTGGTGGGTATACGTCAAGCTCGGCGAACACTGGCGCGAGATTCACGTGCCTTTCGACGGGTTTATCAACATCGGCTGGTGGATCATCCCGCTCATTATTTTTTTCGTCATGTTCACGGCCAATGCCGTGAACGTGGCCGACGGGATGGACGGCCTGGCCGGCGGCGCGCTCATCACGACGTTCGCGGCCCTCACTATACTCAGCTGGATCGGCGGATACAAAGAAATCATGCTCCTGAACGCCACGGTCGTCGGTGCCCTCCTTACCTATACCTATTTCAACATCAAACCGGCGCGCTTCCAGATGGGCGACGTCGGCTCGCTCGGGCTGGGAGCGCTCTTGGCCATCAACACGATCGTCATCAACCAGATGCTTCTCCTGCCTTTCCTGGCCTTTATCTTCTATGTCGAGCTTGGAAGCGTCGTCATCCAGGTATTCGGGCGGCATCTGCTGGGCCGCCGTATTTTTAAAATGGCCCCGCTCCACCATCACTTTGAGCTCCGAGGTTGGAGCGAAGAAAAAACCGTGATGCGGTTCTGGATCATTCACGCCGGGGTGGTGCTACTCGGTCTGTGGGTCTCCCTGTTTTAGCCATGTATGGGCGAATACCTGAAATGGGATGAATACGTGCTCCGCGACTTTTCCGCCCCGGCCGTGAGCGCGAAGTACGACGAAGGATACGTGTTTACCCGCATCGGCAAGGGAATAATGGACCAGACGCGCAGCCTCCGCGTCGAGCTCTCGAAGTTTGAACTATCGAGCGAAAACCGCCGTATCCTAAAAAAGACGACCGACCTCACCGCTTCGCCTGTTCCGCTCCCCTATACCGCTTATGACTGGAAAATCGGCAAGCTGGCCAAAGACTTTTACGAACAAAAATTCGGGGCCGGTACTTTCAGCGCCAACAAAATCAAAGAACTCCTGACCGATCCCGACAAGAGCAATTTCAACCGCCTATTCGTCTATACCCTCCCCGCCGAGACGGTGGGCTACTGCATCGCTTACGAAAACGAGGACCTGCTTCATTACTGCTATCCGTTTTATAATTTAGACGCCGGCCAGCCGAATCTGGGAATGGGAATGATGCTTCGGGCGGTCCTCTATGCCCAGGGGATCGGCAAAAAATATGTTTACCTGGGTTCGGCCCAGCGCGCGGGCGACACGTACAAGCTGCAATTCGCGGGCCTCGAGTGGTTTGACCGCACCGCCTGGCGGACGGACTCCCAAGAGCTAAAAAAATTGCTGACCTAAAATTATATGGATGAAAGCCGATTGCGTTACGCCGACGAAATTGAGCGCGAACGCCTGGAGCCGGTGATCGCCACCATCGTCGGCCAGGCCGAAAGCGAAATTGACGACGAAAACGGGCGCGAACGCTACTGGCTGCGCTATGGCAGCCGGACGCTTGATCTATTGTTCGAATACGCGGAACCGGGCGTCGGGTGGATTAGCGACCGGCTGGAGCGAACCGGCAGCGAAGCCGACAGCCGGCCGCAAGAGGACACTCTCCTCTACGAAGCCGCCAAGCGCCTTATGGAGCAGGTAACGGCGCGCCGAAAACAGCCGCATGAGTTCCGTTATTCGGCGACCAGCGAGAAAATGATCAAATGGGCCCACAAAGACGGCCGGCATATTTTCCGCTGGGACAGTATCGAGCCCAACGACGACCCGCACCGTCCGCGCACAGATTTTGTCAAAACTTTCAACCCGCCGACGCATGACTAAGCACATCCACTTTATTGGCATCTGCGGCGTGGCCATGAGCGCGCTCGCGATTGCTTTCCAAAAACAGGGCTGGCGCGTCTCTGGCAGCGACGCCGGATTCTACCCGCCGATTTCGACCTTGCTTCGGGAGCACGGCATCTATTTTTATCCCGGCTGGCACCCGGAAAAGATGGGCGCGCCAAATCTGGCCGTGGTTGGCAACGTCGCGGCTTCGCATAACCCGGAGTGGCTGGCGGTGCAAAAAAATAATATTCCTTACCGCTCTTATCCGGAAGTGATTGCCGAGTATGTCGTCAAGGCCAACTCGATCGTCGCGGCCGGCACCTACGGCAAAACCACCACGAGCGCGCTCCTGTCCTGGGTGTTGGCCGCCAACGGCCGCGACCCGAGCTACATGTTCGGCGGGCTCGCGCTCAACGATTTCCCGGCCGCGCACATGGGCGGCTCCGGCTGGAGCGTACTAGAAGGCGACGAGTACAAAACCGCGCGCTGGGACAACCGGCCGAAATTCGCGCACTACCGGACAACTCACCTCCTTTTGACCGCGCTCTCCTGGGACCATGCCGACCTGTACCCGACCGAGGAATCATACTTCGCGGCCTTCCGGAACTTGATCGCTCAAATTCCGCCATCGGGCCTTGTCGTGGCCGGCGTTAACAGCGGCCCGGTGCGCTCCCTCATCAAGCACGCTCAGGCCAGAACCGTAACCTATGGCCAGGCCGCGGCCGATTATGTCTACTCGAACGTGAGCCAGAGCGCCTCCGGCCTCGAGTTCACGGTTACGCGCGGCCAAGCGGCCGACCGGATTACGAGTCCGCTGCTCGGCGACTACCAGGCCGAAAATATTACCGGCGTTTTTGCCCTGGCTTCTGAGACCGGTCTCCCGCCCGCGAAAATAATCACCGCCATCGCCTCATTCCCAGGCCTAAAACGCCGTCTGGAGCGGCGTCTCGCCGGACCGGTCGCGGTGTTTGACGATATCGCGCACTCTCCGGCCAAGGCCAAGGCGGTATTCTCGACGTTGCGGCAGCTGTATCCGGGCAAAATCATCGCCGTCTTCGAGCCGAACACCGGCAACCGCCGGCCGGCGGCCGCGCCCGGCTACGAGGCTGCTTTCCAAGAAGCTGACGAGGTCATTGTTCCGAAGCTAACCGCCCTAAAACGCGATCCGAACGAGGCGGAAGAAGCTTATGACGGCGGGGATATCGCGCGAATTATCGGCGAAACGCATCCGTCGGCGCGCTATATTCCAAACGACCCGGACGTGGTCGCCGCGCTTAGGAAAACCGCCAGCCCCGGCGACGTTATCGTCTTTGCCGGCTCGCACGGCTTCCGCGGCATGATCGAGGGCACGGTCCGGGCGCTCGCCGAGTTATATTCCAATCTCTAAAACAATATGAAAATCCCGCCCGAAGCCAAATGCGTGTTCAAAGGAATTATTTTCGACGTTTACCAGTGGGAACAAAAAATGTTCGACGGCTCCACAGCCACGTTCGAGATGTTGAAACGGCCGAATACGCTTCAGGTGATTGCCGCTGATGAAAACTATATCTACCTGGGCCAAGAAGAACAGCCCGGAAAGGGGCCATTTTTTTCGCTTTTTGGCGGTCGGCAAGAACCGGGCGAAGATCCGCTCGCCGGGGCCAAACGGGAACTGCTCGAGGAATCCGGTCTAGCCGCGGACGATTGGGAGCTTTTAAGCTCGTGCCAACCGTACACCAAACTGGACTGGACTATTTATACCTACGTCGCGCGTAACTGCCGCCAAGTGGCCGAGCCCACGCTCGATCCCGGAGAAAAGATATCCCGGCATAAAGTTACCTTCGACGAATTCATTGCCACTGCCGTCTCGGATGAATTTTACGGCCGGGAGCTGGCCTGCGATATCCTCAAAATGCTCCACAAAGACCCGGCCCTGCTTGAAACCTGGAGGAAAAAAATATTCGGCGCCGTATGATCTGGCAAGACATCGCCCTCACCGCGGCCAGCGTGATCTTCTCCATTTCCCTCCTCCCCCAGGTCTATCATGGATTTAAGGAAAAAACCGGGACGATAAAATTTCTCACCTCGGTTCCCACTTTCATCGGCCTGTACGCCGTTTCGGCCATCTACTGGACTCTGGGGCTGTACTTTTCCGCTGTCGTCTCTTTTATCACCGGCACGCTGTGGTTTTTGCTGGTTTGCCAGCGGCTGAGGTATAATCAGAAAAAATTAGTTGGCACTGCCGATAAGGCACCGGCTGGCGAGTAAGGAACTTTATTAGTTCTCCAAAAACGATTTACACGGCCGTTATTGAAAAAGAAACCTGGTAAATAAATCTATGACCACCTACGGCTTTGACGAACAAGCCCGGGCCGAAAATATCGCCGCCCGCGCCAAAATTGAAAAGGAAGAAATTGAAAAAATGAAAGAGAAGTTGTCTCTCTGGAAAAAATTTAAGGCCAAAATCGGGCGGATGCTTGGCCGAGGAGAGGACAAGAAAAAAATTTCCCAGCTTAGGGATTCAATTGATAAACTCTGATTCGTATGCCAACGGACGAACAGAAAGCGCCCGGCCTTATCCGGGATATCCGCCAGACGGAAACGGAAAAAACCGAGGGAGCCCCCCGGAGCCTGGCGGAGATCAGACAGGAACTCGGCGAAATGAAAGTCGAACGGCGGGCGCTCCGCCTTAGGGTAACCGAAGAGGAGCGGGCCGCGGAAGAAGAAATCCGCGCTCGGTTGGAGGAAAAAATAACCGTTCTGGAGCAGGCGTTGGCTGACGACGGCCACGAAAATTTAGCCGACCTGGCAGACGATTTTGCCGCTTCCGCCGAATTAATCCACGAAGCGCGGCTGGCCGGACTATTTGAATTATTTGAATTGTCCGAGTTTGACGACCGGCTGGTCGCCTTGTACGATCGGCTGCGGGAAAAAAATCCGTCGCCGGCTGAAGAGACCGAAGGGCTAGCCAGATTCGAAGCCGAGATGAGCAAGGAATTTCTCCTGCGCGAACTGGAACAGCTTTATAACGATACCACGCAACAGGTGCGCGCTCTCTACGAGCAGATGCAGGCCATGGCTCCCAACGCCGTCCAAAATTGCGCCGAGGGATTGTGCCGGTGCGCCGACGACTTGTTCAACTTCGAAGTCGGCGGCGTCCTAAGAGTCGATGAATTCGTCGGCTACGTGAATGTGCTGCGGGAAAACCATGCCGCCCTGATAAAAGTCGCTGCCGGCCGGGAGGAAGAATTGCCGGAACGTTTTACCACCCTCATGCAGGATGTGGAGAGACTGATCGCCAAGCACGAATCCAATCTGGCCGACGTAAAGGCCCTGCTCGAGGGAAAAGAAAATGTCATGAGCTTCGAGCGTTACAACGAGCTCGCCGTGGAGCTGGCGGCCAACTACAAATATTATATCGAATGGCAGAGGCAAATGGTAAAGCAGTCCCACTCCGAGAGCATCTCGGCCCTGAAAGCCGGCGAAATCAGGAAAGACGAGGCTAACTGGTCCGGCATCGGCACTACCAAGGACGGCCGGCGTTTCCAAATCGGTCTGCGCGGCAAAAAAGGCTGCGAATACGGACGCTGCGCGAACTGTTGTCTCTTCCACGGTTCGGCCGACGCTTCGATCACGGCCGCCGATATCGCCACCCAGTTTGACCGGGCTCTCGACCAGGAGGGACTGACACCCAGATCGGAGGCGGGCAAACCGGAATGGTCGGGCGAAGGGCAACAGGACATATACCGCATAGACTTCAACGGCAGCGGATCCTTTCTCAACGACGCGGAAATGCCCCGCGAAGCCAGGCTGGCGATTTTCGACAGACTGGCTAAGCTTCCTTTTACCACGATCCTCATTGAATCCCGGGTAGAGTATATTGACCAGGCCAAAATCAAAGAACTTCAGGACCGCCTACGGCCCGATCAAAAGCTCGAAATGGCGATCGGTTTGGAGAGCGCCAACAATCTGGTCCGGGAACTGTCGGTCGCCAAGGGCTACAGTCTGGAGGAATTCGAACGCAGCGTCGAGGTGCTGGCCGCGCAGGGAGTCGATGTGCTGGTATATTCCATTGTCAAGCCCGCGCTTCTCAAAGAGAAAGAAGCCCTGGAAGACAGTCTGTATACCGGCCGATACCTGGGTGATCTGGCGCAACGGATCAAAGATAAAACCAGCAACCCGGCCTTTTCCCTGACCATGAAGCTGGAACAGGCTTTCATCCAAAAAGGCGGCTACTTAGACTATCTCCACAACAAAAAGAGAAAGACGGCCGGTCCTGGCGCCGCGGGCAGCGGTTCGCCGGACAGCGACTCTCTCTACGAGACTCCCTGGTCATTTACCATCGCCAATATCGTGGAGCGGCTCTGCGACGAGGGTATAAATAAACAAATTAACATCCAAATCGGCCGCAGCGACGATTTCCCCCCGCCGGTAGATATCACCCGAAACCGGACGCCGGATGGCGTACCTCATAATGAGAGCACGAAAGCCGTTGATGACGCTATGCAGCAATTCAATATCGATGGCGACGCCGAAAAACTGTCTGCCGCCCTGCTCGCGGTTCAAACCTCACATCCGGAAGTATTCGCGGCCTGGCAGGCGAAGCTGGAATCCTGAGAGACCGGGAGAGCGGGAGGTGTATGGACTTTTTCCCTATCGAGCCAAAGATATAAAGACAAAATTTTGCAATATTTATTGTAGGGAATTATCAGTTATAAGTATGTCTCACCGCCGCCTGACGATTGTTTCTCTCTTTAGCATTCCACTCCTGGCTTTCGTCTGGCACTTCGCCACTGAGGCCGTCTCCTGCCCGCTCAACACCGGCCTCCCGTACAAAAAAGCCGGCCAGCCGACAATCTACTATGTTACCCCGGAATGCAGCCGGCGCCCGTTTGCCAACCCCGCGCTTTTTTTCAGCTACTTTAAAAGCTGGAACGCGGTCGTAACCGCCGATGGCCCGGCGCTCGCGGCGGTGGCGCCGGACAAGCTGGGGTTTATGCCGTGGGGTCCGCTCTACGATCCAAAGTACGGGGCGCTGGTCAAGACGGTTGCCGACCCCAAGGTTTATCTGATCCTCAACGACAAGAAATTCTGGATCACGTCCGAAACCGTATTTAGCGCCCTCAATTATAACTGGGGCTGGATAGAGGACGTGGACGCGGCGCTCCTCGCCCAATACGCGGCCGGCGGCGAGATCGCTTATACCGACCACCATCCGAATTATACCCTGATCAAATACGCGGACAGTCCAAACGTCTACCGGCTGGAACCGGACGCGAGCGATCCCAACCTCCAGGTGAAATACCATATACCGGACGAGGAGACGTTTGCCAAACTGGGTTTCCGTTTTGATCGCATCGTGGAGATAAAAGATACCGAAGTCTATCCGGACAAAAAACCGGCCGGCGCGCCGGGAACCGCCCCCACCAGTACCGTGAGCACGGAAACCGTGCCGGCCGCTCCCCCGGCGCCGGACAGCGAAGCGGACAAACCGACAGCATCGCCGCCGGTTTCGACCTTGTCGGGCGTGAGCGCGGAATTTTTGACCTGCCCCACCCAGAGCGAACGCGCGGCTTTTGACGCCGATTTTGAACTGCGCTTCCTCAACTACCCCGCGACGCCGACCAGTTCCTACCCCAATACGCGCTGGAGCGAGTACCCGTACCAGTGCGACCTGACAGACAAAAATCCGACGCGGCTCACGACCTACAACACGCTGCGGTTTCTCAAACATCTGGAATTCGACCGACCGCTGCCCTTTACGGCCGGCCGGACGCTGTACGAGTACCTGACGCTCAAAACCCTGCCGGCGGACGGCACGATTTACCCCAAACTCGTAATCGAGCCGGTCATAGACTGTAATGTCTATTCCACCGGCGGCCGGGGGGCGCGTGCCGGCGGCGCGGCGATTCTCAAGGTAACGATGAGCGGCAATTTCTCCCGCCTGTACCCGGTACTCTCCGGCTCAGCAACGGACATACCGGCGTGGCCGGGGGCGATGCGACCATAGAGGAAATGGGCGCCTGGGCCGCGCAGTTCTACTTCCACGCCTGGGTGGCGCTGTTCTCGGCCAATGCCGACGATCAGACCAAGCAGCTCGCCCGCACCAGCGCCGAGCAGATTATCGACACGCGCTTCAGCCAGAGCAAATGCCCGACCGATCCGGCGCTCAAAACTATAGTCAATGAAATAAAAAAGGGGCTATGCCCCTAGTGTGCCGCCTTTTCGTCCGGCTTATTTTCCTTCGTCCACCACTTCGGCCGCCACTTCGCCGTCGGCGATATTTTCAATGCCAAGCGTAATGCCGCACACGTCGCACTCGACGACATCGGCCGGGGCCAAATGCGGGTAACGGGAGACATCAACGTCGTTTTTGCACTCTGGACAAACGAGGTGCATAGCGGTAGTATTTAGAAATAAAATAACCGGCCAGATAATACTAGCGCAAACCCGCCAATAATTCAAGTTCTCAAAATTAAGCCATGAAAACGCCGCAACAAGCCTACCCCGCGCTCGCCCGGGAGCTCGGAGTGAGCGAGGTTTACCTCAAACGGGAAGACCTCCACCACTACGGCTCGCACAAGGGCCGCTCCATCCCCTACATGGTAGATCAGTACTACCGCAAACAGGGCATCAAGAGCTTCGTTATTTCTTCCTCCGGCAACGCGGCGCTGGCGGCCGTGCGCGCGGCCGTAAGCCACAACACGAACAAGCCGGCCGACCCGATTACTCTCACGGTTTTTATCGGCCCAAAAATCACGGCCGAAAAACTAAAGCTTTTGGCCAAAGAGGCCGCTGACCCGCGGATAAAAATCGTCCAGGCAAAGAACCCGAAACAACAGGCCTTCCAAATGGATAAGGCCGGAGAAGCCAAAAATCTGCGCCAGTCCACCGACGACCTGGCCCTGGCCGGTTATGCCGAGCTGGCGCGGGAACTGGACAAAATCCCCGGTTTAGCGGCTGTCTTTATTCCCACCTCGTCCGGTACAACGGCTCAGGCCTTGGGAGAAGCTTTCGCCAATCTCACCCAAAAACCGCAGATCCACATAGTGCAAACCGCGGCTTGCCACCCGATCGCCGCCCTGCTCGGGGCAGCCGCCGACGCCACGACTAGCGCCACCAGCCTGGCCGGCGCTATTGTCGACCGGGTAGCTTTCCGCCAAGACAAAGTGGCGGACGCCGTCCGCCGCAGCCAGGGAGCGGCCTGGATCGTGAAAGACATTGAAATCCACCTGGCCATCGATCTGGTCAAGAGTACGGCCGACATCGCCATCTCGCCCAATAGCGCCCTCTCGGTCGCCGGCCTGGCCCAAGCCGCCAAAAACGGCGCCGTCTTTGCGGGCGCCGTGGTCTGCCTCATTACCGGCCGCTAAATCAGGCGGAAAAAATGCTCACCATATTGGGGCCCTCTGCGGCCTCGGTTTTTTGTCCTTTCCGGCTGTAGTACTGCTCGATAACGGCGAGCCCGGCCTCGGCGGCGAGCGCGGCGAGTACGACAAAGGTAAAACCGTAGTAATACCGTTCGCCGAGTATCTCTCCCTGGCTGTTCTTCCAGGGAACAATAAAATCATTCTCCCCTATTTTCTGCCACTCTCCCCGCCGTATTCTGGCCTGCGCGTCATCCGATTCCAGCAGATTCCAGTTGGTGACGACGAGCGGCGCGCCCGGCTTGGCCAGGCGCTTCATTTCCCTAAGCGCCTCGATTTGGTTCGCGCGCGTCGGCAGATGGTGGAGCGCGGCGACGCAATAGACGGCGTCAAACTCATGGTCCGGCAGGGGCACCAAGCGCATATCCGCGAGGATATACCGGCCCGAAGGATAAGCGGCACGCGCGAGGACCAAAAGCTCTTCGCTCTGGTCCACGCCGACATAATCCACAGAAACCCCGGCAAACAGCTGGTTTAGCCGGCCATTGCCGCAGCCCAGATCCAGCACGCGGTCGCCGTCCTTCGCGTAGCGGCCAAGCGGCTTCAGGTCCTCCCACAGCTCCGCGCGCGTATCCGAAAACAGCGGCGCAATACGATTGTACACCGCGCGATTCTGCTCGACGAATTTGTCGGCTTCGTCTTGGTCCATATGTCCACTGGCAAATGAGCTGTTGATAAACAACGTACAAGATCAGAGTGTCCGCGTCAAACAGTCCCTGGTTGCTATTAGCCGGCCCGGCGCAAGTCTATTCCGCCCCGGGCCAGAACGGTGTATAATCATACTAAAATTGCCTCATTTGGTCAAAAAAAGGTCGAACCAAAATTAATTTATCTGGCTAAAGCCTGCTCCCATACATATGATCAACACCAAACACCTCCTCAAAGTCGTCCCGGCATGGATGAGCATAGTTTATACCGTCTGTTACGCCGGAGTCGCCATCTATCCGCCGATTAGGGAAATGTTCATGAAATACTCCCTGCACGCGTCGGTGTCCTTGACCTCGGATTATTTCGGCCTCGCCTATTTTGTTTCCGGCCTCGTTATCTGGAATATCGCCGCCATCGCCGGCGCCTGGCTGTTCGCGTTCTTGTTCAACAAAATGAAATAAACTAGGATTACCGCTAACCTCCGCGCCGCCATCCCGCCCCGGCATATGCGCTGCTGGCGCAGAAGACTGGTATAACACTTCTGGCAGATAAACGCGGTACGGCTGCCGTTCAAACGGAGCGGCAAGATTTTAATTTTCTGATTAACGAGCTGGCCAACCAACCGACTCCGTATAGCAGCGCAGCGTTTATTGCGATCGATAAAACATAGGAAACCGGATTGATGCCCGTGCCTACATTGAGAAAAAATATCCAGGGCGCGGCAGGTATAATAATCTCGATTCCGCACGACCAATCCCCCCGGGGGCAGTCCTCTAGTAAGCCATAGATACCAAGACCGATAGTTATCGTTAAATACAATCCTACGAGGACTGGGCCGATTTTTGTTTTCTTCATATAACCGGATAAAAAACGCCAGACAAAAATCTTAACCTTTTTGTCCGCCTTAATTACCTAAAAAATATCAACCATTTTATTTTCGTTCAGGATATATCCGATATTCCAGGCAATGATACTCATTGCCGCCCAGACCTTTTTCGTCATACTCAGTTTCAATTTTTCCGCCTAGCGACTCAGGAATTTTTCGGCTGGAAATATTTTTATCAGCTACGGGATACAAAAGATAATCGTAATCCAAATTTTCGTCCGCCCACTTTTTAACTGCGACCATTGCTTCTTTGCCATAACCTTTCCCGTGCGCTGATTTTTTTATCCAAACGCCCATTTCTGGAGTTTTTCCATCAACATGGTGTAGGCCGGCACAGCCGAAAAATTCCTGAGAGTCTTTTGCGACAATTACAAGTTGAAGATTGCTACCTTCGTTCAAACCTTTTAGAGAATTTTCTATAAATACCTCAATTCCCGAAATATCTTTGGCCGGAGCTTCATACATGAAAGTTGTTATTTCTGGTGAAAATTCTCTAAAAATTTCATCCCTATACCGCATTGATATTGGCACGAGCAAAAGACGTTCGCTTTCTATGCGCTCTGCCAGTAATCCTTGTTCATTTTTCATAATTGGTTTTTCCATGATAAGAAAAACTCTGGACAATTTAATTTCATCTTTGTCCGCTTTTTCTTTTAACAAGAGTATCGCCAACGCTGATCCCATGGCCACAATTTTATTTTTTAAAGCCATTTCAACAGCTCTATCGTAATCCACTAAAATTACGTCAATGTCTTCTGGTACATAATCGCCGGAGTCATTTTTTTGATCGAGCTTGGATATGTCTTTGCTGAAAAATAAATGTATTTTACGGTTAAGTTGACCGTATGTTTCATAAAAAACGCCGAGTTTTGTTAAAGAATTGCATGTATATCCTGTTTCCTCCTCAAATTCTCTCTTTGCGCCCTCCTCTATGGTCTCGGCGCTTTGATTATATCCTGAAGGAAATTCTATAACCTCATCATCAACCATATAACGGTACTGCTTGATCATGACAAGCTTTTTATCCTCAGTCATACCCACAACCATGGCTGAATCTGGACTATCCCAATAAGTCCATTCCCTTTTTTCGCCGTTGGGAAGCTCTACTATGTCCTGCCTTACTTTAAAGTACTTAGAATCTAAGGCAAGTTTTGATTGTAGACATTTCCATTTTTTCATAATTAATTTTATCGTTTTGGCGGGTCGCAAGAGGGGGGCGAAGGTGACGAATCGCGGCCTGCCAAAACACCTACTTCAGTTTCCTTATTAGAGCAGTCGGTCGCGCGCATTTTTTTGTCTTCAGCAGGCATTTTCAACTGTTCCCAAAATGGGAACGGCTGTGATAACGCCGTGTCCCGTTCCTTCATTTTTGCCCAGTAAGTTTTTGGTTGTGGCTATCAGTTAAAACACCAACGATATCCAAAATTGAAAACCACCATTCTTTTTTATAAATGATTTTCCTTATTTCTTTGCCTTTAAACAAGGCAATATGGTGGTTTGGATTTTGAGTGTCTGACATAGTGTAATAATTTATTAAATATCGGTTCGGCGGGCATTCTATTCGTATTTGGATTACTAATTTTCTTCGTAAAAAACTTCCAATCTCAAACCATCGGGATCGTGAAAGAAAACCGCGTAATACAATTCATCTCCGTAGTCCGGGTAATGTCTTGGTTTTCCGTCAGTATTGGCTTTCATTTTAGTGAGAAGTTTGTATAAATCATCCACAATTTTCTTTTTCCCCACGGCCATACCAAGGTGATGAAAACCGACCCTATAATGGTCAAACTTGTCAGCAAAATACTCTTTGTGCCCTTGAAAAATAGCTAAAAAATACGGAAAGTTTTTTGATTGATAATAAACATGCTGTTTATTTGCGAACGCGATAGTAAAACCGAGGGAGCCAAGCACTTTATCATACCAAAGTTTAGACTTTCTCAAGTTTTTTACGGTAAGAACGAAATGACTTCTTTTTTCAATCATATGTTTTATTCATAATTGTCTGTATTTTATTGCGCCTAACGTCCGTGCATATGCGCGATGTTTCAATATCGTATATACGCTGTTAGGCGCGGTTTCGCCGATCACAGCACCTCCTCGTCCTCCTTGTGCCACGCCGGATCGACAATACAGAGGAACACAAGATCGGTCTTTCCTGAGTTGCGAATATACTGTTGTGTGTTTGGCGGGATATACACGGCCTGGCCCGGACAAACTTTTTTCGACTCCTCGCCGATCTGCATGACCCCTTCGCCTTCGAGAATGTAATAGACTTCTGACGTCTTCAACTTATGCGGATAAGAGGTTTTTCCCGGCTTGACTACTGCGTGCGCCAGACTGTAGCGGAGTTCAAGATCGTCTTTCTCCGGATGCAAGAGTTCGCGCAGGATTGTATTGTCTCCGGCGATGAACTCTTCACAATCTTTTAGATCTTTGATAAACATAGGCGAAACAATTTCAGCTAATGTTTGCGCGATATGACGTGCGGAGCATATGGGCGGGTGGCGCGAACCGTGTACACGCTTAGGACGTGATAAGGGCGAAAGCCCCGCAGCGATATCGCCGTACCCGTTTATTTCATGAAAATATCAATATATTTTCGATAGACAAATGCGCGGTCGTAGGTTTCTTTGGCGTCTTTCAATTCAAGAATATCAAGGTTCATAAATCTGTCGATAAGTTTTTGGGATCCAACGCGAGAAAATTTGGTCCACTCCATTATTGTTTTACTTGAGACAATCGGCTGAGCATACAATTTTCGTAATACCAAAACACCGCTTGCCGACTCTCTCTTCGCCAGGGATTGAATTTTTGCCATGTCGTTTTCTCGAAGTTTGGTAATTTGTTTTGATACGGATATTGAATCGTTGGCTGTTTCAATGACGCCATCAAGAAAAAAATCAATCCACGATTCAACCTCGCCAAAATGATAATCATGCAGTTTTTGGTAGTAAATTTTTTGATGTTTTTTAAAATATGACGATAAAAATAATACCGGCCGCTCAAGCATGTTGCGGTGGCAAAGAAGCATGGTTATCAATAAGCGGCCGGCTCTTCCGTTGCCATCAAGAAACGGGTGTATCGTTTCAAATTGGGCGTGAGTAAGGGCGGCGTGGATTAAGGGAAGAGCTAATTTTTCGTTGTGTAAGAATTTTTCCAGATCATTCAAAGCCCTGTTCATCTCACTCACTGTCGGCGGGACAAATGAAGCATTATTCGGCGTCGTTCCGCCAATCCAGTTCTGTGATTTGCGGAATTCGCCCGGATCGGCAAAATGAGTGGCGCGGGCATCAGTCATCAATTGCGCGTGTATTTCGCGGATCAATCGCAAAGAGAGCGGAAAATCTTTTAGTCGTTCAACACCGTAGTTGAGTGCTTTGATGTAGAACAAAATATCGTCAGCATCAGTTTTTTTAACCGTTACGCCGGCATTCATTTCTATCGCATCGGCCATACTGGCCTTAGTGCCCTCAATTTGAGAAGAGGAAGCCGCGTCTTTAGCGACGAACATGGAAAGAAAAAAGTCCACATCAGGCAGGGTGTGGGTTATACCGTCCAGTTTACCGATTAAGCGGTCCGCTTCTGCCGCTTTAATCAGTATGGCCTGTGATAATTCGAGCAATCCTTTAGGGGGGAACGGACGTGGCACAAAGGCGGTAAAACCCTCTGTTTGTTTGACATTTTGACCGATTTCAATTTTCATAGATAGTTTACTAGTTTTTTATGATATAAACTATCTTATACCTTAGTTTATATGTTGTCAAGAGATGAAAACTAAGTATTTTTTTATTCGCTTAGAAGAGCGAATAATGGCCCTCCGGTTCTTTCTTTTTTGGCCCAAATGTCAACGCATTCATCTTAACCATTAGCGGCCATTATGCGATAAGGAAATTTTCTTACCTTTTTTAAATGTTCTTCCAGAGTATATCCAATTAATGAATTGGCGCCGAATGCGTATAGGCTGTGAGCAAAATATCACAAGCAGTAATTAATCAAAAAAATATCCATCTCTTGATTTTTGGCGATATTGTTTAAAAAATAAGCCAGTTTGAATCTTAAATTGCCATCCCATATAATATTTTCGATTCTGCACTGGCCGAACTCCGACAAGGTTTCAAATGTAAAACTTTTTGGAATTTTAATAACTACATTAGGCGTAATGTATCGTTTAGTTAGATTAAACATTTCTCGCGTGCTTGGTTGCGTATCATCAATGTTGTTTGCGTGAGTAGGAGGATTTACCCCTTGCATATTCCATTCGGGGTCAAGTATTGCCACATCAGCTGGCAAGCTTTTTAATAAATCAGGATCGAGCGCATCGCCAACGATGAAGTTAGTCCTCTCTTCTACCCCATATAATACAGCGTTCTTTTTGGCGTCCTCTATCCTTGATGGAATTATATCAACGCCACATGCGCTTTTTAAATGTTTTGCTAATTGCACGACAATCATGCCGGTGGCGCAACATAGTTCAACTGCGGTTTTAAATTGCGCTAGACTTTTGGCTATGTGTTCACCCACAAATTCAGGGCAGCTCATATCATAAGCATCCCGATCGGAGAATATATTTTTTGTGAATTTTTTCTTCATAATTCAAGTACGCGCTTTTTCCTGGACCCCACACACGCTGTTATACTATGTATCGCTCAAACCGTCATCTCTACGGCAAAAAGTTCTTTTCTGCATGTGGTCATAATACCGACATGGCAAGCAGCGACCTTGGTGGCCGTAAATTTTAACGGCAAGATTTCCTGCCCCGCTGCTTCTTTGGTTCGGATTGTAATGTGCGGATCAAAAGCCTCGAAACTGTGAGACGCTGCGAATTTATTTATCCAGTCTGGTTCAGCCACTTCCTCGCCCGTTCTTGAGAAAAGCGATCCTTTCGTGCAGTCATATGAAAAGTATTGTCGAAGCCCGTTCATAAGATTCTCATGAAGCCGCTGTAATTCAGAGGATTTTCTTGCGCGGACGGCATAGATTTTAGATCCATCGGATTTTTCTGCGTAATATAACTCCGCTAGCTCAACGAGAATCGGACTAAAGTTTTTTACTATACCTTCGACAATACTTTTCACGGTTTCGAGGCTGTCGTCTTCAATGCCACCCATAGCCAATGACATGTGCGGCAGGAAATCATCTTTCGCCAGCGGACCCCAAGCCGCATTTCTAGTTGCTGCTTGCTGGTTAATATCAATTATCTTTTCCATTACATCTAGGGGCGGAAGAATGGCCACATCTATTGCTAACTTTTTAGAGATTGTGTTCATAGGATTACGCAGAGAGAGATACTTCGCCTAACGTTCGCGCCGATGCAAAGTTGCTGCGCGGTACAATTTAACGCGGGGCGCTCTAGCGCGCAACAATTTGGATGAGCACGCCCACAAGGAGCGAACTGCGCATGCGCTGTTGTACGATGACCACTTTTTCTATTTCTTTTTTAAACCGTTCTTTTGCGCGTAAGCTCGTGCTGCTGCAGCGCTCGAACCGCCAGTATATTTCGGTTTAGTTTTTATACTGGCAGAAACAGTTACGCCGTCTGTATCTGTTTCTATAGTTATTGAATTGCCTTTGTTGTCGGAATAAGTTTCGATTTTACCCATATTGTCTAGATTAAAAGTGATTTAAGTGATATAGAAAAAGTGGCTTTCGCGCAACGTTCGTGTGTATGTGAAGTTTTCATCCCGTTTTAACGGAATTACTTTAATTATCAAACACACCTTTTTTAATAAACTCCACCCAAATCCTCATCCCTTAAACAGAGAGGATTTAGGTGGAGGAAAATTGGCGCTCTTTAAGGATTTAATTAACGCCAATTTTCCGTGGCCAGATATGCGTTGTTATGTCCTGTAAAAAAAATTTTGCCAAGCTTTTTCTGTTATTCTTCAGTGTTTACTCCTACTCCATCATAATATGGCTCATCATCGGCATTGCAAGATACAAAATTAAGTTCTATACCTCCTTCAAATTTAATAGTAACACCCCCTGAATTATCGAGTTCAAATCCCACTACTACTTTCCCCATTAAAGTCCCGAGCCGCTTTTCTAATCTCCTCGCGGGTGTATCTTTCTCAACTACCTCCTCAACTACCTCGACTTTTGATATTTCCCTAGGATTTCCTTCAGACATACATTAATTATTTAATGATTAAAAATTTTTATTATGGCGTATAACGTCGTGTGCATGCGATATGGCACAATGATATATTTTACTCATCATTGTGCCATATGGGCGAGGCTTCAGCCGAGTCGCATGCACGCTATTATGTGATGTCGCGCTAATTTTTCTGCTCTTTAAAAGAGATATCCTTCATTAAAGTATCAAGTCCATCGGCCTTGCTGTAACTTACAACCGCTTGGAGGTGATAATCGCCAAATGCATTCGGTACAAAATATTCCAGTCGACTGATTTGCCCCTGGTCAAACATTTTCTCGAAATAGTCTGTTTTTACACGCAATGCATTTTTGCCATTCACGCTTACTTTTTGCGCGGTGGCATTTTTATTTTCGTAACCAAGCGCCTTTATTATTTCAGATTCTGACTGGTTAAAGTTAATGCATTCAAAACAAGTAGTGCTGTAATCTGCTGCTGCCGGAGCAAAATCTTTCGTTTCCCACCAAAGTTGCGGCGTTGATGGAGCATTATCAACGCTTGTATATTTTTCATTTGCAAAGCCAATTTTAAATAGCTTTCCTATGCCGTCTTTGTGTGTCTCATCTGTAAATTTTGGTGTGCCCCACGAATTGTTATAACAGAAAGAAAGATTTTGCGATTCATACATTGTCCAGTTTTGGGGACATTCTACTTTTGTTTCTGTGCGCTCGACTGTCTTTTCACTTACAACTCGTGTTGAGGTAATGTCGGGTGCTGTCTCAGCATTTCTATTTTGCCAAAGAAAAATGCCACCGCCTACAACGACGACTGTAACTATAACAGCAAGGCCGATTGTCCATGGATTAGTTTTGTACTCCATAATGTTTTGGTTAAGAATTAAACCTACTTTAATGTAAAAGAAAAATTAGCGCAATTTCGCATAACCTTCGCGTCTCATCTACTGTAGAGCGCTTGCGGAATGGCGGGTAGACGCTGTTATGTGATGTGCATCCCGGAGCCAACATTATTTGAAAAATAGTCAACACATTCTTTGGTAGATTTTAGAAAAATATCAGGAAAATCAGCTAATTTCTTAAGTAACTCCTCTCTAGAGAACCATTTTATTTGTTCGACTTCTTCCTTTTGGATTGTAAACTCATGAATATCTTTATCTAACAAGGCAAAATACCACTGTACAAAATGTTTATGTTTACCGTCATTCATTTTATAAAACGCCTTTTCGAAGTGACAGTTATTTAAACCAATTTCTTCCTCGGCCTCCTTAATGATATTTGATTCATAGGTTTCTCCCTGGTCAATGGTCCCTGCAACGGCAGGCCCCCATTTTCCGGGGTCATGCTTTTTGTTGAATGATCGTTGGGCTAGGAGGGTGTCACCTTTAGAATTCTGAATCCATAAGGCCGAGACGCGATAGATGTCTTCTGGTTTCAAAGTTCCTCGCTCTTTCAATCCAATGACGCTATCCTTTTCATCGACAATTATAATTTTTGCCTTACTCATATTCGTTTACAATTCAATGCTTTCTTGCGAAAAGCTCCGGGCAGCATATCACATAACGTTCGCGCGTATCGATGTTCACTGGCTGTATAATATCGCGAAGCGGTACAGCCAGCAAATATGGGCGGAGGCTTGCGGAGGAACGGAGCAAGCCGTAGCCGCATACACGCTGTTAGCTGATGTAAATAAATTCAATGAGCGAAGCGAATATTATTCAGACAAATTTTAAAAAAATCCCAAGAGATTGAAAAACAATCTAACAGAAAAAATGATAATCACTAACGATGCCAGGAAATTGAAACTAGCGATTATTTTTTTGTTGCCGGTTTTATTGATCGCTGAACCTAGATAGACGACTACAACGAAACAAAGAAATGATCCGATTGACAAAGATAGTGAGTTAGCTATGATTGTTTGAAAGATATGCTCTTTTATGTTTAGAAAGGAAGTTGCGACTCCAATAAAATAAACATAAGTAAGAGGAGATAGCGCACAGAGAACCATTCCATTTAGAAAGGATTGTTTTTCAATCGGGTTGTCACTATTACTTAACTTTCCAAGACTTTTTAGAAAACCTGTTATTCCAACGAATAACATATAGCCGACGCCGACCATTCCGATACCATAATACAGCCAAGGAATTTTTATAAATTGACTGATTCCAAAGTAGCTCAATACAAGAATAATAAAGTTCATTGTCGCTACACCAGATGCCAAAACAATCCCTTGGCGTTTTTTACCAAGAAGCGAAGTTTGTAATACTGTTGTTTGAATCACACCTGGGGAGGCGGCGGCGCTAAAACCGATTATAAAGCTTGAAAGTAATAGTGACATTTTTTAAAATTTGTCTGAATAATTTTTCGGCCACAGCCGAAAAGAATTTATTTATTTCAGCTAACGTTTCGGCATATCTGATGTTTGCCGTAGCGTAGCGGAGGCAAATATGGGTGGAGGCTTTTGTAAAAAGCCGTAACCAGATATGCCGAACATCTCAATCAATACCTTCAGTTTTTAACAGTGCTTTAACGCATAACGAGTATTCTTTGTCTTCTTCTGCCTCTGGTTTTATGCTTTCTAATACTGCTTCTTTTGCACTATCTTCTAGCTTTGCACATGCTCCAATAACTTTTTTGAGCAAATTGATTCTATCTTGTCGTCTTTCAATTAAAGCTGGGCGGTTTAGGTGCACGCCGCTTTGCTCTTCAATGGTAATTTTTCCTTTTGTTGAATTATCCTTATGTGCAAAGAAAGCTCCCAATACGACTATATGTGTTTCGGGGTCTTCATCGTATGGATTAAGGATTGGATTTGCTTCATCATATTTGTCAGATTTATAGCCGTTGCAACGTGCACAGACGTATCCTAAATTTCCCCAATCAAATTCTAAGCCTGGGAATTTTGACTTTGGCTTTATGTGTTCAATGTCACCGTAGTAAGTATGGGATACTTTGCTTTCGCAATACATGCATTTATCATGACTGGCCAAGATGAGAACCGCCTTGTTGTCAGGGTGTTTATAATTTGTTCTCAATGCCTCTTGATTTGGGCATTGTGGTCTACTTAGTTTGATCATTTGAATTTTCAATTAAGCTGTAAACGGCTTCGGGCATGATTTTCTCTAGTCCCATTTCCTTTAACTCATTGCGCATTTGAGTAAATTTTTCTTTGGTAATGCTTTCTTTCGAGTATTTTGCGACTATCTCATTCAACTTATCTTCTACCCATATTGGCATTGTAAAGGCCACGCCCAAAACTTCATCCAATATTTCCGCCGCTGTCTTTGCTTTATTTATGAAGTCTAGTCGTTCACTGACAATTTTATTGTTTTCGTTATATCTCAAGGCGTATACATTTGATTCTTTAACTGAACCAACAATGAGCGGATTATGAGTAGAGACGATAAAGCGTGTATTTGGAAACGCCCCAAGGAAGTCTGGCAATATTTGCCGTTGCATTGTCGGATGAAGATGATTTTCAACTTCATCTATTAAAACAGTAAAATTGGGATTATCTTTTTCCTCTGTGGCATAAAAATAAATTTGCCAAGCAAGGTCTATTATTGCGCTTATTCCACCAGATGAAGCATCAATAACAAACTCACCTGATGTACAAATCAGTAGAACCTCTGAGTTTCGTATAGCAAATTTTTGAAAACCTAAAGTTTTGGGCAGTACTTTTTTAAGTACCTCTTGAAAACCATTGTAATATTCGAGAAGGGTTTCATTCGCATCCATATCTTTGTTGCCTTGGCCAAAAATACTCCAGCAAATGAGAGCTTCTTTTATATGAAAACTACTTGGAACGTCATTTCCGCCACCATATCTACTTTTGTTACTATTCCAAACTTTATCGAAAGCCTGTTTTTTGTTGATTGTATTTGCGGTTGGAATTTGAGTTACTTTTTGGTATCTGAATATTGATCTATGTGAGGGGATGAAAAAGCACTTTACTCCTTGTTGCCCCTCGATTTGCATGTTGTATTGTGCCTCGTTTTGTTCTTTTGGCACCTTCAATATAGCTTTTTGTCCATCACTATAATTTAATTCACCTTTAGTATCTTTTGGCTCCTCATCTTCCACCCAAAAGGAAGAGAACCATTTCCAAACCTTGGTTTTTATGTCCTTTTTTGGAGTTGCTAAGGATTTTGCATCCCAACCGCAATGTCTTGCTAAAAGATGCAACAGAGTTGTTTTACCACTTGCATTTGCGCCTGTTAAAATAGTCAACCGATCATGGAAATCTATTTCGATATTTTCAAATTGTTGCCACTCCGCTGTAATTTTTAATTTTTTGAAATCCATAGATTGATCCTACTGCAAAACCTATTTTTTAAATTCTCTGAAGTACTTGCCGAATACTTTCTGGAACAAAACTGTTTTTTCATAAAGCCAAGCAAAATATTTTTCTGCTTCGGCTTGGTCAAATACGCCTGAAACTTCCTTTTTAATTTTTATACGGGAGGCGACGGCCGCATCCACCCATTCGATAGACTCGCCAATTTCTTTTTCAATTTCTGCTTTTCGTTCGCGTAAAAAAATAAATAAGTCTTTATTTCTGCTGATATAAATCTCACAGCCAATCAAGTTTTCACGAGAGTTAATAGTTAGTGCTACATGGCCGTCTGAACTGCCCATGCTAACATCGTACCAATGTTGAGGGCGAGGAGTTTGTAGTCGGATTTGGGTGTCGTTTTCTCGTACATAATTTTTGAATTTGTTCCAAAATTCAAGCTGTTGCAATTTTGTATCAGTTAGCTCGCCATTTGATGGACTTGTCTTAATTGCCTTTGCCCATTCATTTGGACTAACCATAATCTCAAATTTTGGCGCAGGATTCGAGCCTTCTATTTGCCAAAGTTCAATTTTTATCAAAAAGAAACCGATATTTTCATCTGTATGTTCGTTAAGCCAATCGATCGCTTTTTGATGTTCATCGCGTACATCTTTAACAATCCAAATAATTATTTCCGCATCGTATCCCGACGCATAAGTAATAATTTTTCCTAAATGATCGTGGTTGGTATCTTCGAGCTGATTTTCGATTATAATCTTTCTCCCTGACGCTTCTTCTTCGGCGAGGATATCAACGCTAAATTTTCCCACGCTCGCTTCGGTTTTGATAAGTTTTATATCAACGCCTATTTCTTCACTCAAGGCATCAAGATTTTCTTGCTGTGCGAGCCAGTTAGTAAAATCAATGGCTTCGTGACTCCAGACATCGCGTAGTTCAACTTTATTTAGTTTAGATAGTGATTTTTTCATAGTGTAAATTTACTTACTGTTATTGTATTCGTTTTCCCCTTATAAATAAATCGTTTTCGGAGCAAAGCGGAGAAAACACCTTATATCCCCTTTAAAAATAAAGAAAAAGAAATTTGAAAATTTTTTAAAACAATTGGGCGATAGCCCAAAAAAGAAAAGGAATATTTCAGCTAATGTTCGCGTGTATGAGAAGTTTCGCCGACTTCCTTACTCTTAATTATAGAGGAGGCGAAATTTGGGTGAAAGAAAAAGTGCAGCCGCTGAAAAATATTAACGCACTTTTTCTTAAACCTCATACACCCTGTTAGGCGATGTATTCTTTTTCTTTGTTATCATCTTTATTTTTATTTTTTTCATCATAGTACTCATAATTTTTCTTATTGCCCCAAACTCTAAATTTGGCAACCATAAAACCACTGATGATAAGTGCCACTCCTATTTTCCAGTTTATAAAGAGAAAAATTAATCCTGCGATTACTAATTCTCCAGTAATCACGCTTAATAGAGGATTTGGTCCCAAAGGAAAAACGTGCAATAGCGTGCCAATGATGAAAAGCACTATTGATACTTGCCAGTTGAAAAAAATAAAAACGATTGCGGCGATTGCCATCAGATACTTTATTGCGTTTAGAATTTTCATAATTTTATCTTAAAAGAAAAAGAATATTTCACCTAACTGGCCGTTATAACCAATGTTTTTTAATTAACAGCCAAAATTTGTATGATAAACGAATAGATGCTAGGCTTAGGTTACTTTTCAAAAAACATGGCAAACCTAATCGAAATTCTAACACGAGAGATAAAATTGCGCAATTACAGCCCAAAAACGCTGGCGGCCTATGTTTTTGTTGTCAGGGACATCTATGCCTTTCACCAGCGGCCGCCAAAGGAACTCACAACTGAAGATATAAAGGACTACCTCCTGGCCAAGCAAAAAAAAGGCCTGTCAAGCCAGACCGTCGCCCTTTATGCCAACGCGCTCAACTTTCTCTATGGCGAGGTGTACAAACGCCCCAACTTTGTCCGGATTAAACACCCCAAACGGTCCTCACGGCTCCCGGTGGTGCTGCGCCGGGACGAAATCGAGCGATTGTTGGCTGTCATCAAAAATATTAAGCACCGAACGCTGGTGGCGCTGGCCTATGGCGCCGGACTCCGAGTGGGCGAGGCGGTGCGTCTCAGGGTCGCGGACATTGACCTTGACGAGCTCACGATAACCGTGCGCCAAGGAAAGGGTAAAAAAGACAGGCTGACCGTTCTATCCGCAAGTCTGACGCCGGACTTGCGTGAATTTATGACTGGCAAAACTGGCCAAGCGTATATTTTCGGCAGCGAACGGGGCGGCCGTTTAACCGAAGCCACCGCGCAAAAAGTATTCGTCCGCGCGCTCCAAAAAGCCGGCGTTGTAAAGCCGGCCACCTTCCATTCGCTGCGCCACTCCTTCGCCACTCACCTCTTGGAAAACGGCGTGGACGTGCGCTATGTGCAAGAGCTATTGGGACACGCCAATATCCGCACCACGCAAATTTATACCAAAGTAACGAATCCAAGGCTCAAAAATATCAAAAGCCCCCTATGACCCCGGCCGAACAAATCTTGACGGCCGTCATGGCCACGCGTCCGACCACCAAAACCCAATTTGACCAAGCCCGGGCGGGTATTTGCGGCCAGCTCAAAATTCAGCAGATGCCGAATCGCGAACTTTTGGAAGCCTACCGGCGCCTGGTCAAAAAGAAAAAGATTGTCGCGGACAAAATCATAGAAAATTTTTTGCGTAAAGCCGAAATCCGCAGCCTCTCGGGCATCGCGGTCGTTACCTCGCTCCTCAAGCCCTACGCCTGCCCGGGAGAATGCGTCTACTGCCCGACCGAGAAGAGAATGCCCAAGAGCTATATCGCCACCGAGCCGGCCGCGGCGCGAGCGCTCGCCCTCAAATTCAGCCCCTACGAGCAGATGCGCCAGCGCGTTCTCATGCTCGAAAAAAACGGACACCGGACGGACAAGATTGAGTATATAGTCAAGGGCGGAACGTGGAATGCCTATACCCTCGGTTACCAGTACTGGTTTATCCTCGAGTCTTTCCGGGCGGCCAACGAGATACGCCGGCGCAATCCGCCGGCGGCGCAGTACTCCGAGCATACCCCGGTCAGCGAGCTGCAAGAGGCCTTGGAGCGCGAGCAAAGGCGCAACGAAACCGCCAAGCACCGGATTATCGGGCTCACCCTTGAAACTCGGCCCGACGCCATTTCTCCCCGAACTATAGGCCATCTGCGCCGGCAGGGCTGCACGCGGGTAGAGCTCGGACTCCAGGCGCCGGACGACCGGATACTCGCGCTCATTAAACGTGGGCACACCGTGGAGCAGTTTCGCGCGGCTATGCTTCTTTTGCGCCAGGCCGGATTCAAGGTGGATCTGCATTTCATGCCGGATCTGCCCGGCACTACGCCCGCGCATGATGTCGAGATGTACGCGTCTCTCTTTAGCGATCCGGGCCTCAAGCCGGACATGGTGAAGATTTATCCGAGCATGGTCGTCAAATCGGCCGAACTTTACCAGTGGTTCCTCGACGGCCGGTACAAACCGTATGGCGACACGCCGGAGCTGGCCGAGGCGCTGATCAAAATGAAGCTCGCGACCCCGCGCTACTGCCGCCTCTCGCGGCTCATCCGCGATATCCCGGCCAACGAAATCTCCGGCGGCAACGCGGTAACCAATCTGCGCGAACTTTTGGCCGCGCGCCTCAAAAAAGATAATAAACGCTGCGTCTGCCTGCGCTGCCGCGAGATCGGCCGGCAGCAGCCCTTATCCCCTCCTGACTCCGCGCCGGAACTCTTTATTGACAAATACAAAACTACCGGCGGCACCGAATATTTTTTAAGTTTTGAAGACCAAAAACGCACCGCTGTCTTCGGCTTTTTGCGCTTGCGCCTGCCGGACTTGGGCCAAACGGCAGCCGTACCGGCGCTAAAAAAACTTTATGAGTCGTTGCCGGAGATAAGGCAGGCCGCCTTTATCCGCGAGCTGCACGTCTACGGGCAGCTGGTCGGCATCGGCCAACGCGACCATAAGTCCAGCCAGCACAAAGGAGTGGGGAAAAAACTCATGGCCGCGGCCGAAAGAATTGCCCGCCGGGGCGGGTACCGGAAAATTGCCGTCATCTCGGGCGTGGGAGTCCGCGATTATTATCGCCGCCTGGGCTACCGCAAAAGTGGCAGCTACCTGGCAAAAAAACTGGCTTGAAAGCGCGCCGATAACCGATTACTTCTCCGGTTTCCGTACCGCCCAGTTTATCATTTTTTATTGACAAAAAGCCCCGAACGTGGTTAGCTAGCGCTGTCATGCTAAAGGAGCAAGAAGAATGGAAGCTGCCGATGTGCTGTCCAAGGTGGTCATCTGGCTCTTCGCGGGGATGTACTTCGCCGGGATGGCCGGCCTCGCGATTTACAGCCTGTGGTTCGTCTTCTCCAGGCTGAAGCGCCGGTGGTCGCAACTCCCGGATCTCCCCCTGGCGCGAAAGCCGGGAAACCTTGACCCGGGCCGGCTCCACGGTCGCCAAAGCTGGCCCTGCCCCTACTGCCGCCTTCCCGCGGGTTTCGAGCCGGATCTAGGCATGTTCCGGTGCGACCCCTGTCGCGTCTCCTTCCGCCGTTACGACGCGGCCTGACATGGGCGGCTCCCGTCTTCCTTGGACCGGAGCCGCCACAACTCATCCGGCCACGGCTGCCTATATAGGCAGTTTTTATTTTTAAGCGAAAGCCAAAACGATCACCCCCGCCGCCACGCAGGCGGTCGCCGCCAGCTTAAGCAGCAAATTCCGGCGGTCGGTCTCCTCCCGGAGAGCCTCGGGGCGGTAGCGGGAAATGAGCGCCGAAACGGCAAAAACGAACAGGGCTTGGAAACCCTCGAGCGAGAGCACCAGCGCGGCCGGACCGAGCGACAGCGCCCACTGATTGAGGAGAATGCCGGCGTAGTCAATAAAAGTGGCGGCGGCCACCATGCCAAACAGAGGCGCCGACATTGACTTTACTGTCGCGGTAAAATCCCGCCGAAACGGACGCCAGGCAAAGAACACCAGAGAGACCAAAAGCTTAATCACGCTTATCAGCACAAACAGCGAACTGAAAGAAACGTATTGCGTAATGTAGCGCACCATCACCACGTACCCGGCCGACTCCAGACAGGCGAGCACCATCCAGAACAGGGCCCGAGAGAAAACGACCTGCCGCCCGCCAAAATGCAACGAGGCCAGGATTGCCCCGCCCAGAAGGAGAGTCAGGGCCAGGAGCTGGCCGCTGTTCAATTTTTCCCCGATCGTCACCCAGGCCAGCCCCAAAGTAAAAAGCGGAATCAGATTCCACCAGATGTTGATCCGGCTCACCTCCTCGATTTCCAGCGCCTTGAAATAACAAATAATGCCGAGCGTGTAGCCCACGCCTGCGAGTATGACCCACCTCATCACGGCCCATTCCGGCCACGCAAAATCAATAAACGGCAGGAGGGCGAGACTAAAAAGTCCGATAATGTCGGTGAGGACAAAATAGACAAAAATATTTTTGATACGATTGCCGACAATAAATTTGTCGCCGATGCAGGCCAATCCCCACAGGGCATGCGCCCCGAGAGCGAGCGGTATCCAGAGCATAGACGGTCAGCGGGTTAAATAATCTCGCCCCTTAAGTTCGGGCGGCAGATATTCCTGCTCCACCGGCTCATCGTAATCCGGATTGTATTTGTAATCCCGTCCGTAGCCGATATCTTTCATGAACTTCGTCGGCGCGTTGCGCAGGTGCAGAGGCACTCCTAGATGCGACGTCTCGCGCGCGTCGCGCGCCGCCTTCTCGTAGGCCGCATAGAGCAGATTGGATTTTTTCGACCGGGCGCAGTATGCGACTGCCTGGGCCAGATGAACCGCGCACTCCGGCAGTCCGATCTTATGGCAGGCGTCATAGGCGGCGTTCGCCTGGATAAGCGCCTCGCCGTTGGCGAGGCCGATATCCTCGCTCGCGAACCGCAGCACCCGGCGGGCGACATAGAGCGGATCGGCTCCGCCCTCAAGCATCCGGGCCAGCCAGTAAAGAGCGGCGCTGGCATCGGAACCGCGCATGGATTTGTGCAAAGCCGAGATAAGATTGTAAAATTCCTCGCCGTTTTTATCAAATACCAAGTGCACCCGCTGCATTGCTTCCTTGAAATCATCGGCGGTCAGTTTCACCTTTCCTTTGACCGCTTGCGGCTTGGATTTAACGGCGAGCTCGAGTCCGTTCAACGCCCGGCGCGCGTCGCCGCCCGCGAGCGCGGCGAGAAACCGGAGCGCCTCGCGATCCGCCGCCGCGCCGCTCTCCCCGAGGCCGCGCTCTTTGTCGCCGAGCGCCCGCTCAAGCAGTTTCAAAATATCATCTTCGCTCAGGCGCTCCAAGACGAAAACCTGCGAGCGGGACAAGAGCGCCCCGATGATTTCAAACGACGGATTTTCGGTCGTCGCGCCAATGAGGGTAATAATCCCCTTTTCCACGTATGGTAAAAGCGCGTCCTGCTGCGCCTTGTTCCAACGATGGATTTCGTCCACGAATAAAACCGTACGCTGGCCAAAAGCCTGGCGGTTTTCCTCGGCCTGCCTCACGGCCTTGCCCAGATCGGCTTTCCCGCTCTCGACGGCGGACAAACTAACGAAGGCCGACTGGGTCTGGCGCGCGATAATATGCGCGAGCGTAGTCTTGCCTACACCCGGGGGTCCCCAAAGTATGAGCGAAGACAACTCGTCATTCTCGACCAGCGTGCGCAAAAGTTTCCCCGGGCCGACAATATGTTCCTGGCCCGCAAACTCGTCGAACGCGCGCGGGCGCATGCGATCAGCCAGCGGGGGTGAGGGCGGTGTTTTCATACGCAGTTCTAAAAAAATCCCGGGCGCGGCCGATTACAGCCACGTTTTTGGCGCCGGCGTCTTTTACCAAATGAATATTCTCCGGTGCAATGCCGCCGATCGCTACCAGGGGGATAGTCACAGCCGGTACAGCCTCTAGGACCGCCTCCAGTCCGACCGGTTCGCGCTCGGCCTTGGCCGCTGTCCTGAATACCGGGCCGAGACTGGCATAGTCCGCCCCGTCTCTTTGGGAAGCAAGCAGCTGGTCGAGCGACTGATTCGATCGCCCGATAATTTTTGCACTTCCCACCAGGCGCCGCGCCGCGGCCACATTCATGTCCTGGCCGATGTGCACGCCCGCAACCGGGAGCCGGGCCGCGATATCCGGGTAGTCGTTCAGTATGAACACGGGCGGTTCGTGAACCCTGGGCGCACGAGCGCTTTGCTCCTGAATATACGCGCAGAGTTTGCGGGCTTTATCAAACACCTCTGCCGGAGAGCTGGTTTTGTCCCTCAATTGTACCACCCGGGCGCCCTGCTCGATAAACCAGATAAGGTCGGCGACATTTGCGGACAAAGGATAAACTATGCCCCGTTCAAAATACTTGCGCAGCCAGTAGTGCGGCGTGCGCGCCAGGAGCTGGTACTCCAAAGTATATACCCGATACCGGATATCTTCCAGACGAAAAACTGCGCCCGGAGCGTACAATTTTCCGAACTCTTCCAATACCCGCAGCGCCTCGGCCACGCGGCGGCTGTTGGCCCGGATGATAGACCACAAAGACGGGCGCTCGAGAGCAGGTCCGGTCATCCGGCCGGAGCCGACATCTACTCCCCGGCGGGCGCGCACCATCCCGGCCGGCCCGAAATCTGCCTCCAGCTCCGGCAGGCGATGGCGCAGTTCTTTGGCGACCGAGCTCAAAGTGCTGTCCCGGAGCCCAAACCGGGCGCTATCTTCGAGCACGCGCAAACCTTCGTACACCCGGGCAAAATTTGCGTCTATTAGCGAAAAATCACGGTTCATAGCCGGCTTGATTAACCAGTGCGCCCATGTTACCATACCCTTGTAAGGCGTGTAAACGTAATTTTGCTCTATGAAACTCCCCCCGAATTCCCTCATTGCCTCGGGTCCGGTCATTATCGAAGACGGCCGGGTGCTTCTGAACCGCGAACAAAAGGACACCGGCGTTACCCCCTGGATGTTTCCGGGCGGCGAAGTGGAAGATTTTGACATTTCCCTCGAAGAGGCCTGCCGGCGCGAAGTGAAAGAAGAAATGAATCTCGAGGTGGAAATCATCCGGCCGCTCCGGCCGGTAATGCTCCACGAGAACGGCCGCGTTATTATTCTCATCCATTACCTGGCCAAACGCCGCGGCGAAGTTACGCCCGGAGCCAATATCGTTGAGTGGGCCTGGCACGACATCAATCAATTGCCGGCTAACTGCGCGCCCAATGTATACGAGGTAGTCAAAAGCCTTGACTGAGAAAAACGGCCAAACTATGATTTTCGAATCCCTCGAATTCAAATAAACACGACCGGAACTCGCCCGATGTACTGCCGTCGGTGAGCCTGATTCGTGTTTATTTTTTTTACCGCGTTATGAACAAAATTCCGCTCCAAAATTTTGATCCGGAGGTCGCCGGGGCGATACGGCACGAACTGGCGCGCCAGGAATCCGGCCTCGAAATGATCCCGTCGGAAAACTTCGTTTCCCTGGCGGTTCTCGAGGCTCTGGGTTCGGTAACTACCAACAAATATTCGGAAGGTTATCCGGGCAACCGCTATTACGGCGGCTGCGAGTACATCGACATTATTGAGCAGCTGGCCATCGACCGGGCCAAGCAGCTTTTCGGCGCCGAGCACGTGAACGTGCAGCCGCTATCGGGCGCGCCGGCTAATATCGCGGTTTATCTCGGACTCATGGAGCCGGGAGATACTATTCTCGGCATGGACCTGTCGCACGGCGGGCACCTCACCCACGGCCATCCGGTAACCTACATGGCCAAGATCTTCAACTTTATCCGGTACAAAACCGACGCCGAGGGCAAGATAGACCTGGATCACTTGCGCCAGATGGCGCTCGAGCACCGGCCAAAAGTAATCCTCGTGGGCTACAGCGCCTATTCCCGGGACATTGACTATGCCGCCGTCAAGCAAATCGCCGAGGAGGTCGGCGCCATTACCATCGCGGATATCGCCCACATCGCCGGCATCATTGCCGCCGGCCACATGAATAATCCGGTGCCGCTGTTCGACGTGGTTTTGACCACGACGCACAAGACTCTGCGCGGACCGCGCGGCGGCATGATAATGTGCCGGGAAAAATTCGCCAAAATCCTCGACAAGGCTGTCTTCCCCGGCTTCCAGGGCGGACCGCACGAAAACGTGATCGCGGCCAAAGCCGTGGCTTTCAAAGAAGCGCTGCAGCCGGACTTCAAAACCTACGCCAAGCAAATACTGCTCAACGCCAAAACGCTGGAGCGCAAATTTCGGGAGTACGGCTACCGGATTATGTTCGGCGGCACCGACAACCACTTGCTCCTGGTGGACGTTACGCCCCAAGGATTGACCGGCAAGGAAGCCCAGCTGGCCTTCGACAAGGCCGGCATTACGCTCAACAAAAACATGATTCCCGACGATCCGCGCTCGCCGATGAACCCCTCCGGCATCCGCTTCGGCACGCCGGCCCTGACCACGCGCGGCATGAAAGAGCCAGAAATGGAGCTGATTGCCGGCATGATGAACGAGGTGGTGGAACACCGCGCCGATGACGCTTATCTCCTGGGCGTCAAAGAACGCGTCGGCGAGCTGACCCGCCGCTTCCCCCTTTATCCGGAACTGGCGCGCTAACTATGGAGTACGTCTCCCGCTCTCCCGAGGAAACCCGGCAAATAGCGGCCCGGCTCGCCGCCGCGCTTCGGGGCGGCGATGTTGTCGCCTTGTCCGGCGACCTCGGCGCCGGCAAGACCACTTTCGTCCAAGGTCTGGCTCGGGCGCTCGGCGTCGCGGCCGAAATAACCAGCCCGACGTTTACGCTCATGAATGTTTATAGCCTTGTTGGACCCGACCCCACCCTCAAATATCTGGTACACATAGATACCTACCGGCTGAAAAACGAAGACGAGCTCTTGGCTGTCGGCGCCGAAGACTACATCGGGGACCCGGCGAGCCTGTGCCTCATCGAATGGCCGGAAAAAATACCGGGGCTGCTTCGGGGCAAAAACCTGGCCACCGTTTCTTTGGCGCATACAGATCCGGCGACACGCACTATTTGTATAACAAAAAAACACCTGTCCGGTGTCTAGCTTGGTTGAGGGTGCGGGGGATGGACGCAGCGACTCGCGAAGCCAGCTGTTGCCGGCAATCGGCGTGAACGCTGTGTCCAATCCCCCAAACCCCTCCTTTGTTCCGGGCTCCGGTACTCGCCAGCCTTTGGTCGGCCGGTGAGCCTTTGGTCCTATGCGCTTTTCGCGCCTGGTTCTCCCGCGCCGCAGCGCGGGTTATGTCTCTCTTGTAGGCGGGCGACTAAAATTGTCGCCGCCCCCCTACACATTCAAGGTGGACCCCCTCTCACCTTTGGCCCCGAGAGGCCACGTGGTTGCCGCTTGGAACTAACGACCGCCGTCCGCGAGGGACGAGCGGCGCAGGTCGCAGAGCATGGCCAGATATTAGCAGCTAATGCTAGCTTATTCAAGGACCTTTATTCCGGGGTTATCCACAACGAGGCAGAGCGCTCTTTCGCCGGCAAAGACAAGGCAGTCTTATCATATAATGCCGTCCGAAAAAGCGGATACAAAAAAACCGCCTCTAGCGGAATTTCGATTACGCATCCACCTCTGCGACCCAAACTAATTCCCGCCCGCAAACAACACCTCTGGCGCTAGACCCTAGTCAAAGAATCAAACTCGCGAGCCATTAATAACCCCCGCGCCAAGACCACCTCGCGGAGCGTTTTTCCCTCCGCCTGCGCCTGTTTCACCGCGGCGCTAACAGCGTCATAACCCAGCCGCGGCGTCAGGAGCGTGGCGAGCGCGTTTGCGGCCTCGAGCCACCGGTGACAAGTCTGGGTGTTTGCCCGAAGAGTTTTAACGCATTTATCAGTAAACTGCCGCACCACCTCGGCAGTCGCCGTTAACGACTCCAACAGGCGATCGGCGATAATCGGGCCCATCACTCCCAACTCCAGCTGGGCGGCCTGCGCCGCCTGTTGAATGGTTTCATTGTTGCCGCTCAGCATAAAATACAGCTGATTTACGGCTTCGGGCAGCACCGGATTCACTTTGCCCGGCATAATGCTCGACCCGGACTGCAGCGGCGAAAGCTCGATTTCGCCGAGCCCCCCGCGCGGGCCGCTGGCCAAAAGACGCAAATCATTCGCTATCCTGGACAGATCAATGCCGAGAGCTGTCAGACTTTGAGAAAGCATGACAAAATCCGTCTGGCTGCTGGTCTGGGCCATTAAATTCGGCGCCGGCTTGACTCTAAGCCCGGTGAGAGAACGCAAATGTTTGTAAACTTCCCGGATATAACGCGGCGAGGCGTTCAGGGAATTACCGATCGCGGTTCCCCCCAGGTTCAATTCCAACAAAAAAGGCCGCACCTCCTCGAGCCGCCGGATATCGCGCTCCACAGAAGCGGCATAGGCGGCGAATTCCGCGCCCAATGTTGTCGGCACCGCGTCCTGCAAATGCGTGCGGCCAAGTTTGCGCAAGTCCTTGTACTCCTTGGCCTTGTCCGCCAAAGCGGCGGCCAAGCCTCGCGACTCGAGCAGCACCGTGCCGAGCAAATTCAGGCCAGCTATCCGCAGGGCCGAAGGATTAACGTCGTTGGTGGATTGGGATAAGTTGACGTGGTCGTTGGGATGCACCGCCGCTTTCCGCTTCAATATCTGCGTCGCCCGCCCGGCTATCACCTCGTTCACGTTCATGTTTATGGAAGTGCCGGCTCCGCCCTGGAGCGCGGGCAGAGAAAATTCATGGTCCAGCCGGCCGGAAATTATTTCGTCCGCGGCTCGCGCTATAGAGCGCGCTACCAAAGACGGCAGCTTCCCCCCGGCCGCGTTCGCCAAAGCGGCGGCTTTTTTTATGACGGCCAAACTGGATATAAATTCCCGGTGTACGCTCCGCGTAGTAAAAGGAAAATTCCTTTTGGCGGCGGCCGTTTCCGGACCGCTGTACTTTGCCCTCATACGACCCTATTTAATGTTAAACCATATCCGGTAAAGCCGAAGCGCGCACCACTCCTTGCACCGCTGCCAGCGGCCGCGCCGGCCCCACTTTTCCTCGTCCAGGGTGAGCGAATCTTTCTGCCAGCCGGCGACAATGCGCTGCAGTTGGCGGACGAACCGCTTGTCCCTAACCTGCAGATTGGCTTCGTGATTGTAGTGAAAACTGGGGTAATCGATGTTGCTGCTGCCGATCATAGCCCAGTCGTCGTCCATGATCACGCCCTTGCCGTGCATCATTTTCCGCAGCATATGCACATGCACGCCGTAGCGGCGCATGATAGCGAACCAGGCATAAGCGACGTAGGTCGCCAGGCGCAAATCGCTGCGCAGAGGTATGAGCAGATCCACCCGAATGCCGCGTTTTTTGGCGGCCCACAGCGCCCGCAGGAAAGACCGGTCCGGAAAATAATAGGGCGAAAATAATATTACGCGTTCGCGCGCCTTGCTCAGCGCTTCAATATATTTTTGTTTCACGGTCGAGACCGCCAAATCCGGCCGGTCGCAGATCACGTCCGAGTACCGCTGCCGCACGCGAAAACTGTAACGCAAAAGATGTTTCACCGTTTCTTTGTCGCCGCCGCACAAAATGTAAGAGCGGGCAAAGGCGCGCAGCAGCGAACGCACCACCTGCCCCCGCACCTCCACTTGAATGTCAAGCCAGTCGCGCATGTAGTGGCCGACATTCACGCCGCCGATGTAGCCGGTGCGCTCGTCCACGATAAGCAGCTTGCGGTGCGTGCGCGAGGCGAACATACCCCACCAGACCAGCGACCAGCGTTTGCGATCCTGGAAAAACCGGATATCCACGCCGCGGGAACGCAGTTCCTCCACGCGCCGCCGCGACAGTCCCAGGCTCCCCCAATAGTCCACGATTAGCCGCACGCTCACCCCGGCCTGGGCTTTTTTTTCGAATAATTCAAAAAAACGCTTCCCGGCCAGATCGTCGAGAAGCATGTACACTTCCCAATAAATCGAATGCTGCGCCCCGGCAATGGCGCGGTACATGGCCTCCCAGGCCTCGCTGGTGGTCGCGTAGATTTTGTAGGCGGAAACAGACATAAACAAACAACAAGCGGCCGATAACAAGGACCCGGTTATCTGCCGCCGGAAACTGACCCTATTTCACTCTATCCGGCCTTCTTGCTGGCGTCAAGCTGCCGGGCTACGCCCGACTAAGCCAGACAGGCTCCGATAAAATCGCGGAATAACGGGTGCGGACGGAACGGCCGGGACTGAAATTCGGGGTGAAACTGCGTGCCGACGAAAAAAGGATGTTCGGCGAGTTCGACTATCTCCACCAAATCAGATTCAGGGTTGATGCCCACCACCCGCAAACCGGCCGCATCTATCGCCTCGCGATATTCATTATTGAATTCATAGCGGTGGCGGTGGCGCTCGGAAACCAAGTCCGCCCCGTAAGCCGCGTGCGTTTTGGTACCGCGGCGCAGGGCGCAGTCGTAAGCGCCCAGGCGCATAGTGCCGCCGTAACGATTGTTCCGGACGTTCGCCGCCTGGTTGGGGTTGATATGAATGACCGGTTCGGCGGTGTCGGGGCTGACCTCCACGGTATGGGCCGTTTTTTTGCCCAAAACGTGGCGCACGAACTCGATCGAAGCCAGCTGCATGCCATAGCACAAACCCAGGTAAGGCTTTTTCTCCTCGCGCGCGAACTTTATCGCCCGGATAATACCTTCAATGCCCCGGCTGCCGAAACCGCCCGGCACGATAAGGCCGTCATACCCGGCCAGTTCTTTAACCTTGGCCGGGTTAGCCTCATACCGCTCGGAGTCGATCCACTCGAGCACCGGCTTGGCCCGATGGTGCCAGGAAGCGTGTTTAATAGCCTCAATCACCGAATGATAGGAGTCGGCCAGGGTAAAATCGCCGGTGCCGAAGTATTTGCCGACGACCGCGATTTTAACTTCGCGCTCCGGCTGCAGGATACGGTGGACAAAGTCGTGCCACTTTTTCATGTCCGTCTGCCGCCTCTTCATGCCGAGCACCTTGAGCAGCTTATTGCCCACGTCCTGCTCCTCGAGCTTCACCGGTATCTGGTATATAGACGGCACGTCCGGGGCGGAGATGCAATTCTCCCTGGATACCCCGCAAAAAACCGCCAGCTTTTCCAGCCGCGGCTTGTCGAGCTCCAGCCGGCCGCGCGCCACGATCATATCCGCGTTGATGCCCACGCTGTTAAGCGCGCGCGAAGCGTGCTGCGTCGGCTTAGTCTTCATTTCGCCGATATGCGCCGGCACCGGCAAATAACTCACGAGTACAAAAGCCACGTCAGCCGGACTCTGCAGCTTCATCATGCGGGCCGCCTCCAAAAACAGCAGGTTCTCATACTCGCCGACCGTACCGCCGATCTCGACAATGGTGATGTGCGCGTCGTGCCGCTTGGCCGCCTCGCGGATACGACGGATAATCTCCTCTGGAATATGCGGCACCACCTGCACGCACCGTCCTTTGTACTTCATTTGCCGTTCGTTCTCGATCACTTTCAGGTATACCCGTCCGGTCGTCATGTAATTATTGGAGTCCAAGTCCGTGTCCAGAAACCGTTCGTAGTTGCCCATGTCCTGGTCGGTTTCGTCGCCGTCGTTGGTCACGAACACCTCGCCATGCTCGATCGGATTCATCGTGCCGGCGTCGACATTCACGTAAGGATCAGCCTTGAGCGCGGTAACCCGCAGTCCCTTGGCCTTGTAGATGGCGCCGAGCGAGGCCGAGGTTACTCCCTTGCCGACGCCCGAGAGGACGCCGCCGACGACGAAAATGAACTTACGCTGAATCGAGGCGGGCATAGATGGAAAGCGCTATTTAATTATCGCCGTTTTGTTAAAGACACTTTTGAACTGATACTAAGTTATTAGCAATTCTATTCTCTAAGTCGAGCCGAAACATAGACTGATTTTTACGGCCCCAATGTCTGAGCCTGCAAGAGCGAGTTGACTTTGGATTAGACTTCGGAGACGATGACCGTAATTTCGGCCTCCAGTCCGTGGCCGAAGCGGATAGTTACCCGGTGCTCGCCCAGCGATTTGATCGGCTCGGACGAAGCAATCTGCCGCGGCGAAACCTGAATGCCGGCTTCGCGCTTGATAGCTTGGGCGATTTTGGCGCCGCTTAGGGCGGCATAAAGGGTACCTTCATGGTTGACCTTTTCTACCAGGTCAATTTCGACTCCATCAAGCCGGGCCGCGTCGCGCTGCAGATGCCGGAGTTCGGTCTCCATTCCCCGGCGCCGCCGATCCTCTTCGGCCTGGACATGGGCGACTGCCTGGTCCGTGGCCGCCGTCGCTAATTTACGGCTTAACAAAAAATTGCGGGCGAAACCGTCCGCCACTTCTTTCACTTCGCCTTTTTTCCCTGTCCCGGGCACGTCCTTGAGCAGGAGTACTTTCATACCTCGAAAGTATAACCAGGGGTTGAATTTTTGGCAAGGGACTGCTAGTATAGGGTCATCTAAAGAACTCATGGCGAGCCCCCCTTCGCCTCAAACAGAGACTGGTTTTCACGGCTCCAAAACTCGCTCTTGCAGGCTCAGACATTGGGGCCGTAAAAATCAGTCTATGTTTCGGCTCGACTTAGAGAATAGAATTGCTAATAACTTAGTATCAGCAGATGACGCGGGACATTATCCACGGAGTGATCAACACGCCCGAAGGCCAGGCCGTTATCATTGATACGCCGGGAATTTTCAAAGACCGAAAAAGTTCGTTGACCGCCAAGCTCATAAACAAGGCCAAGGAGGCCATCGCTGGCGTGGACGTGATAATTTATGTTGTCGACCCTACGCGGGAAATCGGCGCCGAGGAGCGCTACACATACGGGCTTATCCGGCACCTTGGCGTGCCAAAAATACTGGTCATCAATAAAAGCGATTTGCCGAAAAATGAACGGCCGTTCCAGGCGGATTACGAAGCCTGGAGCGATAACTTTGACGCGGTTTTTTCCCTGTCGGCTCTGCGCGCGAGCCACATCAAGCCGCTTATTGATAAGCTCATCTCTCTTATGGCAGAGGGCGAGCCGCTCTACCCGCCCGAACAGCTGACCAACGTGAACAACTACTTCTGGGTAGCGGAAATCATCCGGGAAAAAGTCTTCTCCGTCTTCGACAAAGAAGTCCCCTACTCGATGACCGTTGAGACCGACAATATAGAAGACAAGTCGGATGTGATCGTTATTTCCGCGCGCATCCTCACCGACGAAGCGCGCTACAAAAAAATTATCATCGGCGCCCGCGGCGCCAAAATAAAAGAGATCGGCCAACTGGCTCGACGCGAGTTGGAGCAGGCCCTGAACAAGAAGGTCTATCTGGAACTCGAGGTGGAGGTAGACAAGCACTGGGTGGAGCGGATGGAGTAGTCAAATTGACAAAGGCAGACGGAGACTTTACACTACCTATACCTAATGAACTCATGCGCGAGTTTCCCCCCTTTCGCCTCAAACAGAGACTGGTTTTCACGGCCCCAAAACTCGCTCTTGCAGGCTCAGACATTGGGGCCGTAAAAATCAGTCTCTGTTTCGGCTCGACTTAGAGAAGAGAATTGCTAATAACGCACTATCAGTTCAATTTTTAAAGGAGGGAAATATGAATGAAGATTTATTAATCCAGGAAGTGGTCAAGCTGCGGGAAAACGTAGACCAGATAAAAGAGAACATGCTAACCAAAACGGATAAGCCTGAAATCATGTCGGCCCTGGACGCGGTGATGAAGTCAAATCAAGATATTAAACAAGAATTGGTCTTTATCGGTTCGCATCTGGATCGACACGAAAAACGGCTGGACGACCACGAAGTCCCGATCGCCAAACTTCAACTGGACATCAATCCTGCGTGCTAATCCGCTCTGGCGTTGCCTTATGGAGTTACCAAACCCGAACAGCGGCAAACGGCTCGAGATCACGGTCGAAGGCGCCACTTATGCCCGCTATCCGGTAAAGACTCATGTCGTCAAAACCGGCGACGACCTGGCCGGAATTATAGAGCAGTACGCCGGCCCCCACCTCCGACCGGACGACCTGGTTTTTTTGAGTGAAAAAATCGTCGCCATATCCCAGGGGCGCTCTTACCCGATCAAGGACATCCACCCCACGAAACTGGCTACCTGGCTCTCGAAAAAAGTCCACCGCTCCCCTTACGGCATCGGCCTCGGCAGCCCCTGGACAATGCAGCTGGCCTTGAAGGAAGTCGGCCATTTGCGCATCTTCCTGGCTATCCTCGCCTACCTGCTTACGCGCCCTTTTGGCCTCCGCGGAGCTTTTTACGTCGTCGCCGGCCGCACCGTGGCCGCTATCGACGGCCCCTGCGACTATACGCTGCCGCCGTACAATGAATACGCCAAACTGGGCCCGGCCAAGCCCCACGAAGTCGCGCGCGCTCTCAAGGAAAAAACCGGCCACGAGGTGGTGATTATAGATGCCAACGACCTGGGCGTGAACATCCTGGGAAAATCCGACAAAAACCTCGCCGACCGGGTGCTGGCGGCAATATTCCGGGATAATCCGCTCGGACAGACCAGCGAACAGACGCCGGTTTGCATCGTCCGAAAGTTAGCCGGTTAATTTGTCTTATGGATGATCAGCTGGCGAAACAGATAGAGGATTTGGAACTTTCTCTGCTCCGGCCCGAGGTACGCCGCTCGGCGAAAAAAATAAAAGAATTGCTCGCCGATGACTTTGTCGAATTCGGAATGTTCGGAAAGCAATATACCAAGCTGGATTTTGTGGAAACGTTGCCGAATTCCGAGGAAGAAAAATTTGAAAAATACGACGCCTCCGACTTTGCCGCCCGCGAAATTGCGCCCGACACGGTACTTCTGACGTACGCGGCCACGATAGAATTTTTGAAAACAAACGAAAAAATTTTTACTCTCCGCAGCTCAATTTGGCAAAAAAGGTCCGGCAAGTGGCAGATGATTTTCCATCAAGGAACGGTGATCCTAAAAGGCCAGGGCCGTCTTTACGCCCAATAGGAATTCAATCTTTTCTTATGGTTACCAAACGTTTCCACACCATTTTCGACATGGAGTACTGCAATGAAAATATCAACAACCGCGCCAAAGTGCGGGAATTTGTCGAAAGGCTGGCCGCGGCCGTGGACATGAGCATCCTGGAAGGGCCGATCATCGCGGAGGGTATCGAGAAAAACCCCGGCCTGAGCGCACTCGTGATCGTGGACTTTTCCCACATCTCCATCCATACCTTTACCAAATACCAAGAAGCGCTGATAGACGTATTTTCCTGCAAGGAATACGACCGGGACAGCGTCCGGCACGTAGCCGAGGAATTTTTCTCTACCCCTCAGACCAGTATCCGGCAAAAAGAGGTTTGGTGGGGCTGACAAACCCATACCTATGCGCGCCAAAAATATCGTCGAGGTTACGGACTTTACTCCTGCCGAGTGGAAGCGGCTGATCGGCGAAACCGTTAAGTTCAAAAAAAACCGGCACCGCCAGCCAAAAGCGTTAAAAAATAAGCGCATCGGACTCATGTTCGACAGCAATTCGCTGCGCACCAAAATTTCTTTTGAAACTGCTTGTTATCTCCTGGGCGGCGACAGCTACTTCATAGACATCCACAATGTCACGCACGAAAAAGACGGCGTCAAGCGGGAGACATTCGAGGATATTATAGACACCCTCGATCGGATGGTTGACGCTTACGTAGTGCGCGATTATTCCCGACAGATGCTCGACGTCCTCAAACGAAAGACCAATCCGCCTTTCATCAATGGTTTTTGTGAGATCGGCCACCCCAGCCAGGCGCTGGCGGACATGGCGGTAATCAAGTGGAAGAAGGGCACGGTCCAAGGCTTGAACTATGCCGGCGTCTGCCCCGAAGCCGGCAGCGGCGTGCTGGAATCATTTATTTACGCCGTTCTTCTGTTGGGAGAACGGATAACCATTATTACTCCAAGCGGAAAATTGAAAGGTAAAAACAAAGATTTTGGCGCCACCGCCGCCCGGCTGTCCGAGAAGTACGGCGGATCGCTCCGGGTGACAAACGAAATCAAGGAAACGGTCATCGGGGCGGACGTGCTCTATGCGGACGAATGGTGGGAAAACACCAAAAATTTTCTCCGAAAAAAAATGGGGCGCTACCGCGTGGATGATCACTTTCTCGCCGGCAGTAAGCCAAATCTTTCGATCCTCCACTGCCTGCCGGCGCACCCGGGACGCGAGATCACCGAGGCGGTAATGCGCGGACCGCAATCACTTATCTTTGACGAGGCGGAATTCCGCGTCTACTCGGCCATGAGCCTGCTCTCTTACCTGGCCGCCGGCCGCTAAACCCAACCTTGAACCGACATAAAAAGAGCCGTTCGGCTCTTTTTATGTCCTTGTGTTCAAGAACTGCGGCGCCCCGGCCGCCGGCCGGACTTCTTCAAGATTGCCATCTCCACCGCCGACATACCCCAGCCATAGCCGTGATTCTGGTGATTATTGCCGGCGCGCGCCAGGGCTTGCTTTTCATTGAGGCAAGTAAGAACGCCGAACATAACCGGCACGCCAGTGTCCACGTTAAGCCGGGCGATGCCCTGCGTTACCGCCTCGGCAATGTACTCGAAATGCATTGTCTCGCCCTTGATCAAACACCCCAGACAAATCACGACGTCCACCCGACCGTGTTTGATAATGTGGTAAGCCGCGTAGGTCAATTCGTACGCGCCCGGCACCTCGACGACGGTGATATTTTGCTCTTTCACTCCGCAGCTGTAAAGCGCCTCGCGGCAGCGGGCCAAAAGCGACGCGGTTATCTCTCCGTTCCAGCGGCTGACCGCGATGCCAATTCTCAATTTTTTTCCGTCAAGCGAAGAAAAACTAACGCCCTTGGCCATAAAAATATCGTTATTAACAAAAAACGACCTGTTTATACCTTGGCGGCCAACCTCTCCGCGTACTTGGCAATCATGTCCGCTTCCAAATTTACCCGGTCGCCGGGAACCAGGCGCCCCAAGGTAGTGCGCTCGATCGTATCCTGAACTAACGCCACGGTGAACAAGTCATCCGCGACCCGGGCCACGGTAAGACTAACGCCGTCCACCGCCACCGAACCTTGCGCGACCAGGTAGCGATCCAACCCGGCCGGCGGCTTTATAGCCACCAGATAACCCAAAGAGGCATCCACGGATACGACCGTGCCTGTTCCGTCAACATGTCCGTAAACAAAATGCCCGCCCAGCCGCTGCCCGAGGCTGAGCGACCTTTCCAGGTTGACCGCGTCCCCGGTCGTTTTTTGCCCCAGTGTGGTTTTATTCAGCGTCTCTGGCATAACCTCAAACTCGATCTTGCCGTCCGGCAGCGACCGACGCACAGACAAACAAACCCCGGCGACGGCGATGCTTTCACCCGGCACTATGTCTCTTAGCCCGCCCGGGGCCTCCAGAGTCAAAAACCGGGGTGCGGCCGGGGGATGAAAAGCGCAAACGCGTCCAACCGCTTCGATAATTCCGGTAAACATAGGCTGATGCTACTTTCCGCGCTCGGCAAACAAATCCCGGATCAATACCAAATCGCTTTCGATTTTGTCGTGGAGCTCGCCGGGGGAATCATAGCTCTCGATTTCGCTGATTTTCTGAATCGGCTCCACCGCTACGCGGCTGCCGTAAAAATCCGCCCCGGAGTAGTTCATGAAGAACACTTCCACCTTCCACGGCTCGCTGTGAATTACCAGCGCTGCCTGGTAAGTAGCGCGATTAAGCGTCGCCCAGGCAGCGTAAACCCCGGGGGGCAGAGGCACCTCCGACCGGCGCACATTCAGATTGGCCGTGGGAAACCCGGTGAGCTTGGCGGCGCCGTCGCCGCGGATAACAATGCTCGTGATCATAACTTTTTTTGCAGAATTTCCATTGCCTTCTCCACTCCTTTATCCGTGTAATCTTCGCGGTCCGTGCCGGTTTCACCCGGCTTTTGTTCGAACATCTCGTCCACCGTAATGTCGGGATCGATCCCGATGCCGTCAATCTCGCGATTTTTGGGCGTAAGCCACTTGGCAATGGTCAGCTTCAACGCCGAACCGTCGGGCAGCGGCTCGAAGTCCTGGACCGAACCTTTGCCGAATGTTTTGGCGCCTACTATATCGGCCACGCCATGATCCTGCAGGGCGCCGGCCACAATCTCGGCTCCCGAGGCTGTGCCTTCGTCTACGAGCACGACCGTGGGCACCCCGGCAAACCGGTGCAGGCCGCTGGTTTTATACTCGTTAATTTCATTGTTAACGAATCGTTCACGCACGATAACCCCCTCCTCCACCCACTCGCTCGCCACCAAGATAGAACGGTCCAAAAAGCCGCCGGGGTTGCTCCGCAAATCCAGGATAATGCCGCGCGGTTTAAAGGCCGCGATTTCGCCCGCGATCTTATTAAACTCCTGGCTGGTGGTCTCGTTGAAGTAGCTGACGCGCAAATAGGCGATTCCATCGGCCTTTTTCTCCCATGTTACCGACGGTACGTTAATTTTTTCCCGGGTTATCTCCACCTCTCGCGTTTCGCTCTCGCCTCCCCGGAGGATCAGCAGCTTAACGGCCGTGCCCCTCGGGCCGCGAATTTTGCCGACAGCCTCGTCGAGAGACAAACCGAAAGTCTCTTGGCCGTTGATCGTGAAGATTTTATCCTTGGCCCTGAGGCCGGCTTTTTCCGCCGGCGAACCGGGCAGGGGCGCGATGACGATAAGTTGTTCTTCCTTGAGGCCGATCTCGGCTCCGATTCCTTCAAACTCTCCGGACAGGTCTTTGGCAAACTCCTCGGCCTTCTGCGGCGGAAAGTAGGCCGAATAGGGGTCATGAAGAGACCGGACCATGCCCTCGACTGAACCGTAAAACAAATCCACGTCTCCGACCGGTTGGTTGACGTATTTAGCCTTGATCTTGTCCCAGACTTCCCAGTATTGCGTGAAACTGACGGCAGACGATCGCGACTGGCCGTATAGATCGAGCACCTGGGTAATCTCCACATCCCGCGAATCGGCGAAAAGAGTCTCCCGCAAATTCACGCCAAATCCGGCCGCGGCGCCCAAAGCAAAAAATAATGCCGCGAGCGCGGGACGGCCCAGGGAGCGGTTCGCCGAACTGGAAGTCTCATGATGTTCAGACATAATAATTGTGGCCTATAATTTATTCACTGCGGGTAATTTGGGCGCCCAGTTTTTGGAGTGTTGACTCGAGATGGGGATAACCGCGGTCAATATGTTCCACGCTTTCCACGGTTGTCCTCCCGGCAGCCGCCAGGCCGGCGGCGACATAAGCCATGCCGGCTCTGAGATCCGGAGCCTGGAGCGGACGGCCCTCGAGCGGCGTCCGCCCGTTCACCACCACGCGGTGCGGGTCGGCTATGATAATGTTGGCGCCCATGCCGTTGAGGTAGTCCGCGAAAAACATGCGGCCGGGGTACATTTTCTCAAAAAACAGCGTTGCCCCTTTGGCCTGAGTGGCAAGCACGATCGCCAGACTCATCATATCGGTGGGAAAACAGGGCCACGGCTGCGAATAAATGCCCTTGGTGCGCGCCCACGCCTGGTTCTCCACCGTTAGCCGCTGCCGCTTGGGCACTACCAGATCGGCGCCGTCAGCCTGAGTGCGTATGCCCAGCTGGCGAAAAAAGTACAGAATGGATTTTAGATCCTCGTGCCTCACGTCTTTCACCGTCAGTTCGCCGCCGGTTACCGCCGACAGCACTATCATCGTTCCGACATAGACGTAATCCGGCGGCACCGGCACTGTCGCCCCTCGGAGTTCGGCCACGCCGCGTATCTCCAGCCGGTTGGTGCCGACGCCTTTTATATCGGCGCCCATGACCGAGAGCATCTCGCACAAAGCCTGGACATGCGGCTCGGAAGCCGCATTCGTTATGGTCGTGCGGCCGGGCGCCAATACGGCGGCGAGGAGTACGTTTTCAGTGGCCGTAACGCTAGGCTCGTACAAGAACACCTCGGCCCCGCGCAACTTTCCCGACAAAGAAAAAGACTCGAAAGACAGCCAGCGGAACTTGGCTCCCAGCTGGCGCAGCCCGTCGAAATGGGCGGTCATTTCCCGCGGTCCGATTTTGTCCCCGCCGGGTAAAAAACTAGTCACCTGTCCCTGGCGTGCGAGAAGCGGACCCAAAAACATATTCGACGCTCGCATTTTTTGCGCCGCCTCCCGCTCGATGCCAGCGGCGGAAACGGCGGGGGTGTGCACGGTCAACCGTCCTGTCTCGGGCCGATAGTCCACTTTGGCGCCCAGCTCTTTCATGATCCCCAGCATCACGGTTACATCGCTGATAGCCGGCACGTTTTCGAACGTAACCGGTTCGGCGGTCAGCAAAGTCGCCGGGATCATTTTCAGAATCGCGTTCTTGTTCCCGATAGGTTTGACAACGCCGCCCAACGGACGCCCGCCCTCAATGATGAACTTGGACATACCGGCATTGAATAATGGCTGAATATTCAGTATAATTATACTCAGTGCTTACGAAAAAAGCAACTCTTATCCCCCGGCAAGTTTTTTATGGCACTGCGCTTATTTCCGCGCCGGCAGCCGCACTCGAGGCCGCGGCGCGACGGCATTGATTTCCGCATTACCCGGCCTATCCGCATTTCCATAATGCTCGGTTTATTTTTAGTTTTTTTCACGTTTTCCCCAGCCGTTATTCTTTATACTGCCGGCTATCGCTTCAGCTGGCAGGACAAAGCTATTAAAAAAACCGGCGTCATCAGCCTCGACGCCGAACCAACTGACGCCGAGGTGCTAATAAACGGCATCGCCGTCAAAGGAAAAATGCCGCTGAGACTGGCCAACCGCGCCCCTGGATCTTACCGCCTGGTTATCCGTCGAGAGGGCTATATTCCCTGGAGCACGGACATAGTCGTCGCGAGCAACCAGACAACCTTTATCAAAGACGTACGCCTGTTTAAACAGTCCAAGCCAGAGCGTTTTTCCCTTCTTTCCGATCCGGTAGAGGCCGTATATGCCGCTCCCGACGCCGACTCGCTTCTGGCCCTAACCTACACGACAAGCACCTGGCGAATCATGCATGTCAAACCAAGCGCGCAAAAAACAACGTCCCTGGCGGAAGTCCCCCGCACGGCTCTGCCGCCGACCGTCTCGCTCTCGCCGGATCGCACCGCCGCTCTGATTATCTCCGGCGATGACGCCGGCCGGCCGGAACTTACCCTTATAGACATGGAAAGGCCGGAGACCAAAAAAACAGTGGCCTTTGGGGGAAACCAGTCGCCCCGGTACCAATGGTCGCAAACCGGGCCGGCAGGAAGGTTATTTATCGAGGCCAACGGCACGCTCGAAATAGTGAGTCCCGGAGAGCCGCAGAAAATAGTCGGATCAGTTTCCTCCCCTGTCTGGTTTGCCGAAAGCCAATCTAAAATCTGGACTCTTCAAGGCACCACCCTCACTAGCCTTGTGAACGGCCGGGACGAAGCGGCCTACACGATTGCCCGGCCGGCGGAAAGCATCATAGACGCCAATCAACACCGCATAATCCTCGGCTATTCCGATGGCCTGGAGGTAATGAAATTTAAAGACGGCCGCCAAGACCGCGTCGTGAGCATTTCCGGCGCCAAGCCGCATTTTCACCCGGAAACGCGGACCTGGTGGGTGTACTCGGACTGGGAAGTCTGGAGTGTCTATGACAACGGCGACGTCTCTCTTCTGCGACGAAACGGCGAACCCATATCCGTAGTTCGGGCTTTGGACCGCTTTGGGGTTATGCTCCTCGCCAACGACCAAAAAATAACCGGGTTCAACCCCGGGTACTATGTCAGCCAAGAGCTGGCGCGGACGCAAAGTATCGGCGCAATTGATGTTGACACCCGGCTGCGTCGCATATACTTCACCGATCAAACAGACGAAGCTGCCCGCCTTATGAGTCTGGAATATTAACGGCGAACCGCCGTTACAGCGACCGGGGCCGGCCTACACTTCGACAATCGTCTTGTCGCCCATTATCATTTGCCGTCCAGAGTCCAGCTCGGGTTTGCGCACCAGGCGGGCTTTTTTACCGATCAGGCTGTCCTTGAGATACATATCCGCGTCGATCTCGCAGTTATCGAGAATTATCGAGTGCTCGATTTTGGCCCGGCGAATCTCGGTACCGGCGCCGATCGTAACATGCGGACCGATGGCGCAATCTTCCAAAAGACAGTTCTCGGCGATAATGACCGGACCGCGGATAGTAACTCCCGGGCCGATCTGGGAACCGGTTCCGACCTGCACCTGGCCGCTAAGTTTGGCGTTCGGATGAATGTCTCCCCGGAGCGTGTACTCTGTTTCGGGACGATGCTCGAGGAGCAGCTGGTTCGCGACGAGTATATCCCGCGGCTGCCCGGTGTCTTTCCACCAGCCGGTGATTTCCCGGTGGCCGACGCGGTAGTTGTTTTTGATCAGATAACTGTGCACGTCCGAAATCTCGTACTCGCCGCGCGCGCTTTTCCGGATGTTATTAAAAGCCTCGAAAAAAACCCCGGGGCCATAGAGGATAATGCCGGTCTGGGCCAGATTATTCGGCGGATTCTGCGGCTTCTCTAAGATTTCCTGGATTTTCCCCTGGTCGTCGAAGAGCGGGATGCCGAAATGTTCCGGGTTGTCCACCCGCGAAAAAGCCAGCATGAGATCGTAGCGATTCCGATGGAACTCGTCAACCATGTCTTTGAGATTGCCCAGAAGAACGTTGTCGGAGAAATAAAACAAAAACGGGTCGCGGCCGATGAAACGCTCGGCCACTTTAGCGATATGCGCCACCCCCTGGGGTCCGCCCGTCTGTTCAAAAAAGGTGATCTTCACGCCCCAATGCCCCCCATCGCCGATATATTTCTGCAGTTCCGTTTCGCCCGGATTGGTGTTGATAAATATCTCCGTTACCCCGGCCTCGACCGCTTTTTCGATGGCGTGAAAAATCATCGGCTTGTTGGCCAGGGGCAGAAGGTGCTTGTTAATGGTTGTCGTGATCGGGTAGAGGCGCGTCGCCCGTCCCCCGCCGGTCAGAACCGCTTTGCGCAGTTTCATAGCGTTACCACCAAACGATTAATTTCACCAACCAAAAGTAGGCGGTCATGATCGGATTGCCGATATAGTTGACGACCGGATTGTCCGTGGTTTTATCCTGGAAATAGATGCCGGGCACCGCGAGCTTGAAAAGATCCCGGTCCTTGATTTTTCTCAAGGCCTGAATCCGGCGGCGCTTGCCGAGCCACAATTGCCAGTTGGCCCTCTCAAGCCAGTAGCGGTACACCTTCACGCGCTCGCCGAACCAACCGCCTTTGAGGGCAAAAAGAATGAGGCCCAACTCCAGCGCGAGCGCCATCGGAGCCAAAATGAGAAGCGTAGGCCAGCGGAAAAACATGAGCATGGTGCCGTAACGATTGCGCTCCATCCAATAAAATTTGGTGATGCTCCGGCTAAACTGATACTTGTGGTAAAAAATAGAGTCGCGCACCATGACGCTCCGGTAGCCTACCAGGCGCAAGCGAAACGACCACTCCAGATCTTCGTGATAGAGAAAAAAATCCTCGTCCCAGGCGCCGTACTGCCGGATTAATTCGCAGCGTACCATGAGGGCCGCGCCGCTGGCGTAGGCCACGTTCTTAACGGGTGGCAGCTCTAGGTCGGCCAGGCGTTGGCGGTATTCGTTGCAAAAACCAAAACCCAGGTACTGAAAAGCATTGCCGGTACTGTTCACGAGCTCGGTTTCCGGGTGCAGGAGCATGAGCGACTGGGCGGTGCCGATGGTTTTGTCCGCTTCCATGGCGGCAATCAAGGGCTCCAGGCAGTTGGCCGCCATGAAGCCGTCGTTGTTGTGAAAAAAAACGTAGTCAAAATCGCGCGCCAGCGCCCAGGCGACGCCGGCATTGTTGCCGCCGGCAAAACCCAGATTTTTCGTCTGGGGCAAAATCGTTACATGCGGAATCTCGGCGCCGGAGAGCGGCAGCACGGTCTCTTCGATGTACTTGACCGAGGGGCCGTACTCGGGATGCGGATTGTCAACGATGATAAACTCAACCCGGTCTTTAGGATAGGTCAACCGCTTGAGCGACGAAATGACGTCGTCGAGATACGGTTCGCAATGGAACGATAAGTAGACGATGGCGATTTTGGGTGTCCGCGCGACCATACGCTAGTAGCGATAGTACTTATGCTTGCCCCGCCACTTAAGGAGATACTTGCACCAGCTGGCCAGGTGGATGCGGGCGGTTTTATTCTTGATCAGGGCCTTGAGTATGCCCGGCACCCGGGACGACTCCCGGGCGTGCGCATGTCTGATAATGATATCATGCGCGTAATAAACCGGCCAGCCGTGTTCCCACATCGATCGGCACCAGTCGCAGTCTTCGAGATAAGCAAAATAACGCTCGTCAAACCAGCCGACCTGGCCCACGACTTCCTGCCGCACGATCATGGCCGCGCCCAGCACCCAGTCGACCGGGCGGGTTGTGTTATGGTCAAAATCTTTCATGAGCAGGCGGTTGGTGTATTTTCGCACCCAGCGATATTTTTGATCCCAATTAATTTGCTTCAGCGGCTTGATGAGGATCGAGGGCAGATCAAAACGGTAACACGAGTACTGCAGCGTCCCGTCCAGGTTGAGGAGCTTCGGTCCGACGCAACCGATTTCCGGGTGGTCGTCCATGAAGCGCACCAGGCGTTCGATCGTCCGGGAGTTCTCGGGAATTATCGTGTCGCGGTTGAGAGCGAAGTAATACCGCGCCGGCGCGGCCTGAAAGCCGAGCGTGTTGCCGCGGCCGAAACCGACGTTGCCGCCGCAATCGAGGTACAAGACGTCCGGGAAACTGCCTTCGAGCGCTTCTTTGACGCCGTCCCGGTTGTTCGAGTTATCCGCCACCACTATTTTAACCTGGTAGGGACAAACGCGGGTATCGTCAACAATCGACCGGATCGCCCGGAGGATGTCGTCTTTCATGTTTAGGTTGACGAAGACGATGGTGATGTCGGTCATACGGTCCACCAAGAACGCAATTCTCTCCACGAGCAAACCCGCCGGTCGCGGATAAATTTCCGGCGCGCGGCGAGCTTTTTTCTCCCCCGCCAAATTTCTCTTAGCCCCGAGAGCACGGGGCGGTCAAACAGCAAAAACCAGGCAAATTTCTTCAATTCATACCATAGTATCCAGGGAAAATCAAGGCCGAGGTTCTGCCAGTATTCATTTTTATGAAGCGTCAAAAGATGGTTCTTGTAGCTGTGATAGCGCACCCACGGCGACTGCGCTCCCTTATTTTGGGCGGCGGCCCGATCCGTGTACTCCCGCGCTCCGGCCGCGCTCCGATCGTGGTAGGCCGGCGTGTTGAGGAGAACAAAGGCGGAAAAACCGGCGGCGCGCAGACGAAAGGCCAGATCGACGTCTTCTTTGTAGGAGTGATAGCCCGCGTCCAAAAATTCTTCCGCGGCAAAGGCGACCTTTTCGACCGCCGCCCGGCGGTACATCGGCAGCGCGCCGGAAACGCCGAACACTGGCCGGCTATTCTCCGTGAACAAATTTTTTACTCGAATATTGTCGCCCCTCCACTCCTCCGCCGCCAGCCACTCCACCACGCGCCGGTTCCGAAAAACTTTTAGGCCAAGGGAATCAATCCGATCGGTAAAATGACCGCCCGCAAAATCCCACTTCATGAGGCGCGGCGTGACGGCCGCGGCCTCTGGGTGCGCGTCCAAAAAAGTGGCCATCCGGCCCAAGCACTCCGGCGCCAAAAACATGTCCTGGTTGAGAAGCAAAAAGTATTCCTCCCGCGTGGCGGCGTAGACCGCGTTGTGTCCGCCGGCAAACCCCAAGTTCGTCCCGTGCGCCCGAAGTTCGTACGGCGCCGGGAAGCCGGGCAACTCCGCCTCGATCGCCCTAACGGTGCCGTCGGCGCTGGCATTATCCCAGATGTAGAGCTTCCAGTCCCGGTACGTCTGCGCGCGCAGGGACTGAAAAAGCAGCGGAATATACTTGGACCCGTTCCAGGTAACAAGATGGACGGATAATTTTTTTTGCCCGCCTTCTTCCATATCATCCTTTTAACTTATCGTGCCCCCAGGCCAGGGCGATCCCCACCGGCCGGCTCGCGGCCAGAATCGCCCACTTCCATCTCGGTTCCCACTTTTTAAAATACCGGAGCATGCTCCTGGTAAACTGTTTCTGTTTCCAGAGCGTATCCTGCTTCTTGAAACTCTGGCCGACGTAATCGACGCAGGTGATTATCGGCGTATGGACCACTCTGTACCCCAGCCGCCGGGCCTCGCGGCAGATGTCAACGTCTTCAAACCAAATGTAATAGCGAGGGTCGAAAGCCCAGCCAAGCTTGTCCGTGAGCGCGCGGCGCATAAGAAGAAATGATCCCCGGACGGAATCCACTTCCTGTTCCCGATCGGCGTTAAAATCTTTTAGAAGATAGCGGTTAAGCACTCCCGGCCAAAAATGCGGCCACTTAAGGACAATCGCCAGCTGGTCCGGCCAGTCCGGAAAACGACGCGGTTTGGCATCCTCATTAAGGCGGCCGTGTTCGTCCACCAGTTTGCAGCTGGCAATGCCGACCTCCGGCCGCGCCTTCATCCAGGAGAGCATTCGAAAAATGCTCCCGGCCTCGACCCGCATGTCCGGGTTCAAAAAAAGCAAAAAATCTCCCCTGGCGATGGCCGCGCCCTGGTTATTGGCCGCGGCAAATCCCTTGTTTTCGGCGTTGGCGATCAGGCGTACCCCGGGAAAATGTTCCCGGACGAGGGCCACCGTATTATCCTTCGAATCGTTATCCACGACGATCTGTTCAAACGCGATCCCCTGGCAGCCAGCCACCACCGAGCGAAGCTGCTCGAGAATCAGCTCCGAAGAATTCCAGGTAACGGTGACGACGGTCAAATCCATACCCCTCTAGGGTAGCTTAACGTCGAGCAAAAAACAACCCCCGGCCGGGCAATCGGCTTGACGCCGCATTTACCAAAAACCGGCCTGTCAAGCCGATCCGGGGCACTAAGTATGACTAATAAAAGGAGATGGGTTTCGGGGGCAGCGGATACTAAAACAGGGAAAGATCACCGAGTTCCAGAACGCGCACGACCTCGCGGCGCTCGCGCACCAGAAAGGCGTCGTAGTTCCGGTAGCGATTTCGATCTTTGAGGAAGAGAGTGGCCGGCCACCATTTGTCCGTGTCGATCAGGAACGAACCATCCGACTGAAGGCCGATCCAGACGCCGGTCTCGCGGGCATGAGTAAGCGAGAAACGCGGCCCGTCCTGGCAGACGATGCCCGCTATTCTCTGGTCGGGAACCACCGGCTTTCCCTGGGCGTCCACATAGGTGAAGCCCGACGGAACCGGCAGGGCCAAGTCTGGTTCGGCCACGACGATTGGTTCGCCGTCTCTGCCCGGCACGACCATGAAATAGCGGCGCCCCTCATGGGGTCCGGGATTGCTTATCACGTACCTGCCGGTACGCGAATGAACACTGATCACCCACTGTCTGTGTCTTATCCGCATGCCCCCGCTCCTTGTTGGAGGATATAATTAATATAAAAAAATACGCCCGCCAAGTCAACGGGTGGCGTAATTGTCTTCCCGACTGGCACCCCCGCGGTTTATCGGGACAGATACTCCTCGAGCGCCTCTTCCCACGATCGCTGCGGCGGACGTTTGGTGTTTTTCAACTCGGAAAACATCGGCCGCCGAGCCGGACGCGGAAAAGCATCGCCCGACACGGGGTTGAGTTCGATCGAAATTCCGGCCAATGAGAAAATTTTTTTTGCCCACTCATACCAAGTGGCCGTCCCGCTGTTGGCGCCGTGATAAATTCCGTAGGGAAGAGCGGCCGATACGAGTTCAAGCGTAAAGCGGGCCAAATCCGGCGCGTAGGTCGGCGCGCTTACCTCTTCGTCAACAATATCAAGCTTGGTCTTGCCCCCCTCGCGCGCCAGCCAGAGCATGGTGTCCACGAAACTTTTCTTGGCGCCCTCGCTCGCCGCCGACGGGCCAAACAATTTGGACAATCTGATCAAAAAATAGGCGTCGGTGTTGTTCTTAAGCTCCGTTTCCCCGGCCAACTTTGTTTCGCCGTATTTGTTTATCGGCCGGAGGGGAGCGTCTTCCCCGTAACCCGCGGCGCTGTCGCCGGCAAAGACGTAATCCGACGAATAATGCACCAAGGGAATGCCGCGTTCCTGGAGCAGAGCCGCGTTTGTCAGCTGGCCGCGATCGGCAAAATCTATCCGGTCGCGGTCCAAACCGCGCACTTCGTACCCGGCAGTACCAAAAATACGCGCCAACTCCTGACCAAGCATGCCTTTGGCGCCGATAACAACAACGCGCTTCATACCAACCGTACAGGCTTGAAGTTTTCGTCGCGCGCCTTTAGATATTCGTCGTAATTCTCCTGATAATCGCCCCGGTCCGGACTATAGTTGGTGGAAGAGAGGGCGATGATGAGGCAGTCCGGCGAAGCGTCCTTAAAGCCGTGCCAGACGTAATTGGGCACATAGATCGCCTCGGACGGACCCTGAAGCGGAATTTCCTCCTTGCCCTGTCCGCGGTCAATGACCGCGACCGAGGAACCCTTGGCTTGAATAAAAAATTCCTCCTCGACAAAGTGGCAGTGTTCGCCGGTCTTGGTCCCCGGGGTCAGATTATCCAGGTAGTAAATCCGTCTCACCGCAAACGGCACCTGATCCTGGAGCTCGACTGGAGTCAAGTTGAAACCGCGGTTAGTAAAAGTCTTGAGGACGACCCTGGCAAACTGTTTGGTCATAGAAATAAGAATTCAATTGACATCGGGAAACAGGCCCAAAACGGCTAACCGCGGGCCGCGGCGGCCATTTGGGTATCCGAGCGGTTAAGCGACTCCTGAAATTTATTCATCTCGTCGCGTTTTTTCTGCCACAGATGCTCCGCCCATTGGCTGTTATTCTTGTACCACTCGATGGTCTCGGTGAGTCCTCGCTTAAACTCTTCGCGCGCGTATTCCGGCGTCCAGCCCAGCGCCCGAATTTTGCCCGCGTCTACGGAGTAGCGCCGGTCATGCCCCGGACGATCGGTAACGTACTCGATGCGATCTTCGCCCAAACCCATAATTTCCAAGATCATCTTCGTGAGCTCCAGGTTGCTGCGCTCGTTGTCCGCTCCGATATTGTACACTTCTCCCGGCGCGCCATCCCGGAGCAAAAGAGCGAGCGCCCGCGCGTGGTCTTTCACGTGTATCCAGTCGCGCACGTTTAGGCCGTCGCCGTAAACCGGCACCTTCTCTCCCTTGAGAAGCTTGAAGATAAAAAACGGGATCACTTTTTCCGGAAACTGGTACGGACCGTAGTTATTGGAGCAGTGCGTTACGATTACCGGAACTTTGTGCGTAACAAAATAGGCGTTGCACATCAGGTCTCCGCCGGCCTTGGCCGCGGCATAGGGCATATTCGGCCAAATGGGAGTGGACTCGGTGAACCGGCGCTCGTCATCAAGCGCCAAGGAACCGTACACCTCGTCGGTGGAGACGTTGACGAATTTCTCCACCCGGTTAACGCGCGCCGCGTCGAGAATCATCTGTACACCCAGAGTGTTGGTCAGGACAAAGTCCCGGCAGCCGCCGTGAATGGAACGATCCACATGGGTCTCGGCCGCAAAATTGATGATGTGCGTGATCTCTTTCTCCGCCACCACCCGGTTTAGGGAGTCTAAATCTGTAATATCCCCCTCCACAAAAGCATAGCGCGGATCGTTTTCGACCGACCGGTGGTTTTCCAGATTGCCGGCGTAGGTCAATTTGTCGAAATTCACGATCCGGTAATCCGGGTATTGTTCGAGCATGTAATGGATAAAGTTGCTCCCGATAAACCCGGCCCCGCCGCACACCAGTAAATTCATATTTATCCAGGTTAATTACTATTGAACTGATAGTAAGTTATCAGCAATTATCTTCTAAGTCGAGCCGAAACATAGACTGGTTTTCACGGCACCAAAACTCGCTCTTACAGGCTCAGACATTGGTGCCGTGAAAATCAGTCTATGTTTCGGCGAAAGGAGAGAAACTCGCTGTGAGTTCATTATTAGATATCGAACGTCCTAAAACATCTAGCAAACGCCGGGCTGCATTTTTAGCGCCGAGGACGAGCACGGTAGCAACAGAAAAAACTACTCCCCGCTCGCCTGCCCGTTCAAAACGACGTGTTCAAAACTGTCGGCCGAACGCAGCGGCAGATTGCTGAAATAGACGACGACCGCTTTGTCGCTGTCGCTTTCATTGCGCGTGGCAAACGACACCCAGGGCGGTACGTGAAGTACCTTCGTTCCGGGCTTGAGCGTCATCTCGCGGCGTTCCTTGGTGCGCACATGTTCGAACACGGCGTAAACCCGGCCGGCAGTAACAAAAAACATGATCTTGGTCTTTTTATGGTAATAATTTCCCGTTACTACCCCAGGATCAATCGTCAGCCTCGACATGTAAACTTCGCCGATTCGGACGGTTTGCAAAGTGCGGCCCCGCTTGCTGGTATCAACGGCGAATTCGAATACCTGGATAAAAGGAGAAGAATTTTTCCGGGAGGAAACGCGGGGCATATTCGCTAGGTTATTTCGGCCCCCTGGCCGAGGAAATAGTGCCGGACAAGACTCCAGGCCGCCATGGTTTCGCCGTCCCAAATATCGCCGTGCAGAATCATCTCTTCGATTTCGTCCGGATAGCGATAAATAACTTCGATCTGTTCGGTCTCGTCGGGCTCGGGCTGGTCCTGCTCGACCACGTACGCGAGATACACCTGAGCGCGGTCGCGGATAAAGCCGTTGGCCGGCTCGAAGGCGCCGACATTGACAAAATCATGGGCCCGGCAGCCGGTTTCTTGCGCCAGTTCTTCCTTGGCTGCCAGGAGAACATCCTGGCCGGTCTTGATACCGCCGCCGGGAAATTCAATGCTTACCCGGTCTAACAAATAGCGGTATTGCATCACGAGGACGATCTGGCCATTATCCAAAACCGGAACCAGGAGCACCATGCCGTTGGTCTCGCCGTAATAATAATGGCCGACAGCGCCGTCCTGCCGCGCGAAAGTATCATGCTTGCAGCGCCACCAGGGATTGTCATGCACTACTTCTTCGGACAATTTTTTCAGGCGTTGCATAAGCTAGGCAAACAATTTCGCCACTTCTTCCACCGGCAGGTGGGAAGGCGCCTCGATAATCGAGTGCATGCTGCCGCCGCCGTCCGCGCGGAAACGCGGAATAATGTGCATGTGCAAATGCGCCACGGCCTGCCCGGCCGCCTCGCCATGGTTCAATCCGACGTTAAAACCGTCCGGATGGATTATCTGGTCTACCCTCTCGAGAGCGCGTTTAACGGCGAGCGACCAGGCCGCGGCTTCGCTGTCTGGCAGATCCAAAAGAGTGCCGGCATGGACCTTGGGGATAATCACGGTGTGCCCCTGGGCCAGGGGCTGAATGTCCAGAAAAGCCAGGGCATGGCTGTCCTCATAGACGGTGTAATTGGGGATTTCCTTGGCGACTATTCTACAAAAGATACAGGTCATACGATAAAATTAGCCCAAACACCTGCCTCTACTTTATCTCAAACAGCGCTCCATTTCAAGACTCCTCCGGTTCGATCCGGCGCAGTTCCAGGCTATCCCAGCCGGCTACAGGCGCGGACAATCGCAGGCCATAGCCGGAGAACGCCGAACGCAGCCGGGTTTCGGCCTCGGCAGTAACCGCCAAATCATACCAGTACAGCGGCTCTCCGGAGAGGACAAGGGCTTGAAGCGCTCCGAGCTCTTCGTCCGTTTTCCAATCGGGAATAACCTTGCGGACCGGGAAAAGATACTTGTCCGCGTAATGGGTAACCAGGACGGCGTCTGGTTCGGTGCTCTCGATAATGCGCCCGCGCCAGTCGTAGTACGTCTCCACATTCCCCCGGACCATGATCAAGCCTTCAAACGAAACAAACACGCTCTTCGCGCTGGTTAACAAAAGGGCGGCCGCAATAAGCGCGGCGGCCAGCTTGCCGACCGTGGCCAGGCGCCTTAGTCCGTCGATAACTAGCGCCCCAAAAGGCAAAGCAAGCACATAAAGCGGCAAAAAGTAACGCGTCTGGGAGCTGCCGACAGAGGCCAACCCGGCCAGGTTGTCGCTAAAAGACCAGGAGCCGTAAAAAGCCAGGAGGTAGACGCCAAGCAAGGCAAAACCGAGCGTGTAAAAGCGGACGCGGAGCTGTCTGACATCGCGGCAAATTAGAGCGGAAAAATCCTGACGGCTGCCGGATAGCGGCAGTTTGGCCATAACACCCAGGGGGGAGAGCATCAAACCCACAAGCGCTACCATAAACCAGGCCGGAAAAAGCCTGAAGACGTACTGGTAAGCGGTTTTCAGCATAGCGGCCGGATGCCATCCGAACGGCAAAAAAATCGCTTGAGCAAAGGAAAGACCCTGCGGACCGGAAAATACCAATCCAGCCGCTCCGCTAGCGGCCGGCCTGGCATAGCCGGTGCCGAAAGGATGCCCGTAATAGGCCGTTTGCGTCATAAAAAACACGGCGCCGAGGAAACAAAGCGCCAACGCGGCCGCGGCTATATTCCCCGGCTTTAAAAACTTGCGGCTAAGAACCGTTGCCACTAGCGCGCCGACCGTGAGCCATACTGCTTCGGCCGGACGCACGTATACGCACAGACCATAGGCCAACCCGGCCAGGGCCGCGACTGGCCATTGCCGCTCCTCCTGGCGTTTGTCCCACAGCCGGGTAAGCAGGTAAATGAATGCCACCACGCAAGTAACGAACAGGGTATTGTGTTGCAGCGGCCGGCTGGCGTAATACCACCAGGGAGGCAGGATATAAGCTAGAAGGGCGCTTATGAAAGCCAGACGGTCATTGAATATCCGCCGGAGGGCGCCAAACAGGAACCACGGCATAATAACCGCCGCGAGCGGAGTCAGGCTCACGACGGCCAGATTGAAGGCTGCCGGACCAAAGAGCGCCACGGCGGCGCGGGCCGCGAGACCAAAAAGCAGTATCATTCCCGGAAAACCGATCGGCACCACCCGGCCGTCGACTACGGTGGTACTGCGCGGATGTACCTGGCTCCGGCTCACCTGGGCGAGCGGCTCAGGATAGCCGAACTCCCCTTCAAGCGCGAAACGACGGATAAAAAAATAGTTGACGGATTCGTCTGGCTGGTTGAAAATCAGGTGCTGGGGTTGGTTTTGACCCCGCCCGGCGACTCCGCCAGGCACGCCAAAATAAAGGTAGAGATAGACAAAAAAGAATAAGCCGGAAGCTAACACCAGCCAGCGGGCATGACGGCCAGAACTCTGTCCAAATAAATTATTTTTTTTTCTAAATTTCATAAAAGGCGCAAATTGGTCTATGAGGGCTCAAAGTGACATAACGGACCGCGCATCGCCGGCGTAGAAAGAGCCATCAGGGGAGCCTAACCGCGGATATCCCTCTCCAAGGTTAACCCATTTTATGTCAAGCTCCCGCCTTATTGCTGTATTGAAAATACCCCTGGCCTTAGGTAAAATAGCAGTCATAAGTATAGCCGAACTTGGGCTTGGAGGAAAGCATTATGCAGGTACCCTATAGACTGGTCGTTTCCGCAGCCGTTATCGGCGCGCTTATTTTGAGCCTTAATCTTTGGTGGATTCACAGTCCATGGCTGGGAGTACCGGCTTTTTTTTTCTATTTCGGTGCCCTGGCACTCGTCGTCTCTCGCAGCCGCGAAAACCGCTCCCAAGCTCCGGTCGGCTTGTACTGGGCAGGACTGACCCTCCTGTTCGGCATTTCTCTCCTGGGGACGATTATCTATTATCCTTATGCGCTGACAAACGCCGCGGTTGAGATTATTCTTCTGGCACCACTTTTTTTTGTCTATCTTTCTTACCGAACACCATTCGTGTTCAATAATAAACCTGCCCCTAGGCAACGCCGCGCCATGATCGGATGCTCTCTGCTCGCACTTTTGTGCTTAGCTGCCGATGGATTACTGTTGGCTCTTGTCTATATCAACCGGACGAACGATGTCCTGCGCTCGCCCTGGCAGGTGCTCGGGCCGGAATTTTTCCTGCTCTACTTAACTGCCACGGCACTCGTTATTTGGCGCACGGTCCGCCGAGAACGCCTCTCCCCGCTCGATTACGCTCTCATTTCCGTCCATCTATTCGCCACCTACAGCGTGGCCGGACTTATTTATCCTCTGGGCTACGGATTCGACGGCTTTGTCCACCGGGCGACCGAAAGCTGGATCTACGAACACGGATTCATCACACCCAAACAGCCGGTATACATCGGGCAATACAGTCTCGTCGTGTGGCTGGCCCGGCTCACCGCGCTGCCGGTCTGGCATCTGGATGTCTGGCTCGTGCCGGTTCTGGCGGCCATCTCCCTGCCTCCTTTGTTTGTAGCGCTTGGACACCGGCTCTGGAATATCAGCGCCGCTCTCGCCGTGCAAGGCGTCTGGCTCGTACCCTGGCTGTTCTTCGTCTCCTTTCATCTCACTACCCCCTACAACTTGGTTCTGCTGTTAACCATTATTACTGCCGGCGCCCTGGCCCTAACGCTCACAGACTCGCTACCCTGGTCCGTTCCTTGGCTTCTGTGCGCGGCTGCCCTGGGCACGCACGCTCTCCTCGGCGCCCCCCTAGCGCTTCTGGTGGGCGGAGCCTGGGTAGTGTCCAAAATTAATCGCGTAAACCTCCGCGCCGGCGTCCTGACCGCGTACGTAATTATTAGCGCGCTTAGCGTGCCGGCGCTATTTTTGGTTTATTTAAAAATGGGCGGGCACGATTGGCCCGCGCTTGTGAACCCGCTCGCCAAGATCCCGCATTTTTTCGCCCTTTTCGAGCGCCCGTACTGGTTTTCGGAACAGGCTCCGTCCCTATTTGAATTTTTGTACCGCTATGACCGGCTCATCGGTCCTTTGGCCTTTATCCTGGGGTTATCAGGCTTTATCCTGGACCGGAATAAAAAAAGTGTCCAGTATATATTTCCTTTGACCGCCCTCTCGTTTGTCCTCGGCAGCTGGCTGCTGCGCAGCTGGCTTGTTTTCCCCGGCGTGGGCCGCCTGGAGCAGGGTGACTACCCGCTCAGGCTCGTCAAGACCAGCCTGCTTTTTTTGCTCCCCTGGTCCGGGTACGCTCTCTATCTCCTGGCTGCCTGGATTGGCGCCCAGGCGGCCAAACTGCCGGCAATTATTCGCCGGCTGCTGCCAGCCAGCGCGATTCTCTGCTCTGGCGTACTGCTCATGATTTCGTTCTATCTCTCCTATCCGCAGGAAAACCCCAAAGTTCATTTTCCCGGCTTCAATGTTACCGCAACTGACCTGGCCGCGGCCGAGTGGATACACCAAGACAATGCCGCGTACTCGTATGTGGTCCTTAGCAATCCCCTTGTTGGCGCGGCCGCCCTCACCAAATACAGCTTTGCCAAATATTTTGCTACCCCTGCCGGGCAAATTTCTTACTATTCGGTGCCGAGCGGCGGACCGCTCTACGGACTGTACGAAGAAATGTGGCTGAGCGGACAAAAACGCGAGACGATGGAAAAGGCGATGAATCTGGCGGGTGTCAACAAAGCCTATTTCGTCATCCCGAGCTACTGGAAAAATTTCAACCAGATCGTGGCCGGGGCCAAGGCCAGCGCGGACCGGTCGCACGAGATAGACGGCGGCAAAATATGGATTTTTGTCTATACCAGGCCGGGGCGCTAGCGTGTCGTGGTTTTTGGCAGCGCATTGACAGGCTTCAGCCAGGGCGCGTTCCAATCGGAAAGAGTAAAAATTTTTTGAGCGAGGACGAGTGCGAGAGCGCAGCGGGTCTTACTCCGCAGCCAAAAAATTTTTACTCTTTCCGATTGGAACGCGCTCGTCAAAACATTAATTCCAGTTTAATTAAACCCAATAAATATATGACAGGGGTATCGCGCATAACTCTAAATACCGGCGCCTCCATGCCGTCTTTGGGACTGGGCACCTACAAATCGCCGCCGGAAAAAGTCGGAGCGGCCGTGGCCTACGCGGTCGGAGAATGCGGCTACCGGCACGTGGATTGCGCCGCCGTGTACGAAAACGAAAAAGAAATCGGCGCCGCTCTGGCGGCGGTATTCTCTGCCCAAAAAGCCGCCCGAGAAGAAGTTTTTATCACGGGCAAACTCTGGAATAACGCCCACGCCGCGGCCGATGTCGCGGCCGCCTGCCGGCAGACTCTAAGCGACCTGCGGCTGGATTACCTTGATCTTTATTTAATGCACTGGGGAGTGGCTTTCCCGCGCGAAGCGCCGGTGTCGGGCGGAGAACCGCTTCGGGACGAAAACGGCGTGCTTATAACCTCTCCCGTGCCGGTCCGCGAAACCTGGGAGGCCATGGAAGAGCTTGTCCGCTCGGGGCTGGTCCGGGCGATAGGCGTCTCGAACTTCACCGCCCCCATGCTCCTCGACCTGTTGTCGTACGCCCAGGTGCCGCCGGCCATGAACCAAATCGAGCTGCACCCGTACAACCAGCAAACCCGGCTGCTGGAATTCTGCCACTATAATAAGATCGCCGTTACCGCCTACTCCCCGCTCGGCCGCGCCGGCGTGGTCAAAGAGAGCGGCGAGGGCCCGGTCTTAACCGAAGATGCCGCTGTGTGCGCCATTGCCAAGAGCCATGGCAAATCGCCGGCCCAAGTGCTTATCCGCTGGGGCCTGGAGCGCGGTACCGTCGTCATACCCAAAAGCGCCACCCCGGAAAATATCCTCGCCAATAGCGCCGTCTTCGATTTTTGCCTTTCGAAAGAAGAGATGGACGAACTGGCAAAACTGGAGCGGGCGCACCGCTACCTTGATCCGTACGAACGGTGGCGCGTGCCGTATTTCGGGTAGGAGGCGCTGCCAAAAACAGATTACGTAACTTCCACCTCATCCTCGCTCCCGGTGGCCGGGCAGTTCACCTCAAACAGCTTCATTTTCCCGGTATAGGCGTACTCCGCCATCGGCTCAATAACGACTACGTCATTTGGCCTTACGGCGTGCTCTTCGCCGTTTAAATGGAAGATGCCCTCACCCTCAATGACAAAATAAAGCCGGCGGCTGTTTTTTACGTAAACTTTTTCATGGCCGGCAAAACAGTCAACATAGACGGTGTTAAGTCCGGGATGCTCCTCCTTGCTGTTATAAACATAAGCCGTAAAACCTGGCCGCGAAACTTTTTGAGCGTTTTGAAGGCTGAACAACATATTTGTTTGCTTAAAAATTAGGAAAATACAGGGCGCCGGACAAGAGCCTCGGCTTATTTATTAGTCTCGGTTTTGTTGAAAATCGCCAGGGATAAAAAATCGTAAAATTTTCCTTTATAGAAAACCTCTTCTTTCATCTCCCCTTCGGTTACAAATCCCAAAGCTCGGTACAGCTTAACTGCCGGAATGTTGTCTTTGATCACCCCCAGATTTATTTTATGAAGCTTTAGTCTTTTGAATCCATAATCAATGATCCATTCCATGACGATTTTTCCCACCCCACGACCGCGGTAGTCGTCCTCGCCAATAGCGATAAACAAATCCGCGTTTTTGTTGGCCCGGCTTATATTCGACAGACCAACAAAGCCTACCGGTTTGGAATCATCACAAATAGTGAAAAATTTTTTGTTCTTAGCTTTCTGGTAGTCGCCAAACCACTCTCTTTCTTTCCTCAAACTGGTCTTTTGTCCCATTCTATCGCCGATAAATCGGCTGACATTAGGATTGTTAAGCCATTTGACGCGGTACGCGATATCTCTGGGCAGGTGCGCTCTAATTTTTATCATAAACAAACTTTACGGACATAAACGTCCGGGATCCGCATAACGGGCGACTTCTTCCTCTAATATATTCTGCAACTCTGTTACCGCTTGAGGAATTTTGTCCAACTCTTTGTAGTGTTTTTTCACCACCGTGGCTGACTTTAATAGTTCTCTGTTTAGTTCTTCCGGCATAGGAATTTCCCACACTGTTTCCCACACCTCATCTTGCACCAGTCTTTTCTGTCCCCATCCACCCAGCGCACGTGTTCGGACTGGACAAACATGCCCTCTTTTATGAGAATCGTATCCCATTGAGAAGTTATTTCCTGACTGGCGGGCATGATCTTTTTTTCAACTAATGCTTGTTTAATTATCCGGCAGCCTTTTGATGAATTATCGAAAGAAATCGCCTCCGTGACGGAGAGGGGCAAGGATATGAAGTAGCTGGCGTAGTCGCCCTCTGTCTCTCTTTGGCCTATGTCAATATACAATTTCATAATTCCACTTCAAAGTCCTGCGGTTTATTTCATTGGACATCTTAATATGGGCGCGATAAACCAAAATCACCCTCACCCCCGGTACAACTCCGTCAGCCGCTCGATGTACTCCCGCTGCGAAAGTCCGGCCAAGGATTCTTTTGTTTTGGCGCTCATGGCGCGCACTTCGCCCCTGTGTTCCGCGCACCAGCGCATCTTGGCGGCCAGTGCGCCCGCCTCGCCGGCGGCAAACGTCAGCCCGTTCTCCCCTTCTACTATCAGCTCGGCTATCCCTTCGATGTTGCTGGCCAAGACCGGCACGCCGAAGGCAAAGCTCTCAAAAATGACCGTCGGAGAATTTTCGTAGCACAAAGACGGCACCACGGCCATGTCCATGCGGCGAAAAATCTCCGGCAGGCGCTCTTTGTCCACCCGGCCATGAAACTCGATGCCGGCAATGCCGTCCGCCCGGCTCCGCACGGCCTCGAGATAGGAGCCGTCGCCGACGATGTGGAGCTCGGTATCCGCCCGATCCTTCCGAAGCTCTTTGAAAGCCTGGCAAAGAATATGCACGCCTTTGTGCCGCTCGATCTGGCCGACATAGACAAAACGGAAAGTGCCGTCGGCTGCCTGGCCCAAAGGAGCGCTGTCCAGGTCAAAAGTTACGGGGTTGCGCAGCACGACGCAATGGGAGACCAAAAAAAACCGCCGCGCCCGGTAAAAATCCAAAAGAAACTGCGAGGGCGAAATGACGACCGTCGGCGACCCGATAAGAGCGCGCATGAGCGCGCTGTAGAGGCGGATAGGCAGCCCAGTGTAGCGCCGCGAATGTTCCTCTTGCTTGAGGATAATCGCGCTCGGCTCCACCAGCTGGACATCGTGCACCGTGTGCACGTGACGGATGCCGAGCCGGCGGATAACGGCCGGGATAAGGAAACTCAGCCCCATGAGATTGTGCGTGTGCACCACGTCGGGCCGCTCGACGCGCACGATGGCGCGCACGCGCCAGGCCACGGCCAGGTTGAAGATATCAAGCGCGTGCCAGACGAGCCGGGAGAGCCAGGTATACCTGTGCGCTTCGGTATAAAAAAACAAGTTCGGCGGGCGCAGACGGTAAACGGCAAGCGACCCCCGGCGTTCGATGGCGTCCGGCTCCGGCGTGCTCGTAATCAAAACCACTTCATGCCCGCTCTCCAAGAGGCCGTCAACCGTGCGCACTACCACCTGCTCGGCTCCGCCGCGCGCGAACGGCGGATAAATATTGTTCACGATGCAGACTTTCATACAGAACACGCAAACCAAAACGGCGCTAACGGACCGCCCGGCGCGCCGTTACGTTCCAGTGCCAGCCCAAATGCTTGACGCCGGGAAGGCGAAACAGCGCTTCATCGCACTTGACCAAAAATTTTTCGAGTCTATCCGGCAGGACCAGGCGCCGGGGCAAACGGCAGGCGCGATAGAGGAACTCGGCCAGGTAGTGCCACAGCCCGCACAGCAGCCAGGCCGGACGGATTTCCACCTCCTGCCACTGTCCGGTTCTAAACAGCAGCGCCAGGCCGCGATAGGAAAAACCCTCCATTTCCGCGTCCGCGTGCGAACCTTCCCCCGGATCCATGTGCGTCAGGCGGCATAACAGCCGACGCAAAAGTTTGATCGGCCGAAAATAAAAGGCATTCGGCTCCAGGCCGATAACCAATAGTCCGCCCGGCCTAAGCACGCGCGCGCACTCTGCCAGTCCCTGTCCCGGATACGGCAAATGGTGCCAGGTAGCTACCATGTAAACGCCGCCGAAAGAGGCGTCGGCAAACGGCAGGCGGCTGCCGTCTGCGGCTACATAGCCGGCAGCCAGGGAGCCAAGCCGGCGTTCGAGCCTGGCCAGCGTTTCGGGGGAAACATCGGACAAAACCACCGAATAGCCGGAGACCAGTTCGGCCGCGTCATAGCCAGAACCGGCTCCGATTTCGAGCAGATTCTCGCCCGGCGGGAGAGCGCGCAACTTTTTCCAGAGCGCCTCGTGGTAGTGCCGGTTACGGGGGCGGCCAAGCTGGTGCACCTCAGCCTGGTCGGCGTCTTCGTGGTCATGGTGCGCGGCCTCGTCCCGGGACAAATCGTGCATCCGCGTCGGCCAGGCCAAGAGCACCGCGCCTCGCCGCTCGTATATCCGGCCGCAGCCCGAACAGCGGCCATCCCCCTCAGACAAAGAGAGGCGGCGACGGCAGTCCACGCATTGGTAAGCCATAAAGGTCATATGCCCTACAGTATAGGCACTTTAGGGCCGATTAGCAACCAGCGCACACTCTATCAACAGCTTCTCAACAGTCGGGGCGCCCATGACCATTGCCCAGCCAGGGCTCATGCGTTATCATACCGGAACAATCCGGCCATGAGTCCGGCCAAACCCGCCCCAGCGTATGCCCGATATCACCGAACTGGAAAAAATCCCCCCTCACAACCTGGAGGCGGAAATGTCGCTTTTGGGCGCCATTCTTATCGACCGGGAGGCAATGCTAAAAATTGCCGACGCCATCGAGCCGGAAGATTTTTACAAACCGGCCCATGTCGAGATTTTCACCGCCATTCTCGAACTCTACGGTAAAAATGAACCGCTCGACGTGCTCACCATCGCGAACCGGCTCGAAGAAAAAGGTTTACTGGAAAAAATCGGGGGCAGAAGTTACCTGGTCGGCCTGTCGAACACGGTGCCGACCACGTCCCACATCAAATATTACGCGGATATTGTCGCGCGCAAAGCCACGCTGCGCAAACTCCTCGCGGCGGCCCATGAAATCAGCCGCCTGGGCTACCAGGAGGACACCGACGAAGTGGAAGTGCTCCTCGACCAGGCGCAGCAGCAGGTCTTCGCCGTCAGCCAAAAACACATCAAGCAGGTCTTTACGCCCATCCGCGGCATTTTGAGCGAGGCTTTCGACCGTATCGACGAGCTGCACCGCGAAAAAGGCAAGCTGCGCGGCGTACCCACCGGATTCAAGGCGCTCGACAACGTGCTGGCCGGGCTGCAAAACTCGGACCTCATCATTCTGGCGGCCAGGCCGTCGGTCGGCAAAACTTCGTTCGCGCTGGATATCGCCCGCCACGTGGCGGTGCAAGAAAAAAAGCCGGTCGGAATTTTCTCCCTGGAAATGAGCAAAGAACAGTTCGTGGACCGCCTACTGTGCGCCGAGGCCGGGGTGGACCTGTGGAAAATGAGAACCGGCAACCTGTCGGACCGGCCGGACAGCGACGATTTTCCGCGCATCGGCCACGCCATGGGCGTACTCTCGGAAGCTCCCATATATATCGACGACTTTCCGGGCAACAATGTCGTCCAGATCCGCACCAAAGCGCGCCGGCTCAAGTCCGAACACGGCCTCGGCTTGGTAATTATCGACTACCTCCAGCTGATGGATTCGCACTCGAAAAGGAACGCGGATAACCGCGTCCAGGAAGTGGCCGAAATCAGCCGCAATCTCAAGGGAATAGCGCGCGAACTCAACGTTCCGGTCCTGGCCCTGTCTCAGCTTTCGCGCGCGGTCGAGCAGACCAAGCCGGCGATTCCGAAGTTGGCGCATTTGCGCGAATCTGGTAGTATTGAGCAGGATGCCGACGTAGTCCTGTTTATCTACCGCAAGGCGGCTGACCGCAATTACCGCCTGGAGGACATCCCGCCGGACGAACGGCACATTGCCGAGATCCATGTGGCCAAACACAGAAACGGCCCCATCGGTCAAGCCAAAGTCTTCTTTGACGAAGCGCGCGCCAGCTTTAAAAATCTCGATACCCAGTTCGCCGCCCCGGTTTCGGCCCCGGCCGCCGGACCCCGGGTGCCGTCGTTCTAATTAAATATCGCTATGTTCAACAAATTAAAACAATTCAAGGATCTGCGCGACCAGGCCAAAGAGCTGCAAAGCAAACTGGCCGAAGAAACCGTCACGGTCAAGACTGCGGGCGACAAAGTTATTTTAACTTTGGACGGCAATCTTACCCTCACTGCCCTGGCCATTGACGACGACCTGTTGTCCCCGGACAAAAAAACCAAACTCCAAGAGGCCATAAAAGAAGCCCATGCCGACGCGCTCAAAAAGATCCAGCGTATCATGGCCATGAAAATGAAAGAAATGGGCGGCCTGCCCAATATTCCGGGGCTGAGCTAAGCCAGCCGGAAGGCCAGCCACCGCCTGGCGCTGACGCCCGGATTGGCGCCGCGGCCTTTTTCCTTATGTACCCCAAACCGATTGAAAATCTTATCCGCTCTCTTACCCGCCTGCCGTCGGTCGGCCGCCGCACGGCCGAACGGTACGTGTTCCACCTTTTAAAATCCGGCAAAAAAGAAGTGGCGGAATTGACGCTGGCTTTGAAACAGCTCGCGGAAACCATGAAAAGCTGCGCCGTCTGCCGCGACTTCTCCGACGTCTCGCCCTGTCGGGTCTGCGCCGACCGGTCGCGCGATCACGCGACCATCGCGGTGGTGGCCGAGTCGCAAGACGTCCAGGCGCTGGAGCGCACCGGGGCGTACGCGGGAGTCTACCATGTGCTGCGCGGAGTCATTGACCCCGAGGAAATTGAGCGTCTTGACCAGCTAAAGGTAGCCGACCTGCTTGACCGCGCGCGCGACCAGAATACGCGCGAAATCATTCTCGCCCTCAATCCAGACATCAAGGGCGAAACGACCATGATGTATCTCGAGGCAGAGCTAAAAGAGCTCAGGCCGGATCTCACCGTTACGCGCCTGGCCCGCGGCCTGCCCATGGGCAGCGATCTCGAGTACGCCGACGAAATCACTCTCGGCAGCGCTCTCAGACACCGCCTAAAACAATAAATCCGCCCTCCGGGCGGATTTATTGTTTTAGGCTTGTTATTTGACAGCGCCAAGCTTGACTTTTGTAAAATGCTGGCGATGGCCGCGCGCCCGCTTATAGCGGACCTTGCGCTTATACTTGACCACGCGAATCTTGGTCCCGCGGCCCTGCTCTTCGACCGTGGCTGTAATGCTGACGCCCTCGAGGTAGGGCTTGCCGACCTGAACTTTGGTTCCGTCGTCTTCGGCCGTAAGAAGAACCTTGTCGAAAACAATCTCGCTGCCGACCTCGGCCGGAAGCTTTTCGACCTTAAGGAGAGCGCCGCTCGTAACGAGATACTGCTTGCCTCCGGTTTCGATAACTGCGAACATACCTGATTAAAACAGAAGATAAGTAAGGGGGAAACGAGGCTAGTATATACAAAAGCCCCCGGAAAGTCAAGGGGCGCGGCCGTCAACATCGACCGCCGACATTTCGGGCTAGATCAAGCCGACGAGGGGCTTGATCCGGGCGATATCCCGGTCGTGAGCCTCGACCTTGTCCCACGTCTCTTTAAGCCGGTGATTCATGAAAGTCAGTTCGGTGTCCATTTTCGTGGTAATTTTGACAAGATAATCGAGCGTGCCGGTGATCGGGTCCATCCAGCCGCGGAGTTCATCTTTGGTTACCATTACCTCCTTGATGTACCTTACGTCTTCCTCGAGTGTTAGTACCTTTTTAATAAACAATTCTTCATTCATATAGCCTCCTTTAATAATTAGACCGGTAATATACAACCGGCACTAAAGCGCGTCAATCGGCCTTAAGTGTGGATATCCGGTCCCCCAGTTTAACGCCGTGTCTTTCCGCCCACCCGGCCGGCACCTCCAGCGCCAGATCAGCTTCGGTGCGCGGGTAATACCGCGTCAGCTGTTCTTCGGGCCGGTTTTCCGGCTGCACGTTCGGGGCGATGTCCACCACCGCGCCGCCGCGGAACCAAATGATATCGATCGGAAAACGCATGTCCCGCATTACAAACGCGTAACGGCTGGGAATGCCGAAAGGAAACAGTAAGCCGTCATAGGGCGCGAGCGCCTCGCGGCCGCCCAGGCCGCGATGCTGGTGATAGAATGTTTTGGCCACCTGGACCCTAAGTTCGCGGCCGGAGAGCACGACAGACGCTTCCGGCCAGTGCCATTTCCACAGCTGCAGAATCGCCGCGGCCGCAAAGAGAATTCCGACGGTGATTTTAACCCGTTTTTTCCCGGACGGAGTTAGCGGTTTCATACGTGGTGCGTGCTTTCTGCGGCCCCCGTTCCGCCCGGGCAAACCAGGCGGCGGCAAGCAGCATTACCAATAATAGTATGCCAAAGGCGATTAACTTGTACGTCGTCTGCAGGACGAGCGCCGACAGACCAAAAATAAGGGAAAGGCTGTACAGCAGAATCACGGCCTGGCGTTGCGACAGGCCGGAGCGCAAAAGTTTGAAGTGCAAATGTTCATTATCCCCGGCAAATACCGAAGTTTTCTTCTGCGCCCGGCGCGCAATTACGCGCACGACATCAAGCGCCGGCAGGCCCATAACCAAAAGCGTCGTCGCGATCTTGCCGCCCGATATAATGGCCAGCGTGCCGAGGACGAAACCCGTGAATAGACTTCCGCCCTCGCCCAGAAATATTTTCGCCGGATGCCAGTTCCAGACCAGAAAACCCAAGCACGCGCCGGCGAAGATAAGCGCCACCAGCGCTACCTCCGGCTGCAGCCAGCGCGGATCGCGGCTGAGAAAAAAAATAATGAGAGCGCCGATAGCGACCACGCCTGTTACCAGGCCGTCCAAACCGTCGAGGAACTTGGTCGTAAACATCATGCCCATGAGCCAGAAAAAAACGATAAAATCGGCCAAGAGAATAATGTTCCCCAGCCCATACACCGGTATTTTGTAGGCCGACAAGTCGATGACTCCGCCCCAGGGGTTCGAGATGGCATGCGGGCCGACGCCTAAAGCCAGAATCGAGAGGGCGGCGAAAACCGGGAACAAAATCTGATGCCGCGCCCGGAGCGTGTACTTGTCATCCAAAAACCCGCCTGCCATAAGAATAGTCGAACCGATAAACAGACCGAGCAAATGCTTGGGAGCGACATCAACGCCAAAATAGTTGTCTCCGGCATAAGCCAGGCCGACCACTGAAAAAAAACTCAGCCAAATCGCCCACCCGCCGCCGAGCGGCGTCGGCTTGGCATGGATTTTTCGCTTGTCGGCCTTGGGGCGGTCTACCACTCCGAGCCGGCGCATAACCAAAAAAACCAGCGGCGTAGCCAGGACTGAAAGCAGGAAGGCAAGGGTAAAATATCCCAAAGACATATAAGAGGGGCCTATAGCCGGCTCAATTATACCAACGGCGGCTGAGCCAGGCAATACGGCCGTCCGACCCCTGCGTCCTGGCTTGCGGCCGACTCGATGAGTGCGGCGCGGCGGCCGTCTGGGGTAGGTAAACCCACCAGAAATTCTCGCCACCGGCCTGCGTCGAAAGCTGCCGCTCGTACAGGCTGCACGCCGTGGCGGGGTGTGTCCTCGCTGTCCCCGAGTGCGATCTGCAGGCGTTCGACGCCTGCTTCGACCCGCCACCAGGCGCCTCCCAAACGGCGGCTCCCTGAATTCGCCGCCAAACGATCCCCGGCCGCCCGACCCACACCCAGGTTCTAAAAGTTTGGAACATGGGTAAGGAGTAAACGGGTGGCTGGGGGTGGCAAAAAAGCACGCCACAAAAGGTGTGCTTTTTAGTACAAACCTTTATTAAGCCAAAATTGCATCGCTAAAACCTGTCAATATTGACAAAAAGTATCATTTGTACTATGATGCTTTGTCAAAATAAGATAAATAAATTGGGCCCGCCATGTCTGTATTTATTCATGAATAAATA
>LCRX01000015.1 GCA_001004885.1 Candidatus Magasanikbacteria bacterium GW2011_GWA2_56_11
AAAAAACACCAGCCCTCTAATTTTTTGTATGCCACTGCCGCTACCCGACGAAAATTCCAAACGATTTATCGCTGTCCTGAACAAAAAAATCGAGGTCGGCCGCCTCATGAATGCGCTTGGGCACATGACCGCCGGACTGGCCGGCAAAACCGGCGCTGCGGACGAGATGTGTTTTTTGCGCTACGAAGACCAGGACGGCGGCGTCCATCCGCACATCTCGCATTTCCCCTTTATCGTGCTCAAGGCCGACAACTCGAACCAAATCCGGACGGTACGCGCCGAGTGCCTCAAGCGCGGCCTGGCCTTTGGCGATTTTACCGGTACCATGACAGTCGGCACCTCGCAGGAGCAGCAGGAGCGGACGCGCGCGACGCGAGAGGCGGAGCTGGAGTACTATGGAATTGTGATGTTTGGGGAAACGGGCGAGCTGAAAGAGTTTACCCGGAAGTTTTCTTTATTTCTGTAGGATGGTATAAAGTAAATGAGAGCAGGGCAGGCTTTGTGACGCCGGCAGATCTGTCCAGTCGAATATTTTCCTTAGCCGGGCTGTATAAATGCGCCTGTCCGGAGATTGTGTCCGGGCTGGCGGAAATCATCTGTCAACCGGCGAAGTATGTCTATTTCCGAAGACAAAATAAACAAATCCAACGCCGAGTGGAAAAAAGAACTGCCGCCGGACGTGTACCGCGTAACCCGGGAGAAGGGCACCGAAGCGCCGTTTACCGGCAAATACTGGGACACTTACGACTCCGGCCAGTACTTTTGTTCCAACTGCGGCGCCGAACTGTTCGCCAGCGAAAATAAATACGACGCTGCCTGTGGATGGCCCAGTTTTGATGCGCCGAGCGGGCGTGCTAAAATTAGCGAAACGCCGGATACAAGCCACGGCCTGGTTCGCACCGAGGTGGCGTGCGCTCGGTGTGGCGCGCATTTGGGGCATGTATTCGCCGATGGGCCAAAAGAAACTGGCGGACGTCGTTATTGCATCAATTCAGCGGCGTTGAAGTTTCGCCGGGCCAACCAGGGGGGCGCTACGCCCGGCTCGGCAAGTGATAATGGAAAACGTAATACTTAACAGCCTATTATGTCGGAATCAGGACCGCGGCCGTATGAGCCAATTTTGACTTCAAAGGAAGCGATCGAAGAAAGGCGGGCACGCCGCGAACGGCGGAAGCAAGCGTTTAGGGAGCTAAAAGTATTAAACACCAGTTTGGAGAGAGCTGAGGGAAAATTGGAAAAGAGAGCCCTGTCTGAGGAGCGGTATATCGAGGAAAAATTCGCGATCGCCGAGCGTGGCAAAGAGGGCCGGGATCAAATCGGCCAGGAACACGGCGAGTTGGCGTTTTACGAAGCGGCCATACTTTCGGGTGAAATCCACACGTTTTCTGACCGGGCCGAGAATTTTTTGTCGGCGGCGCAGGGTAAGCTGTATGAAGCCGGAGTCCAAGAGGACGAGGATCGAGTTTGCCAACTGGAGGAGGAGGCCGACAATCTAGTGGAGATGGCGCTCGAGGCGGAGTATGCGTTTTGGATAGCCAATGCCTCGGCCAACCCGGAAGTGATAGCCGCCGTGGCGGAATTAATGCACGAGGAACAGGAACTCACGGGGTTGGAGCGGATGGTAGCGCGCCGGATTGTGCATCACGAACACGAAGGAAAAATTGGTGAGGCCAATGCTCTGAGAGAGAAATTCGGCCCGCAGATAGCGGACCGCCGGGCGGCGTTGGAGCTGTTTACCAATCACATGGTTTACAACTACGGCCGGGACGCGTACGATGAAATCCGGCGGCGATTGCAATTGTCCCAAGCAGGTGACCCGGGGAAAAAACAAAATCAGTGACCTATGACACAAAAAATTATTTTTCTGATTTTCGGGGCAGTAATCGGCGTGACAACCTACGCGGCGGTCAGTTATTGGGGGCGAAGTGACGACCGGTCGGACGCAAGGCCAACCGCCGCGTCCCCGACAGCGCCCGAATTGCCGGCCGAAACTTCAAAAACCGGCGACGCGCAGAAGCCGGCTGGGCAGCTGGTGGCCGATGACGAAGGTTTTTTTACGTTTATGGTCCCGGCCGACTGGATCGCTAAACCGGTAAAAGGCCGTGACGGATTAAGCGAAGTCGTGGCCCGGAGTCCAGATTTCAAACTCCGGCTCGATACCGCGGCCGAAGCGCCTTTCGTACCGCACTATTATGAGACTGGAGCCGAACTTAGCGTCCAGGTCGTGCCGGGCGAGGCCGCGGCGGCCGCCCTCGGTTTGCTTCGGATGGCAATACCTACCGAGTTCGCCTTGGCTACAATCCGGCGACTTATCCCGCGGGCGAGTCGGTTTTCGGGCAGGTGCTAAAGTCCTTTCGTCTAAAAAACGCGGCGGAATATGAAGCTGCATTTTAGCGGCCTATACGCCATGAACCCGCGCCAGCTCATCCGCCGCGCCGGTTATGGGGAAATAATCAATCGAACCGGCGCGGTCAGCTATGCCCGCGTCTTTGGACCTAGCGGCTACCCCAGATTCCACGCCTATCTTGAGCTGGCGCCCGGGGGGTTCGAGATCAATCTTCATTTGGATCAAAAAAAGCCCACGTACGGAACTGGGACAGCGCACAGCGGCGAGTACGACGGCGACGCCGTGGAACGCGAGGGAGGGCGGATCCAAGCCGTGATCGCCAGCCTGAAGCGGCCTACACTGGCCTAATAAGATCGCGGCTCGCGCGCGTGAGCACTCTGCGGCCGGATTTCGTTACCAGTACGTCATCTTCAATCCGGATGCCATAATGACCTCGGCGGTACACTCCGGGTTCGATGGTGATGAGCATATTTTCTTCGAGCACGACCTTGTCGGCGCTCCCGACCCGCGGCCACTCGTGCACCTGCGTACCGACTCCGTGGCCGAGGCCGTGAATGAACTCGCAGTTGAGTTCGCCGAGCGACTCCCGGCAGTGCCTATCAAGTTCCGGGGTGGTAATTCCCGGCTTGACCAGCCCGACAGTGGTTTCCTGCGCCCGGCGGACCCGGTCGTAAAGCGCGGTCTCCTTGGCGGCCGGTTTGCCGACGTATATCGTGCGCGTCATGTCGCTGCAGTAACCGCGGTAGCGCACGCCCATATCAATAACGCAAAACCCCCGTTTGATTTTGACGGCCGCAGTTTCGTGGTGGGGATTCGCGGCGTTCGCGCCCGAGGCGATAATCGGCGGGAATGAAGGCTCGACGTAAAGAGCGGCCATGCGCGTGAGCAAAAACCGCGCGGCCGCCGTTTCCGTAGAGAATCTGGACCAGTTTTGAATAAGCTCAGAAAAGAGTTTATCCGTCAGGGCGGCCGCGCGTTTGAGACAGACAATTTCCTCCGGCAGCTTTACGGCCATGACTTTTTCCTCAGCGGATAGATTTTTTAATTTTACCTTGGGATATTCGGCCAGACGGGCGCGGATCAGGCACGGTAGGCTGCCGGCGCGGACGGCTATGGTTTTGCCCGCGAGCGCGGAACCCAGCAGCCGCTCCAGCGGTTTGCGCCAGGGGAGCACGGACAATTCCGGATATTTTTTCTGCCATTGCCGAGCTTCAAAAGGGGTAACGAATAACTTCGGCCGGCCGCTAGAGGGCAGGTAGAGCAGCCCCGATTCCAGGCGTTGCAAAAGCAGATAGTAGAGGATATCGTCGGCCGTCTCATGACCGAAGTTGCCCACAATCAGCGCGTCGCCGGACTGCTGTTTGACCAGCGCTCTGAGGGAGCGCAGTTTTTTGGTGAGCATCATAGGCGGCGCCGCCACGGCGAGAGCACGATAGCGGCCATGATGAAGTGTAAAATCGAAATCAGGAGCGCGTACGCGAAGATGCCAACAAGGAATTTGAGCGAACGGCTAAGAGCCAGAACATAGCCGGTGATATCGGCGCGCGCGGCCACCGCGACCAAATTTAAAATGAGGAGGAGCGCCACTATCCAAAACAAACCGCGCCACATGCCGGACTGGTCGGCCCGGCTCGGCGCCATGTGCGAGGCGACGCAGAAAGAGACGTAGAGGAACACCCAGAAATTCCAGGTGCGGATGTTTTCTCCGCTAAACAGGTTGGCCAGACTCTCGCCCAGGGAAGAAAAAAAATCGCGCCCGCCGGCTAATTCCCGGACTAGCGGGGCAAAAACTTCCCGGCCGTTGGGCAGCAAAAAATACAGCATGGCCACGAGGACCGCCGAACCCCAGATAAGCGGAGCCGCCCCGATAAAGAAGTTGCCGATTCGCTGGTACCAGCTGTGCGTGCGGTATGAGTGGTCTACGTGTCCCAAGTTGCCGGTAGCCGGATTGGGGCGGAAAAGGTAGACCTCGTTAATCGTGTGCCGGAAAATTTTGGCAAAAAAGACGTGCCCCAGTTCGTGAATCGGCGTTCCCATCCAGGCCGTCCAGAGAATGCCTTTCCACCCCACGCTCCGGACATACATGCGGTGCGTAAAAGCCTGGATGTGTGAGAGCAGGAAACCAAATAAAAGAAAAACCCCCAGCAAACTGGCGAGCTGGAGCCCCAGAGAGATAAAAAATGTGCTCACAATTTCGAGAAACATGGCAGTGGATTATCAGTAAAAAGTAATTTTACCCCATCGTTACACCTCGGTCTCTGCCCGTCTGTCATACTTAGGCATGACACGACGAGACGCAGTGAGTCCAAGGAATGCCTAAGTATGATAGACGGATAGGGACCCGCGAGCGGAGGGAACAGGGATAGTAACCGGGAACATCAAGGCGTAAAGAACAAGAATCGAAGAGAAATAGGATAAGGGAAAAAATAATAGCAAAGAATGAACTGGTAGTGGGTTATCAGCAATTCTATCCTAAGTTGAGCCGAAACATAGACTGATTTTCACGGCGCCAATGTCTGAGCCTGTAAGAGCGAGTTTTGGTGCCGTAAAAATCAGTCTATGTTTGAGGCGAAAAGGGGGAAACTCGCTATGAGTTCAATCCGCGAGCTATTATACCAATATTCAAACGCGCTAACAAACAAATAAAAACTCCGCGCGTTTTGGGCGGGGAGTTATTATTTGTTTGTTAGACCGCCGGTACCACGTTCACGAAAGTGGTAACCCGCCGATTGCCGTCAAAGCGCTGGCGTTTTTTGCGGATAAATTTTACTTGTCCGGCGTTCGTGGCGAACAGAGTGTCATCGCCGCCGCGGCCGACGTTTTTACCAGGGTGGATTCTCGTGCCGCGCTGTCTAACCAGCACGGTGCCGGCCTTGACCGCTTCGCCGTCTCCTACCTTGACGCCAAGGTACTTGGGCTGTGAATCGCGGCCGAGCCGAGTAGCGCCACCCGCCTTTTTATGGGCCATAAAATATTTTTAAAGGCTGTTCCCCTTCGCTACCACGAAGAGTACTGTCTTAAAGAGGCCAGTCCGTCTATCTGGTTGCAGACGCGTAACTTAGCCCCTAGAGTTGGCTAGAATATACCAAAGGCCGCTTATCTTGTCAAGGCCGGGCTCATCTTCTATAATATACCTATGAAACTCTCACTTTACCCGCCGAAATTATTTTTTACCCGCTGGCCGGTAGCCGTTGCCGGCAGCCTGGCGATAGCCGGCAACCTCTCTGCCTGGCTGTGGTTGTGGCTGCAGGTGCCGCGGACCGGCGGCCAGATGGTCTTGCACTACACCGTACTGTTTGGGGTTGACCGGGTCGGCCCCTACCGGGCGCTGTACTACGCTCCGGCCTTGGGCTTGGCGGTTCTGGTTGTCAATTTAGCCATCGGCTGGCTTTTGTACCGGCAGGATAAGTTTATCGCCGAGCTTCTCATGGCGGTAGCCGCAGCCGTGCAAATCGCAGTATTTTTCTCCAGTTATCTCCTGGTACTTCTCAACGCTTAGTGCCATGCCGCGCGCTTTACCGGACAGTCCGCCGGACTTCCCCCTACTTATCGCCGCCGGGTCCCTGGTGCTTTTTGGTCTGGTGGCTTTGAGCTCCGCCAGCATTTCGGTCGGACTTGACCTGGCCGGCGATCCCTACTATTTTATCCGCCGCCAAATTATGTACGGTTTTTTGCCGGGCATTTTTTTTGGGTTTATAGCTTATACGATCCATTACGGACGCTGGAACCGGCTGTCGCTGTGGATATTTGGCTTGAGCGTCCTCTTGCTCGTTCTCGTGGCCATACCGGGCATTGGCACCGGCTACACCAAGGACGCCCGGAGCTGGTTTACTCTTTTTGGAGCGTCTTTTCAGCCGGCCGAGGCGGCTAAACTGGCGCTGATCATTTTTTTGGCCAGTTTTCTCGACCGTAATCGGGCAGGGCTCGCGAGTTTTCGGCAGGGTTTTCTTCCGGCCCTGGCCATAGGGTCTATTCCCGTGGTTTTGGTTTTGTTGCAGCCCGACGTCGGGACGGCGACGATTTTGTTTTCGATTGTTTTCTGCCTCCTTTTTTTTGCGGGAGCGCAGTGGCGGCATTTGTTGCTTCTTATGGGCGCCGGGCTGTCGGGTTTTGTTCTCATGGTGGCGTTGGCGCCCTACCGGCTCAATCGTCTCATGACTTTTTTGCATCCGGAACTTGACCCGCAGGGTATTGGCTATCATATTAACCAGGCTTTTTTGGCGATCGGTTCCGGCGGCTGGCTGGGTTTGGGCCTGGGCCGGTCGCAGCAGAAGTTTCAGTATCTTCCGGAGGTGCACGCTGACAGCATTTTTGCCGTCATTGCCGAGGAGTTGGGCTTTGTTATCTCGCTTTCCCTGATAGCGCTCATTCTCTTTATACTCCTGCGGCTCCTCAAACTGGCGCAAAAAGCCCCGGACGATTTTGGCCGCCTGCTGCTTGCCGGTATCGCCGCCTGGATTGGGGTTCAGTCTTTTTTCAATATTGGAGCCATGCTGGGCCTGCTCCCGCTCACGGGCGTGCCGCTGCCTTTTGTCAGCCACGGTGGCAGCGCTCTTTTGATAGGCCTAACCGCGATCGGTATCGCGCTTAATGTGAGTCGGGAATGTGATGTTCGGTCTAAATCCAGGTAGCCTATTCTGACTGGGAATGACTCTTTTTTCGCGACCTTCTTGGTCATGATATATGCAGGCCGTCCTTGAATTTGTTTGTGCTATTTCCGGGTTTTCCTTCGTAGGGGGGCTTTCACCCGGATATTATACTTAGGCATTCCTTGGACTCACTGCGTCTCGTCGTGTCATGCCTAAGTATAATATCCGGGTGAAAGCCGGTGTAGAGAAAGGGGCATTGTCTTCGAGCGGCATTTGTGGTTATCTTAAGACGGGCTGGTTGGATTTATTTATCACCAAACATAATCGCTGTCTAAAATTAGGTTTGACAAACAAGTCATTAGTCTCGAAGCCAATCAATTTCTTTTATACCACTGTTCCCGTCCGGACATAGTGTCTGGGCATGACACGACGAGACGCAGTGAGTCCAAGGAATGCCCAGACACTATGTCCGGACGTGAACGCAGGAACGGAGAAAAAAACGGGCGACAGGAGCGAATAAAAGGAAAAAGTACGACAGGAGAATAAACTAAGCATCAATACGCAAAAAAGCATTCTATGAAAATCATCTTTTCCGGCGGCGGCACACTGGGTCCGGTAACGCCTCTGTTGGCGGTTCACGAGGTGGTTAAAAGCCGCTATCCGGAGGCCGAATTTTTGTGGGTTGGCACTCGGTCCGGACCGGAGAGGGGACTGGTCGAGGCCGCCGGCATTAGATTTGTTACCCTGCCGTCGGGTAAATTCCGGCGTTACCTGTCGGTCTGGAACATTGTTGACTTGGGGCGGATCGTAGCCGGCTTTTTTTACTCTCTCCGGCTCTTGTCCCGTGAAAGCCCGGATTTTTGCGTGTCGGCCGGCGGATTTATTTCCGTGCCGTTGCACTGGGCGTCCTGGCTTCTGGGCGTGCCGGCCTGGGTGCACCAGCAAGACGCGGACGTGGGGCTCGCGAACAAACTGATGGCTCCCTTTGCCCGCGTGGTGTCGGTCGTTTTTGCGGAGCAGGCCAGGCATTTTTCTCCGCGTCGGACGGTACATTTGGGTAATCCGGTACGCGGCGACATTCTGGACGGATCCAAGGAAGAGGCGGCGCGCCTGTTCGCGCTCCAACCAGGCCTGCCGGTAGTGTTTGCGACCGGCGGCGGGACCGGATCGCTGCGGTTGAACCAGCTGGTGGTGGAGGCGGTGCCGCAGCTGGCAGGCGTTTGCCAGGTGATTCATTTGTCGGGCAAAGAGCGTCCCCAGGAACTGGTGGAACGGACGGTTAAGCTTTTTTCCGCTTATTACCAGGTGCACCAATTTTTTTCTACCGAGATGAAGCAGGCTTACGCGGCGGCGGATATTATCATTTCCCGGGGCGGCTTTGGCACGCTGTCGGAAATCGCGGCGCTCGGCAGGAGCGCGATTATTATTCCCAAACCCGGACACCAGACGGAGAACGCGGTTTATCTGCAATCGCGCGGGGCCGTGATTTACGTAAACGAAAAAACGTCTGATGGAAATTATTTGGCTAAACTTATCAAAGAATTGCTAGCCGACAGAGTGCGGCAAGAGCAGCTGAAACGGGCAGTCAGCCAAGTTTTGCCACCGGCCAAACAGGACGCCATTTTGGGGATTGTCGAGCGGCTAGTGGCCTAACAAGATCGAAGTTTTCCTATTTCCTGTCTCTCTGTTCCCTTCGCTCGCGGGTCCCTGCCCGGATATCATACTTAGGCATTCCTTGGACTCACTGCGTCTCGTCGTGTCATGCCTAAGTATGATATCCGGGCAGGGACCGAGGCGTAACCTTGGTGTGTCGATTTTTGGTTTTAGGCGGGCTTTGTTTTTTGCTACGTCAGCTGTTAGACCGGGTTGTAAACACGGAAAATTGCTCGACTGTATATTTCGGCTTATGACTTTAGACATCTAGTCTCTATTCTGTTATACTGAGTTCACCGTATCTACGGCTCTGTTATGCCAAATTTTCACCTCACTCAGGTCGGCAGCGCGCCCCCGCCGGAAGAAGATATTTGCTTGTTTGCCCAGACTAATTACCGCAATCACCTGCGGCGTTTTGGCATCAAGGTAGACGACCGGCGGCGGCACATGTATGTGATCGGCAAGACGGGTATGGGCAAGACTACCATGCTCGAAAATATGGTGCTGTCCGACGTTTACAAGGGGCACGGCGTGGGTATCGTCGATCCGCACGGCGATTTTGCCGAGAAAATTATTGATTTTATACCGGCCAACCGGATTAACGATGTGGTCTACTTCAACCCCGCGGACATGGATCACCCGATCGGCTTTAACGTGCTTGAGGTTCACAGCGAAGAAGAAAAACACTTGATCGCCGCCGGTCTCATGGGTATTTTCAAAAAAATCTGGCCGGACGTGTGGAGTTCGCGCATGGAGTACATTCTTAATAACACGATTTTAGCGCTGCTTGACTACCCGGGTTCCACCCTTCTCGGCATTAACCGCCTGTTGGCCGACAAGGAATACCGCCGCAAGGTCGTCCGCCAGCTTAGGGATCCGGTCGTCAAAGCCTTCTGGCAAAACGAGTTCGCGAGTTACAATGACCGCTACGCGCAAGAAGCGGTGGCGCCGATTCAAAATAAAATCGGCCAGTTTTTGTCGGCTTCGGTGATCCGCAATATTGTCGCTCAGGTTAATTCCACGATCAACATCCGCGAGATCATGGACTCCAAAAAAATTCTCATCATGAACCTGTCCAAGGGCCGCATTGGCGAGGACAACAGCCGGCTTTTGGGCGGCATGCTGATCACCAAAATCCAGCTCGCGGCCATGGAGAGAGTAGACACGCCGGAAGATCAGCGCCAGGATTTTTTTCTTTATGTCGACGAGTTTCAGAATTTCGCTTCTCCGAGCTTCGCCAACATTCTCTCGGAGGCCCGCAAGTACCGCCTGAGCTTGATTATGGCCCACCAGTACGTGATGCAGCTCGACGAGGTGGTGGCCGACGCTGTTTTCGGCAACGTCGGCACGATTGTTTCTTTCCGTGTAGGCGGCGGAGATGCCGAAACTCTGACCAAAGAGTTTACGCCGGTTTTTTTGGAAGAAGACGTGGTTAACCTGGCCAAGTACCAGATCATCCTCAAGCTCATGATCGACGGCGTGGCCTCGCAGCCGTTTAGCGCCATGACCATGCCGCCGATAGGTTCACGCACGGGCGTGAGCGACAAAGTGATCCGGGTTTCACGGGAACACTACTCCAAGAAGCGGGAGGTTATAGAAGACAAAATTATCCGCTGGAGCGGCATGGGCGAGGGCGGAGGCGACGATGAAGAAGACGCCGAGGTGGAACCGCCGCCGAGAAGCGCGCCGCCGGCCAAGTCCAACCCGCCAACAGCCCGGCCGGCGGCTGAACCGGGAAAAACTCTGTCCCTAAAGGACTTACTGCCCAAATCAGCTCCTCCGGAAGCCGCGGTGGTTTTGAATTTACCGGCGCCAGAGCCAAAAGCGCAGCTGGCGGTGAAAACTGGCGCGCAAACCGCTCTGGCTGCGCCGAACCAGCAGGCCACCGCTGTCCAGTCCGGCGGCCGGGACGGAGAGGGCGATAAGAAACGGCGGCGCAAACGCAAGCGGAAGAAAAATAATTCAGCCGCCTCGGAGATCGTCGGCAACCCAGCCGGCCGCGGACCGGGAGAACCGCACCGTACGCCGCCACTAGACTCTCCGGCGCCGGCGGCTCCCGTCGCTACGGCAGTTCAGAGCAGTCCGGCACCGCAGCCGATCCAAACTGGTCCGGCCATAGAGGTCGCCGCGGCCGCGCCAAAGAGCCCGCCTAAACCGACAGAGCAGCCGATTGCGCCGGATCAAGTTATTAGTTTTGATTAATGCCGAGCTAGCCCCCGCCTTCTCTGGTTTTCTGTATTAACCTTGAGGTTTTTTTGGTCCGGGTGTAAGGTTTTAAAAAACCTTGAGCTATGAGCTGCAAGAATTACCAGTGGGAGGTTATTGCCCACGACTACCACTCGCCTCTATTCCGAAACCAGATTTGGACCCGGTCTCTTTTTCGCCAGGCTGAGCTGCTCGAAATACCTCGGGCCGTGGCTGGGTTTGCCGCCGATGGCGTGAGAGTGGAATACCTGACCGATATTTCCACCTGGGGCAGGGCGCACGAAGCCCTGCGGGCTTTGGCCGAGGGGGATGTTCGTTTTTTACGGTCGCTAATCGAGCGGACAGAAATTTACTGCCAGGACATGGTAGCCTGGGGCGAGAAATTTTTGCCCCCCGCTTCGCTCAACGACGCCTCGCCGGCAGAGCTGTGCCAATGGCTCGATGAGTTTACGACGCGGCAGGAAACCGCGTACGCGCTCGGGATCGCGCCAGTCATTCTGGATTTTTCCGGTTTCTCATTTGTCGAGAGTAATCTGGAAAAAGTTCTCCGGGCCAAAGCGCCTCCGGAGAAATATCAGGAGTATTATCAAGTTTTTACCGCCCCGCCAGCGGCTTCGTTTTCCCAAGACCAGGAAACGGCTTTGCTTGAGTTGCTCAAGAGTTTTTACCACCGCTCCGGATTCAGGCAACGGGTGTTGGACAGTTCCTGGATAGAATTGCGGCAGAGCGAGCCGGAATTCGCGGCGCGCCTCCAGGCGCACGCCGCGGCCTGGGGCTGGGTGTACTATGTGTATGCCGGCCCGGCTTTTTCGCCCGAGCAATTTCTGGAGTTTGTCCGCGGCCATTTAAAACGCAATGTCAGCCCCGAACAAGCGCTGGCGGCCGCGGCCGCCTCATTGCGGGTGGCAAACGAAAATAAAGCTCGACTCAATGAATTGCTCCGTCCGACTGGCTTTGAACAGGAAATATTCGATCTCGCGGGCCTGGTTGTCTGGTCCAAACCGCGGCGCAAGGCTCGATGGCAGCGAGGTAGACGCACATATTATTAATGAGATCATTAAATTCCACCTCTGCCTGCCAAACGACGACGGTACCCTCGCGATTTTTTATGGCGAGGAGGCGCGCGCGATGAACCGAAAGATCAATCGCCCGATCGAAAACCAGGACTACGCGCGGCTCTCGGAACTCCGCGGAACAACGGCCTGTCCGGGCACGGCCAGCGGGACAGTCCGGATTATCAATACTATCAGCGATATCGCTAAGATGCGGGACGGCGATATCCTAATTTCTTCGGCTACCACGCCGAGCATTATCACGGCTTTGCGCCGGGCCGCGGCGATCGTTACGGACGAGGGCGGCCTGACGTGCCACGCGGCTATCGTGAGCCGCGAACTCAACATTCCTTCCATCGTCGGCACGAAAATCGCGACCAAAGTTTTTGCCGACGGCGACCGGGCGGAAGTAGACGCCACCTTAGCGATTATTAAGCGCCTTAACTCTTAAATTATGAGGTTGCCGGAAATCAAAGACCCCTTTCTTTTTGGCGAATGGTTTGGGTTGTACTGGTTTCACAGCTGCTATGTTACCGGGTTGACCGAGACAATCCGCGAGCGGCTGGGATACGGTTTGAATTGCTTTGTCGCCGAACTGGAGGGCGATGTTCAGCGTTTCTATTTTTCCCGGCTCGAATGGACCGAAATCGGGCGGCGCTACCTCGAAGAGGTAATAGCCGAACCCGCCAATCTCGAGGCCCTGCTTAGCGACATTAGAAAGGCGGCCGACGGGCTGATGAATTTCTCCCGCGACTTGAAGAAGGTTGTCGCCGATCAGGAGATACCCGGCACCAATTTGGCCGCGGTCGTGCGCGCTTATCACGGCCACCATCACGCGGTCTGGTCGCTCGGACAGGTACCCAACGTACTCGAGCTCGAAAATTCTTTTTTAACGGATTATCTAAAGGTCTGGTTAAAGGAGCGCGGACTGGCACCTGATGAAGTCCAAAACGCCTTCCAGGCTCTCGTTACTCCGCGCGAGCTTTCACTGGCGCAAAAGGAAGAGCGCGCGATGCTCGGACTGGCACAGGCAGAAAATCCCGGCGATAGTCTGACCAACCACTGGCAGACATATTCGTGGCTTCAGTTCGGCTGGACCGGGCCGAGCCTGACTCGCGAATATTTTCAGGAAGTACAGCGCGGCTTGTACCGCGAGGGCCAAGCCGAGGCGAAGCTGGCTCAAGTACTCGCGCGGGATAAGGGACTGCTGGCCGATAAAGAGACCTGGGCCGAACGCCTGTGCCTGCCGGTAAACATCCGCCGGCTGTTTCGGCTTCTCGAAGAGACTCTGTTCGTCAAAGCTCACCGGATGGACGCGCTTTTTATGAGCTACGAGGCGATTGAACCGGTGCTGCGCCGGATCGCCCGCGAACATTATCTCTCGCTCGGACAGGTTTACGCGCTCTACCCGGATATGCTCTCCGGCTGCCTGGAAAAGGGGGAGTTTGATCCGCACCTGTGTAACCAGCTCATGACATACTCAGCCCGCTATTATGACGGCCAGGTTAGCATCGTCAACCGGGCGCAGGAAATGGACAAGTTCGCAAACGGCGATATCCTCGTCTCGAATGTAACCGATCCGACGCTTTTGCCGATAATGAAAAAAGCCAGCGCTTTCGTAACCAATATGGGCGGGATGACGTGCCACGCGGCCATCGTGGCCCGCGAGCTGCAAAAGCCGTGCGTAGTGGGCACCAAAATCGCCACCCGGATTTTTAAAGATGGCGAGATGATCGAGGTTGACGCGGGTGCCGGAATTGCCCGAAGGCTGTAGTTGATTATATGTCAGCCAAAAAATCAATCAGGCAGATAATTGAGGTTACAGACTGGGAGAAAAAATGGGCGCTCGCCCACTTTACGCTGCTCACCTGTTCGTCTATTGGCGAGTACTATTTTACCTCTTGCCGTAAACGTCATGGCCTAACCCTCAGCCATAACTTTTTTAAATACAGCAATGGGCCGGTCGTGGGCTACCAGTCAAAATCCGAAAACGATTACTTTGGGCAGACACTGGCCGCAGAACTGGCGCGGAATCCGCTGCTGGCCGCAGAACTGGCCCGCGAACTAAAGGAACGCACCGATGAAATTCAAGCTTTTATTGGCAGACCGATGGCGGAGCTCGCTACCCAGGCTGCGTACACCCAGTTTGATCATTTGTATTCCGACTACTTGCCGCCTTATATAATGGTTACTCGGGCGGCAAATTATTTATCCGCCGAAACTCAAGGACCTATCTTGGAGACACTTCGCGACGTGCGTTTCTATACTGAACCGCTCTACGAATTAGTTGACGAATTTTTTATCCGTTTACTCGATTATGTAGCCCGGCGCGAGCAAACAGACCCTGAAACAGCGCGGCTTCTTACCCGAAATGAACTTTTGGCCTATTTTGAAACCGCGCGTCTGCCCGAAGAAACGTCTTTAAGAGAGCGCAAACTGTGCGGATTATATTTTGCCGCCGCCGAAGGACAGTTCGTCTCGGATCAGGAAAGCAAACTCTTTGAAGAACAAATTTTGCCGGCTGCCGGCGAGAGGGAAAGGGAACTGTCCGGGCAAACAGCTTCTCCGGGAAAGGCTTCCGGTAGGGTAAGGATTATTTTCGAACCTAGCAAAATTCACGATTTTTTGCCAGGAGATATTCTGATTACGACCATGACTAGGCCGGCTTTTGTCCCGCTCATGGAATTGGCCGGCGCCATTGTTACCGATGCCGGCGGGGTACTCTGTCATGCCGCCATAGTATCGCGTGAACTGGGCGTACCGTGCGTGATCGGTACGCAGATGGCGACGCAGCTCCTAAAAGAGGGGGAGATAGTGGAAGTTGACGCCACCCACGGGATCGTGCGAAAACTTAATCCGGCATCATAAGCGACGCTATGTCTGCCCGCCAGCTTGCCTTCATCTTTACCCGCGACTTTTCCCTGTGGATCAACGAAATTATCCGCCGGGAGTATGTAAACGAGTTCCCCAAAATATGGGGCCGCGGGCTTGAAGACCAGCTGGTACACTTCGACGGCCGAGTGTCCCGCTGGTACCGTTACGCCGATGATTATGAGGCTTTGGCGGAATATGTCTGCCGACTGGACTTGTCTCACCCGCTGTTTAGCGTGCCTGTGCACAAGAAATTTCGCGAGATGGCCGAAGGTCTTAAGATTTTTATGCGCGCGGCTGGGGACGGCCAAGATGAGTATGCGCGCCTGCGCGAATTCAGCCGCTTGTTTCAAGAAATGTATCCAGTGTACACTTTCTCTATCTTCTTGGCCGGTGCTTGGCGCGAGCGGTTTCTGGCGCTGCATGGTCCGGCCGGGCAGACGGCGGTCGACCTGGCGTATGAGAGCCGGATTTTGACTGAGGGCCTGATAAAATTATCGGACTTGTACTTGCTCGGGCAGCTGGCGCCGAAATTGGCTGAGCGCGGCTATCCGGATGTATCGGCCAAACTCTGTACTGTGGCCGAAGTGGAAGAGGCATTTCGTTCCGGACGACTCCCGGACCAAGACATTTTGGCAGAGCGGGCTCGGGGATACTTTCTTTGGCGGGGCGGTATTGTGCCAATCGCGGAACCCGAAGCTTTTTTGGCCCAACATTCCCTGGAGTTGTCCACGGTAATTATTGGGGACGGGCTCTCCTGCCAGGGTACTATGGCCTGTACCGGGGCTTTAGTACGCGCTCCCGCCCAGGTAATTTTTACGACTGAAGAAATCAAAGGCTTCCGCCCCGGTTCAATCCTCGTTACCCCCATGACTTCGGTCGAGTATCTGTCGGCGATGAAGCAGGCAGCCGCCATTGTAACCGACGAAGGCGGCCTGACTTGCCACGCGGCGATCGTGGCGCGGGAGCTGGGAGTGCCGTGCGTGATTGGCACCAAAGTGGCGACGCGGATTATTAAGGAGGGAGATATCGTCGAGGTAGATACCCGGACGGGCCAACTGCGGATTGTTAAACCCTAGCGAAAAGTATGTCTGAAAAAATCTGGCGGGAAAATTTTAGTATGACCAGGGGTAACGTGGATCTCAAGGTTTTGTGGTACTTGCCCGGAAGCGTGATAGAGTATGCCCACCAAACCGGCGTGGGAAAAAATCTTCAGGACGGCTTTATACATTTTGCGGCCGGGGGCGCTGTATGCTATTTTCCGGTTGACCAAATTGAGGCGTACGTTGACGAGCTGGTCGAAAAAGTCGTGCGCGACCGGCTGTGGGTAAAAGAGATCCACGATAAGTGTCGGGCCTATAATGCCGAGTACTTCGCGTCTGCCCGTGAGGTGGAACACCTGGACCTCTTGAATTTGAGTAACACAGAGCTCGCGGCAATTGGCCGCCGGTTATCACAGATGCAGGAGAAGAGCCACATGATAGCTGTTTCGACCACCTGGCTCGTAGATTCAAACGGCGAGACTTTCTCCAAAATGGTGATGGCAAAGTTGCGGCGAGCTTTGCCCGAGGAATCCGGCCTCGAACCTATGTACACCTACAGCATACTAAGTACGCCGACAGCAACGAATTTTACCTTAGATGAAGAGCGGGATTTTATCTCTCTGGCCAAGCACCTGGCCGCCGACCCGGTGACGCGCGCTTTTTTTACTGCCGGCAGGGATTTGACGGCAGACTTTGCTCTGCTTAGCATTGATGCCCAGGAAGCGATCAAAGCCCACGCGGACAAGTGGTGCTGGGTTCCTTATACTTATGTCGGACCAGCCTACGCGCTCGGTCATTACCTCGAAGAACTTAGACAATTATTTTCTGCCGCTACCAGCCTAGACGAGTTAGAGGCGGATGCCTTGTCGCGCCTAAAGACAATCGCCGAGAAACAGACAGAGATATTGTCCAAGTTTTACCTGCCAGACGAGGTAAAATACTTGCTCGATATAACTCGCGAGATTATCTGGCTCAAAGACTACCGCAAATACTGTATGTACTATGGCTGCTATGTTCTCGACCGGGTCCACCGCGAATCGGCCCGGCGCCTGGCGTTGTCGTTGTCCCAGGTGAACCACCTGACTGCGGACGAACTGGCCCAGGCGCTTTCGGGCGGGCCATGTGACGGGGATTTGCTTAACGAGCGGAAAAAGCTTTGCGTCCTTAGCTATACCGCCGGCAGGCAGGAGATTCTAACCGGCCAGGCAGCCGCAGACTTTCTGGCCGCCAAAAAAATCGAACAGCCGGCAGCCGAGCCCAACGCGGATTTGCGCGGCACCTGCGCCTGCCCGGGGCACGTCCAGGGCACGGTTAAAATAATCAACCGGCCCGAGGAAATGGACAAAATGAACCTGGGCGATATCCTGGTGGCGCACACGACTTTCCCCAGTCTCTTGCCGGCCATGAAAAAAGCCGCGGCCATAGTTACCGAGGACGGCGGCGTTACCTGCCACGCGGCGATCGTGGCGCGCGAGTTCAATATTCCCTGCGTGGTCGGGATAAGAAAAGTTACCCAGTTAGTGCGGGACGGGGATATCATCGAGGTGGACGCGATTGAAGGATTCATAAAGAGAATCGCCTGAATATGAAAAGCCATTATTTTGCCACGCCGCGGTAGTGGCCAGGGAGTTGGGCGTGCCGTGCGTGGTGGGACTGAAAAATGCGACGCGAAACTTTTTCGATGGCGAGCGAATATTGGTTGAGGCCGATAAAGGCAAAGTGACAATTTTGTAAATTAAACGGCGAACTATGGAGAAGGCGCAACAGATAGCCGAATTAAAAAGGGGCATTGCGAAATATTTGCCTGTGATGACAGAATTTTTTGACTATCCTTACACTGTGGCAGAGCATGCGCAGCGCCTGCATGAATCCTCTGCCGACAGCGAACAGGTATTGCGGCAGCGGCCGGTTGCCCAGGTAGTCGAACAGTATATACAGCGGGTCTTTAATCGTTCAGTGAACCTGCAAAAACCGCTCGTCATAAACATCGTTGATCACCATGCTCCTTTGACCCACCCGATTCTTTTGGCCACGAATATTGCTTCGCATATCCATAGATTGGTATCGGACGCGAAGCCCGAGGAGCCTATAATAGTCTTTTCGAGCGGAATTGTACCGCCTAATAATTTTCTGAATAAAAAAGGTTTTCACTTGCACGACAAACAAATTTCACTTTTTTCGGGCAAACAGCTGCATCAGGCGGCGTTCTTTATGTCATCCCAGCGGTTCAATTTTACCGACCGGCTAAAAAATAACAGCCAGTGGACCGAGTTCACCCCGGAAGAGCAGGATTTTTTGCTTAATTTCGAGGCGGAGCTATTAAAAATAGATTTATCCCGAGCCCAAAATTACGCCGATCAGGTAAGTATTGTTAATAATTGGATCTGGAAAAAATTGTTTGCTCCCGACATGACAGGAGCTGTCCCGGAACTTTATTACATTCCCATCGAGGAGATATTCAATCAAGGCATAGAAACTGCTCTTGACCCCCTGACTCTGACCGCGCAGACGTTGTTTACGGCCCCCTACCGGACCCGCGTTTTGCATAAATTTGACGGCATAGCCGGCTGCTGGACGGAGCTGACAAAAAAGGGAACGCATTTTTTCTGGCTGCGTAACGGCGATAATATCCCTGAACGCCTCTGCCTCGACAACGACAAACTTATTTCTGAAGATGGCGCGACCAAAGTTAGTCTGGATAAAGGTTCATTGGCGCGTGAGGCGCACTCCCGGTCCATAATTCCAGCAATGTTTACTCTCCACTCTTGGCTTACATTTTGGTGCGGCATCAGGCCTTTGGTCGGCTACGGTTCCAGTACCTATCTCACGAGAATGAAAGAGGCCTGGCTAGAGGTTCTGGTCCAAGGCCAGGCCGAAGAGCGGGAAAGAATCGCGCGTCTAGACACTAAGGGCCTCATAGGCGGGGAGATACTCACCTACAAAAGAGGCCTGGACGGCAAGCTCAAAGAGCAGTACGCTTTGGATATCATATTCCAAGGGGGATTATCCAGAGAATACCTCAACAACCTAGGCCGTATGAAATTTTCCGACGTACTCGCTCCGGCCTTACCTTCGATCTATGATAGTTACGTCCCCACAGCGGAAAAGTTCCCGCATACTTTGGCAGCTCGAGATTTAATGAGTAGTTCGTTTAACTGGATTGCCTAGACCCACTATGACGTCTCTTGCCGGAGTACTCTGGTTGCCAATTTTTACTCGAACTGGGTACCCATACTTTATCCTGAATTTGGCTTTGCAGGGGTATATATATGATATGCCGGCGGCGCTTGGCTGGGGGTACCGAGATCAGTTGTTGTGCTACCACCAGGACGTGGTCCGCTCTTTTTATTCACTCCGCGATAGCGATGACTTTAAGAAATTTATTGCCTCAAAAACAGAAGGGGAGATAAATGATTTGTTGTCGACAATTCTCGAAAGAGCCGACCGCCTGGAGTCTGTAAGCCGCATGATTGCGGACAAGTGCCGCGAAAATGCTCTGGTTGGCGAACCCGGATTGATCTTGCCCTGGCTTGAGGGCTGGGCGCAGGCAGTGCGCGGTTTGTATGCCGTTTATCGGCTGCCTACTCTGTTGGATGCCAATGCTCGCGGCAAATTTTCAGAGGCCGTTTGGATAAAAGCGCAACAAATAAAGGACCACTGCGGCCGTATCTTTGCGGCCGCTGATAAAAACGCCGGGCGGCCTTTGGCTACACTTATAGCCATGCCTATCACCCTTCCGCCAGAAGACGTTTTCTTGCTCTCGGCCGAAGAACTGGCGGCCTCACTACGCCAGGGGCGGTCGGCCATAACAGATGCGGAAATCGCGGCCCGCCGGGACAGATTTATTTTGGGGGCGCTTGATAAGCAAATTATACGTTATACCGGCGAAGCGGCGCTGGTCAATGAACCTGTTGCCCGGATTCCGATTACACCTAGCGCGCAATGCGAGCTTAGGGGTACGGGCGCCTGCCCGGGTACGGCGACAGGCAAAATTCGGGTCGTTGTTAAAGCAGAAGATTTGGCTGCCAACCAAGAACCAATAATTATAGTTTGCCCAATGACAACAGTCCAGTTTACACCCTATCTTGCCCACGCCCAGGCAATCATTACGGATGAAGGGGGAGTAACGTGCCACGCGGCTGTGTTGGCCCGGGAATTCCGTATTCCCTGTGTCATCGGCACCAAAATTGCCACCCAGGTTTTCAAAGATGGCGACCTCGTGGAGGTGGACGCCAACCAGGGCATAGTGCGCAAAATTCAATAAATATGAACCCCAGAGATTACGAACGCCACCCGCGCGAATACACCTTTCTCGGCTTCACCTCCGTTGTCGAGGCACTGGTCGGAGATGTCCTGCGAGCGGCCTACGGCGGTGCTTTTTCCGAACTGATCTCAATCATGAAAGACGGCGTTTTCTATCATCTCCAGGCGGTCGGCGACCGGGAGCGGGTAAGCCGGCTGTTTCTTGAGAAGGTAAAGAATGATCAGGTTGACCTCGAAGGACTGTATCGCGACTTTGACCCCCGCGTTAAAAAATACGAAGAACTCATCTACCAGGAGGTGGGCAGCTTCAGTTTTGAGACCTTTACCCTTTTTTACCGCTGGTACCAGGAACTTTTTCCGGTCGCGTTTACCGGTATGGACTCCGCCGATTTTGTCGACGCGCTTTTGCCAGAGCAGCGGCCGGGATATATTGACTGGGCGACGAAAGTCAGACGCCGCGGCGAGCTAATTTACAAAGACGGCGAAATGAAATTTATTCCGCGTTACACCGGCTGGCTGGCCGAAAAACTGCCGGGCTACACGCCGGAAGAACTTAAGTTTCTTCTTGGCCGGGAACTCAACGCGTACATAACCGCGGGCAGCGCGCTCCCTTCGGCCGCGGAACTGCGCGAACGCCAACGGGCATTTTACGTGCGGCAGTTTTCTCCGGGCTCACTGGAGCACGCGGCTGGAGACGAGGCTCTAAAAATTATCGAAGAAAATAATTTCCTGGCGAATCCGCGCGATAGTCTTGGTGATTTGACCGAACTTAAGGGACAGACGGCCTATCCCGGACTGGTTACGGGCCGCGTCCGGATAATCCGCACTCGCCAGGACATGGCCGCCTTTGTCGAGGGCGAGATCATTGTCTCCCCGATGACCGAACCTAGTTATCTCCCCATCATGAAACGGGCCGCGGCTTTTGTTACTAACGAGGGCGGACTCCTCTGCCATGCCGCCATCGTGGCGCGGGAGCTTAAAAAGCCGTGTATCGTTGGTACGCGAATAGCGACCGCCGTGCTCAAAGACGGCGATCGGGTTGAAGTCGATGCTGTTTCCGGAATTGTGAGAAAGCTTGTATAATACGCGTGTACTAAATTTATGCGCATCATAATGGTGGAAGTGGACGGGGACAATGGGACGATAAAAAGTTAAGCTAGCTATTTACGGGCCGTATGATAAGGCTAATCATCCTCGACGCGCACGGCGTGTTATTCCGCGGCGGCTACCCCGCCACTGCCCGGGTTTTGGCCAAAAGGTTTCATCACCGAGAGGAAGACGTCTATGCGGTTATATACACCAAATATCTGAACCAGGCGGCACTTAAGAAAATAACTCAGCGCGCTGCCTGGCAAAAAGCCATTTCCGAACTGGAACTTCCGCTTACAGTGGCGGAAATTAAAGCGGTTCATTACGGCGAGCTCGAGCCCAACCGGCCGGTGATCGGTTATGTCCGCCGCCTTCAGCAGAAATTCCGGACCATCATGTTGACTAAAAATACCCGCAGCCAGCTGGCCGAGATAAATGCCATCTATCCAGAAGTTGGCGATCTGTTTAAAAGAGGAGATGTGGTCAATACTTGGGAGTACAATTTGCCCAAAGCCAGCCGGGAAACAGTCCTGTTTGTCTCCCGCCGCTTCGGGGTTAAACCCGCGGAAATGGTGTATATCGATGACCAGGAGGCGAATTTGTCGGACGCGCAGCGTATGGGGGTGCGTACGGTGCTGTATAAAACATACAATCAGTTTCGCCGAGATTTAAATAGTTTAATTTCCTAACACCGCGATATGTCCCTTATCTACCAGCCGGCCGATTATCTTTTCGCCTCGCAACGCCAGCGGGTTAGCCCGTTTCCAAACTATCTGTCCATGGAAGCGGTCTGTAAAGAAATGAAGCGCTATACGGGATTTAAAGCCTGGGACATCATGCTCATCGCGACGGGCAATGTGTTCTCTTTTTTCCAGGGCAAAGCAGGCCGGGAGGCGGTCGGGCCGGGGATGGCGGCCAAGGCGGCAGTACCCGGACTTTATAAAAAACTGGTGACGGTCGAACGACAGACCGGCACAAAGTTGGTCAAGGATACTCACTCCGCCCACCAGACACTTAAGCGCCGGTCAGACGTTACGCCGCTTCAGCTGGCGCGCTGGTTTGAACAATACGAAAAAAATTACAAGGCGGCCTACGGAGCCTACGGCTGGGTCTGGATGGCCGAAGAATACCTCATGGGTGATCTATTTTCGATCGTGTCTAAACGAGTGAAAGACGCCGGCGACGCCTCGGATGTCCTAAATATCCTGACCAAACAGCCGCTGGCCATGGTCGCGACCCTGGAGCGCCGGGTTTTCCTAGAGCTCGCGGCGGCCATTTCCAGGCGGTCCGCCTGGAAGAAGCTGCTGGTTAGCGGGCCGCGGGAAGAAATAAGCCGCGTATCGGAGCTTGATAAATTAATCCAAAAGCACGAACGTGATTTTTTCTGGGTTACCCGCGACTATGAGGATCCGATCATCAGCTACGAAATCATTGCCGAACGGCTAAAGGACGCACTTCAGGCCGATCCCAAAGCTCAACTACAGTCACTGAATCGGGAACTGAAGAACGACCTGGTCGAGCGCCAACGCCAGGAAAAAACGCTTCGGCTCACTGCCGAGGAGCGTCGCCTGTTTGCCTCCATGCGCGATGCCGCCAACCTAAAGGAGCTGCGCAAGCGTTATGTCTCGGCCTCGTTGTATTACTTCGATACCGTGCTTGCCGAGATCGGGCGGCGCACCTATATGAGCATTAAGCAGGTGCGGTTTATGCGCACCTGCGACGCGCGCCGGGCTCTGTTGGAGGGAGAAGACCTGACCGGCGAGATCAACGAACGGTATAAACTTTCCGTTTGGCACACGCATGACGGCAGCGAAACCGTGGTGCACACCGGGAAAGTGGCGGCGGAACATTTCGCGGTTTTCTGCGCCGTAGACAAAAACACGACCGAGTTTACCGGCCTGCCCGTATCGCCGGGAAAAGCCGAAGGTCCGGTGAAGATCGTGCTCAACCCCGACGAGTGTACCAAGGTTGAGAAAGGGGACATCATCGTCAGCATCCAGGTAGTCCCGAGCTTTTCGACCGCCATAATCAAGTCCGCTGGAATAATTTGCGACGGCGGACACGGAATTACTTCCCATCCCGCCACCCTGGCCCGCGAGGCCGGTGTGCCCTGCATTATCCAGACGCGCTTCGCGCGCGAGATTCTGCGGGACGGTGATATCGTAGAAGTAGACGGATATAAAGGGCTGGCCAGGATTGTGAAAAGAAAATCCTAAATCGCGACGATAATAATACTCCCGCCCTTATATAGTGGGGAGTTTTATGGTTTTATGATTCTAAATTGCCGATCTGTCTTAAACGGCTGCTGGCCGCTTATTCTATTTGTTGCTCGATTTTCTCTCCCCAAACAGCGAAACCGGGCTGGCTGTTTAGCTTAAAGTCTACCTTAAACCCTTCGCAATTTTCTACTTCGCCTTTGCGGTCGACTACCGATGAACCGGTGAACTCATTGATCGTGGCCTCGATTGCTGAGGCATTGGCCGCGGAAATAGACACAATGCGTTTGTCCGGGCCTAGTTGCCCGGCTAGCATCGGGAGGTTTTTCTGGGCATTTTCCATCCCCGTTCTTACCCTGGCAGCCACTTCTCCAGGTTTCTCGACCTCGTCTGGCCAGTCGCCCAAAAACCAAGCGGCGACTCTTTTGTCCGCGATGGCGTCCGGTATGCCCAGTTTTTCATGCACTTCCGGTTTGCTGAGCTGTTTCTTAACATCATCCGGGATCCGGGCGGACTCGATCCGGCTATATGGCCGGGAGGCAGGTTCCGGGGAGATATTAACGCCTGTTTCCGCCGGCTGGCGCGTACCAGATTCCAATTTAACCGGCCGAAAAAATATAAAGCCTGCCTCCCTTAACCTTTCGCCCAGACGCATGACGGTTACGTTCGCCCGGTGGTTGCCGCTGTCGAGGAGCTGGATGATATCGGTTTTCGGATTCAATTCCTGTCGAAGTCTTTCCGCAGCTTCATCTACTTGGCGTTCGCCCTGGGCCGTAAGCCCGCGATTAGGATCCAATTTATTTTCCGTGGTTTCGCCGTGGCGCAAAATATAGGCCGTTACGACCGGAGTTTCCCTTTCGCCGCGGCTTTCTATAGCGGGTCCCTCATGATGGGTACTTAACGACGATACGCCCATTGCTTCCAAGTTTTTTATCTCCCCCTCAGTGAGGCCGGTGTCGGCGAGTTTTACACCCTCAGCGTTGAGCCTCTGAATTAGAGCCTGCGCCCGGCCGGACGCCGCTGTATTATCAAGTTCGGAATAAAGGAGTGTTGCTCTCGCTTCCGAGGCGGCTGGGATAGAGTCTGCTGCCTCACGCCCGCGTTCTCTGTATTCGGTGATCAGCTGGGCTAATTGCCAGGAATCAACCGGATATCTTTGACCGCGAACAAGGGCCTCGATTGGCAAAAGATTGCCGTCATCGTCCCGCCTAATATCGAAGTCGACACTCTCTCCGGGCGAAAGCGCTCCGCGCAATTCCCCAACTGAAATGTGATGGCCGAGTTCTTTCCGGTCTCTGATGACCTGGGTCAGTAAGCACTCAATTTTCGGACCATGTGTAAAGTTGTTCACCTTTACGTCAAGGCCCGAATAGAGCTTACCCGACATCCGCACTCCGGAAAGCAAACGGTGCGCCATCTCCGCGGCGGTTTCGCGAGGAGTATCCACGCCCTGCTCAGTAAATACCTCGTCTGGCTGTTCCATATACTGACCGATTGCCCATTTTTCAAGATCGGAGGCCGGCAGACTGCCTTCATCGACCAGTTTTTTACCTTTGGCCAGGATCGGCTTTAGCACCTTTCCGACATCCCATACCGGATCTAAATCCGGCATGGCATACACGCCGTATTCATGCAACGTAGTTCCCTCGCTGCCGTCCTTGTTTATTATCTCCGTGAAGTTATTTTCATTTACCTCACGTACCTTGCGGATCGCAGCGTTTAGTTCACCGATGTAAGTTTCATCGACTCCCGCCATATATGCTTTGGCTGTTTGTCGTGCGCGCTTAACATTTTTGCTGCCCGTTACCAAGAGGAAGTGTGCATCCGCCTCCTTTCGACCACGATATTTAGCATTGTCGAGACCCTCTGGCAGGATATAATCTGCCGACATCCCCTCCGGGGTTTTGCCGGGTTTTTCGTGGCGTGTAAAACTGAACGTAACCTGCGTGCCGCGCCCCTGTTCTTTATTTTCTGGGCTTTTTTCCGCGTCGGCGGCTCGGTGGGCATGGTACCGTTCCAGGAAACCTTCGGACATACGTATAGTGATTTGAGTTACTAGACTACAACTATTGTAACTCTTCAGTGTCGGATTGGCAATATCTTCGTGCACAACAAAACCCCGTGCTTTATAGTACTGGGTTTTTCTCTGTTTTCCTGAATCAGGAGTTCAGAGAGAGGTTGGCAGGGCGCATCGTGAGTGAGATTGCACACGCCCCGTGGAGTGGAAAGGTGTGAGGCGCGCAGTACTCGGCGCCACAGTGTCGCGTCCGGCCTTAGGCTCCAGCCATCGGCCTGGCGAGCTTTCATCCATTCGCCGCTCGCCAGCTGGGCGTTCGGACGCATCTCTACAAGAATTTTAAAGAGATGCGCCGTTTTATTTCGCGACTGTTAAGGCCGGCAAAGTAGCGGGGTAAACTGGGGATAACTTTCCAATTTCCGTGTACTTCGCGTATTTTGACAACTTAGATTAACTGTTGGATACTTATCCCAACCGCGTGTTAATCAGTGCCGCGTTGCGGAGCGCAGCATCCCGGCTTTATTCCTAAGGATGGTTATAGAACAGACCGAAACAACCAAACTCGATTGTTTGAGCAATAGTGTCGGCACGCTGACTGCCGGAGTCGGGGATTTGACCGCAAAAATGGGAGATCTGACGGCAAAAGTGGATGACGTCATCGAAACAGTTCACTTTATAGTTCAGTTCATGCAGGAAAAAGTGGCCACGAAATATGACTTGGTCAGCGTGGCGACTAAAGACGACCTAAACAGCATGGCCACGAAGGATGATTTGGCCAATATGGCCACCAAAGACGATCTGGGAGAGCTGCGCGCCGAAATGCATGCCAATTTTCGTGAGGTTAGAGTCTCGCTCAGTCGCCTCGATGAGAGAAGTCTCCCGGACGACAATGTCCTCGCTACAGAGATCGTAAAGCTGCAAAAGAGGAGAAAGGACTAAATGTTTGTCAGCTTTAGGCAAACAAAACCCCGCACTTGGGCAGTGCGGGGTCTTTCTCTATATTCCTTTGACAAGAAATCCAGAGTGAGATTCGACCGGCGGCGCTCCCATCCTACGATGGTGAGCGCCGCCGGGTCGTCGGGCGATCAGGCGGGGTGGCTGGGCCCAGCTAGGCGGGCGGCTCGAGCGTGCCGAGGTACTTGACCTCGTCGCGGTCGCAGTCGAACTTCCGCGTGTCGTGGTCGTAGGTCACGATCGCGACCGTGAGGGTCGCCATGCTGACGGGCTCCGGGAAGAGCTCCTGGACGTCCGCGCCGGCGAGCTGCGCCAGCAGGGGCTCGATCCGGCCGCCATGGGAGCTGATCAGGACCCCGATGGGCTCATCCGTCGGGCTGTCCTGGCTGTCGGCCATGGCGCCCATGACCTCCATCACGAAGTCGCAGGCCTCGGTCCCCCGGAACCGGGTCTTGTCGGTGAAGGCCGGGTCGTACAGGATCGCACCCTCCAGGCTCCCGCCGTGCTTCTCAGCCGCGAGCTGCTTGAGCAGAGCGGTCTCGCTCGTGGAGAACGGGTACTGGCCCATGGTGATGTCCCCGAGGGCGCTGTGCGCCGACTTGAGCGGGAGCATCACCCCGGTACCCTCCATCAGGGCGAGCCCCCCCGCGATGGCGCGCGGGGCCGGCGAGCTGATCCACACCTTGAGCGGCGCGAGCTCACGCTTCGCGAGGCGCTTCCCCAGCTCCCGGACCTGCGCGTAGTCCGCAGGGCTGACGACGTTGACGTTGTGGCGGGGGTGCCGGAGACAGAAAAGGTGGAAAACCGACGTGCGGGGCATGTCTCCTCCTTTGGAGAGGCCGTTTGTTCGATCCGTTAACGAGCGCCTTGCCCAACGGGACCCAGTACGGCCAAACTGGGGGAGAGAATCTTGGCAACCGAAGACTCTCTTCCCCAGTCTGGCTCCGCCTTTGTAATGATCGGCGATATGTTGAGGGAAAATGCCTAGTTTTAGGCTTTTTCTCCATTGTACATAACGCGCCAGTATAGCACGAAAACTTGCTTTTGTCAATAGATTGTGCTATATTTTGCTCATAAATAAGCTAAATCGGTTGGCTATATGGAGCACCTCAAATTTTTTTCGGAGATATCAAAAGGCAATGTCGATATCGCCGGCGGCAAAGGCGCTTCCCTGGGCGAAATGACCCAGGCCGGGCTGGCAGTTCCGCCCGGGTTTGTGGTCCTATCCAGCGCCTTTGACCGTTTCATTGAAGAAACGCATTTAAATGGCGAGATAATCGCCCGACTCGCCGCCGTGAACCCGGCCGATACGAACAGCGTAGACCGGGCGAGCAATGCCTTGCGCGGCGTCATTCACGACACCTCCATGCCAGAGGATCTAAAGGCGGATATCCTGGGCGCGTACAAAAAACTTGGGGCCGAGTACGTCGCCGTCCGCTCGAGCGCGACCGCCGAGGATTCGTCGGTCGCGAGCTGGGCCGGAGAGCTCGAAACCTATCTCAATACGACCGAGGCCGATCTGCTTGAGCGCGTCCGGCGCTGCTGGTCGTCTCTTTTTACTCCGCGGGCTATTTTTTACCGCCATGAAAAAGATTTGATTAGCGCGCACGTATCGGTGGCGGTCGTGGTGCAAAAAATGATTCAGTCGGAGATTTCGGGTATTGCTTTTACTGTCCACCCCGTGACCGAGGACCGCGATCAGATGATCATCGAGGCCGGCTATGGGCTGGGCGAGGCGATAGTGAGCGGCCAGATTACGCCGGATTCATATGTCGTAAGCAAAGGCGAGATGAGTATTTTGGATATTTCTATCGGACACCAGACGCGAAAGCTGGAAAAAATGGCCGCTGCCGGAGTTTCGGCAAACAAAGATGAAGAAAATCCTTCCAATGCCTGGGTTGACCTCGGCGAGGCCGGGGAGAGGCAGAAGCTCACCGGGCGGCAGATAATGGAACTGGCGGCGCTGTGCAAAAAAATCGAGGACCACTACGGCTTCCCCTGCGATATCGAATGGGCCTACGAGGGCGGGCAATTTTACATTACCCAGAGCCGACCGATTACGACGCTGAAAACATAATATTGTCCAGCGCGACGCGCAAAAGATAATCAGCGAAGGCATGACCGAGGAGTATCTCAACTACCTCTACATCCAGAACCTCAAGGATAGAGAGGGGACTATCTATGTACCGGTTAACCCGGGCAACGGCTTGCCGCTGTTCCTCGGCCTCTAGGTAGCGTACCAGTTTCGCGGTTGGTATTCCGTTGAGAAATAATTTATATCCACAGGGATATTAAGAGGCAAGGTCTTGATAGTCTTTGTGGCTTTCCCTTCTGTGGTTCTAATAATTTGCCTAGTTTTAGCCTTTACACTGGGTACTACTAACTAATATATTTTCTCCGATTATCCATTTCAGAAAAAATCAGTTGACAGCCAGGCGAAAAAGTGCTATTATACAGCTAACAATTTGGGCAACGGCGTCAGCAAGGTTCCCAAAGGTTATCCCGGCTCGGCCGGGATAAGGTCGATTTAACCAAGCTTCTCAAATCACTTTGGGAACCAAAGAAGACAGTTCGTATGGCATTTGGAAACGACCGGCAAATGTACGATGTGGATCTTACCTGCGCTCAGTGCGGGACCCACATCAGTCAGTTGCCTTTCCAGCCGTCCGGCGACCGTCCAGTCTATTGTTCAGACTGCAACCGTGCCCGCCGCGACCGCTTCTCGAGCAACACTCGTCCGCCACGTCAGATGTTCCAGGTAGATCTTACCTGCGCTGAATGCGGCACCGCCATTACCGAGCTTCCGTTCCAGCCGAGCGGCGACAAACCGGTATATTGCCGGAATTGTATGCAAGCTCGCCGGGACAGGGCCTAGCCGGTAACAGCAACAAAAGATCCCCGTGAGGGGGTTTTTTGTTTAACCAGATAAACCGCCAGCTTAATCGCTGGCGGTTTTCATTTGCCCCAGGCTTTGGACGGGTACACTAAATTGACAAGAATGGCTTTTGCCGCTATAGTTTTTACGGTGTTTCCCACCTTTGGCGTCGTGGCTCAATCCCGCCTTCGGCTTGCCCGCCCCACTTCTGCTTCCACGGTATGAGTGTAGGGCAGCCAAAAAAGCCACGACGCCATCCCTACACCTGGCCCTCGGGCCTTTTTTAATAGGATTATGGCCAAAAAGCGGCGGTCGAAAATTCTTGTAGCCATGTCCGGCGGCGTTGACTCGTCTGTCGCGGCTTGGCAGCTATTGCGGCAGGGCGACGACGTAACCGGGGCCTTTATGGTCAACTACGGCGGTGGCGCGGACGCAAGGACAGGGGCTTCCGCCGCCGGCGAGTGCTGGGTGCCAGAGTATCGCGACGCGCTCAGGGTGGCAGCTTACCTCGGCATACCGCTCCTGCGCCTCGATTTTACCCGCGAATACCGCCAGCTCGTGCTTAGTTATTTGTACCGCGAATACCGCGCCGGCCGCACTCCAAACCCAGACGTTCTGTGCAACCGGCAGATAAAATTCGGCGCCTGGCTCGACACTGCCCGTCGCTTGGGATTTGCGCAGCTGGCCACCGGCCATTACGCCCAAATATTAGCTCCGGATCGCGGCCACCAATTCTATCGGCTGGGCACGGCCCGCGATAAGCAAAAAGACCAGACGTATTTCTTGCACCAACTGACGCAAAATCAGCTCCAGGCGGCGCTCTTTCCCGTAGGCGGCTATACCAAAAGCGAGGTCCGGCAGCTGGCCAGGCGCGCCGGCCTGCCGACCGCCGAAAAAGAGGAAAGCATGGGAATTTGTTTTGTGGGCGAAGTGCCAATGAAAGATTTTTTGGGCGCCAAAATACCGCCGCATCCGGGCCGGGTAGTAACCGCTGCCGGCCAGGTAATCGGCCAACATCAGGGTTTGCCTTTTTATACCATCGGGCAGCGGCATATCGGGGTCAATTGCGGCGGCGCTGCCGGCGACCGCCAGCGGCCGCTGTATGTAGCCGCCAAGAGGCCCCGCACCAACGAGCTCATAGTCGCGGAGAAAGATGACCCGACCTTGCTTAGCCGGGAATTTACGGTTGCCGGCATCAACTGGATAAGTGGACACCGCCCGGCCTTTCCATTAGAATGTAAAGTACGCCTGCGGCACCGGCAGCCATGGCGAAAGTGCCGCGTCCTGGCTCTCGGGCGGAGGACAAAAGTCATCTGCGCCCGGCCGGAGTGGGGGGTAACGCCGGGCCAGTTCGCAGTCTTTTATGACGACTTTTCCTGCCTCGGCGGGGGAGCTGTCAAATAATATTCCCTATGCGCACACTGTTCTCACCGCGATTCTCAGAGCGCGCCGCGCGGCTCAGTCTGGTCGGACTGGCTTTTGCCGGCGCGGTACTCTACGATATTTTTTTCTGGCAGTTGGACCCAGGGCTCGGGTTCACCATATTTGCCCTGGCGCTCATAGCGGCTATAGTTTTGACTGCCGGCCTGGCCGGACACGTGCGCCACCGGTCGGCCTATCTTTTGCTTCTGCCCCTTGTCATTCTCGGGGCCACGCGCTCGCTCTATAGCAATGACTTCGTGGCCGTGGCAGTGCCTGTGGCCTTTGGAGTCCTCCTTCTAACTTTCGTTATCCTGCTTCTCACGCGCAATCCGCACAAATATCGGTTCCATTTTTCCCGCGTGCCGCTCCTGCGCAGTCCCAACCTGCCGCTCCTGCGCCTGCCGGAGGTTTTCCGCGATCTCCTGGGCGCGGATAAAACCCGAACCCGAGCCATAGTTTGGGGCGTCATCATAGCCGTACCCCTTCTCGCGGCCTTTACAGCCCTGTTCGCCGGGGCAGACGCGATTTTTTCCGAGTGGCTGAAAGCTCTGGCCATACCCGAGGCGCTGTGGCGCACGCTCAGAACCGTCATTCTCACCGGATTATTTTCCGGCATTCTCTACGCCCTGGTTCATCCCGAACACATCCTGTCCGCCAAAATCCACGCGGCCAAAAAATTGGAAACCGTTCTTGTCTCGACCGTACTCATTTTGATCAACGGCCTGTTTGCGATTTTTGTCGCCATTCAAATTAAATACCTTTTCGGCTCGGCCACCTACGTGCTGAAAAACGGCCTCACTTTTGCCGATTACGCCCGCAACGGCTTCTTCCAGCTGGTTTGGGTCATGGTGCTCGCGGCCTTGATACTGATTGTGGTTTACCGCTCCGCCGCCGTACACGGACACCGCCCGTTTACGAGCGCCCTGCAAATACTGCTTATTGTCCAGGTGGGTATAGTCGCCGCCTCCGCTCTCAGGCGGATGAACCTGTACCAGACTGCTTACGGCTTCACCGTGCTCAGGCTTTATGTCGAGTGGTTCATTTATTTTGTTTTTACCCTGCTGGCATTCGCGGGTTTGGCCGTACTGGGCAAAATATCTTTTTCCCGGTTTGTTCACGTTAGCCTCGGCGGAGCGGTTTTGGCCCTCACCGCGGTCGGGGCCGTCAATGTCGACCGGCAGATAGCCGACGAAAATGTCCGACGGTTTGCGCTCGAAAAACAAACCGTTGACCTCGAGTATCTGGCGCGCCTCTCGGCGGACGCCGTGCCTGGCATCGTGCGGTTATCCGAACCGGAAGCGTTAAAACGGTTGTCAGTGGAACAAGTGCTGCGCCTGAATCAAATTTTGGCCGACAGCGCCGCGGATGTCGCGGCGCACGCGGACTGGCGTTCCGTTACCCTCGGCCACCTCGCGGCGGCCGACGCGGCCGCCAGGCTGGCTGAGCCGGCCCACGCCGCTATCCGGGAGGCGATTGAGCTAGACCGGCAGTATCAGAGAACGGAAACACAGCTGAACGCGGACGGCCAAGCGCGCCCCCTGGCGCAGTGTCCGTTTAATCAAATTTATTATGATTGCGCCAGGGTGGAATCCGATGGCGTTGAATTCTGGCTGCGGCTGACAAGCAGCCCAGAGGACGCCGCGGCCGCCGCCAGCGCCGCGTCTCTCGCGGTTTATCGCGCCGATTTGGTATCCGGCTTCAAAAGTTACCGCCTGCTCGCCGAAAAAGCGCTGGCGACGGCCAGCGGAGAGAGCCGCTTTAGCCTGAGCGGCAGCGGTCTCGTGCTCGAAGCGCGCCCGGCGGAACGAGCGCACTTTCTTCACCCGGTAGAGCTGAGCGAATCCGGCGTTATCTTTGCAGACAGCCGGCCGCTCTCATTGTCTAATCTTTAGGGAAACCAACCTGTATGACCACCCACGACATCCGCCGGCTGTATCTGGACTATTTTGAAAAACAGGGGCACGCGATCGTGCCGTCGTCCTCTCTTTTGCCCGAAAACGACCCGACGACGCTTTTTACCGGCAGCGGCATGCAGCCGATGGTACCTTATCTTCTCGGCCAAAAACATCCGCTAGGCACCCGCCTCACCGACTCGCAAAAATGTTTTCGCAGCCAGGACGTAGAAGAGGTGGGCGACAACCGGCACACGACTTTCTTTGAGATGCTCGGCAACTGGTCGCTCGGCGATTATTTTAAGGCCGAGCAGATACCATGGATGTACGGATTTCTCACTCGGGAACTCAAGCTCGATCCGGCCCGCCTTTACTTTACCTGCTTTCGCGGCCTTACGGAGATAGGCATACCCCGCGACGAGGAGTCGGCCGAATTATGGCGAAATTTGCTCCAAACCGATGGCGTAGACGCCGGCATAGCCGATTTTCCGGAGCGCGACGGACTGCAGGGCGCGCGGATTTTTTATTACGATGAAAAGAAAAACTGGTGGAGCCGCGCCGGGGTGCCGGGCGCCATGCCGATAGGGGAGCCGGGCGGACCGGATACCGAGATGTTCTGGGACTTCGGCGCCGAGGGCCGGCGGCACGAAAATTCGGCCTGGCGCGAACTGCCGTGCCACGTGAATTGCGATTGCGGCCGGTTTATGGAGATAGGCAACAACGTCTTTATGCAGTACCAGCGGACAGAATCGGGGTTCTCTGCGTTGCCGCAAAAAAATGTTGACTTCGGCGGCGGCCTGGAGAGGCTCTCGGCGGCTCTCTCCGATGAGCCGGACATATTCAAAATCGATTTATTCGCCCCGGCGCGGGTAAAATTGGAAGAATTGACCGGGCAGACATACGGTGCCGCGGCCGCCGATACCCGCGCCATGCGCATTATCCTCGACCATCTGCGGGCCGCTGTCTTCCTTATCGCCGACGGCGCGGCTCCGGGCAACAAAGACCAAGGCTATTTTGTCCGCCGCCTTTTGCGCCGTTCCATCCGCTACGCCCAAAAAATCGGCCGCCGCCAGTCCTTCTGTCCGGCGCTGGGCGAGGCCGTGATCAAGACTTATGCCGCCTCATACCCGCAATTAGCCCACGAAGCCGGCCGCATTTTGGAGGAGTTGGAACAGGAAGAGGCCAAGTTTCGCCGCACCCTCGACCAGGGGATGCGACAATTCGACGTTTTGGTTCAAGGTTTGAAAAACGGCAGCAGCATAAGCGCGGACGCGGCTTTCGATCTGTACCAAAGTTACGGCTTCCCCCTGGAAATGACCGAGGAGCTGGCGGCCGAGCGATCTCTGGCCGTGGACACCAAAGGATTCGATCTCGAAATGAAGCGGCACCAGGAGCTTTCCCGGCAGGGATCGGAGCACAAGTTCAAAGGCGGTCTCTCGGACCACAGCGAGATGAGCGTGAAATACCACACGGCCACGCACCTGTTGCATGCCACCCTAAAAAAGGTGCTCGGAGAGCATGTCGAGCAGCGCGGCAGCAACATTACGCCGGAGCGCCTGCGTTTTGACTTTTCCCATCCGGCCAAGATGACGGCCGAGCAGATTAGCGAAACCGAAAAATTGATCAACGCGGCTATAAGCAGGGACTACCCGGTTTCGTGGCAGGAAATGAGCGTCGAAGAGGCCCGCGCCAAGCAGGCGATCGGCTTGTTTGCTGAACGGTACGATGGTATAGTAAAAGTGTACACCATTGGCGACTCCGGCGAACCGGCCGTAGCCGATCCTGGGGCCCCTGCCTACAGCCGCGAAATCTGCGGCGGTCCGCACGTAGAGCACACCGGGGTGCTGGGCCATTTCAGAATAGTGAAAGAGGAAGCCTGCAGCGCCGGCATCCGGAGAATCAAAGCAGTGCTCGAATAAAAGAATGGACTACCGAACGACGATTCCACGCGAAACAAAAAAGAACTAAAACCGTTAAACCTAAACGTCAACGCCCTATCGTTACGCCCCGGTTCCCACCCTGGCTTACTGCCAGGCGCGACACGGCGAGCCGCAGCGAGCCCAAGGAGCGTCCGGCAATAAGCCAGGGTGGGAACCCACGAGCGGAGGGACAGAAACAAAGGCAAAAAAACCGTGTACAAACCCTATCCGTTTACAGAAAAAACCATACCAGGAACGCTAAAAAAGAGCGAAGCGCGAGAAAAAAGCCGAGTCATGCCAGAGGACGAACCCATAACTCTGGACGAAAAACGTTGGGGCAGCCCGGCACAGCAGGCGCGAAATAAGGGTAATAAAAAAGACTAACATGCTTAACAAACTATTAAGGCATTTTTGGCGGCTGCGCCGTGAATTCACGCGGTATTTTATTATCGGCATTTCGGCCTTTGTGCTCGATATCGGCAGCCTGTACGCGCTAAAGGAATACGCCGGCCTGACCCCGGTCTGGTCCGTAGTGGTGAACCAAATATTCCTCCTAAACGCCGTTTTCCTGCTCAATAAATACTGGTCGTTCCAGGCCCGCGGTTACGGACACCGGCAGGCAGCGAGATTCTATCTGCTCGCTGGCGCCAACTACTTGTTTTCCATTGCCTGGATGTGGTTTTTAAGTTACCGCCTGGAGGTACACTATCTGCCCGCCAGGATCGGCAACATAGTGCTGGCGGTCGGTTGGAATTTTTTTCTCTACAAATACTGGGTGTACCGCGAAGCCAAAGCAGAGGGGCCGCTCATTGCGGGCTAAAGCCGTCTCGGCCAACGCTGTTTCCGTGCTGCCGCACGGCGCTGTGCATAAGTTTCGTCAAATTGGCCGTGAAATTTAAACTAAGCTCAACACAGCTAAAAAGGCCCCATAGGTATATGTTATTGTCAGCTTGACAACTAATAAATAATGGGCTACAATAGGCCCAGTAATTTTTGCGCCATGAGCAAAAACGATTCAGTGCTAGAAATGCGCGGCACCATTGACGAGGTGCTGCCCGGAGCCAAATTTCGCGTCATGCTCGAAAACAATCTCATGGTCATCGCCCATCTTTCCGGCAAAATGCGGGTGCACAACATCCGCCTTGGCGTCGGAGACGAGGTCAAAGTGGAGATGACTCCCTACGATCTGACAAAAGGAAGAATAACGTATCGATTTTAGGGACCAGTATCAACCAGTGCGGTGTAGCTCGGCATCTCCCAAAAGGGGCATACCGCTGAGCGATGATATCGCGGCAGTGGTTGATATTTTTCTTTTTATATGAAAGTCACTGCCTCAGTCAAAAAACGCTGTCTCAAATGCAAGGTCGTCCGCCGCCAGGGCGTGGTCCATATCATTTGCGCCAACCCGCGCCACAAGCAGCGGCAAGGCACCAAGCAGCGCAAAAAGGCCGCTTAGCCGCTAGCTTAGCGGCTGTAAGCACTAAACACTTTTGATTACCTATACTGTATGCGTGTCGCCGGCGTTTCCATTCCTCGTGAAAAAAGACTCCTAGTAGCCTTGACTTATATTTACGGCGTTGGTCCGACAACAGCGCAAAAAATCGTCGAAAGCGCGGGCATCCCTCTTGAAAAGCGGGTAAGCGAGCTGACCGAAGCCGAAGAGGATCGCGTGCGCAATATCGTCGAGAAGCAAAACACGACCGAAGGCGATCTGCGCCGCCAAATCCAGGCCAATATCAAACGGCTCAAGGATATCAAGTGCTACCGCGGCGTGCGGCATATCCGCCATCTGCCGGTGAACGGACAGCGAACCAAAACTAACTCCCGTACGGTGCGCGGCAACAAGCGCAACATCGCGACGAGCGGCCGGAAACCGTCGGCCCAGAAGACCTAAAGCCGTGCCTTTCTAAAGTCTCTTAGTTACCGAAGCTATGGCAGATAAAAAAACCAGCAAAAAAAAGAAGGTTATCAAGGCCGTTTCCCACGGGCGGGCCTACATTCAGGCCAGCTTCAATAACACCATCGTTACTGTTACCGACACCAACGGCGATGTTATCGGCTGGGGAAGCGCCGGCGGCGCCGGATTCAAAGGACCGAAAAAATCCACTCCGTACGCGGCCGGGATCGTAGTTAAAAAGGTAGTCGAAGCCATCAAGGCGTACGGATTGAAAGAAGTCAATGTCCTGGTGAAAGGCATTGGCGGCGGGCGCGAAGCCGCTATCCGCGCTTTCAACACTAACGGCGTTCAAGTCCTGTCGGTCCGGGATATCACCCCGACTCCGCACAACGGCTGCCGGGCTCCCAGACGCCGCCGCGTTTAAAATCAAATAACCTACTTACTTTCTAGTACCAAATCGCACACGTATGGGTAGATACACCGGCCCCCGCAACAAAATCGCTCGCCGTTTCGGCGTTAATCTTGGACTCAAGTCCAACTCGGCCAAGGTGGCGCGCCGGCTAAACCAGCGCCCAGGCGTCCACGGGCCCGGATCGCGCCCCAAAGCGCCGTCGAGTTTTGGCAAACAGCTGATCGAAAAGCAGAAGGCCAAGTTTATGTACGGCATCCGTGAACGCCAGCTGCGCCGCTACGTTGACACCGCCCGCAGTACCAGGGGAAACTCCGGGACGATGCTTTTGGAACTTTTGGAAATGCGGCTCGACAACGTCATCTACCGCCTCGGCTTTGCCGCCACCCGCGCCCAGGCGCGCCAGATGGTGAACCACGGCATGTTTGTCCTGAACGGCAAAAAAATGGATATACCCTCTCATGTCGTAAAGATAGGCGACACAGTAACCATCAAGCCCAACAAGGCGAAAAAGAAGCTGTTTGAGGGCATGGACGAAAAGCTCGAAAAACAAGAACTCCCGTCCTGGTTGACCGCGGACCGGGCAACGCTTTCCGGCAAGGTGGTGTCGAAGCCCGGCGAGACGGATTTTGAAAAATTATTTGACGTTAAATTCATTATCGAGTATTTCTCGACTCGCTAATCCCTCAGGGAGGGTGTTGGGGAGACCCGCCACCTAATAATCTCTTAGCCTATGGCACATATTTTGCTGCCTTCGACACTGGAATTCCAGAAAACGGACAACCCCTTGGCCGGAAAACTGGTTATCACGCCCTGCCACCAGGGATATGGAACCACTCTCGGCAACGCATTGCGCCGGGTCTTGTTGTCTTCCATTCCCGGGGCAGCGGTTGAGGCGGTCAAGATTGAGGGTGTACAGCATGAATTTTCCGCCATCCCTGGCGTTCTCGAGGACGCTATCCAGGTGATCCTCAATTTGAAGCAGCTGGCCCTGATATCGCACGCCGAGACGCCGGTCAAGCTGGAGCTGTCCAAAACCGGAATGGGTCCGGTAACGGCGGCCGATTTCGCGAAAAACGCGGACATAGAAGTCCTCAACTCAGAACTCTTGCTCGCTACTCTGACAGATGAAAAAACCCCTTTTAATATGGAGGTTATCGTCGGTCGCGGCCTGGGCTACATTCCGGCGGCCGACAAAAGCAGCAAGAACCTGGACTTGGGCACGATGCTCGTTGACAGTTTTTACTCACCGGTCAAAGACGTCGGCTATGATGTGGAAAACACCCGCGTAGGGGATATCACCGATTACGAAAAACTGACCGTCTCGATAGAGACCAACGGCACCATCACCCCAAAAGAAGCCGTGCGCCAAGCGACCGACATCCTAATGAACCATTTTAGGAGCGTGCTCGAGGCTGCCGAGGCACGAGAAGATTAATGTCACTGTATGCGCCACCAAAAGAAAACCGTTAAACTCGGACGAGTCAAGGGGCCGCGCCTCGCGCTCATGCGTTCTTTGGCCGAGAGCTTGGTTCTCCACGGCTCTATTACCACCACCAAAGCCAAGGCCAAAGCGCTGCGCTCGGTGGTTGAGCCTTTGGTAACCAAAGCCAAAAAGAATCGTCCGGTGGACCGCGAAGCCGCCACCCGGGTGCTCTATACTGCCCGCGCCATGAGCAAGCTTTTCGGCGAAATTGCTCCGCGCTATAGCGAGCGGCCGGGCGGTTATACCCGCATTACCAAGCTTGGGGCGCGCCAGAACGACAGCGCCGAGATGGTTAAAATCGAGTTTGTCTAAAGACTATGAAGAAAACGCCGACAATCAAAAACGCTCCGGCCGTGGAAATTGATGCCGCCGGAAGGGCAGTCGGACGGGTCGCCGCCGAGGTGGCCATGATCCTGCAGGGCAAGCACAAAGCCACTTTTGTAAAGCATCTTATCTGCGGCGACGCGGTGAAAGTGAAGAACGCCGGCCAGGTCAAATTTACCGGTCGCAAGCTGGAGCAAAAGGATTACCTCAAGCACAGCATGTACCCGGGAGGACTCAAACGCCGCGCGATGAAACATGTGTTTGCCGACGATCCGGCCGCTGTCGTGCGCCGGGCGGTATACGGCATGCTCCCCAAAAATAAACTCCGCGACGAGATTATGAAGAGGCTGACTGTGGAGGCCTAATTTCACTTGCTGATTCTTTTATTGGTATGGCAGATAAAGCAACCAAAACCGGTACGATGGAACGCGCCGTCGGACGCCGCAAAACAGCCGCCGCCAGAGTGCGTTTAATGCCGGGAAAGGGTATTATCACCATCAACGGCCGCCCGTTAGAAGACTACTTCCCGCTTTCGGTCTGGCAGGAAAAGGTGGTCGCTCCGCTCGCAGTGGCTAATCGCGAGAAAGAGCTCGACGTAACGGTCCGCGTGGCCGGCGGCGGTGTGAGCGGCCAGGCCGACGCCGTCCGCCACGGCATCGCCCGGGCTCTCATCAAATGGAACGAAGACTTGCGGCCGGTATTGCGGGCGGAAGGTTTACTTACGCGCGACCAGCGGGCCAAAGAACGTAAAAAACCCGGCTTGCATCGCGCCCGCCGCGGCCACCAGTGGAGAAAGCGATAAATTTTGCCGCCGCTTACTGTAGTCTGCTATAAATCCCCCCGCCGGGGGATTTATTTTAGGCTTGTTTTTGTCCACCTGCTAAGCTACAATACTTTCGCTTGAATCCATTCCCCTGACATGTCCTCCCTAGCCAAAAACACCGCCCTCATGATGGCCGGTTCAATCGGCCAGAAGATCATCTCGCTCCTGTATTTTGCCATCGTCGCCCGCACCATCGGCGTGTCCAACACCGGCCTATACACGGCCGCGCTGGCTATGAGCACTATTTTTGTGGTTTTCGTGGACCTGGGCTTTACCAATGTTTTCATCCGCGAAGCGGCCAAAGAACCTGACAAAATCCAAACCTATTTTTCGCGCGTGCTGGCGGCCAAAATGATTTGCGGCGTTTTAAGCTACGGCGCCCTCGCCGCCACGCTGCGCCTGCTTGACTTTGAATGGGAGTTCAAACAGTTGGTTTACATTTCCGGCCTCACGATGCTGTTTGATTCCTTTCACCTCACGGCCTACGGCGCCCTGCGCGCCTACGGCAATCTTAAATACGAATCCATCGCCCTGGCCGGCAGCCAGTTCCTGACGCTTGTTTTGGGCAGTCTGTTTTTGTACCTGCGCCTGCCGCTGTACTTTCTCATTCTGGCGTTTACCACTGCTTCCGCCGCCAACGCCATTTTTGCCGGCTTTGTTCTGCGCCGCCGCTATGGGTTGTCGCTCTGCCCGAGCTTTGATCGCGCGGAGATAAAAAAGCTGGCCTATCTTACTTTGCCGTTCGCGCTGGCCGCTATTTTCGGGCGTATCTACTCGTATGTTGACGTGGTTCTTCTTAAAAAATTGGCCAGTAACGCTGCCGTGGGCTACTATAGCACCCCCTCCAAGATCACTTTTGCCTTCCAGTTCATTCCGCTCGCGCTGATTGCTTCGCTCTACCCACGTTTTAGCGAATACTTTGTCCGCGACCGCGAAAAACTGGCCCAGATGTTCGCTCAGAGCCTCAAATATCTGGGCCTGATCGCCCTGCCCCTAACGGTAGGCATTTTTATCCTGGCTCCGGATATCATTGTGGCGGCCTTTACCGCCGAATTTCTGCCGTCGGTGCTGCCCTTGCGCATTTTAATCATCAGCCTGCTGTTTTCTTTTATCAGCTTTCCGATCGGCGCTTTTCTGAACGCGACGAATCGCCAGACCATGCAAACCGCCATTACGGCCTGCGTCCTGGCGGCTAATATTACGGCTAATTTGCTTCTCATTCCGCGCTATGGCGCGGCCGGCGCGGCCGCCGCCGCCCTGCTCGGAAATTTGCTGCTTGGAGCCGTTGGCTATGCCCTGATCCCGACGATAGCGCGCATACCCCACGCCTTTATCGCTCGATCATTCCTGTCTCTGTCGGCCGCGGCGGCTCTGATGGGCGCGGCGGTATGGTACTTGAACCGGACCGCCGGTCTCTGGCCGGCCGTAGTGGGCGGAGCCGCCAGCTACGCCGGGCTCTTATTCATAACCAAGGCCCTAAGCTGGCCGGACGTAAAAGAACTCATCGGGCTGCTAAAAGCCCGATAATCTGTTACACTACAATCGGAATTATGAAAAGAATCCTCATAATCACTTTGGAATTTCCGCCGCAAATCGGCGGCATCGCGGCATACGCGCATGACCTCGCTTCAGCCTTACCGGCCGCCAAAGTAGTCGTGCTGGCGCCGAGGCTCAAAAAGGGGGACGATGCCGATATTCAGGCACCCTACGAGATTGTGCGCCAAAAGCTTTTTTTTCCGCGGTGGGTCTGGCCGCGCTGGCTGCGCCTGCTGCTGGTTTCGGCCTGGATAGTGCGCCGAAAAAAAATCGAGCTGGTTCTTATCCACCACATCCTGCCGGCCGGATACGCGGGGTGGTTAATTAAAAAAATTTTTCGCGTCCCTTATCTGCTTTTTTCCCACGGCACCGACGTGCTGGCCGCCGCGGGCACGCGCCGAAAAAAAGCTTTCACCGGGCTTATCGCCCGGGGCGCGGAGCAGCTGGTTTTCAACAGCGAGTCGCTGCGCCGCCGTTTTCTGCGCGTCTGGCCGGAGTTGGAAAAAAACTCGCTCGTGCTCTATCCCTGTCCGCACCCGGATTTCTTTGCGCCGCCGCCGCCGGCAGAGTTGCACGAATTGCGCCGCCGCCTGGCGCTCGAAGGCAAACGAGTCGTTTTGTCCGTCGCCCGGCTCGCCGAGGGCAAGGGTTTCCCGCACCTGATCCGCATTATGGACAAGGTGCTCGCGCGCAATCCCAACGTGGTCTGGCTGATTGTCGGTACCGGCCCCAAAGAAGCAGAGATACTGGCGCAAATTCAAAAAAAATCCCTGCAAAACATTGTCCGTTTTATCGGCGAAGTGCCCCGCAGCCGGCTGCCGGCCTACTATTATCTGGCCGACCTGTTCGTTCTTCTCACTCATCCTGACGAGGGACGCGAAGAAGGGCTCGGCCTGGTGTTTTTGGAAGCCGGCGCCGCCGGCCTGCCCGTAATCGCCGGCAAAAGCGGCGGCGTGGAGGAGGGGGTGGCGCAGGCCGAAACCGGCCTGGTGTTCGATGTTTACCGCGAAAGCCGGCACATTGAAGACGCCATCGTCGAGCTTTTGGAAAACCGCGCCTACGCCCGGCAGTTGGGCGCCCAAGCCCGTGAACGTCTGAACTCTGAGTTCAGCTGGCCGCACCAGCTCGATAAGCTGGCTCCCTGGATTGGCTAAACCGGCATCGACACTGAGGCGGCTAATATGATATATTATTCCCATGAAACGCCGCGACCACACACCCATCAGGCGCTTTTTTACATCCCGCGCCTTTTTGGTGGTGGGGCTGTGCGCGGCGGTCCTATCGACACTGGGCTTTGCCCGAGCCTATTACGAGGATTATTCTGTGCGCCAGGAAATCCGGCGCCTGGAAGACGAGGTGCGGGGTTTGGAGCGCAAAAAACTGGAATCAATGGAAATACTTAAATACGTCGGCAGCCAGAATTTCGTCGAAGATCGGGCGCGGGTCGAGCTCAACCTCAACAAATGGTGGTATTATTTCACCGCGCATCGTCTGCCCCCGGCAGAGTAATGCGTTGTTATTTATTGGCCGTACTTTGCCTTATGGAAGAACAAATTCAGTCAAATCAAACTCCAGAAATTACTCCTTCGACTTCCGGAGCGTCCGCCCGCCAGGAGCCGGACGCGGCGCCGGGTTCATCCCGCCGCCGTCTTTTGGGCTACGGAGCCGCCGCGGCCCTGGCCGCGGTTATTTTGGCCGGGGGCGTTACCGGCCTCGTCGGCGCCCGCCGATCTTCGGAGCACCCCCTGGTCGTCTCGGCCGCCCGTGTTTTCGGCGTGTCGGCCGGAAGCGTAAACAATCGGTCCATCAGGTACGCCGACTACGTCAGAGACCTGGCTGCGCTGCGTATTTTCTATAATGCCAACACCCAGGCCGGCGCTCCGACTTACACTGCGGAGCAACAGTCGGACCAGGCCCTCAGCCGCCTTATCGCCAACGCTCTTATAGCCGAGGTGGCGGCCGAATACCAGGTGTCTGTCGGGCAGGACGAAGTCGTGGAGATAAGAAAAAAACTAGCCGAGCGCTTTGAAAACGACGAAAACAAACTGGCCGAAGATGTTAAGAAAAATTTCGGCCTGGAGCTGTCCACTTTTTTGGAAAGCGTGGTTAAGCCATCGCTTTTGGAGCAAAAATTATCCGCCGCCTTTGCCTCGTCAACGGCTGAAGAGGGCGGCCAGTTTGCCGCCGAGCAGGTGAAAGCGCGCCACATTTTGTTCAACGTCAAAGACCAGTCTGAAGATGCCAAGGTCAAGAAGACGGCCGCCAAGGTCCTGGCGCGCCTGAAGAAAGGAGAGGATTTCGCCACCCTGGCCAAGGAGTTCGGCAGTGACGGGACCAAGGACCAAGGCGGAGACTTGGGTTGGTTCGGCCGGGGCCAGATGGTACCGGAGTTTGAACAGGCTGTATTCGCTCTTGAGCCCGGAAAGCTCGGCGAAGAGCTGGTGAAAACCGAATTCGGCTACCACATAGTGCAGGTTGACGAGCGCCGCAATGTTCGCGATTTCGGCGCCTACATGAATGACCGGCTGGATAAAGCCCAGATTAAGATCTACGGTAAAATTCACAATCCTTTTGCCAAGCCGGAAGAGCCGGCAAACGAAACCGAGACCCCGCCAGCGGACAATAACGGAAACGGACCGGTCGGTCAGCCGGCCGAATAAAGCGACAACTGGGCGGCCGGGCAAAAAGTTCCCGGCCCGCAAGCGGGATTAGTACAATGGTAGTATGCGTGCTTCCCAAGCATGAGACGCGAGTTCGATTCTCGTATCCCGCTCAAATATTTTTTTCTATGAGCCATTCCGAGGTCTCCCGGCCGTCGCTAAGCGATGAAACCAGGGGAGAAAACACGAGCCGCTGGCGGTAAAATTGGCCGTACAGGAAGCCGTGATGACGCGGCTAGGGCGGCTGACGCCATCCATGGATCCGGCGCAGCAGGAAGCGTCTTTCGAGGCCTGGTGCCAGAGCGGTGATTCGGGGCGTTTCGCCCAGCTTTACGAGACGGAAGAAATTCAGGATCTGCTCCGGCAGAACTGGAACCTGGCGGCGGAAAAGATCGCCCAGTATTTCGCGGCTACTCAATGACATTAGGCCTCGCGGTTTATGATCAGGGAATCGGACTTCGTTAAATTGCGCGTCATGGTGCCTCTCGAAGCTGGCGAGCGGGTGCGCCAGGCATTGGGCGCGGCCGGTGCCGGGGTCCAGGGTGCCTACAGCTTCTGTTCCGGCACCTACCGGCAAACCGGCCGCTTTAAACCGGAAAAAGGCGCCCGCCCGGCCGTGGGCGAGATTGGCAGACTCGAGTCGGTCGAGGAAGAAGTCATCGAAACTATCTGCCCCAAGGACATTCTCGAAAAAGTGCTCCAGGCCGTGCGCCAGGCGCACCCCTACGAAGAACCGGCCATTGACATTCTGCCTCGCCTTGAGATATACTGATCGCGTTCGTTCGTCCCGCCGCTTCGTCGGCAATAACCCCAATAGAGGCAATTTCAGAGCACGCCGATGTAGCTCAGTTGGTAGAGCGGCGCATTCGTAACGCGCAGGTCACCAGTTCAATCCTGGTCATCGGCTCCGAAGAAAGACCGTAATTAGCGGTTCTTTTTTATTGCGGTCGAATATGGTATACTTCAGACTCAACCGCCGGTCCTACGTTGTATGGTGGAGGGGGACGGCAACCTATTTTCTATGATCCGCCTGCAGGGCGTTTCCAAGCAATACGCGGAAAACAGCGTGGGTCTGAGCAATATCCATCTGGCCATCGAAGCCGGTGAATTTGTGTCCGTAGTCGGGCAAAGCGGCACGGGAAAGACTACGCTCGTGAAACTTCTGATTGCCGAAGAGCAGCCGACCAGCGGCCGCATCGAAGTGGGCGGGTGGGATATTTCCCGGCTGCCGCGCCGCGATGTGCCGGTTTTGCGCCGGCAGATCGGCGTTATTTTTCAGGACTTCAAGCTGCTGCCAAAAAAAACCGTGGCGGAGAATATCGCTTTCGCTCTGGAGGTGGCCGGAGAGACCAGAGCGCGCATCCGGCGCGTTATCCCGCAGGTGCTCGACATTGTCGGCATAGGAGAGAAGCACGAACGCTATCCGCACCAGCTTTCGGGCGGCGAACAGCAGCGCGTGGCTATCGCGCGCGCCCTGGTCCACCGGCCAAAAATTCTGGTGGCCGACGAGCCGACCGGAAACCTGGACGCGATTAACACGCACGAAATTATCGAGATTTTAAAAAAAATAAACAGCTTCGGCACCACCGTGCTGTTGGTTACGCACAACCGCGAAATTGTGAACCACCTGGCGAAACGCGTCATCACTCTTTTGAACGGCGCCGTCGTCGCCGACGAGGTAAAGGGGAAGTACCGTCTAAGTTAACTCCATTGGTCCCTTATGCTGTCTCTTTGGCGGATAATCAAATTTTCTTTCGAAGACATCGCCCGCAACTTTAGCCTGTCGGCGATGACGGTGCTTATCCTGGTCCTCATGCTTTTGTCGGTGAACACGCTCGTGGCGGTGCGACTTTTGACAGACGAGGCTATAGCCAATATTAAGGATCAGATTGACGTTAGCGTCTACTTTCATCCCGAAGCCACGGCCGAGGAGCTCGCGGCGGCCAAAAACTATGTCGAGTCTTTCCCCGAAGTGCGCGATCTGATATTCCTGTCGCGCGAACAGACACTGGAAAAATTCCGCGCCGCTTACGAGGACAACGAAAAAGTGATGTCGTCGCTCGGCGAGCTGGGAGACAATCCGCTTGGAGCGACCCTCATAATCAAAACCCGCGAACCCAGCGACTACGAAAAGATCATCACGGCCCTCAGCGTCCCCGAGTACGAGGGCATCATCGAGTCCAAAACTTTCGGCGATACGCAGACCACGATCGACAAGGTTCACACCATTACGGGTCAGGTGGAGCGTTTCACCCTGTTTCTTACCAGTCTGTTTGCCGTGATCGCGTTTGTCATCGTCTTCAACACTGTCCGGGTGGCCATCTATACCCAGCGGATAGAGATCAGCATCAAAAAATTAGTCGGCGCCAGCAACTGGTTTGTCCGCGGCCCCTACCTTATGGAATCGCTTATTTTTAGCATTTTGAGCGTCGGGATTACCCTCGTGGCCATCTATTTCAGCACCCGGCTACTCGATCCCTTTGTCGCCGCCATGTTCGCCAAACCGCACCTGTTGACAGATTATCTTTTATCCCATATACTGGAGCTCGCCGGTTTACAGCTGGCGGCCGTACTTTTGCTGACGGCTGCCACGAGTACGCTCGCGATGCGGCGGTATCTAAGGGTATAGCCGAGAGGGGAGCGGAGACATTCGGGGCTCGTCTAATGGTAGGACTCCAGGTTTTGGTCCTGGCTATCGGGGTTCGAATCCCTGGCCCCGAGCGGAGTGCCACGCGGCACCTAGAAAGACCATTTCCACGGGCTGGGGCCGCCTAAAGACATAATAATGGCCGGTTGACCAAGGTGCTTACGCATGGTACAATAGTGTCCGGCGCATAGGCGCCTTAGAAACTTACCACTATTCGGCGGTAGCTCAGTGGTAGAGCAGTTGGCTGTGACGAAATGTCCGCGCGGGGCCCAGGGCCCCGCAAAGACTCTATAGCAGCCCCGGGCCGAAATGCCCGGGTGAAAACGGAGTGAACTGTTCCTCTGGCACATTATCGCCGGAGGAAGCGCCCGGACACTGGTAGTGTCCGGAACGCCAGGGAACCTAAGCCACGGTAATAACCATGGTATGGTAATCTGCAGCCAAGCCGTGATTTCGTTCATGCGAATGGACACTCGTTACCGGCACGACAGCCAGCAGTTTATCTGCGGGCGGTGCGGCAACGAAGAATCACGGAAGGTTCAGAGACTATCCCGCATGGGAGTACCCCGACACCATACGGTGCTTGGGGGAAGCGCTCCGCACCCAAACGTTTTCCGAAATATCGGGATTATGACGTGGGTGAAGATATAGTCCGCGCTCTTCCGAATGAATAGTTCGGAGCCTGACGCCCTACGGGCGCCGGGCGGGAAACCGGAGAGTACGTGTAACCAATTGGTCGTGGGTTCGAATCCCACCCGCCGAGCCAAGCAAGACGGAGCGTATTCAACGCTTCGTTTTTTGTATAATCATAGCCGTATTTTTGCGGTTCTAACCTTGCTAAATTTTTATTAAACCCGATCACCTTATCGTTGAGTGGCTGAAACCAAGGATATAGCGTAATTACAACATTTTTATCAAAAATTTCTCGGTTCGATCCTAACTCTACAACAATTTTTATTTTTACCTCTTTTCCAGCTTGTAAATAATCCCGATAAGCATAGACAGAAAATACAAAAGTTTCTTTCGTTAGTTTTGTTTTATGCAATGGATCAATCTCAGTAATCTTTGTTTGTAAACTTTCGATCCCTAATATGATTTTCTTTAGATGTGTGGCTATAATCAAGATTAGATATACCCACACACCGAGCCTTGTTTCCACTTTCTTTGTTTCTAGCCCTGCCGGCAAGCAAACTTTTTGCGATTGAGCAAAATCGCAAAAAGTTTTCTGCTTGCCGGTGCATAGGGCACTGATAACAAAGATAAATTCAGTCTAGCAAACCACTCTGCACAAAAGTTACCCTAAAAGTTTTCTGCAAAAATAATATTTTGCTTAACTAAGCCATTTTATAGCTAAAATTTAGGTGTAAAAATACTCATTTAGCGATTGACTTACCTTGTTTAAAAGAGTAAACTTAAAGCAAGTTTATTGGCATTATCAAACAATTTTTGATATCAAAATAGCAGAAAATTATAAAAGTAATTCGCAAAAAATACGCATACTCACAGAGTCTTGGGTAGGCAAACAGATTTTTTGTCCAGCTTGCGGAGCGAATATCCAAAACTATGAAAATAATCGGCCCGTAGCCGACTTTTATTGTCCAAGATGTGCCGAGGATTATGAGCTGAAAAGTAAGAAAGACGGAATGGCTAAAAAAATTGTTGACGGAGCGTATAGCACAATGATTGAGCGGTTACAAAGTAGTAACAATCCTAATTTTTTCTTTTTAAACTATAATCCCGTAAAATTTGAGGTGTATAATTTTTTAGTTATTCCAAAGCACTTTTTTGTTCCTGAAATTATTGAAAAAAGAAAGCCACTATTAATCAACGCAAGGCGTGCTGGTTGGATTGGATGTAATATCTTATTGCAAAGTATACCTCAAAGCGGCAAAATATTTTATATCAAAAACGGTCAACCGGAAGAAAAAACTACTGTATTAAAAAATTGGCAGAAAACCTTATTTTTAAGGGAGCCAAACAAATTAGAACTAAAAGGGTGGATATTGGATGTAATGAACTGTATTGATAAGTTAGATAAAAAAGAATTTACCCTTGAAGATATTTATACTTTTGAAAGCACGCTGTACAAAAAACATCCCGACAATAAACACATAATGGATAAAATTCGTCAGCAATTACAATTTTTGCGAAATAAAGGGTACTTAGAATTTTTGGATAGAGGAAATTATCGCCTAAAATAATATGCAAATAAACTTAAGCCCGTTTTGGGCAAAAATGATTTTGAGATTAAACCCATTCCACCGATTGCTCGTTATGTGCAAGGGATATGGCGAGGATTATAAAAATTTTACCGAGCTTGTCTGGCAGGATGATAAATATTTAGATTTTTACGATAAAAATAGCTATCCAAAATTTCAGCTGTGGCTATCTTAAATAGCCGAATACCATTGAAAATATGAACAAATAATTTTATGATAATAGCAGATTATCCAATTGAAAGTGAAGGCGAAGACAAGTTACGTCGTACACCTCTAGCAAAGAAGGTTGCAGAACTTATTGCTAGCTTCAAAGGTAGAGAGAGTTTTGTAATAGGTATTGAAGGTGTTTGGGGCGCTGGAAAAACTTCATTTGTAAATCTTATTCTAAAGGAATTAAAAAGTGACCAAAATCTCGTCTTCATTAACTTTAATCCCTGGAATTTTTCGGGGCAGAACGAGCTTATAACCGACTTTTTTTCTTCGTTAATTGTAAAAATAACTCCATTTGTTGCTGATAAGGATAGATTAAAAAAAGTAAAATCAATTGTATCTAAACTTACCAAAAAAAGTGAAGTGGCTTTTAGTCCTGAAATAGCTGTTCTTGGCGGGCTAGTGAACCTCAAAGCCGCCGATTTGTTTAAATTAAAAGGCGACGAAAAAACGCTCGAAGAGGAACGAAAAGATATAAATGAATTGTTTAATCAACTCGGTAGAAAAATTGTTATTGTCGTAGATGATATAGATCGTCTCGACACAGAAGAAACAAGGCTCATCATGAAACTTGTAAAAATGACGGCAAATTTTCCTAACACTATTTTTGTTCTTGCCTATGACAGGGATCAGGTGGCACAAAAACTTGGCCAAGGAGGTATTGGTGAAGAATATCTAAAAAAGATTATTCAAGTCTCTTTTACGCTACCAGAGCCAGACCAGCAAGGTCTTCAAAAAATACTTTTTTCTGATTTAGACAAGACTATCAGCGATATTTATGGCATTGTAAAATTGGAAGGTAATGATGAAAAGAGGTGGAGTGATTTACTATATAAGGGATTTTTAAAACCTTTCAAAACAGTTAGAGATATTAAGAGGTATATAAGCTCTCTTCGTCTTAATTGGTCGATTGTAGCAAAGGAAGATGTAAATCAAATAGACTTTATGGCTATCGAAGCTATTCGTGTTTTCGCCCCTAGCTTATATTCTGGTATTGCCGCAAACCCTGCTTTGTTCACGGGCATACATGATCCTTCTGACTACGGGCGTAACAATAAAAAAAATTTACAGACAAAATTCGAGGAATTAATTGCTAAGCTTCATTCGGAAATTAGAGACCCAATGGAAGGTGCCTGCGAAGTGCTCTTTCCAAACCTCGATAATACTTACTATGCTGGCGAACATGAACAAATATGGAAACGTGAAAGGCGTATATGCGTGGCCGAAAGATTCGGGTTCTATTTTCAACTCGGAATACCCGATGGAGCAATTTCAGAAGTAGAAGCAAATAATTTAGCGCAAAATTTTGATAATCGAGAAGCTTTTACAGAAAAAATTGTTGAACTAGCAAAAGACAAGAGACTGCGAGCGATGCTTAATAAAATACTGGACAGAGTAGATGATTTGTCTGAAGAACAAATAAAAGTTGTCATATCGGTTCTTTGGGATTTAGAAAAGGATATTATTGATGAGCGTAACGAAATGTTCGATTTTAATGATGTAGAAACGCAAGTATCACGAATTACGTACCATTCAATAAAGCATCTTCCTGGTGATAAGCGATTTGAAATGATTAAATCTTTGTTACAAAACAGTGTGGTTTTCTACACCCCGACTCGATTTGTTGCGATGCTTATAGATCAACAAAGCAATTACCAGCGGAACGATGAACCGCTACTCACATTAGAAGAAACAGAAAAACTCAAAACTATCTGCTTGGCAAACATAAATAAATTAGTAACTGAAAATAAATTGCAGAATGAGACTAAGCTTGTTTTTGCTTTATATAGTTGGAAAGAATGGGAAAATGCTGATAAAGTAAAGGATTTTATAAAAAATCTGATTTCTACCAGAAAAGGGCTTTTAACATTTTTAAAAGGATTTGTAGGAAAAGTTTTATCTTCAAATGGAAACTTTTACCAGATAGACAAGAAAGATATTGATCCCATATACCCTCTAACTGACATCGAGGCTTTGGTGCAGCAAATTACTGATGAAGAAATCAATCGCTTAGATGAAAAAGATAAAGAAGCGGTAATGCTTTTTAGAAATCCAAGAAGGTGGTAATTATTCCTAACAGGAGTATGGTAATAAACCACAGTATCAAAAATTTTGAGTACGAGATAGTGCATCAGATATTGTTCAGCGAGCTTTGTTTTGATATTTGTCAATCTGTAAAGATTATACCAGGACGTGGCAGTGATTTTCTTCCTTTTTTCTATAATTTAAATTTTATAAAGGGTATCATATCCCTGCACAGTTTGTTAGAATCCGGCAACAGCGATGAATTATCTGTTAAAAATTATTTTAAAGAGCACAAGTATAATTACCCTCGTGCCGATGTTGGTGATTTTAAAAAAGAAATAGAGTCTGTGGCTAAAGCTTTCAAGAAAGTTACTCCTCTATGTTTACGGCATAAAATCGGTGCGCATATTGATGGAGAATTCACGCATACAGATTTTACTTCCGCTTATATTATGCCAGAGTTAGTTCCAAAATATTGTGAGGTAGTTAGGCAATTAAAAAATGCTTTCTTTAAATTTTGTAATTATTCAAGAAATGATGACCCTTTTTCTAAAATAAAGGAACAGTCGAAGTTTGTTATTGATAATATTGTAAAAAGCACGTTCTAACTTCCTCTACGACACCGAGCAAAGTAGGATGAACGGACGCAAAACGTCCGTTTTTCTCTTTATTTACAGGCTAATGCCTCATTTTCATAATCTTTGAGCCTTATTCACTGTTTATAATTCCTCTGTATAAAGACCTTGCGTTTGCTTGTTTTGTGCACTATACTAGGTGTAGTGCACAAAGTTAGCTATTTTTGTGCATTAGGAATAGAATAATAGGCTTAAAATATGCTAAAAGACATAGTTTCGAAGCAAAAACTAAAGAAAGAGGAGCTTTTAAAATCCCAGTACGTGGATAGAACCAAAGAACCATTTGCCAAAAAATGGCTAGATTCTGCTTTGATAAAAGTCGTTCTTGGGCCCCGACGCGCAGGAAAATCGGTGTTTTCTCTCCTGCTTTTACGGGATCATGATTTTATGTACTTTGATTTTGACGACGAGGTATTGGCCGCGGAAGGTAGCCTATCAACAGCCGAATTAATGAAAGAACTACATAGCGCATATGGCCATATTAAAACAATTCTTTTTGATGAAATTCAAAATTTACCGGCTTGGGAGCTGTTTGTAAACCGTTTGCATCGCGAAGGCTACAATCTTGTGCTCACCGGCTCAAATGCCAGGTTGCTTTCGATGGAGTTGGCAACCCATCTTACCGGCAGGCATATGCCGATAGAGTTGCTTCCGTTCGATTTTAAGGAATTTTTGAAAGGTAAAAAATTCGAAATAGATCCGGAATACAAATCCTTGCCTGAAAAACATGGTCAGCTTCTGAATTTGCTCGATCAGTATTTATCAAAAGGCGGTTTTCCGGAAGTTGTGGTTAGCAATCTTGATCCGGCAGATTACTTGGAAGTTCTTTTTGATTCTTTGCTCTTTAAGGATGTTGTAAAAAGGCACCGGGTTAAATTTTCAACGCAGATAAGCACGCTTGGATCACACCTAGTCAATAATTTTGCTTCGCTATACACGCTCAACAAACTGATGAAGACGCTTAATCTGAAAAGCGTGCATACCGTAGCTAAATACGCCTCATATTTGGAGGAGGCATATTTGATATTCTCACTCTCGCGATATTCTACAAAATCAAGGCAACGGATAAATTCGCCTAAAAAAGTATATGTTGTAGACAATGGCTTTGTAACTGCAAAGGCTATTCAGCATTCGCCCGATAAAGGCAAGCTGACGGAAAATCTGGTTTTTACCGAACTGGTAAAACGAGGGCTTAAGCCAAACTTGGAATTATTCTATTACAAGACACGCAATGATCGCGAGGTAGATTTTGTCGTAAAAAAAGGACATCTGGTTACGGAACTGATACAGGCGTGTTATGAGTCTGTAAGCGCGGATGTTGAACAGAGAGAAACAAAAGCATTATTCGAAGCGAGCGATGAATTGAAGGTAAAAAAACTTATCGTCCTAACATGGGATGAAAAGAGAACGGTAAAAAAGGATGACGCGACCATAGAGTTTATTCCACTCTGGGAGTGGTTGCTGGAAAGACCCCAAGAATAATTTTATGCCGAAGGAAATCGCCGACAAAACCAAAGAAGAGACTTACTACAAATGTACTCATTGCGGAGATGAAATTTTTTGGAATACCCATAAAAAATTCACTTACTGCAAGTGTAAGAAAATCTGGGTTGATGGTTGTGAGGACTACATTCGGATTGGTGGTAACGAGGAAGATCGTAAGGTGATAAAAAAATAATATGGCCGTCTTAACACAGTCCGAATATTTAATAATTTCCAATAAGTTGAAAGTAAGTAAGCTTATAAATAAATCGCCACTTACAGAAGAAGGCGATTTTATTGATATTCTGATAGGCTTGCATATAATTCTTGAAGTCGGGCTTAACTCTTTCTTTCGCCAGGTCTCTCTGCTCTCTATTAAAAAGAATATTGATAGACTGGAAATAATGGACAATATTGATAAAGTAGGTTTTATAGATAAAACGATTCTCTTTATTTATAACTCAAAATTTGATTTTGGTACTGAAATTGAGGAAGCCATTAAACACCATAAAATAATCGGCATATTAAGAAATTTTGCAGAGACAAGAAATAAGCTACTCCACGGCCATGCTATAGCGACATTTCACACGGAAGAAAATCGCATACCGAGACTATCCAGATCACGAAAAATTCTTAACCTAAATTTCTTGCAAGAGCAGATAACAAGGTTTAGAAAAATACTTGCCGGTATGCGATTTTACTTAGACCACCTAGATAGTCCTATTACGGAGTCCGGTAAACAAGACCTTGCCGAGTCTTACCTGGATGATAGTTTTATACCAGAGGCGGTCGAATTATAAAACTTTTTAGTAAGTTCGAGGCACATCACTTAATTGCTGGCGGCATTATCAAGGGCAAAAAAATTATTAAAAGTAATAATTTCATGATACCATCGTTTGACTTAGACAAAATTAAATTCGCCACAGATCAGCCGACTTACCAGAAAGCGGTTGTTTTGTACGAGTCAGGCAAAGTTACGCGATTTGAGACGGGAATCGGTTCTTATTCGGCCACAGTCCTTGGAACTCGCCCTTACCGTGTTTCAATCGAGGCGCGACGTTTCGGTTTGGGAAATTGTGAATGCTATCTCGGCCAGCAAGACACGCTTTGCAAACATATGGTCGCGGTATCAATTTATGCCGTAATGGGTGGTAAAAAACTATCGCCAGAAGAGAAAAAACAGGTAAGCAGCCCCATTTGCAGCGGTAAACTCGGAGAATTGGGCAAAAATGAATTAGCTCAAACAAAAAAGGCCATAACTTCGGCCATAGCTTACATAAAACCTTACAACGTGCCGTCTCGTCTCTGGTTTTCTTATCAAAATTCACTCGATGAGGGTTGCGCGCGACTGGCAGAATTGGCCTCCCGTCTGCCCGTAAGCCAGCAAACCGCCATGCTATTGGTTGATTTGCTTTTACGCTTGGATAAAAAGTTGTGTACTGGCGGCGTTGATGATTCGAATGGCACGGTTGGCGGATTCATCGAGGATGTCGTTTTAATGCTTCAGGAATACGCAAAACTTGATCAAAAGTGCATTAAGGCGTTTGAAAAGTTAGGCGGTAAAGAGACTTGTTTCGGTTGGGAGGAGCCTTTGGTGGCAATCGTTGATGAATGCTGGAGCTAAAACAATAGCGAGTCGTGGTGTTGGAGTTATTCTCCCGGCCAAGAAAATTTGGAATATAAACAAAAGTGAGCTAAAATACAACTGTATGAAAAGACCCCTAAGCACAACTTTCATTTTCGGATCACTGTTCATTGCCGGTTCGGCGAACGCCCAAATGATGGGTAATTTTTCCAATACTCAAGTCGATTGGAACGAAGTTGTCGAGCATACAGCGCGCGAAGAACAGGAAGGCAAGGAACTCTGGGAAAAACTGCAAACTAAAGAGGTTGCTTGCGAGAATTTGAGCGACAAACAGCACGGAATGCTCGGCGAATATTTTATGGGGCAAATGGCTGGCGAGTCCCACGCCGCCATGAACGCCATGATGCTCCAGGCACATGGTGAAAACGGCGAAGAACAAATTCACATCGTAATGGGCAAGCGTCTTTCCGGTTGCGATACATCGGCGGCGTTTCCGGCGAACAGCCTCGGCTGGATGCCGATGATGAACATGATGTGGGGAGGGTGGTCGTCTCCTTTTGACAGTAATA
>LCRX01000016.1 GCA_001004885.1 Candidatus Magasanikbacteria bacterium GW2011_GWA2_56_11
GGGCGCGTTTCAGGCTCTGCCGGATCATTTCGGCGCGCAACTGCCGGACGTAGAGTTCGTCGAATTTAAGCCGCCGCTCGGCCGCCTGGCGCTCGGCGTCGCTATCCGGAAAATGGATCGAACGTATCGCCGGCGACAAAGAAATAAGGTTGGCCCGCGCGCGAATTTCCCCCGGCAGCCATTCCTCCACCTGATCGGCCAGTACAACTGCCTGGCTCATGAGAAAACGGATTTGCTTCTGAGTAATTCCGGTAGTCAACGAGTACAACGGCACGATCCGGGCGGTGTGGGTCGGAGTATTATCGGTGTTCACCTTTTCGTAGCTCGGTCCGATAAGCTCGAAACCCAGCCTATCCCGGGTAACCCGGCCCGAGAGATAAACCTCGTCTCCGGCTTTGAGCACCTTGGAAATAAACGGCTGGCCGAACCAGACGGCCCGCAGCCGGCCGTCGCCCTCGGCCACCACCGCCTCGGTTACCAGCTTGCGCTTCACCGGGCTGCGTTTGGTGGCGATCAGTTCGATTCTCCCCCGGAATGTTATCTGCTCCCCGTCTTTGAGCTCGGAAACGCCGGCCACCCGGCGGTAATCTTCGTAGCGGAAAGGGAAATAAAACAGCAGGTCCTCGACGGTGTCGATACCCAGGTGTTTAAGCCGCGCGGCGAGCACCTGGCCGACGCGGTTGAGTTCCGTGACTTTGGCGGTGAGGCGCATAGGTTCAAGCACCCCTTATCTTATCTGAGTGGAGAAAAAATGAAAAGCGGCTAAAAACATCCCCCTTGAACAACAAAACGTCCGCCGTAAAATTTTTCTTTGCCGGCACATGCCTTAGGCAATCATTTACGGACTTGGCAGACAAACGGATCGACCATCTTCGGCCTTAGTCTTGGTTTATTTTGTCCATGAGGGGACGCGGGGACGCTGTCCATGACGGAACGAAATAATTGATACGGCATGGCCACCATAAGCTCGTGTTCCTCCCAAAGGTACGTCTTGCCTTGTTTTCCCTGATGATACCGGTCGTAATAGTCAATAAAATTAACGTGGATCCTCCCGGTAGATAAAGGAGCATACAGACTTAAACAGCTCGGACCCGCGGGAAATATCTCCGGTAGCATCATTTTCTTAAAAACGCTGAGCCCGAGAAGGCGTGAAGTCTGGGCCGGATTTACGCATAAGACTACCACGTCCGGACAGCCTGTCTCCAGAAACAGCGGCGTAATGGTTATATAGCGCGTTTTGCCCAAAGATGGATATTCCGGCAATGCTCCCAAAAAAGATTTGCATGCCTTAAAGCTTTCAAATACTTTTTCCTGAGCCACGTAAACATTCATTATTTCTCCCTTGGGCAAGCGGTGAATGCCCAAAAAGTAATTCGCCCCGGGACAAAGCTGGCCGAGAGAGCGGTCAATGAAAGTGGAACGACCGTATTTCAGGACTCGCCCGAGCGCCGTGCAAGCCGTATCCGAATACCGGACGGAATTCGAGGGCTTGGTATCGCTAAACCGAATAGAGGCTGCTTGTTGTATGCCGAAAACTCTTTTCAGCGCTCTCGAGTCGAGGATGTTTCTGCTTTTCATATTTAAAACAAGCTTTATCCAAAAAACAGAGAGAGCCCAGGCTCGACAACGGATTTTATGCCGTTGCCGAGCCCCGGGCGTTAAGCGCAGCGCGGAGTGCAGGCCGGGTTACCCAGCAAGGGGCAACCGGCACAGCTCTTCGGCGCCATAACCGCCGGATCGCTCCTCACGTCCGCCGGCAGACGCCAGCAGACGGGAGAGGAAGCGCGCGGACAACCAAAGGTGAGGTAGGCTTCTCCCCGGCAGCCGCCGCGGCAGACCGAATAGTCCGGGCAAGTGCGGCAGGGCCCGTGGATCCAGGAATCCTGGTGCCTGAAGACGCTGAAAGTGGGAGAGCTCAGAACCTCGGCCAACGTCTCCCGGGTAAGATCGCCATGGCGCACGCCCTGGGCGCAACACGAGTAGACGCCGCCGTAATCTCCTCCTCCCAGGTTCTTGACATGCACGCCGGTGATCGACATGGTACAGGGCTGGCCGTAGGCAGGCGGGACCAGACTCGCGGGAGGATGCGGATCGAGCCCGGCAAGTTCAGAGAAAAGCCGCTCAATCTCCTCTGGCGAACACGCATTTCCGTAAGACATCCGCGCGTCGTTACGCCGGTTGAGCTCGATGAAAGGCGTGATGCCGTTGTCGAGGCACCAACGATAGACATCCGGGATGTAAGCCAGGAACTCCTCCACGACCACGATCTCGGCTATTATCCTGATGCCGTCCCGGCCGCGGATGTTGGCGTAGGCCCGGCGCAGCTTGTCGGCGTAGCCGGGGACACCGGCAAAACGATCCTGGATAGCCGAATCCGGCAAAGGCGCATGCACGACAAGCACCGTGCCCGGATGCGCCAGGGCATCGACGTACCCGGGGTTGGAGAGACGCAAGCCATTGGTACAGATAATGGGGGTCAAACCGCGCTCCCGGGCGTACCTGGCAAGTTCGGGCAAAGCGGGGTGCAGAGTCGGCTCGCCGCCAATAAAGACCGCCTCGGCAAAACCGCACGTTTCCGCCTCGGACAGAACCCGGCGCACGAAGCTCGACGGCATGTCGCCCAGTCTCGATCCGGCCGCCCCCAGCTTGTAGCAGGAGAGGCAGCGCAACTGGCAGCGCGAACCCGGCACGAGCTCAAGGGCGAATGACTGATATCGGCGCCCGCCCCGCTCCCGAAAACCGTTATAACTTTCCCTCTTGTCAGTGTCCACGACCTCACCTCATTGTGGTTTGTTCTCGGCCGACGACCGGTCTGCCGGCCGAGATGCGCCACAATAAAAAACCGCCGGGGCAAGATTCCCGGCGGAGAGGCAAACGCGAACGGCCGCTCGAAGCTGGGTCTTGCCCTAAGGGCCGACCCGCCACGCTAAGTTAATCCGACGGCTATACTGGGCTGCCATATTTATTCTTTACTTAAAATTTGTCTAAATCCCCCCTTATTGTCCGATAACTCCCGCGCCCCGCGGGTAACTTTGGCGATGCTGATCCCTAAATTTTCCGCCACTTCCCGCTGGGTCTTTTTTTTATCAAGCTGCCTGACTATCTGCCAGCGGACAATGATATCATCCAATTCGGCCGGCGTAAGGAGATCGTCCAAGAAGGCGGCCATAATTTTGGGGTCGTCAATCCGGCACAGGATGCCGGACAGATCGCGGCGATAGCGTTCCCGCCAGTATGAATCCATAATTATTTGTACTTATGTACTAGTACAGTAGTACAGAAACTGGACCGCGTCAAGAACCATTGTGGATAACCGGCAAGAACAAAAAAACGACCATCTTGGCCGTAGGAAAAGCACTGCCCGGCATTCACCCGGTGTGTGTCTGCTCCGCTAGTGCGCCCGCTAAGAATCGAACTTAGATCTAGAGTTCCGCAAACTCTTGTCCTATCCATTGAACGACGGGCGCCTGGACGGCCTCAACTATACCAAAAAAAAATAAAACCGTCAACCCGGGCCGACGGTTCAATCCGGCTGGCTTGTCCGCGCTCAACCGCCCGGCCTTGGCCGAAGCGGAGCTGCTTTAATGCAGCTTCCACTCCCGCGCCACTTTGTCGCTAAAAGGCTCCTCTTCCTTTTCCAGGTTCTCTGACAGGTACTGGCGCAGCGTAAATCTGATCTCGTTCGGATCAAGGTTAAGCAGGGGTACCCGGATACGCGGTCGAAGGGAGCTCTCCGGTTCGATAAATAACATTTTCACTGCCGGAGGGTTATAGATAAGATAAAAATCGGCCAGCTCAGAATAAGGATAAAACCGGCTGCTGATGATAATACCCAGGTCCGTAATTTTAAACTCGACAATGTGCGGATCCTGGTGCGACTGCAAAAATATAATGATAGCGAACAACACTATTACCAAAGCAAACAAAAAATTGCCGGTAAATATGGCATAGCCTACCAGCAGTCCGCCCAATAGAGTCATTATCACGTACCAGCGCGTCCCCCGCTCGTGGCGTTCGTATTCGGCCACTTCCCACTCGTGGATAATATTGCCGGTGGTAACGTCGCCCGTAATTGCTTGCGGCATAGACAAAGGATGACTAATTTAGTATAGCACCGGCCCGGTAAAAAAACAATCCGGTGCCGCGCGGCACCGGATAATACGGTCAAAAAATACGTGCTTAATTAGCACGTATTCTCAAAATGTGGGCATTGCAGGATTCGAACCTGCGACCTTTTGAATGTGAATCAAACGCTCTAACCAGCTGAGCTAAATGCCCCTAAGCGGGAGTAGCGTACCATAAAAACACGCCTCTGGCAAGATTCGGGGGCAGCCGCGGCCCCCGCCGGCGCCCCCAAGCACCGGCTCCGGCCGGACACGCCGATCCGAGAGCGAATTCCGGCCCGGGCCGGCTTGAATTTTAGGCTTTTTTAGCGTATACTCCCCCTTACTATGACTGGCGAGCCGATAAATTTTTTGCCCCAGAGCGAATTCTACCTCCCCCAACCACCCCAAAAGCACCGCGCCAAAGTGGTCTTTTTATTGTGCCTAGGGCTGGCTCTTATCCTGGGGCTGTTTATTTTTACCCGATCCGGCCGCGGCGAGCAGACTATGGACCCGCTGGCGTACGACCCGGTTACGCTCGAACCGAAAAAACCCAAAAGCCTCATGGGTAAAATCGGTTATGTAGTTTTCAACCGCGGCAGCATCCGGCTCGCGGGCGAAGACGAAGACCGCGTTAATATCCTACTTTTGGGCATGGGCGGCCCCGGGCACGACGGACCGTACCTCACAGACACCATCATGGTCGCGAGCATCAAACCCTCCACCAAACAGGTCGCCCTTATTTCGGTGCCCCGGGATATGGCGGTAAATATCCCCGGCTACGGGACTTTCAAAGTCAACCACGCCAATGCCTTTGGCGAAGAAAAAAAGCCGGAGTGGGGAGCCGCCTTTGCCACCGAGGTAATCTCGCAAACGCTGGATTTGCCGCTGCATTATTATATTCGCCTGGATTTCAAGGCCTTTGCCGAAATAATTGACGAGGTTGGCGGAGTGCGCGTCAATGTCGAACGCTCCTTTACCGATCCCATGTTCCCGGCGCCGAAAGACGAGTACCAGACAGTCAGTTTTGAAAGAGGCGTGCAGACTATGGACGGAGATACGGCTTTGACCTTCGCCCGCTCCCGCCACGGCAACAACGGCGAGGGATCGGATTTTGCCCGCGCGCGGCGCCAACAAAAAATTATTCTCGCCCTAAAAGAAAAACTGCTGTCTTTCAGTACGCTTATCAATCCCGTCAAGACCAACCACGTGCTCACCAGCCTGGAAAACCACCTCACGACTAATCTGGAATTTTCCCAAATGATGTCCCTGTTCAAACTGGCGCGCGAAATGAAAACCGAACAAATAATATCGTTGGTGCTCGACTCCGGCCCCGGCGGATACCTGCGCAACACGTTTGGCGCGAGCGGCGCCTTTCTCCTCGAACCTACAGCCGGAAATTTCCGTGACATAAACGCCGCCGTCAAAAATATTTTCACGGCCTCCGCCGCGCAGGCCAACGATACCCCGGCGCAAGAAAAACCGTCCTTGCCGCCGAACCTGGTGGAAATCCAAAACGGCACTTGGAACCCCGGGCTCGCGGCGCGGCTCAAAAAGCGCCTGGAGGGCGAAGGCTTTATCGTGGGCGACATCGGAAACACGACGCAAAAACCAGTTACCCAGAGCGGCATTTACCGCGCCGAAGAGGACGCCTCGGCCGATGTTATCCGCGCGCTCGTAAACGAGCTGCACATTCCGGAAAGAGAAACGCCGCCCAGTTTTATTACGGCCACGTCCACTACCCAGGTATTGATTGTCCTGGGGGACGATTTCGTTGACTAACTCTATGCCGACACCTGCCAAGACAGTCGCTTACAACCTTCCGACCATTGTTCTCATTGGCCGGTCCAATGTGGGCAAATCTACCCTGTTTAACCGCTTGATCGAAGAAAACAAGGCCCTGGTTTCGGTTATTGCCGGCACCACCCGGACGGCCAATGAAGGGGACATTCTCTGGCGCGGAGTTTATATCCGCGTTATCGACACCGGCGGACCGGACACTGCCATAAATGAACCGTTCGCCGAGGCGATTTACGACCAAGCCGAACAGGCGCTCCGGCGCGCCGACGCGGTCTTATTCGTGGCCGACGCCAAATCCGGAATTCTGCCCCAAGAACGCCAGCTGGCCGATCGCATCCGGCGCCTCACGGCCACCCGCTCCGTTCCGACTATTTTAGTCGCCAATAAATGCGATAATCCGCGTCTCGAAATGAACATCCACGCTCCGGAGTGGGCCAAGCTTAATCTGGGCAGCCCAGTGCCGGTCTCGGCCGTCAGCGGCCGCGGCCTGGGAGATCTACTCGACCTGGTGTACGGCACGGTCAAAAAACGCGGCCGGCGTCCAAAGACCAAACGGCGCGAACCGGCGGCGATCAGAGTCAGTCTTATCGGCAAACCCAACGTCGGCAAATCATCGCTGTTTAACAAGCTAATCGGCGAAGACAGGGTCATAGTCAGCCCCGTCGCCCACACCACCCGCGAACCGTTCGACACCACCATGACTTATGCCGAGGGCAAAAAAAACTACGCTATTACTTTTGTGGATACGGCCGGCATCAGGCGCAAGGCGAAAGTGGAAGGCGAGCTGGAACGGGAGGGCATTACGCGCAGCATCGAACGGATAGAACGCTCGGACATAATCCTTCTCCTGCTCGACGCCACCGAGCCGGTAAGCGCGCAGGACCTGCAGCTCGGCGGCTTGATAGAGCAGCGCAGCAAGAGCGTTATTATCGTCGTCAACAAATGGGACCTCGCCGACGACAGCAGCGACAGCCACCGCCAAGAAGTAAAAGAGCGCATCGGACGCCAGTTCCCCCATCTTGATTTCGCCCCGGTGGTGTTTGTCAGCGGTCGTACCGGCTACCGCATACACCAGCTGTTCCCGCTCATCATCGAGGTTAATGAAGCCCGCCACACAGAAGTGCCGGCCGCGGAACTTGAAGGATTTTTACGCGGCATCGTGCGCCAGCACCGTCCCGCTCGCGGCAAAGGCACCCGCTACCCCGAAATTCTCGGCCTGCGTCAAGTCAATGCCGGCCCGCCGGTGTTTGAAATTTTTATCAAGTACCGTACCTCGCTTCACCGCTCTTACCTGAATTTTATCGAGGGCCGGCTGCGCGAGCGCTTCAACTTTACCGGCACGCCAATTGTCATCAAAATGACAAAAATGAAACGGTAGGCGCTCCGCGGCCCTTGGCGCGCGAACTCCCCGGAATGCCGACCTATATATGGTATACTAGAGACCGGTAAATCCACCGCCCCCGAGAGGTATGAAACTTGTTGTTGGCCTGGGCAATCCAGGCAAAAAATACGCCAAAACCCGCCATAACGCCGGGTTTATGGCGCTAGACTCAGTACGCGACAAGCTGGCCGTGCAGACTGAGCTTTCGCCCTGGGAGCTGTCGAGTAAGTTTAACGCCCAAATTTCGGCCGGGACATTGGACCAGAAAAAAATCCTGCTCGTCAAGCCAATGACCTACATGAACGCCTCCGGCGAGTCGGTTCAGCTGGTCGCGCACTTCTACGGTCTGACGCCGGCAGACATTGTCGTCGTGCACGACGACAAAGATCTGCCGCTCGGCACGGTAAGGGTCCAAAAAGACCGCTCCCATGCCGGGCACAACGGCGTCCGCTCCGTGATCGAGCATCTGGGGACAAAAGACTTTCTGCGTGTACGCATAGGGATAGCGTCTCAGGGACACTTGTCCGCGGCAGATACGGCCAAGTTTGTTTTAAACAAATTTAGCTTGTTCGAACGTACAGCGGCGCAAAAGACCGTCGAATCCGCCGCCATGGAAATAATGGCGCTCTTTGTCTAAAACCAGTGTCTCTCCGGTTGCTGGCCGCCCGACAGCCAGATAATCAGGGCCGCCTTTGGCAGCCGGCAGCCCCTGGTTTCGTAACTAAATCACATATGAATAAGGAGGGGCTTTTAGCGTACTTTCCAAAGCTTTCGCCGCGCCGCTACCGCGACATGATCGCTGTTTTTGGCAGCGCCGAGTCGTTTTGGAACTCGTCGTTTGCGCAAACAAAGCAGGTACCTTGGCCGGCGGACGTAGTGGCCGAGTTCATGGCCTGGAAGAAGACCGTGGATGAAGCGGCTATTGAGTTGAGACTCCAAAACTCCGGCGTTGCGTGTCTGCCGCAGAGCGATCCGGGCTATCCGCCGCTTTTGCGGCAAATTTACGACCCGCCTCCGGCGCTGTTCGTGCGCGGTACGCTCACGGACGCCCGCCCTCATCTGGCGGTTGTGGGCACCCGCAAATTCAGTCCGTACGGCAAACAAATCGCCGCGGAGCTGACTGCCGCCCTCGCCCGCCGCGGTTTGGTTATCGTAAGCGGCCTGGCTTTGGGCATCGACAGTATCGCCCACCACAGCGCTCTCTCGGCCGGCGGAACCACGATAGCGGTGCTCGGCTCCGGCGTAGACGACGCTTCGATCTACCCCTCCGCACATCGCGGCCTGGCCAAAAAAATTATCGAGAACGGCGGGGCGCTTGTCTCCGAATACCCGCCCGGATTCAAGCCGACCCAATACTCCTTCCCGGAACGCAACCGGATTATGGGCCAACCGCCTGATACAGGCCGGAGCCAAGCTTATTATGTCGGCGGCTGATGTTTTGCAAGCCCTGGGCTTGCCGGACAGCGCCGAACCGGCTACAAATAATCAGACAGAGGAGGCCTCGCCGTTAGAGGCAACAGTGCTCTCATCCCTGACGCGCGAACCGGTGCTGATCGACGAGATAATCAATAAAACCGGCCTCCCGAGCGCGGCGGTCGTCGGCGCTCTCACCCTGCTCGAGCTAAAAGGGGTCGCGCGCCATGTCGGCGGCGCGGCCTACGTCCGTAGCTGCCCTTGAGACAGCCCGCCGCCTCGCGGAGTTGGCGGCCAACCCATTACCACAAAACTATGCGCCCCCAAACAGTCTTGGTTACCGGCGGCTCCGGGCCGCTCGGCTCGGTCATCGCCGCTAAACTCAAACAAGCCGGATACGAGGTTATTATCCACTATTACCGCAGCCAAAAAAAAGCTGAACGTCTGGCCAGGGCTATCGGCGCGGCCGGCACGGTCCGGGCCGATCTCACCGATCCGCTGGCCGCCAAAAAAATGTTTCGCGCGATCGGATCCGTAGACGGCCTGGTGCACGCAGTCGGGGATTTCATTTACAAGCCGCTCAAAAAAACCACGGCTCGGGAATTCTCGGCCGCCGTCGAAAGCAATCTTTTGAGCGCCTGGCACTGCCTGCGGCCGGTTTTGTCCGGCATGCGCCGGCGACGGTACGGCCGCATAGTCGTGTTCGGCACTACCGGCTGCGGCGAGCTTCAGGCGAGACCGCTGACCACCCCGTATTATATCGGCAAGACAGGGCTGTTAATGCTGGTGCGCGCCCTTTCGCGCGAGGAAATAAACCATGGAATTACCATCAACATGGTCTCTCCCGGAGTTCTGCCGTCGGGCGTTCGCCCGTCGCCATCGGTACCGGTGGTGCCATTTGACGCTGTCGCGCGGGCCGTGTTATTCTTCTTGCAAGACGACGCCGGGCATATAACCGGAGCTAATTTAGATGTCAACCACGGCTGGCGGCCGGAGTAGCCGGCGGCCCCACGCCCCATAACCGTCTTTCGCTGCCTAGGCCATAATTTTCTAAACAAACAGGCTATGAATGCCGCCACGAAAAAAACTTTCTTTATTCTGCCATTCGCCCTGATTGGCTTTGGCGCCATGCAAATTCCGTTCAGCCAGCTGGTCGGAGCCGAAAACCTTAAATTCAGCCTGTTTGACTTTTACGGTCCGATAGCCGGGGCGTTCGTGGGTTCACTCTGGGGTATGCTGGCGGTACTCATCATGCAAATAGCCGCCTGGGCCGCGCACGGCTTTGCGTTGGACGCCGGCACGGCCATACGCTTTTTGCCCATGCTTTTCGCCGTTCTCTACTTTGCCCGCCGCAGCGGATACCTGCTCTTAGTCCCGGCCGCCGCCATGCTCGCATTCTGGGCGCACCCAGAAGGACGGCAGGCCTGGTACTACGCTCTCTACTGGCTTATCCCGATAGTCATGCATTTTTTCCGCGAACGATCCGTCTTCGCCCGGGCGCTCGGAGCCACTTTTACCCAGCACAGCGTGGGAGGAGCGCTCTGGATTTGGGTTTTCCACCTGAAGGCGCCCTTGTGGATCGGGCTTATACCCGTAGTGTGGAAAGAACGGCTGCTCATGGCGGCAGGCATAACCCTGACTTACATTCTCTTCAATTATATTCTGGGGCTCATCGTCCAAAAAACGGCTCTTAGGCTGCCTTGGCTCAGACTAAATCCTAAATATTCCCCAGCCGTCAAGGCCTAACTAACACCAACACCCCGGGACGACCGGGGTGTTCCGTATTATGAACTACCAAGCGGCCGAGCGATTCCTTCTCTCGCTCTCCAACATCCCCCGCCATGAATACATGAACGGTACGCGGGCAACGCGTACGTTTTTAAAGCGTCTCCAGTATTTTTTGACTGAACTCGGCAATCCGGAAAAAAAAATCCCGCACTACATTCATGTTACCGGCACGAGCGGCAAGGGATCAGTCGCCACGTACTTGGCCTCGATCCTGAGCGCGAGCGGACAAAAGACCGGCCTGTACGTCTCGCCCCATCCTAGCCGCCTCACCGAAAGATGGCTTATCGACGGCCGCGCCATGGGCCAGGGGGAATTCGCGCGGATAATCACCAAATTCAAGCCCCTGCTCGACGAGTACCTGCGCCACAGCCCCTATGACATGGTATCTTTTTTCGATTTAACTACGGCCATTGCCCTGGCGTACTTTGCCGAAAAACACGTAGACTGGGCCGTTATCGAAGTCGGCTGCGGCGGACGTTACGATTCGACCAATGTCATCCCTCATAAGGATATCGCCGTCATTACCACTATCGGTCTTGACCACGCGGAACTGATTGGCCCGACCAAAAAGGACATCGCCCGGGAGAAGGCCGGCATTATCAAGCCGGGGGCGGCGGTTTTTACCATAGAAACCAACCCGGAGATACTCGGCGTCGTCGCGGCCGAAGCGCGCAAGCAAAAAGTAGCCACGGTGAATGTCAGCCCGCTTCGTGCGTTCAACAATATTGAACGCCATTCTTTTCTGGCCAAATTTACTTACGGCGGCCAGGATTATATTCTGCCCCACCTGGGGACGCACCAAATTACTAATGCTGCCCTGGCGATCGACATCGCGCAGTCGCTCGGTCTGGAGTACCGAGCCATCGCCCGCGGCCTCGGCCGCGCTGAACAGCCCTTGCGGCTCGAGGTCGCGCAATCCAACCCCCTCATTATTCTCGATGGGGCGCACAATCCGGACAAAATGGCGACGACCGTGGCCGCGGTCGCAGACCTGGCCGCGTCCCGCCGGGGCTCTGTCCATCTGGTGATCGGTTTCTCCGATAACAAGGACACTCGGGGCATGATCCGGCAGCTCGCCAAACTTCAACCCCGCTCGGTAGCTACGACCCGCGCCACCACCGACCAGCTGCGCAAAACTGCCCACCCCAGGATCATGGCCGACCGCCTGCGCGGACTCTTGGCATCAGCGCCCGTTCAGCCGTTTCTTGACCCGGATGATGCCTATGACTGGTCTCGACGGCGCTTAAAGCGCAATGATATACTCCTTGTTACCGGCTCGATATTCTTGAGCGGCCAATTGCGGCTGCGGTTGACAAAAAACCATCCCCGGCGGTAAAGTCTATGGCCGAGATTAGACCGGATTATTTCGCGGCCTGAAAAACGAAGAGCGGCCGGCACTCTAATTCCGACTCTTGGGCGGTATGCCAGGCGCACCCCGCGTTTAATTCCCGCCGCCATCCAGTAATGTTGTATGCCAAAAACTCTCGTAATTGTCGAATCTCCGACCAAAGCGAAAACCATTGCCAAATTTTTGGGGCGCGGCTATGTCGTCGAGTCTTCGTTTGGACACGTGCGCGATCTGCCCAAAAGTAAAATGGGGGTAGACACCGCGCACGGCACCTTTGTTCCTGACTACGTGGTGCCCAAAGACAAATCGGCCCAGGTGAAAAAATTAAAAGATCTGGCCCAAAAAAGCGAATCCGTCATATTCGCTACCGATGAGGACCGCGAGGGTGAAGCCATATCCTGGCACCTGGCGTATATTTTGGGCATACCTCCGGAGACGGCCGAACGCATGGTTTTTCATGAAATTACCAAAACAGCCATTGCCGAAGCGCTGGCCAAGCCCCGCGCCATAGACACCAAACTGGTAGACGCGCAGCAAGCGCGCCGGGTCCTGGACCGGCTGGTTGGCTACGAGCTATCGCCGTTTTTGTGGAAAAAAGTCGCCCGCGGACTTTCGGCGGGCCGCGTTCAGTCGGTGGCCGTGCGCCTGGTGGTCGAACGCGAACGGGAGATACAGAATTTCAAACCTGAGGAGTACTGGAGCATACAAGGAAAATTCCGCCAACCGGGAACGACTCAGCCCGAACAGCTCATTTCGGCCTCTCTGTACGCCCGCGACGGCAAAAAATTGGAAAAGTTTTCCCTCGCGAATCAAGCCGCCGCCGAGGCAATCGTGTCCGACCTGGCTGCCGCCGACTACCGTGTCGCCGATATTGCCCAACGCGAAACCGGCCGCCGGCCGCCGCCGCCGTTTACCACTTCCACGCTGCAGCAGGCCGCCAACCATAAGCTGGGGTATTCGGCCAAACAAACCATGCGCCTGGCGCAAGAGCTCTATGAAGGCGTCGAGCTGGGCGAAGGCTCGGTCGGCCTTATTACCTACATGCGTACCGACTCGGTCAACCTGTCGCAAAAATTCACCTCCGAGGCGGCTGACTACATCGTAGAAACCTACGGCCAAAAGTACTATCACGGAGAAACGCGCTCCTACGCCGCCAAAAGCAAAGGCGCGCAGGAGGCTCATGAGGCCATCCGGCCGACGGACCCCAGACGTACGCCTGAGTCTATTCAGGCCTTCCTCAACCCGCGACAATACAAATTGTACGATCTTGTCTGGCGCCGGGCCATAGCGACGCAAATGGCCGAAGCCCGCCTTAACCGCGCTACTATAGACATAGCGGCCAAAACGTACATCTTCCGGGCCACGGGGCAGACCATGATATCGCCCGGTTGGAGCGCTCTTTATCCCGAAATGATCAAGGAGGAAATGCTGCCGGAAATGAATGCCGGCGAGACCGTCGTGTGCGAATCTCTTACCCCCGAACAGCATTTTACCGAACCGCTCCCCCGCTATTCAGACGCCACCCTGGTACGCAAACTCGAAGAGCATGGCATTGGCCGTCCGTCCACCTACGCCCCGACCATCGCCACCATCGAAGAACGCCACTACGTGGAGCGCGATGAGCAAAAACGCCTCAAACCTACGGACATAGCTTTCGTAGTAAACGATCTTCTGGTCGAACACTTTGGCCCGATAGTAGATTTCGAATTCACTGCCCAAATGGAAGCCGACCTGGACGCTATCGCTGCCGGCGCCAAGGCATGGCAGCCGGTGATCGCCGATTTTTACCATCCTTTCCACGCCAACCTGGCGGAAAAAACGGCGGTGATTTCCAAAAAAGAACTCACCGAGGAGGCCACCAGCGAAACGTGCCCCAAGTGCGGCAGCCCGATGGTTATCAAAATCGGCCGCTTCGGAAAATTCATGGCCTGTTCCAATTACCCGGAATGTAAAACTACCAAGCCGATCGGGGCCGAAGCAGCGCTCGAATCAGAAGCCAGCGGTGAAACCTGTCCCAACTGCGGCCGGCCGATGGCCCTTAAACGCGGACGTTTCGGCCCGTTCCTCGGCTGCAGCGGCTACCCAGAATGCAAGACCGTCAAAAAAATCGAGAAAAGTACCGGGGTGAAATGTCCCCAATGCGGCCGCGGCGAATTTGTGGAAAAACGAAGCAAGGCCGGACGAACATTCTACGGCTGCAACCGTTACCCGGAATGCAAAAACCTGCTCCCGACAAAGCCGACAGGCGAACTCTGCCCCGAATGCCGGTCGCCGCTAGTTTTCGGCGCCAAGGGCACGGTCAAATGCTCCCAAAAAGGATGCGGGTACAAACGGTCAGCCGAAGAACCAGCCGTCCCGGCGGCCGAAGAATAAAAAAACCCGGCCATAGCGGGTATTTTTATGTAGCCGGAGAGATAACCTCAATGCCTAGGGTGATGTTAAGGTCCTCTCGGCTACAAAAAGGAGTATAGCAGAGCCGCCGAAAAACACAAGCCGGCGAACGGCGCTAAATAGCCTCTTTACGAGAAAACCCCGGCCTTGCGGCTGGGGTTTTCTGTAGGCGTTTAGGTTACGTACCTTAACATCACAGAGCCAATATAACACACCGGCGGACATTTGTCAAGAAGGGGCAAACATGCTACTGTAAGGAGTGAAATTTTACCTTATGGAGAGCGAAGACCGACCAACGATTGCCGGCCTGCTGGATAAAATCAGGGCCTACCACCCCGGCGCAGACCTAGACTTGGTGCGCCTGACTTACGATTTTGCCGCCGAAGCGCACAAAGGTCAAGTCCGCAAATCCGGCGAACCGTACATCGTGCACCCGCTCGCGGCCGCGCACTACCTGGCCGATCTTAAAATCGATCCGGTTATTATCTGCGCTACTCTGCTGCACGACGTACCCGAAGACACGGCGGTAACGCTGGCGGATATCGAAAAAAATTTTGGGGCGGAAATCGCTTCCCTGGTCCGGGGCATTACCAAGCTTGGCAAACTTAAATATCGCGGCGTGGAACGCTACATCGAAAATCTGCGCAAGATGTTTGTCGCCATGGCTGAGGATGTCCGCGTGATGATCATCAAATTCGCCGACCGGATACACAACCTAAAGACGCTGGAGGCGCTCCCGCCGCAAAAACGCTACCGGGTAGCGCTCGAGAGCCTGGAAATCTACGCCCCTATCGCCAACCGTCTGGGCATGGACGAGATGAAAGGCGAGCTGGAAGACCTTTCCTTCCAGTACGTTTACCCCAAAGACTACCAGCGCGTGAAGGCTTTGCGGGCGGAAAAACTCTCCGGCAAAGAAGAATACTTCCGGCATATTATCGACAAGGCCCGGCGCGAACTGGAAAAATCCGGCATCAAATCGGTCCAGATATACGGCCGCAGCAAGCGCCTCTACAGCCTGTATCAAAAACTCCTGCGCAAAGACAATGAAATCGCGAAAATTTACGACATGGTGGCCATTCGCATCATCGTGCCGACCATCGCCGACTGCTACGCGGCCCTGGGGATTCTCCACAATTTATGGAAGCCGCTCAAAGGCCGCATCAAGGACTATATTTCCCAGGCCAAGCCGAACGGCTACCAGTCCCTGCACACCACCGTCTTTAGCGACGACGGCGAAATTATTGAATTCCAAATCCGCACCGTAGAAATGCACGAAGAAGCGGAATACGGCGTGGCCGCGCACTGGCACTACGACGAACGCGGCGCCAGGCTCCCCAAAAAAGAAATTAAATGGGTGCAAGAGCTGGCGGAAATCCAAAAAGATATCCTTAACAAGCTGTCGGACTTGGAAGAAATGAAAGTCGACTTTCTGCAAACCAGAATTTTCGTCTTTACGCCCCAAGGCGACGTTATCGACTTGCCGGAAGGCGCGACTCCGGTTGACTTCGCCTATCACATACACACCGAGGTCGGCAACAAATGCGCCGGCGCGCTCATCAATGACAAATTGGTCAGCCTGGATACCGAGCTTAAAAACGGCGACGTGGTGGACATTATTGTCGACAAAAACCGCCGCGGTCCCAGCCAGGATTGGGCGAATATCGTCCGGACCCACACTGCCCGCATGCACATAAAAAGTCAGCTGAAACAGCAAGAAAAAACCGCCCTGACGCGCTGGCTTAAATCGGTTCTGCCGCGTAAATAGAAAAAAGCGTTAATCCCCAAGCGCGTGGCTGGGATTAAAAAAGACAGGCTTGCCTGTCTTTTTTAATCCTCTTTTTAGCCCATTTCTTCGAGCAGCCGCTTAAGCTCGTCGCGCGAATAAAACTCAATTTCAATTTTCCCGCGCTCGCCCCGCAAATGAATCCGCACCTTGGCGCCCAGGTGCTCCTCCAAAACTTGTTCGTAGGCCAAAAGGTTCGGATCGCGCCGCACCGACCCCTTGCGCGAGGCCGGGCCGCGGGCCGCCACCGCCTGCTCCACGTCGCGCACGGTAAGCTCTTCTCCGGTCAGGCTCCGGAACAAGGCCAGCTGTTCTTTGGTACTCGCGAGGCTCAAAATCGCGCGCGCTTTGCCAGCGCTTATTTTTCCGTCCATAAGCGCCCGCTGGATTTCTTCCGGCAAGTCCAAAAGGCGGATAATATTGGCGACGGCCGGCCGGCTTTTGCCGACTTGGTCGGCGACTTCCTGCTGGGTCAGATGGAACTCCTCCATTAACCGTTTGTAGGCGAAAGCCTCTTCGACGGGATTGAGGTCCTGCCTCTGGATGTTTTCGATGAGGGCCAACTCCAGTTTTTCCTGATCGGTGGCTGTGCGGACAAGCGCAGGTACGGTGGCCAAACCGGCTATCTGCGAGGCGCGCAGGCGCCGCTCGCCCGCGATCAGTTCGTAGCCGCCGTCGGCCCGCTCGGAAACAGTGATAGGCTGGAGAATGCCGTGTTTTTTAATTGAAGAAACCAAATCTTCGAGCTCCTGATGCGAAAAATGCCGCCGCGGCTGGTAGGTGTTGGGAATAATCTCGGTGATGGGTACCTGCCAGATGCGCTCGCGGTCGGCCGGCGTTAGAGAGGCGGAAATATTTGCCCGGGACAAGCGCGACTTGGTGGGAATGAGGGAATCGAGCCCTTTGCCAAGAACCATAGTAAAAAATCAAATTTTAATTTGCTGACCGTGCTTCTCCATTATTTCTCTAACCAGCCGTTCATAGGCTCGCGCCCCTTTGCCGCGGGGTTCGTAGTGCATAATGGACTGGCCGAAACTGGGAGCCTCGGCCAGGCGGACAGTGCGCGGTATGACCGACCGGAATATAGTATCGGGAAAATATTTGTACAGATCGCGCATGACCTCTTCCGAAAGCCGCGTGCGCTTGTCAAACATCGTAATAACAGCGCCGAGAATTTTTAAATCCGGTTTCAGATGGGCCTGCACCAGCGAAATAGTCTCGAGCAGCTGCCCCAGGCCTTCGAGCGCGTAGTACTCCGCCTGCACCGGAATCAAAAGCTCGTCTGCCGCCACCAGGCTGTTGATGGTCAAAAGCCCCAGCGAAGGGGGGCAGTCAATAATAATGTAATCGTAGGCATGGCGGGCCTCGGCTAACAAATCTGCCAGCTGCTCCTCGCGCCGCTCGACGCTGACCAGCTCCACATTCGCGCCGGCCAGGTTCGGCGTGGCCGGCGCGACCCTGAGCCCCTCGTGCGGGCTGTTGACGATAATGTCGTGCAGGCGGCGTTCCCGGGCGAGCGCCTCGTATATGCCGTGCGTTACCCGGTCTTTGGTAACTCCAAGCCCGCTCGATGCATTTCCCTGCGGGTCCATGTCCACCAGGAGCACGAACTGTCCCAGTTCGGCCAGACCGGCCGCTAAGTTGATGGCCGTCGTGGTTTTACCCACTCCGCCTTTTTGGTTGACAACCGAGATGATTTTTGTCATACATTTGCCAGATAATAACAGTATACAAGAGATTGACAAAGGGGACAAGGCAGAGTATACTGGCCGGAGTGCAAGGCCTGGCTGTAATTCTGCCGGCTGCCGCCTGGCAGGGACAGCGTTATAATAGGCCGCGATGGCGGAACTGGTAGACGCACGGGACTCAAAATCCCGCGACCGCAAGGTCGTGAGAGTTCGATTCTCTCTCGCGGCACAAGACTAGAACTCTCACTCCGAGAGTTTTTTATTAGTTTATAAATCAACCCCGATTTCGCGGCTCGAAATCCCTAGTTTTGGTCACAAAATTCCTTTGGGGAAAGCACTTTTTGAGTGGCAAGGAGAAGTGCTGCCGGACTTAAAACCTATAAACGACGCCACGAGGCGTCGTTTATAGCTAGCTAATAACAACGAAATTACCCGACTCCCAGCCCGCTAAATCGCGCGCTTCGGCAAACCGAACCTGGCTGCTTTTGCCGCGTAAACAACCAACACCGGCACAGCCTCCGATTTTTTTTCCGGCGCGGTACCGGCGACGGCGGTATCGCCAGAATATGCGGTAATATTTGCAACCTACCGGCCCTCCGCAAACAGCTCGGCTACTTTAGCCTCCGAAAGGGCCTCGGAATAGACAGCCACCTCGTCTATATACCCGATGAAATGCTTGGCGATAGAAGACCCCGGCCGGCCGATGCTCCACCAGCCGCCGGCCGGGAGCGAGCTGTACGGGGCCGATTTTTTGAGCACGCCGTCAACGTAGAGCTTGGTGCTGGGGTTAGCGCCGTAGACCTGGACGCAAACTACATGGTGCCAGTCGCCGGCAAAAATATCGTCGGCGTAGATAGACCGTTCACCCCCGTTCCAAATGCGGCAACCTGGACGGCCCTGATGAACATAGACTTCAAACCGGCCGCCATTCGTGCCGCCCAGGAGCGCCAGCCGGTTCGTCAGTGTGTTCGTGGTCATATACCAGGCAGAAAGACTGGTGTCCGTGCCACCATAGGCGACTGCCGTGCCGACATAATCATTTACGCCGTCAAAGAAACCCGCCGCCCCGGAAATATCCGGACTGGCGGCGGTAGTCACGCCGCCAAAAGCAGTGGCATGGCTGGCTTTGCCGGAACTGTCTTTCACCTCGCCCTTGGCGCCAGTCCAGGCTGGCTCATTAAACTTCCAGAGTGCGGCGAGAATGGAGGGTGATGAAGGCGCTGGGAATAGACTCTTTTGCGCCGCGTAAAGGTTCGCCACAGCCTCAGCGGTTAATGTCTCATGACGAACCGCCACCTCGTCGGCCAAACCCTGGTAAGGGGTGGCCGACCCTGATCCGGCCTTACCGATATGCCAGTACCCCCCGGCCGATACCGATGCGTACGGCACGGTTTTCTTGAGCACGCCGTCAACGTAGAGCTTGGTGCTGGGGTTAGCGCC
>LCRX01000017.1 GCA_001004885.1 Candidatus Magasanikbacteria bacterium GW2011_GWA2_56_11
CCTCCGCGAATTCGATCCCGCCGCGCCTGAGCGTCTCGACGAGGGCGGCGGTAAAATGAAAACCGGCGGTCGGAGCGGCTACCGACCCTTCTGGCTTAGCGTACACGGTCTGGTAGATTTCCAGTTCATGCCGTTCGTCTTTGACATAGGGCGGTAGCGGTACCGAACCATACAGGTTGGCTTTGGCCCGTACTGCCTCGCTGTTTTCGGGAAATTGAACCAGGATAGTGCCGTCCGGCTCCTTGAGGAGCACGTCGCAGTAAAAATTGTCCGCAAAAACAACGCGGGTACCGGGGCGCACATGCCGGCCAGGCCTGGCCAGTACCCTCCAAACGCCGGGATTTTGGAGCTCGCGAACCAAAAAAATCTCCACCGCCCGGCGGTGTTCGAAAAGGGGTTCGCCCGCCGCGGATACAAGGCCGCCGAACAAACGCGCCTTGAACACTTTGGAATTATTCCAGACTACCAGATCTCCGGGCTTGAGACATTCGGTAATTTCATAAAAAGGCCGCTCCGACACAGACCGGCGCGCGCGGTCGAGCACCATAAGCCGGGAGTGATCACGCGGGGCTACGGGTGACTGGGCGATAAGTTCAGGCGGCAAATAATAATCAAATTCTGCGGCGAGCATAGTGGATTCTAACTTAATGAGGGAACAAAAAAATAGATGGCGTGAATTGACGGCTGTTTAGCGCAGATACTGCTGGATATTCCGTTCGTGTTCGCCCAATGTTTGGGCATACTTCACCTCTCCGGTATCTAAAGTCGTCAAAAAATACCAATAATCGTTGGGCTCCGGATCAAGAGCCGCCCGGACGGAATCCAAGCTCGGATTGGCTATCGGCCCGGGCGGCAGTTGAGGGTATCGGTAAGTGTTCCAAAGATTGTCCGCCTGACGGTCTTCGTTGGTCGTAAACACGTTACCCTTCTTGCCGGTAAAATAGTGTACGGTCGAGTCGGCCTGAAGCCCCATGCCCACGTCATGCCGACGCCAAAAAATATCAGCCACTTTTGCCTTGTCTTCCGGACGCCGGACTTCGCGCTCAAGCAGGCTGGCCATGGTAAGCACTTCGTGCGCCGTCCGCCCTTGGCTCTCCAGGGTGCGGTAGATATCTGCGGAAAACTGGCGGTCGCGCTCTTTGACTAGTTTGGTTATTATCTCGGCGAGCGTGGCCCCTTGATACACGCGGTAGGTGTCGGGAGCCAGGTAACCCTCATAGCTCACCGTCGAGGGTTTGGCGCGCAATACCCCGATATCCGCCCAGGCCAGCGGCGTTTCATAGCGGCCGGCTACTGCCGGCTCTCCGGTGAGACTGTACAGCTCGTCTCGGGTCGCGATGCCTTCGCCGACAAAATACTCGGCAATATCCCGCAAATCCCAGCCGGGAATAATCGTAATCGTGCGCTCGGTCAGGCCAGGCGTAGCCAGAGTTTCGGCCACGCGCCCGACAGTTAAGGGCGGCTTTAGGACGTATGTTCCCGGATGAATTTTACGGTCAATTTTTTTGGCCTTCAGGTACAATCTAAACAGACCGGAAGAGCGCACTATCCCTTCTGTCTTGAGCCTCTCGGAGAGCGAAAACACGCTCTCGCCTTCGCGGATAGTAAAGCTGGCAGTCCCGGCGTACCCGCCCGGCGCCAGATAAAACGCCGAATAGAAATACCAACCGGCTGCCAGGACGGCCAGGGACAAAACGCCGATTATTAGCCGCCCTAACATCTTCATAGATATTGCCCTTTGCCTTCCTCTTCAAGATTTTTAAGCAATACCTTGATATCCGGCACGTGGTCTTTGTGGCATACCAGCAGGGCGTCTTTGGTGTTAACCACGATGACACCGTCAAGGCCGACGGCCGCTACCAGCTTTTCGGGCTCTTCGTTGACGATGAAAGAGTCAACGGTCCGCTGTACGCTAACCGTGCCTTTGACATAGTTATCCGTCGGTGCGGAAGCCATGGTCTCTTTGAGCGCGTAAAGAGTCCCCGGATCGCTCCAACCCAAATTTACCGGGAGTACGACGGCCTGCTCCGGCGATATGTGCTCGATGATAGCGCTGTCAAAGCTAATCGCCGGGAGCTCGGGGTAATTTTGACGCAACTTTTCCTCGTCATCCGCCATGGCCGCCAATGCCGCCTCCATCTCTGGCATGAACTGCCGGTACAGCCCAAGGACGAAATCAATATCAAAAACAAAGTATCCCGGATTCCAGAGCCACTCGCCGCTTTCGTACAAACGCCGGCACTCATCCAGTTCCGGACGGTACTTCCAACCGAGAAAACTCTTCTCCCCCGGAGCAATTTCTGGACCCGCGTGTATCCAGCCGAGATTATGGTTGGCAAATCTGGGACTCTCGCCCAAAAAAACAAACCGTTGCGGATTCACGGCCACCAGGCGTTCGGCTCTTCGCAGCGCCTGGACAAAAACTTCCGGGTGATCCATAAAATGATCAGCCCACAACATAGCCAAGGTGCCGCTGAGTCCGCGGCGTTTTAGGCGGCAGAGCGTCAGGCCCACTGCCGCGGCCAGGTCGCGCCGCGCCGGTTCGCCCCAAAGATGCCCGGCCGGCAGCTCCGGCACCTGTTCGCGCACGGTCGCCAGGTACTCGTCGGCAGTGGATATAAAAATTTTATCTAAACCAAAGGAGCGCACGCGCTCCACGGCCATTTGCAGGGTGGATTGATCCCCTTTTAGCCGGCCGAACTGTTTGGGGGCATGCCGCCGGCTAAGCGGCCACAATCTGGTTCCAGATCCTCCGGCCATGCCAACGAGATCAAGCTGGAGCGCACGGCCGCCGTAACCAAAAAAAACAGGAGCGGAAAAACTACCACGGGCCGGGCAGAAAACGACAATAAATAAAAGGGTATCTCAGCGAAAATAAACGCTATTATCGTGTGGTCGGAAGGAAACGCTTTCCAGGTGCTGAGCGGCCTAAAAAGCTCCCGAATTTCGGGAAATTCTACCAGCGGACGGCGATGAGGATAAAGCCAGCCGATCACCCAGCTTAGGGAAAGGGAAAAGGCGGCCACACAGAGGAGCAACAGTAAAAAAAGCGCGAACTCGGACGGCGTGTACCGGCTGAACCAACCGACAAAGAGCACCACTACCAACCCCAGCAAAAAAATAAGGTACTTCGCTGAGACTAAAATAAACCGGTCAAACCCGCGCGAGGCGCCGATCCGCCGGTTAAGCAGAAAAAAAAGTTTGTGACTCCAAGAAAGATGCATAACTAATGCCCAAGCGCCCGGCGCCTGTTAGCGGACTTTCCCTGGCCAGATTTCAGTTTTTGGCGCGCGGTCCGGTACCCTAGGGACTCCAGACAGGCCAGCGCTTCGTAAGAAGCCCCGTGGCACAAAGTGGAGCTGATAGTACCGTCCGCCAAAAGGGCTGGATACCGGGCAAGGGGAATACGTTCGACAACAATGTCTTCGCTCTCTTCGAGCTCTTGCTCGTGCGTTTTCCTGGCTCCGAGAGCCAGATAAAAATGCGCGCGCCCGAGCGACCACTTGCCCAAATGAAGACTTTTCAACTTTAGCCACCGGCCGGCGGTGTAGCCGGTTTCTTCCCGAAGCTCCCGCTTGGCGGCCGCGAGCGGCGTTTCTGTCTCCATACACCCGGCCGGCAACTCCCACAGCCGACGCCCGAGGTGAATATTGTGCTGGCGGTTTACAATTACTTCCTCTTTGGCGGTTAAAGCAAAAACCATGACCACGTCCGGATCAGCCGAAAAAAAGAACTCCCCTGTCCGGCCATTCGGCTGCTTCACCCGCCAGGCTTCAACTTTGCGCCAGGGATTGTCGAACGCCGTCCGCCGGCTGATAATTTTCCAGGACATAACTGTCTAGTTTAGGGTCCCCTCGTTGCCGCGGCGCCAGCGCAAATACGCCTCGGCAAACTCGTCTAATTCGCCGTTCAAAACGGACTCTGTATCCGCTGTTTCGTGCCGCGTGCGCACGTCTTTGACCAAATGATAAGGATGCAGCACGTACGAGCGAATCTGGCTCCCCCACTCCGGACTTTTGAATTCGCCGCGCAGCTTTTGCCGTTCCTGTTCTTCCTTTTCTTCTTTCAGCTTCAGCAACTTGGACTGGAGAATTTTCATGGCCGTCTCCTTGTTTTGAAGCTGGGAACGCTCATTTTGGCACTGTACAGTGATGCCGGTCGGGAGGTGTACTATGCGCACCGCCGAGTAAGTGGTATTCACGCTTTGGCCGCCTTTGCCGCCGGACATAAAGGTATCGATGCGCAAATCTTTGGCGTCAATTTCTATGCCTTCGGCAGTCTCTAGTTCCGGTATCACTTCAATTAAGGCAAACGAGGTGTGGCGCATCTGTTCCGCGTCGAAGGGAGAAATCCGGACAAGACGATGCGTGCCGTGTTCCGACTGCAGATAGCCATAAGCGTAGCGCCCCTCGACGCGCATCACCGCCGACTTAATGCCGGCTTCGCCGCCCCGCGATTCGTCAAGCATCGTCGTCCGCCAGCCTTTTTTTTCACTGTAACGCAGCACCATGCGCATGAGCATTTCGGCCCAATCTTGGGCCTCCGTTCCGCCAGAGCCGGCGTGGATGGCGACGATGGCGTTTTTGCGGTCGTGCTTGCCGGAAAGGAGAATATAAAATTCCAGTTTGGCGAACTCTTTTTCGAGCTCTCCGACGCGTTCTCCTACCTGGGCTTTCATGTCTTCATCAGGCTCTCTCGCCAAGTCATTGGCCAGACGGATAAGATCTCCCACTTCTTGGCGCATTTTCGTCCAGACAACAATTTCGGATTTTATTTCTTCGTACCGGCGGCTAACCGCGGCCGCTTCTTCCGGGTCGTCCCAAAAGCCGCTTTCCGCCATCACCCTCTCCAACCCGCGCATTTCAGCGGTTAGTTCGTCCAACCTAAGCAATTGCCAGGTGGAGGAAATTTTCTGCGCCAAGGCCTCTAATTGTTGAATTTCTTCACGCATATAATACCACCATAGTACCGAAAAAAGGATCCAAATACAACCCTTGACAAGCAAAACGAAAGGGCATAGTATAGCTGCCGTGGGCTGGGGTTGAGCACGACACTGAACAAGGACGATAGCGGGACTCTGGTCCCATGCGGCACACCGCTTGCGTGGTCAGGACGGACCCGATACGGTCCGATTCTACCCGGAACTGGTGCCGTGCCGCGAAGCGGACCGGCTAACAACCGCAGACCGGCCTTAATTGGCCGGAGTACTCCTTGGTGTTACCAACCTCAACGGTGGCGGCCATGTTCCGATGCGAAGTGACAAACTCCGCACCGGGCATCGCCGCCACCGCCCACACCCACTAAAATGAAACTCCACGGCCTCACGGCCGTGGTTTCTTTATTCCTACGCTTCGCGTGTTTGGCTTGAGCCAAACCAGAGCTGAACCCCGCCCTTACGGGACGGGGTTTTCTGGGGAATAAAAAAACTCCCGTTGACCGGGAGAATTTTTTTATCCGTTAAATTCGCTGTTATTACATCATTCCCATACCGCCGCCCATACCGCCGGGCAGCGGCGGTTCTTCTTTTTTGGGGAGGTCGGTTACGACCGCTTCGGTCGTGAGGAACATACCGGCGATGGACACTGCGTTTTCAAGCGCGGTCCTGGTTACCTTGGCCGGATCGATAATGCCGGCTTTGGTCATGTCTTCGTACACGCCGGTAGCGGCGTTAAATCCGTAATTACCTTCCCCTTTCTTCACCTCGTCAGCCACCACTGCCGGCTCAAAACCGGCGTTGCGGGCGATCACGCGCAGCGGCTCCTCGAGAGCGCGACGCAGAATGCCCACGGCCACTTTTTCCTCAACCTCCAAGTGTTCAAGATTATCGAGCGCCTTGACCGCGCGGATAAGAGCAACTCCGCCCCCGGGCACCACGCCCTCTTCGACAGCGGCTTTGGTAGCCCCCACCGCGTCTTCTATGCGGTGCTTCACTTCTTTCATCTCGGTCTCGGTGGCCGCGCCGACGCGGATAACAGCCACGCCGCCCGAGAGCTTGGCCAGGCGCTCCTGTAGCTTCTCGCGGTCAAACTCGGAGTCGGTCTGTTCAATAAGACGGCGAATCTGGGCGACACGGTCTTTCACCTGCTGTTCGTCCCCTTTGCCCTCGACAATAGTGGTGTTCTCTTTGGTCGCGATTACCTTGCGCGCGTGGCCCAAATCTTCCAGGCTGGCGTTTTCCAGTTTCAAACCGACTTCCTCGGAGATGACCCGGCCGCCGGTCAAAACGGCGATGTCCTGGAGCATCTCTTTGCGGCGGTCGCCAAAGCCCGGGGCCTTAACCGCGAGCACGTTGAAAGTGCCGCGCAGCTTGTTGACGACAAGCGTAGCGAGAGCCTGACCGTCAACGTCTTCGGCGATGACCACGACTTCTTTGCGTCCGGCTTGCGCGACTTTTTCGAGGAGCGGCAGAATATCGTCAATGGAAGAAATCTTTTTATCGGTAACCAATATCCAGGCATCCTCGTATTCGGCCTCCATGCGGTCGGCATTGGTAACCATGTAAGGAGAGACATAGCCTTTGTCGAAACGCATGCCTTTCACGGTTTCGATTTCCATGCCGAAGGATTGCGATTCTTCAACGGTAATTACGCCGTCCTCGCCCACCTCGCCCATGGCCTCGGCGATCTTCTCGCCGATTTCCCGGTCGTTGGCCGAAATAGCCGCGACGCTCGCGATCTCTTCCTTGCTTACCGGTTTGGCAATTTTATTTTTGAGTTCCGAGACAATAGCTTCAGTGGCTTTGTGCAAGCCGCGGTTCAGAGCCACCGGATTGGCGCCGGCGACGACGTTTTTCATCCCCTCTTTGACAATCGCCTGGGCGAGCACGGTGGCGGTGGTGGTACCGTCGCCGACCACGTCGTTGGTCTTGCTCGCAACTTCCTTTACGAGCTCGACACCGATATTCTCGAATTTGTCTTCCAGTTCGATCTCCTTAGCCACGGTAACGCCGTCTTTGGTAATAGTCGGGGCGCCAAAACCCTTGTCGAGCACCACGTTGCGGCCCTTGGGGCCGAGCGTTACTTTAACGACGTTAGCGAGTGTGTCCACGCCGCGGACCAGCTTCTCGCGCGCCTCGTTATCAAAAAGAATCTGTTTGGCCATAGCTTATAAAGGAATATAGTTAAGCTCTTTTTTATTTCTCGAGAATCGCCAGGATATCGTCCTGAGAAACTATCTTGTACTCTGTCTTATCAACTTCGACTTCGTCGCCGCCCCATTTCTTGATCAGAATACGGTCGCCGACTTTAACCTCCATGGACGCGCGCGAACCGGAGTCAAGGAGTTTACCCGGGCCCACCGCCACGACTTCGCCTTCGGCTTTTTTTTCTTTGTCCACTGTATCCGGCAGGACAATGCCCGAGGCGGTAACTTCTTCCTCTTTCACCAATTTGACCACTACGTGGTCACCAAGCGGTTTGATCTGCATACCTCTAAACGGGTGAGTTAATAATAAATAAAATAATGAAATAATTAACCCTTAATTGCTTCACTATTATATATACGCTCGACCTTTGTCTTATCACTCTTAAACTGCGAGTGATAATATATAAGCTCATTTTACACCATCTATAGAGCCTGTCAAGGGCTCAACCATATTGGTTTTTAACCTTATCCCCTGCCCGACGCCACAGACGCAACCGTTGACAAAAAGCCTAAATTCTGGTATAGTGTCCGGTTGTTCTTTACACTAAAATTAGCCAAATTTACCCTCTTTTAAGAGCTCAATTTGCTTTTGTGCCCTGAGATGAGGGTGGATTTGGTCACCCCATAGCCCCGGTGATACCGGGCATTCAGGAGAAACCATGCGTACGAGCCTGATTATGCTTTCTTTCGTCGTCGGTTGCGTGGTCGAGCCGACCGGCGCCGTGCCGGTGCAGCGCACCGAGAACAGCCTGCCGGAGGCCGGCGTCGATGCCGACACCGACGACGACGCGGCCGAGGACACGGGCAGCGAGCCCGAGACCGCGGGCAAGCCCCCGCCGCAGTGCTCGTCGAACGACGACTGCGACGACGAAGTCGGCTGTACCATCAACCTGTGCGGCGAGGACGGACTCTGCCGCTACCTGCCCAACCAGAAATGGTGCAACGACGACGACGAGTGCACGATCGACACCTGCAACGAGCAGGGCGGCGCCTTCGGCGGCTGCGGGCACAAGCCCCGCGTCTGCGACGACGGCAACCCGTGCACCCTCGACGAGTGCCCGGATCCGGCCGGGTGCACGCACGTCACGAGCGGGGCGGCCTGCGACGACGGCAATGCCTGCACGAACGACCTGTGCGATCCGGCTGGCGGGTGCGTCTTCCTGCCCGTCGTCTGCGACGACGGCGTCATGAACACGCTCGACGGCTGCACGCCGGCTGGAGGATGCTATCACACTACGATTGAGTGTGATGCCGCGAGCCCCTGCCCTGAGCCGGACCCGTGCCAGATCGTGGCGTGCCAGTTCGGCCAGTGCATCGGCCAGCCCAAGGTCTGCACGGACAACACCGACTGCACGTTCGACGCGTGCCAGGGCGGCAAGTGCGTCTTCGTCCCGAAGCCCTACGCCTGCCCGGAAGATGGCAACCCCTGCACGGTCGAGGTCTGCGGCCCGCTGGGCTGCACGGCCAACCCGATCGAGTGCGACGACGGTAAGCCCTACACCGATGACTGGTGCGACCCGGCTGGCGGATGCCAACACCAGCCGATCGACGGCTGGTGCGACACCGCCAACCAGTGCGAGGTCGGAGATGCTTGCACGGTCGCCGTCTGCCTGCCGAACAACACCTGCACGTACGTCCCCAAAGACTGCGACGACGGGATCGGCTGCACGGTCGACAAATGCGACGCCAATGGTTACTGCTACAGCGAACCGAAGGACGAACTCTGCCCCAACGGACAGAAGTGCAATCCCAACGTCGGCAGCTGCGCGCAGTGCGTGGCTTACTCGGACTGCGACGACGGCGACAAGTGTACCGTTGTTTCCTGTTTGGACGGCGCCTGTCAATACAACCCCTCGCAGTGTGCCGGTAACGAAGTCTGTGATCCGCAGACGGGCTGGTGCGAACTGCCCACCGACTGGTGCGAGGAGGACTGGCAGTGCTCCGGCAAAAAAGAGCCGTGCACGAAGTACAAGTGCCAGGAAGGCAAGTGCGTGAGCCTCGACGTCTCCTGTGATGACGGCAACCACTGCACTACCGATGTCTGCGACACGCAGCTCGGCTGGTGCACCCACGAATGGATCAAGTGCGACGACTCCGACAAGTGCACAAACGATTGGTGCGACAAGGACAAAGGATGCCAGTACGAAGTCTGGAACACGCTTTGCATTGACTGCGCGACAGATAACGACTGCCCGACGTCCCTTATCTGCGAGGGGTTGAAAGCGGTGCAGTACACCGGCGTGTGCAAGCAGTATGGCTGCGAGCACTCGGAGTACACCTGCTTCGGCAGCCAGTGCAGCGAGCCGATGTGCGCCGACGGGTCCGGGTGTGTATACCTGGACAAGTGCGACGACTCCAACAAGTGCACCTCGGACTCGTGCGACAACGAGGGATGCATGCACACGCCCATCCCGGACTGCGCTCCTTAAACCAACCGCGTAAAGTAAGCGCGGCAGGGCACAAGGGAGCGGCGGTCGAATCCGCCGCTCCCAACCTCAACTATCTTTTCTTCGGGCAAGAAACGATCGCGAGGTTCGATAAAACAAAAAACCCACTCTAGGTGCAAGCTCAGGGAGTCGACCGGCAAGCTCGTGATGCCTGTCAGAACACGAGCTTTCTTGGCGTACACCCCGTGCCTGGCACCGAGAGTAGGTTCTTATTTTTTGCCTCTGTACCTCTAGAGAACCAACCAGATTTACAGTCTAGGTGGAACTCTAGAGTTGTAAACTGTTATCTAGACTAAGTATAGGCGCCCCCGCATGATAAGTCAATAACCAAAATTTAACGGTTTTAACACGTTGTGGGGATAACAGGTGGACGATCTGTGGAAAAACTTAAACGAACAGCCGCCGAACCCGCAACAGTGAGCATAAGCAGGCCGCTGTAGGAGGAAAAAAGATAATGGTCGAGCAAAATGAGAGGCAGTGTCGGCAAAATTATAACGAGCAAACCCTCTACCCCCAGCATGCCTGGACCTTTTTTTTCACGGTACAAAAACCACCCTCCGGCCCCAAGCATAGAGAGACCGATGGCTGTCCCCACACCGCCAAGCTCGGCCAGCGCCAAAAGCGGCGCTAGATGCACCGGCTGGTAAGCAAAACCAGCCATACCCGGCTCTAGACTTTGCAAAAAAACCGTGTAATTCCCCGGACCCACACCTAGCCAAGGATGACGCCGCACAACCTGAAAAGCCGACATATAACCGTCCGCACGTTCTGTTAGAGAGCGCTCTTCCGCTGCCGAAGTGGCCGTCAAGCGCGTGGATACCGCTGGCGCGTAGATAAGGGCAAGCAGACAAAAAAGGATGAGCGGCGCCACGGCAAGAGGTAACCCGGCCCAGAGCCGGGCTCGGCGGCAGTAGACGGCAAAAAGGATAAGCGACAGGAGAAATCCCAACCAGCCAGACCGGCTAAAAGTAAAAAAAACCGCGGCGGTTGTAAGCAGTACAAACGCATAACTCCAGTAAGACCGCTTCAACCTGAGCGAGGCACGGAGAAATACGCTCGTCACCAGTACCAGATAGCCTGAAAAAGAGTTGGGGTGGGAAAAACTGCCGTAAGCCCGCAGCCACCGCCCGGTTGTTTCGCCCGCCACGATTGAGGCGCCAGGTTCGGCCGCCATGTGCGGAGAAAGCCCGAGCCAAACGCTGCCCGGCGCGGCCTGGGCGCCAAATTGTCCCAGAGCCAACAAGCCTGGCCCCACTGCCCCGGCGGCAAACCAAAAAGCCGTTTGCGCCCATGAAAGCGGGCCAAGCGCTATTAGCCAGCCAACAACGAGCGCCTCTAGCAAATGCAAAGCCTGCTGGCGCGCCAAATCCGAATCGGCCGCCCAGCAGGGAGAAATAACCGCGTAGAGAGCGAAGACCAGACACAGCCCGAGCCAGACACGGTCGCGGCTCCAGGAAAAGCGTTTTGTATTTTTGTCCCCGTCCCGGTACCGCCGCCAAAACCAAATCATAAACAGTCCGGCCGCCGCCCAAAGTACAGCCTCGCTGGCGTAGTACTGCAGTGTGCCGTATTGCCACTTGGATCCGCCGACCAAACGCTCTTTATAAATCCAGACCGTATGCCAGGGCAACACAAACAAAAACAGCTTCGTCGCCCACGAGAGGAGCCAAGTCAAAGCACTGTCCGAGAGAAAACGGTGGCGCATACGGCTAGACGTCAAGCTCCTTCCAAGGATTTCTCATCCTTCAACTCCGCCAATTTTTGGGCTAAACATTCCTCAGGATTTTCGATACCCAGTTCGTGCATAACGTAAAAAACCGACACCAAAGAACTGGCGGCCCTTGAACAAATTTTTTCTTTTTGCCCCGTAACAACGGCTTGCCACAATTTTGTCGCTGATTCGTGGAGAGCCAGAAACGCGCAGTTGACGTCATTCTTTATGGACGGCTGGTTTAGCACTTCCTCGACTGCCTTAGCGTAGGCTTCATTTAGCCGCATAGGCCTCTGATTCTTTTATCCGGAGGAGGGTCCCTATAATAGGAGACGGTTCCTGACGGCTGGGTAAACACGCTTAAAACCGCGTTTGGCCGGTTGATAACCCGGCTGACGTCCGCTCTCCCCCGGCCCCAAAAGATAGCTCCTGACACCGCTCGCGCCACCGCTGCCGGTACTCGGCCCGGCGGTCATGCTCGTGAAATTTGAGCATTGTGTCGTCGATCACCACCCCGTGCAACGCCGAGCCTGTCCGGTCCGTATCTCGGCGCGCCATCATCAACTTCTGTGTCTGCCGAGCCGCCCCCTCGAGCACCGTACCGAGCCGGCCGCCCAAAATCCACTCCCCTGTTTGTTGGGTAAGACGGGCGATCAAGCCGGGCTCTACCTTGGAGCGGGGAATAAGCGCCGGCGCGGCGCGGCTGTTGGGTGTATACTCGAGCACCCACTGGTTGGCGCGGACAAAGTCAGACATAGCCGAACCGCGTTCATAGAGTGGTATAAGCTCGTTTATCCAATACGCCAGATAGATATCCGGCGCCGGCAAAGCCACGCGAGAGAGGTCGAGGCCGGCATCGGTTACGTAAAAACTCAGGCATACCCGGTTGGCCACCGCGCCCCGACTCCGGCGGGCGTTCAAGATGCTCGCGAGCGCGGTTATTAAAAAACGCGTCGTCCACAAACGCCCGGCCCGAACAACAATAAACAAATCAATGTCGCTATCGGGACCCGGCCAACCGGCAGCCACGGTATTGCACACGGCTGCCAGGCGGACAAACGGCAGCCAAGCGAGGCGCCTCACCACCCGGCGGGCAATACCCAGCTTCTCCTCGACCAAAAGCACGGCCCGCCGCCGCCCTTCGACATCTATCTCGCCAGAGGTCAAAAAAAAGTATCCATGGCGGAACCAAATACCTCGAAATAGGCCAGTGTCGTTTGAATGGAGTGGCAGAGTTCTGCGCGCATACTAGGCGTAGTGTAGCGCATTCAAAAAAATATTCCCAGTACCGCACGGTACTGGGAATATCCTCAACTGATCTCCTGTCTTGACAGACAGCAGACAAACCAAGGCCCAGTCTATTAAAATGTCTTGCGCATGGGAACCGGTTCAACCCCGGGAGGGGATTTTTCCGGCACGATTTTCGCCGGCGCTTTGGCTACGGCGTCGTCCACGATCATTTTGGTGTCCGTAATGGCCACTACCTGGCCGCGACTCACAAGATACGCCGTCTGGCGAAGCAGAGAAGAGCGCACCCGGTACTGGGCGATTAATTGGGCCTCGACTTCCAGCTCAAAATCATAAATATGACCGAGCGAAGTGCCGGAAACAGTTTCAACCGGGAGGTGCTTCAGAGTCTTTAAATCGATGCGCATAGCGTTTGTACAGCCGGAGACGCCCTGGATTGTCCGTGGCGTCCGGGTTACTCTATCTTTCCTTCCAGTATACCACTCTTGTCATCCGGCCGCCCTTGACGGAAAAGAACTAACTGCTGCAGAGCTGTCAAGGCAGTGGAAAAAAGCCAGTAAAGGGCCAGTCCGCCCGGCAGTTGGGCGCCTATGAGTACGGTCATAGCCGGCATCAAGTAGAGCATTTGTTTATTCATGATAGCGGCCATGGTCTCATCTTTGGCCGCGGTCCCGGCGGCGAGCGGCGGCTTTTTCCGAGTCAACATCTTGGCCTGCCAATACTGGGCCAAGCCGGCCAAAACGGCCAGTATTAAGTTCGTCTGCTTAAGATCCACCAGGCCGAGCGTAACGGTATTTATGTTTCCGGGGTTGGGGACAAAAGGATACAGGCCGTCAAAATTAACCGTTGTCAGACCCCGCTGGAGAACCCAGTAAAGAGCCAGAAAAATAGGCAACTGAACCAGAAGGGGCAAACAGGAACCAAACGGATTTACCTTGTGCTCCTTGTAGAGCTTCATGGTTTCCTGAGCCAGCACTTGCTGGTTCCCTTTGTGTTTTTGTTTCAATTCCTCCAATTTTGGCTGCAGCTCGCTCAGCGACTTTTGCGCCCGGATCGAGGAGGAGGTTAGAGGATAAAGTACGGCCTTGATAATAACTGTCAAAAGCAGTATTACCATGCCCACGTCCGGGATAAGGTCGTACAGCCCGACAAAGGCGTTGAAAATCGGCTGATAAACCACTATTTGAAATATCTCGCGCATAAAAACTAAGGATGAATAAACGCGTAGAGTATAACACCTAAGGCACCCTGCGGCAACGGTCGAATAAAAACCCCGCGTCCAAAGACACGGGGCCGAATCTCTTTTCTACTCTTCTTTCGTCCCGGCATTCTCTTTCCCCTCCGTTTCCGGTGTCTCCGGCGCCGGTTCCTCCGCCGGTACGCCATCTCCGTCGCTAGTGGCTATTTTGGCCTCGCCGCCGATCTCTTCCACTTTTATCTTCCAGCCGGATAGCTCGGCCGCCAGGCGGACATTCTGCCCGTCGCGGCCGATAGCCAGCGAAAACTGGTCGGGCGCGACCCGGGCGGCCGCTTCTTTGGTCTGCGGGTTTAGGGACACCTCGGCCACTTTAGCCGGAGACAAAGCCTGTTTGATGTACTGCGCCGGGTCGTCGCTATACTGGATAATGTCCACTTTTTCTCCCCCCAGCTCGTCAATGATAGTGGTAATGCGGCTGCCGCGCTGACCGATGCACGAACCTATAGGATCGATACCCTCGTCATCGGTGGCTACCGCGACCTTGGAGCGGTTCCCAGCTTCGCGGGCAATACCCCGAATTACCACATCGCCGTTGGCGATTTCCGGTATCTCCTGTTCAAAAATTACCTGGACCATTCGTTTATCCGCGCGCGACAAAATGATTTCCGGACCGCGCAGACCCATGTCTACCGAAACAACGTAAAACTTAAGCCGGGTGCCAAGTTTATAATGGTCGCGGCGCACCTGTTCGGCCGGGGGTACGATGCCGGTAACCTTGCCCAGATCGACAATCAAAGAGCCGCTGCGGTCAAAACGCTGGACAAAACCGAATACGATACTCCCCTGCTGTTTCCGAAAATCTTCCACTACTGCCGTGCGCTCGGCTTCGCGCAACTTCTGGATAATCACCTGTTTGGCAGTCTGCGCCGCCATGCGGCCGAAATCTCCCGGCACCTCAAGCGGTATAACCAATGTCTCGCCGAGCTCGGCGTTCGGCTTGATCGCTTTGGCCTCCCCGATCATAATATCGGTCTTGGGGTTAAAACGCACCAGGTCGGCTATTTCCTCTTCGCTCAGCTCGCGTTGCTCTTTGCGCGCCTGCTCGCGGCGTTCGGTAAGTTCAGTCTGCGACCGCTCCAGCTCTTCCGGGTCAACGTCTTCGACCACCACTTTCTCGTCCCAGACTTCCATATCTCCCGTCTCCGGGTCGAATTTGACTTTGATATTCTGTTGCCGGTTGCCAAAATCCTTGCGGTAGGCGGCGGCCAGCGCCGATTCCAAGGCTTCCATGACTATGTTATAGTCAAGGCCTTTATCATCGCACAAAATCTGGATGGCCTTAGTGATTTCGGACATAGCGTCGGTTAAATTTAAAAAATAATCGAAAGGATGGAATCTGGCCGGTGCCAAGGGGTGGCTATAAAATAAGGCAGCTCAATCTGAGCTACCTTACTTTGGAGTCTACCACAAGCCCAGGGGACTGTCAAGGCCTAGCTTTATTTGACCAAACACGTCGGCTGGCTTAAGCCATACTCTGGCTTAACGCCTGTGAAGACATAAGCGGCCGGGGCGACCGACTGCGACCAGGTCACCTTTCCCGTCTCCACCTTAACGCACACGAACTCCGCGGGTTTGACCTGCAAAGTGTCAAACGTTACCTGAAAATTCCGCTGGCCGCCGGTTTCAATGACCACGTTCTCACTCCAGGCATCGCTAACGGTGAACTCGTAAGTCTGAGAGCGTTTAAAGTACTTCCATTCACCGGGTTTGATCACCCGCTGCAGCACTGTCGTTGCCAATGTGGGAGATCCGACCTCAAGCTTACTAATACTAAGAGTCCGGTCGGCTTGCGGCAAAGAGGACATGGAAACTGTTAGCGGCAAACTCTTAAGCGCTATTTCCGTTGGTTTAGTCAGGGTCTGATTGCGGACAAAGAACGAGGCCACCGGCACGTTGCCGCCGGAATATAGGGTGCCGTTAAACGGCAGCAGGCCGAACTGCGGGGTGGACGAAGCTATCGGTAGGGCGGGCTTGGCCCAAACGTTTATGTAAGTGGCATCGTCTATCTTCAGATTCGGAAAAAACGGATAAACGGCATCGCCGTTTTTAACCAACGCGTACACCACAAATTTTGAACTGCTGGTCACAAAGCTATACTCCGGTTTTGCGGTCCAGACAACCCCGGGCATAACCAAAGAAGCAAACGAATCTTCTGGCTTGTCGCTGACAAAGTTGCCCTTAAAGTAGCTAAACGACAACACATAAAAGCCGTACTGCGTATCTTCGGCCGCCCCGTCTACCGTCAATTTTACCACCGCGCGCATATCTGGCACGCCGACATCCGCTTGCGCCCCGTCATAAAAATTTCCCAGTTTGGGCGAAGATTGCGCCGCCGACTTGCTTGTCACGACGGGCGGGTTGCCCCCTGTCTCAAGCCTCATTTCTTTTATCACCGGCTGCTGCGCCGTGGTTGTGGGAGCGGCTACCGCCCCGTAATCGAGGCATTTGACTTCTTTTAGCTCCGGTACCGATGGATCGGCGCCGCGCTGCGGTTTTTTCTGGCTGCCCACCTTCCAAACCAGGTCTCCTGAACGAGCCTTGACGCACACCTGGCCGGTTTGGCCGGGAGTATCCAACACCACGGTAAACAGCTTAGTCTTGCCTCCTTCGAGAATAACCGGCGCGGTAATCTTATCGGCAATGTTAGCTTCGTAGGTCGCATCCTTTTTTTTGATCCAACCTTTGCCCGGTACAAGTTTGGCAGAATACAACAGGCTCGATTTGGCATTTCCCCCCGGCTCTCCGGCATAAACGTTCACTGCCTGGCCAGATTTAAGCGGAGCCGTGGAGTACAAGGTAAAAGGCAAATTGGCGAGAGAGATAGAAGTGCTGGCAAAACCATGATTCTCCACCAGGAGGCTTGCCACCACCTGTCCGGCCGCGCCGACTGCGCCGCCATTGGGCGAACCCTCCCCCGGCGCATTTCCCGCCCAGCTCAACCGGGGGGCGGCGGCCAAAACCGTTACGGGCGGGCCTTTGATGCTCGGGGCGGCACTCGCCACAATCAATTTATCTGCGCTGGACGCTCCGATAAGCTCTATATCCTGCGGGTGGATCTCCGGTATAAACGTGCAGCCGTGAACCTTTGGCGCCAAAAGATCGTCGGCAGTTACAGCTGCCGCCCTTAAATAATAATTACCGGACGAACCTTTCGGTATGATGAGTCCCCCTGACAGCTGTTCATACAAGGAGTAAACCAACGGCGCGCTTCCCGGGGCGGGAGTACTGTTGACCATGGCGTTGGCCACTGTTTTTCCTCCCGGGCCCAATAGATCAATGTTGGTAAGCAGACAGGTAGGCTGAGAGGAAGATGCCTGGCTGTCGAGTCCTTCCTCTTTTTTGACAAACCTAAACGCCAAAGATTTGAGTCCGGCGTCCTCTAGCGAACCCAATTTATACTTGAAGCCAAAAAGATCGGTCTGTTTAGCCGCCGGGTCGCCCCAAAATACGTAAGTCGCGGCGGCCGCGACATTATCGAGCGGAGCGATAGATACCGGGTTCGCGACGGGCGCCGGGTTGTATTCGCCGTAGCCGGTCCGCCCGGCCAAGCTCATTTTGCCGGCACCCATGCCGGCAGCGGCGGCCGCCAGAGAAGCCGCCCCCAAAAAGGCGGTCGCTATGGCCAACCGCGTATTGGTTATCGTCACGCTAGCGGTTTTGGTGGTGGTTTCCATATAGCTCGCTAATCAGCAGGAGTTAATTTTTCCCGACAAGCGCCATCTTGGCATGAAGTGCCCTCCGGGCAATCCCGCAAATATGTGCCCACCTTCTTTTCGCTGAGGCACAAAGCTTCGTGTACCTTGCCCGGATAATTGGGGTCGCAAATATCGATAAATTTGGTTATCTTGGAACTGCCCGGATTCATCTTAATCTGGATCATTGATTTCACGAGCAGAGACGCGGTATCAAAGGCTGAAGATTTGTCTTCTGACGGATTAAAGGTCTTGTCCGGATCATTGCACTTGCTTGTAACCGGCCCCGGGTAGGTTGCCGGTTTCTCCTCCGCCGGAGCAGGCAGGCTGACGGCGCACTGCAAACCAAGATCGGCCTGGTCTTTCTCGCAAGCCTGTTTATCGTTGCTGCAGCCGATGAAAGAGCCATTTACTTTGTTGAAGCAAAGGTACT
>LCRX01000018.1 GCA_001004885.1 Candidatus Magasanikbacteria bacterium GW2011_GWA2_56_11
AAATCGGTGCTCAAGGAGTACGAACATCTGGCTAAAGAAGTTTTTCCGGATTTGGAAATCGGCTATCTGCACGGCAAGCTGAAGAGCCGGGAAAAGGACGAGGCCATGGCCCGGTTTGCCGGCGGCAATACGGATGTCCTGGTGTCCACCTCGGTAGTCGAGGTCGGGGTCGACATACCCAACGCCAGCGTGATGATGATCGAAGGCGCCGAGCGCTTCGGCCTGGCCCAGCTCCACCAGTTCCGCGGGCGCGTTGGCCGGAGCGAGCACCAGTCGTACTGCTTTTTGTTTACCGGCCTCGACTCGCAAAAAGCGGGCGAGAGGCTGGCTTTTTTTGAAAAAACCGCCGACGGGTTCGCTCTGGCCGAATACGACCTCGAAACGCGCGGCCCGGGCGAGGTGTACGGCACGACGCAGAGCGGGATGATGAACTTCCGGCTGGCCACTATGCGGGATGTGGAGATAATTAAACTGGCGCGGGAGATGGCGCGGGGAGTGGACTTCGAGAAGTTTCCGGAGCTTCGGGAACGGGTGCGGGAGTGGGAGAGCCAGGTGCACCTGGAATAAGAATTTTGCGCCAGAGGTTTGTATCTGGTCAAGCTTTTCACAGTCGCTTGACTTTTTTGCGTAGCTCAGCTATAATCCGGCCAACTTGAGGGGGCGAGCCCCCGGAATAGGGAGATCGATCGATGTCGATAATGGCGAGATTTGGCCTGAGCGCCGCGTCGGATGGCCAGTCGTTCAGCCCGCTGGAGCAGACCGTGGCCGCTGTTCACGAGGCCGGGCTGACGGTGAATGACGTGCTGGACGGCAGGATGTCCGTCCTCGAGACGAAGCCGCGCAGTGTCGTCCGGAGGCAGATCGCCGAGCGCACGCTCAGCGTGGCCCGCGGGCTCCACACCTGCCAGGTCGCGGGGACGTTCATCGAGCGCGTGCGCTCGCTGGTGCCGGGAGCCGACGCCATGCAGCTCCTCGGGTCCGGACACTTGGACCTCGCGCCCAAGTTCGTCTCCGCCGCCGAAGTCTCCGCCCGAAGCGAGGCCCCGGAGCCGGCCGAGCCCTCGGCAAGGCCGCGTCGCGCCAGGAGGCCCAAGCTGACGGTGGTCGCCTAGGCCACGCCCCGCCCCCCCTTCCTCCAGGTTCTGCCCTCACAGTTCTCTCGGGCTGCCCGCTCCAGCCCGTCCTCACAAAAATAAACTCAGTTCGGTGAAATCGGAACTGAGCCAATCCTGTCCCGTAAGGGCGGGATTTTTTTTGCACGTCTAGCCAGTCAAGCAGATGCCAGGCTCTAGGCGTGGGTAATCAACTCCTCAATATTTTTCACGCCAATAATTTTTACCGTCGTTTCTTTCGGCGTCTTCGCGCTCGTCGCGGTGATCACCCGTTTCAGGCCCAGCGCCGCGCACTCTTTCAGCCGCCGCTCGGTCTGGAATACCGGGCGCACCTCGCCGCCGAGACCCACCTCGCCGAAAGCGGCCAGATCGGAACCGAGAGTTTTGTCTTTGTAGGAGCTGGCGATAGCGAGGCAAACTGCCAGGTCGGCCGCCGGCTCGTTGGCCCGGATGCCGCCGACGATGTTGACGTGGATATCGTACTGGGACAGGTTCAGGCCGGCGCGTTTTTGCAGGACGGCCGCGAGGACGTGCAGCCGGTTCAGGTCGAATCCGCTGGCTTTGCGCACCGGGTAGCCGAAGACGGTTTTGTTTACCAGCGCCTGGACCTCGATAAGGAGCGGCCGGGTGCCTTCGAGCAGACAAGTAACGATGCCCCCGGGCATGGGTTCGCCCCGGCCACCGAGGAAAGCGGCCGACGGGTTCGCGACTTCACGCAGCCCCTGTTCAGTCATCTCAAATATACCCACCTCGTCGGTCGCGCCAAAACGGTTTTTGACGGCGCGCAATACGCGGTACGAGTTGTGCCGTTCGCCCTCGAGGTAAAGCACTGTGTCTACCAGATGTTCGAGTGTTTTTGGACCGGCCACGGTGCCTTCTTTGGTTACGTGGCCGATAAGCGCCACGGCGACGCCGGTTTCCTTGGCTATTTCTAGCAGGCGCACCGCGCAGGCGCGCACCTGGTTCACGCTGCCGGCCTCGCCGGCCACGGCGTCGTCGGCAATCGTCTGGATAGAATCAACCACCGCCAGTTTGGGCCGGTGTTCTCGGAGGGCAGCCGCGATCCGGCCGGCGTCCGCTTCGTTGGCCAGGCGCAAGTTCGCCGCGGGTACTACCCGGTCGGCGCGCAATTTTATCTGTTCCGCCGACTCTTCGGCCGAGACGTAGATCGTGCCCGGCACGGCCGCGGCCAGCTGGATCGCGAGCGTGGATTTGCCGATGCCCGGCTCGCCGCCGAGAAGGATAAGGCTCCCCGGCACGATGCCGCCGCCGAGCACCCGGTCGAGTTCATGAATGCCGGTAGTAATCCGGTTGGCTTTTTCGCCAGCCACGTCTTTCAAGCTGAAGATTTTGGCCGGCACGGCCTTTTCGTCCGGCCGGGACTCTCCGGATCGGGGCGGGGCCTCCGCGGCCTCGACCGTGCCCCACCGGCCGCATTCCAGGCAGCGTCCGACCCATTTGTTGTATTGCGCCTCGCAGTTGGCGCAGGCGAATATTCTGGTTTTTTCAGCCATATATAACCATTGTACAGCCCGCCCGGTTAAAACCGAATAGAGGAATTGTCAAGCGGGCACTGGGTTTTGTTGCCGGGTATGAAGCCGGAAGTAACGCCGAGAGACTGGGCGTATTTGATCATTTTTTTGCCCGCGTTGTCGCCCTCCTTGGCAATTACCGTGGCCGTGCGCTTGGCGCCGGAATTATCCGCCGTTTTGCCGCGGTTCCAGAACCGGTGCATCGAAGCGTAAGCTTCGGTGTAGGAGCAGGTATCTTTGAGAATTTTATCGAGAGCGCCTATGCCGTTGTGGTGGCCGATATAGGCAAAGTAGTACAGCGAGTCAAGTTCAATTTGACCGCAGCGTTTTTTGATTTTTTCGATAGAAGACCGCATCATGGACGCCCCGACCATCGTGCTCACCTCCGGATGCTTTAGGTCCGAGCAGACTTTTTTGAGGTTGTCCGGGTATTTTCTGAGGGTGCTTTCGCAATTAGGCTTTTTCGTCTGAAACAGGCCGGTAAACCCGGACGAATTCACCACGTCCGACCGGAATCCGGACTCAATAAACGCCATAGCCTTGAGCAGGCGCCAGTCCACCTCGAGACAGGGCTGGTAGCTCTGGAAAAGGGCGTCGTAGCCGGTATACGCCAGCGCCTGAGGCGCAGATGTCCCAGCGGCCGGAGACGGCGGTTCGCCCTTGTCAAATGAGCCGGTCGGCGAGGCCGGTATGTAGCGGACGCGCAGATTGCGGAAGGTTACCAATTCCGGATTGACCAGGTAGAGAATGGCATAGGAGAGAATCAAGAGCAGAAGACCGCTGAGAGCGTTTCTGATTTTGGTTTTAGCCGCCGTGATACCCTCGCCGCCGCCCGAGAGTATCCAGTTAAAGCCGGCGACAATGAGCATGGTCGCGACGACGATTGTCGCGGCTAGGATGAGGTAGCGGTAGATACCGGAGACGTATTCCCCGATGAACGGGAAATACAAATAAATGGCGCCGTCCAGGTCTTTTTTCAGGGAGTCGGGATTAATCCCCGAGAAAAACAGCCCCGGTATTTTAATTTTAAGCACCGGCTGGCGCAATAGCTCTTTTATCTCGTCCTCCGACAGCGCGGCGAAGCCCGCCGCGCCGCCGTCCGCGGAGTTTTCGCCAAAGCCGTAGTCAAGAATCAGCTGGTAAACCAGTTTTTGCCCGCTAGCATTTAGGTGGAGTTTATCGCCCGAGGCGTACTCCGAATCGAGAGCGCCGTCATTGTTTTTGTCCACAAACGGGGTAACGTCAATGAAGGCGTCCACGCCGTGCGGTTTCCCGGCGAGCCAGGCGTGGTTTTCTTTCAGATTGTCGCCCCAGGTCTGAGTCCAGGTCGAGTAACCTTGAAAAGGCTGCGCTCCGACAACGATAACCCTGGTACCGTCTGCCTGCGCGGATTTGAAAATCTCGGTGAGCCAGTCCCGGGTGTTTAGGAGGCCGGCCGGGCTGTTGAGGCCGTTCAGTCCGGCGTAGACGACAAGGTCTGTGTAACCTTCGCCCTTCACTTCGCTGTTGTAAGTATCTAAAAAATACTCGGCGGTAGCGCCGACCTTGGCGTGGCAATCTACCACGGACTCGGTCAGGGCATTTTCCAATTCCTCGTCATAATTATAGCTGCCGCAAAAAGCGGCGAACGTGGAGGAGCCGATGATGGCCAGTTTTTTCCCGCCGGCCGCGGCCGCGTGCGGCAGCCAGAGACTCGCGATAAATAGCGCGGCGGCAACCAAAAAGTAACGCTTCATGTTAAGTTTCTAAACAGGATTGCTCCCGCCATTGGATAACCGCGTTTTTGGCCAGGCATTCGACTTCCTTGGCCGGGGTAAACGCCGGCAGGCTGTTTTCGCCCAGATACTCGCAGCAGCCCGTTGTCCCGGCCGCCACGGCCTTTTTTTGTTGTTTTGCCTGCTCGGCCAGCTTGTTGTGGGTTTCAACCGAAAATGTTTTGATACATTTGCCGTTAATCATATTGTCGCCTTGGCGGTGTTTGTTCAAATTAAGGCCCAGGCGCGACCAGTCAAAATTGCGCGGGTCGCCGTGCCCGCTCTCGGCGTATTTAATTTGGCAGTGGGCAATAATCGAATTGTCGTTGCGCATAATGCCCGTTTTTTTAATCAGAACCTCAATAAGCTGGTTGAGCGACTCGTATTGCTCGGGCGTGTAAAAACATTTTTCGCTGCAGCTTTTGTTGTTGACGCATGCTCCGGCCTGGTCGCACCCCTGTGGGATCTGCAGGTCCACGCCGACCGACCAGGGGTTCATGATACTCCCGGCATGCCCGGCGCGGCGGCGGATATCTACTGCCTGGACGACTTTGCCGTTGCGCTGGATCACGAAGTGAGTGGAGAGACCAACCGTCGTGAGATAACCGATAGTGTCGCCGATCGCTCCCTCGTGGACTACGAGGTAGGTAACATTGTACAGATTACGGTTGCCGCACGAGTAGGGCTCGGAGCGGCCAAAATCCGGCTGGCCGAATACAGCTTCCGAGGGAGGCATTTTGCCGGTACACGGGTAAGGCGCGACGCCGCCCTGCTCGTCTAGATTTTTTTGCAGCGAGTGTTCGGCCGAACCTTCGCCCATGACCGGAATATAAAGTACGCGCAGGCTGCGGAAATTAACCAGTTCGGGGTTGATCAGGAAAAGAATGCTGTAAGAGCTCATGGCGACGATCAGCCCGACGAGCGCCTGTTGGATCTTTTTTTTGGCCGCGTTGATGTTGTCCCCCGAGGGGCTCGGCAGTATCCAGGTGAAACCGGCGACGATGATCATGACGACGGAGACAATCGCTATGGCGGCTACCAGGTAGCGGAAGACGCCGGCCACGTATTCGCCGATGAACGGAAAATACAAGTACACGGTTCCGCCAAGCTCTGTCCGCTGTAGATTTTTTAGAGTGATATCGGAAAAGTTTACCCCGGGGATTTTTATTTTTAAAACCGGCTTTTGCAGCAATTTTTGCAGTTCGTTTTCGGTGAGCGGACCGTCGCGCAGGGCGTCTTTGAGAAGTGATGCGCCTGCGGCCGGATTTTGGTTACCGGTTTGCGCCGATCCGGGAATTACCGGGTTCGCTTTCGGGTCGTACGGTCCTTTGGGCGAGAAAAAACGGGGCAGGGCTTCTTTGAGCAGGTATTGGGGGGCGTTGGTGTGGTTGTATTCCTTGTCGTTTGGATCGGGGATCAGGCGGTAGCTTAGGATCATGCCGTCCTGACTTTTCCAGGTACGGTCGTAATCGGTCTTATTGTTTGCCCCCGGATCGAGACCGCCAGGCGTTGAGTTCATGAGGAAAGACGCCGCCTGCGAGTCGGAGTCATTTTGGTGCAGATGAAAAATTGCGCCGCCTTTTTGGCGGACAGCTTCAATTACTCCGTATTTCGCAAAAAAGTCGTTGTTGGTGCTTGTGCCGCAGGTCCCGTCGGCCGCGGCGTAAAGATACAGGGGGTATCCCTGCAACTCTTTGGCGGCGCGCGCCAGCCCGCCGCCGCAGTTGGCGTTGGAGTGACCAAGCAGGCTGACCCGGCTGAATTGGATATTTAATCCTTTTTGCGCCAGGGCGTCATTTATTTTTTTAATGTGGGTATTAACATTGTAAACACCTTCCAGCCAGACCGTTTGCTTGGGACCGCGGTCATGCAGGGGCGCGGCGATGACTATGGGCAGCGATTTGTTATAGCCAAGGAACGACCGCACGATGGCATCGAAACGTTTTTGATCCGGACTCTTGACAAAAATATTGACATTCGGCAGCGATAAGCTGCGCCAGCCGTGCATAGCGATAAGCAGGTCGACTTTTTTCCCGCAGGCCTCTTTGGGTATCCAGACCAGTCCGGAATTTTTGGGGGCGCCGGCCGGACGCTTGTCGCCGGGGTAAATTTCCCCGACAAACGGTTTATAGCCGTCATCAACGCCGTCCTCCGAAACCACATCGAGATCGTTGGGGTAGGGAAGCTCAAGGTAAATATCTTCGGCGCACTCTCCGGCCGCAACCACTGCGTCGGTTGAGAGACCGGCAACCGCCGCTGCCAGCAGACCGAAAAAAAATAACCGGACAAGGGATCGCATAAGTTAAATTTTCAGGCCTAGTTCGTCCACCCACGCCTCGACCGATGGCGGGGCTTCGATCTGTCGGTTGTTGACGAAAAACGCCGGTACTGACTGGATGTTCAAAACGGCGGCCAGTTGTTTGACTCTGGAGATGTGGGAGTCGGCCGCGGGTGAATTGACGCACGATGCCAGCTCGTCCGGGGACAGTCCAACAGCTTTGACGATTTCGGCCAGCGTTGCCTCCGACAGGTTGTCGGCGTTGGCAAAAGCCAGTTGTTTGAATTTCACAAATTCATTTTCCCGGGCCGTACAGTAGCTGTATTTCTGGGCCAGCTCGGTGGAGTAGGGGAAACGCCCCACCGGCAGTCCTTTCCAGACAATTTTGATTTTTTCCGGATATTTAGCCAAAAGTTCAGTCAGCAGTTCGTTTTGGCGCCGGCAAGCCGGACAGCTGAAGTCTTCAAAAGCGATTACTGTCGCCGTGGGCCGCTTGGCGCCGATGATGATGTCGTCGGGGAAAACCGGAATAACCTCAATTGGTTTTTCTTCCGGCAGGTTTTCCTGGTCCGGAAACAGCGGCTCGTAACGAATGACCTGTATGAAGAGAAACAAACCGGCGATAAGAAAAGCGGGTGTGAAGAGCAAAATTAACTTTTTGGTATTCATAGGCGTGCTGAAAGGAGCCGCGGACAATTTAGATATCCACCTTGAATAAGCCGACTTGATTTTTGTCGGTAAAGTAGAGCCTGGAGCCGTCTTCGCTTAGGGTAATGCGGTCGATGGTATAGATATCAGTCAGGGGGATTTCGGTTTTGAGGCCGGTAACGGTATCAACTTTGAACAGCCGGTCCGGAGTGGTGTTGGCGACCGCCGGCGCAAAACCGGCGCCGGCTTCCAGCCGCTCGGGGACGCCGCAGTAGACGAAGCGGTCGTCCGCCATGGCGCACTTGCTGGCCCAGGTGTTGACGTTCAAGAGCCGCCGGTTGCCGCCGACCGTGTCCGGCGTAGCGTCGGCGATCCATAATTCCGGCTTGAAGTCGCTTTCGGCGCGATGAATGCTGTGGAGCAGTTTTTGTCCGCTGCCGGACCATTTAGTTTCGAGCCCCCGTCCTTCCACCACGAACGAGCGGTAATTTTCGTGGTTGAGCCCGACAAAAAGCACTTCCTGCCGGTCGGCGCCCAGCGCCTGCCCGGTGCGGGAGAGAGCCACGATTTGTTTATTCGGCGACCAGTCCACGGTAACTTTGTCGGCGTTATCGCCCATGGGTTCGACGAGTCTGATGGAGCTGCCGTCCGGTTTGGCCGCGATGAGCCAGCGGTTTTCCGGGGCGATGCCGACGCTTTTGGCTGCCACCTGGTCCCCGAGCGGTGAGAAAGAGAAATCTTCCCAGTGCCGGGGCAGGGTTACTTGCCGTCTGCTCTTGAAATCATAATAAATATTGGCGCCATCCGGGTATTCGATGATGCCCTCGTCTTTGTTCGGCGACCACGTAACTTTGTCCACGTTAAAAAAAACCTCATCGCTCATCGGGGCCAGGGTCCCGTCGGAGAGGAGACGGTAAAATTTGCCGTCTTGTTCGTTATAAAATTTGACCGCTCCGCCATCATCGGCGGCCGGGCTTTTTACCCCCGCGTCCAAGCTACGGGTAACTCTTGACGTCCCCGTTTCGGCGCCAACCGGTCCGATGTCGGGGCCGGCCGGCCCGGCAGACGGACCGGCGGTCGGCCGGTCGGTCCGGCAATTTCCGGCGGTTTGGGCTGGGCGAAAAAAACCCGGTAAATGGCGTAACCCAGGAGAGTGGAAACGGCCAGGAAAACGAGGGCGAAAACCAGGCGTTTTTTGTCCATACCTTAGGATGAAGAGTTAGAATCCGATCCTCTGAATAATGATTGATTGAGCCGGGCATTCCTTTGCGAGCTCAACTGGGCAATCTCGTCCTTGAACTGGTTAATTTTTTTGTCCAGTTTGGCTATCCTTTCCTTGGGCTCTTTCATTTTTTCATCCAGACTGTCAAGGCGAATTTTGAGAGCTTTTTCCAGGCTTCCGATATAAGCCGCGAGTATGAGCGCCGCCGGGATAAGCAAGAGAAAAAAAACCGTAATGAGCAGCAGGACCGAGAATAGCCTGAGACCCCATTTGAATCCCCAAAGAGCGCGGCGGCCGGAGGAAAACAGCCGCCTTTGGGTTTCTAGCGGTTTTATTTCCCGGTTGATCTTTTGTTTGTCGCGGTTCAATTTTTTTATTTCCCGCTCGATTTGCTTTATTTTGTCTTCAATCTGTTTTATCTCCTGGCGATTACGCAGATAATTTATACCCCTGGTTAAACCGCTTTTTTGTCCGGGACCCCGTCTTCCATCTTCGGCCGATCCCGGCTGCTCTTCGCTCCCCGGTTTTCCTTCCTCCGGAGCCGCTGGCGCGCTTTCGCCCGGTCCTTGGCTCTGGCTTTCCGGGGCTTGGCTATCTGGCCGGCTCTCC
>LCRX01000019.1 GCA_001004885.1 Candidatus Magasanikbacteria bacterium GW2011_GWA2_56_11
CGTTCTCGGCGCGGTCCTTTTCGCTGCCGCGCAGTTCGGCCGTAAATAGTTCTTTGAACCCGCCGCTCGGATCATCGCCCTCCAGTTCATCTTCATTTTGGGCGAAAAATAGCTCTTGGAAGGAGAATAACTGGCTAAAATCTTCCATTTCTTCGCTGTCAGTGCTGTTTGTGCCCTCGACGATAAAACCCGGATACCCGATAGCGCCGGCTGGCGCGACACCGAGCAATAAGCCCGAAAATCCCACTGCCAGGGCGGCTGCCAGGTTAGATTTGATAAGACTAATTATACGCATATGCATATGATTAAACATTTAGCCGGAGGTTTTGGTTTATTCCCAAGCGTTTGCTAAGCGGCCGGCGAGAACAAGCCCCCCTCCGTTATTGTTGACGCCTTTTTGTGTCTCTTCTTACCGTTTGGCACGACGGTCGAAAACAGTGTATACTTAAATTTATTATTTTCCCCCCGTCGCTATGACTCTCTGGCAAAAGGCTGCACTGTTTCTGCTTAGGATATCTATGGGTTCCATGTTTTTATACGCCGGCATTACCAAGCTCATGAATCCGGAGTGGTCGGCCGGCGATTATCTCGCAAGCGCCAAAACTTTTAAAGGTTTTTATCTCTTTTTGGCCGCCCCGGAGACAGTGGGGGCGGTGAGCAGCCTCAATGAGTGGGCGCTGACGCTGCTTGGTATTTCGCTCATCCTGGGAATTTTTGTCCGTTTGAGTTCGGTCCTGGGAATCATTCTGATGTTTTTGTATTATTTGCCGATCTTGGATTTTCCCTATGTCGGCAAGAGCAATTTTATTGTTGACCAGCACGTCATATATATTTTTGTTCTGCTTTATTTGGCCGTCGTCCGGGCCGGCCGTGTTTTTGGCCTCGACCCGCGTTGCGCCCGGCTGCCGTTGTGCCGGCGGCTGCCGCGGCTGCGGGGGTGGCTGGGATAGAAGATCGCACGGAAGATGAAATTGGGGGCACAGGGATGCTCTTGATTTTTTTTGGCAGACGAGTATACTTCGGTCTCAAACCGGATCGTGGGAACGATCGAATTTGAGGAGGAGTTCATGACACAACCCCAGAGGGTGGTGCGGGTGGCCCCCATGTATTTGGCGCCCAAGCCAGCGCGGTCGAGACCGGCTGTCCTGGTGGTCCTGACGCTCAACGGCCAGGACGACACCCGCGACGCCGAGGACGAGGCCCACGAGGTCATTGTCTTCTACAGCTGGTTCCAGATGAGAGACTGGGTCAATTATGAGACACGGCTCGATACTCTGCAACAGCGCGAGGCACAACAGCTGCTCAGCACCTTCGAACACTATCTACCGGCAGACACCCCCTGTTCTCCCGAGAAGCGGTTCGATGGTGAGTGCGCCGAGATACTGGCCCAGCTCTTACCCGTCTGACCGTTCTCCCATTCTGCCGGCAGGCACGTCGCGCACACCAGCGAGGTGCCTGCTCCCCAACCCCAGAAAGATTTTGTACGGCGCCACATGGCGCCGTACTTTATTTTTTTCCGCACCCGTGTGCTATACTAAAGGTGTTTATATGCCCAAACCGGCAGCCAAAATTTTTCCCGCGGCCTATCTTGTTACCGTTGACATGGGCTACGGCCACCAGCGCGCCATTCATCCGCTGCGCGATATCGCGGCCTGTCCGGTCGGCTGTCTGTGCGGCCGCGGCCACGTGATTACCGCCAATAATTACGCCGGCATCCCGCGGCGCGATCGGGCGCGCTGGGAAGGGAGCCGCCGGCTTTACGAAGCAGTCTCGCGCCTCAAAGGCGTGCCGTTCGTCGGGCAGGCGGTGTTCGACACGATGGACTATCTCCAGCGCATCGAGCCGTTCTATCCGCGCCGCGATCTGTCGCGCCCGACGCTGCAGGTAAACTCCATTTACCGGCTGATCAAAAAAGGCTGGGGGAGACACCTGGTGGAGACGCTGAACGAGAAGCCGCTGCCGCTCGTCTCTTCTTTTTTTATTCCGGCTTTTTTCGCGGAGGAACACGGTTATAAGGGGGATATTTACTCGCTGTGCACCGACACGGATATCAGCCGGGCCTGGGCTCCGCTCGAACCGCGCAAGAGTCGTATCAATTTTTTGGCGCCCAACCGGCGGGTGAAAGAACGGCTCATGCTTTATGGCGTCCGGCCGGAAAAGATTTACGTTACCGGGTTCCCGTTGCCGAAAGAAGCCCTTGGCGGGCAAAATTTGTCCGTGCTCAAACAGAGCCTGGGGTGCCGCATCGCCAATCTGGATCCAGAGTGCTGCTACCGGAAAAAATACGAGCACACTCTCAATTACTATCTCGGCCAGAGTTATCGCTGTCTTGGGGCGAGGCATCCGCTCACTATCACTTTTGCCGTCGGCGGCGCGGGCGCGCAAAAAGACTTGGGCGTAACAATTCTCAAAAGCCTGCACCGGCAGATAGACAAAGGGGAAATTCGCCTGAACTTGGTCGCCGGCGCGCGCAATGACGTGTACCGGTATTATGAGGACGCGGTCCGGGAGCTGCATCTCAAAAAACGCCATGGCGGGAGCGTCAATATCATCTATAACGGCGATAAAACTCAGTACTTTGCCGAGTTCAACCAGGCTATTTTGACTACGGATATCCTCTGGACCAAACCCAGCGAGTTGTCGTTTTACGCCGGCTTAGGCTTGCCCATAATCATGGCTCCGACCATCGGGTCGCAGGAGGAGTTCAACAAGAATTGGCTGCTCGCCGTGGGCGCCGGCTTTGAGCAGGAGGACCCGCGTTACGCCCACGAGTGGCTGTTCGATTGGCTGCGCTCCGGCTGGCTCGCCGAGGCCGCGATGAAAGGATTTCTTGACGCTCCGCACTCCGGGGTCTGGCATATCGCGGATGTCGTGCTCGGCGGCCGGCGCAGCGAAATTGAGGGTGGACATTTATTATAAAGCTATGTGGTTTACTATCGCCCTGGTCGGCTATTTTCTGCTCGCGATTGTTTTTGTTCTCGATAAGTTTATTCTGACTGAATCAATCAGCCGTCCGATTGTATACACATTCTACTCAACTATTTTCATGCTCGCGGCTCTGTTCGCCTGGCCGCTGGGCGTGTTGCCGCTGTTGGTCGTGGACTGGATTTGGGCCGTAGTTTCCGGGGTTAGTTTCGGCTTGGCGCTTTGGTCCATGTACGTCGCGGTTCAGAAAAGCGAAGCCAGCCATGTCGATCCGTTTATCGGCGCGGTCATTACTTTGTCCACCTATGCCGCCGCCTCGCTGTTTTTGCGCGAGTCCCTGACAGAGCTCCAGCTCACCGGGGTGGCTGTTTTGTCTGCGGCTTCGCTGCTTCTTTCTTGGGAAAAACGGCGCGGGTCGTCGGGCGTGCATAGCGGCTACTTGTGGGCGCTCTTGGCCGGCGGCCTATTCGCTGTTTCTCATGTTAGCGCCAAGTACCTGTACGATTTGTATCCTTTTTTAACCGGCTTTGTCTGGACCCGCGCCGCGACCGGGCTGGTCGGACTGGGACTTCTGTTCTCGCCGTCCGTCCGGCAGACTTTCGGGAAAAAAACCACTCGGGACAGGGAGAAACCGGCCGTTTTGAAAGGCCGCGGACATTATCGCGCGGCGCTTGTCGCGGGCGACAAAGCACTTGGCGTGATCGCTGTTGTCCTTATTCAGTACGCCACCGCGGCCGGCAGCGTAACCTTGGTGAACGCCCTCGGCGGGGTGCAGTACGCGTTTTTGTTCGGTATAATACTTACCCTGACCAAGTTCCGCCCGGGATGGTTCTTCGAATACGTTACCCGCCGCGAGTTGGCGCTCCAAACCGCGGCAATTTTTTTGATAATTATCGGCTCCGCTTTTTTTGTATTGTAGCAGTATGTGGCAACCGGTCTACAAATCTCTGGCCTTGATTGTTGTTTTAGCCGCCGTTACGCTTGTTTTTCTCCATCTGGCCAGCCGGAAGATTTATCCCATGGAATTCGGTCTTAGCTTTAACCAGAAACACGCGGCCGCGCTCGGCCTCGACTGGCGGCAGGTCTACACGGCTATGCTCGACGATCTGCAGCCGAAGTACGTGCGCATCGCGGCTATGTGGAGCGAGGTGGAAAAAACCCAGTCTGTTTTTGATTTCCGGGACGTCGACTTTATGATGGACGAGGCCGGCAAGCGGGGAGTAAAGGTGCTTTTGGTGGTAGGGCAAAAGGCCCCGCGGTGGCCCGAATGCCACGTGCCGGATTGGCTGGACACAGCCTCTCTCGAGGCAAAAACATATCTTCAGGGATACCGGGCGGAAACAGTCAATCGGTACCAAACCCATTCGGCCCTTGAACTTTGGCAGGTGGAGAATGAACCGTTCATCCGTTTTCGTTTTGGCGAGTGCCGGTCGTACCGTCCCGAGTATTTGTCGGACGAGATCTCGCTGGTACGGTCGCTTGACCAGGAACATCGCATTATGGTTACCGACAGCGGCGAGTTGAGTACTTGGCACCGGGCTATTTCAGCCGGCGATCTTTTTGGCACTACCATGTACCGTATTGTCCGGACGCCCAGCGGCAAGATTTTTACGTACGACTGGCTGCCGGCGGCGTACTACCGGCTGAAGGCCAGGATTTACCGCCGACCGCTCGCCGAGGTGTATATCTCCGAGCTGCAGGCCGAGCCGTGGTTTACGCACAATAATCCGCTCACGGCTTCGCTCGCCGAGCAGGAAAGAACCATGAATCCGGAGCGTTTTGTCCAACATCTTGAATACGCGCGGCGTACCGGTTTTCCACGCGCTTATTTATGGGGAGTGGAATGGTGGTATTTTATGCGTGAGAATTACGGGGAGTCCCGCTATTGGGACCTGGCCAGGGAGCAGATAGCGGCAGCCCGGGCTGGGGGAGAATCAACCGATTATGGTTTTTAAGCGCTCTCGTTTTTCTCTGCTCCAGGGCGTGGCGCTCATCGTGAGCGGCACGCTGGGCGCCGGAGTGCTCGGCATTCCTTATGCCGTGGCTCAAGTGGGCGTGCCGCTCGGCATCGCCTATATTGTCGGACTCGGTCTGCTTATTATGGGGCTCAATATCCTTTTGGGTTACGTGTCGGCCGGTGCCGGAGGCACACTGCAGCTCGCCGGCCTCGCGCGCCGGTATCTGGGAGAGAAGGGCGGCTATCTTATGGCCGGTATCACGTATGTCATGCTTTCCGGCGTGATTACGGTGTATATCATCGGCGAGGGTGAGATCCTGTCGGCGCTTTTCGGCGGGCCGCGATTCTGGTGGAGCTTGGTATTTTGGGCGGTCGCGGCCTTGTTTATATTTACCGGCATCCGCACCGTGAAAACCGTGGAGTTTGTACTATCGAGCTTGATTCTGGCCGTAGTCATGGCGCTGGCCGCTTGGAGCGCGCCGCATGTGGAGTGGCCGAATTGGGGGCATTTCGGCCTGTCGCATCTACTGTTGCCCTATGGCATTATCTTGTTTGCTTTCCATTCCACCACCTCCATACCCGAAGCGCACAGCGCGTTTCAGGGGGACACGCCGGCATTCTCGCGCGCCATACAGATTGCCAGCCTGACCGTGATACTCCTGTACATCTTATTTGTCCTGACGGTAGTCGGCGTTACCGGCGCGGAAACTGCCGAAATCGCCACTATCGGTCTCGGCCGGGCGCTCGGCCAGCCGGTGCATATTCTGGGTAATTTGTTTGCGGCGCTTAGTCTGGCCACAGCTTTTATCATGGTCGCGGTCTCTTTCCGCGATTCGCTCCGCTGGGATTTTCGCGTGCCGCGCCTGGCGGCTTCGGTGCTGGTGGCCGGAGTGCCTGTCATTATTTTTGCCTTGGGCGCCAGGCATTTTATAGCGGTCTTGGACGTTATCGGGGGAGTAATGGTCAGCCTTGAAATGCTCATCATATTGCTTATTGTCTGGCGTGCTCACGAGGCCGGGGATCTGCCGGTGTCGCGCCCGAGTTTCAGCCGCCTCATTTGGCTGATTGCCGCCCTGGTACTTGCCTTGACGCTCGGGGCGGTGTATAGTATCGTCGTATTATTTACCTAGGGAAAATGGTGTTCGTTGCGGGGCGGTTTACCCCTCCGGGTTACTTATCCGCAACGTTCGCTCCGGAGAGCCTCTTGTTTTCCGGACATCCATCTCCCCGTCTATTTGTTTGCTTATGGCGGAAAAATTTATTTTTACCTCGGAGTCGGTAACCGAGGGGCATCCGGATAAAATCTGCGATCAGATTTCCGATGCCGTCCTTGACGCGCTCCTGGGGCAAGATCCCGATTCGCACGTGGCGGTCGAATGCTTTACCACGACCGGCTTGGTAATTGTCGGCGGCGAAGTTACGACCCGGGGTTATGTCGACGTGCAGAAAGTTACGCGCGAAGTGGTGCAGTCAATCGGCTATACCGATCCGGCTTACGGCATTGATGCCGAGCACGCCGGAGTTTTGGTTTCGATTCATGAACAGTCGCCGGATATCGCCCAGGGAGTAGCCAAGCCGTTGGCCGAAGAGCAGGGCGCTGGGGACCAGGGGCTGATGTTCGGTTATGCCTGCACCGAAACGCCGGAGCTCATGCCGCTGCCGATCTCTTTGGCCCACAAACTGGCCCGCCGCTTAGCCGCGGTCCGCAAAGACGGCACCATCCCTTACCTCCGCCCGGACGGCAAGACACAGGTGGCGGTGGAGTACGTGGACGGCAAGCCGACCCGACTAGAGAACGTAGTTGTCGCCGCGCAGCATCATGACACGGTTACGCTGGAGCAGGTGCGCGCTGATGTTTTGGAACAAGTTATCCGCCCGGTCTGCGGCGGTTATATCGATGAAAAAACCCAATTTTTCATCAACATGACCGGCCGGTTCGTGATCGGCGGTCCGCACGGCGACACTGGACTGACCGGCCGCAAAATCATCGTGGATACCTACGGCGGCATGGGCCGGCACGGCGGCGGCTGCTTTTCGGGCAAGGATCCGTCTAAAGTTGACCGCTCCGGCGCCTACATGGCCCGCTACGTCGCGAAAAACATTGTTGCTGCCGGACTTGCCGAGCGCTGCGAGGTACAGGTGGCCTACGTTATCGGGCGGGCCGAGCCGACGAGCGTCAACGTAAATACTTTCGGCACCGGGAAAGCCAGCGACCACCATTTGGCCCAGGCGGTGAAGGAGGCGTTCGATCTGCGGCCAGGTAAAATTATCGAGCGCTTCCGTTTAAAACGCCCGATTTATCGCGCGACCGCGGCTTACGGACATTTTGGCCGGCCAGAGTTTCCTTGGGAAGCGGTGGATAAGGCCAGTGAGCTGAAAGAACGCGTCGAAACGAACAACTCGGCGCCGGTTAGCGTCTAGATTCGGACAATAAAAACCACCCTGAGCGGGTGGTTTTTTGGTTGGAGGGGACCGGGCGGCCTCCTCGTTGCGGTGGGTGCAGAGCCGCACGCGCGCTGGGCAACCGAAGTTGCCTAACTCGTCTGATGTGCGGACACTGTTACCTTTTCCGATACGTAATTCCAGTTGAAAGGGGTGGAAAAATCCTCAGACATCGAGGAACGGTGCCAGCCATTCGGGTCTGGCCTGTATATCCTCGAACCTGGCGAGCACTACCGGTACTTCGAGATCAAGAGCGCTGAGGCCCTCGACCACTTGGTCCCGAGTCATGCCCGGAAGGATTTCGTCAGTGACGAGGATCACGCTGAGCTCACGCTCGGCGCTTGCCACTTGGATAGCCTCTTGGCCGCTCGCGGCGCAGAGGACATCCCAAGAGCAATTCCCGTCGCGGCGCTGTCCACGCAGGAACCTCGTCAATTGCGGTCTTCTGTCAACTACAAGGATTTTTGCCATCCCAGCCTCCTGTCTAGGAGGCCGCCCGGGTTGACTACAGTATACACGAAATAATAAAAAAGTCAAGTATTTAAGCCAAAAAAGACGATATTTACTGCTTTTTTGGCTTAAATACGAGCGCGGTTTACCGCGTTTGGTACCGATTGATTTTTCCGCTTAAATCCGCTACAGTATAGCCATGACGACTGTGCAGGCTATCATTTTGGGCCTCGTCCAGGGGTTCACCGAGTTTTTGCCGGTTTCCTCATCCGGGCACCTGATTTTTTTGCCGCGGTTTTTCGGCTGGCCGGACCAGGGCGTGGCGTTTGATGTCGTGATGCATTTGGGTACGCTCGTCGCCGTGATTATATTTTTTCGCGCCCGTATCCGGTCGCTTTCCCGGGCTTTATTTTCACGCGACCCCGGAGTAGCGGTCGAGAGGAAGACGGCTTGGCTTATCGGACTTAGCCTTGTTCCCGCCGCCGCTGTCGGCTATTTGTTGGAAACAAATTTTCGCAGTCCGCTGTTGACGGCCGTCAATCTGATCGGCTGGGGTCTGGTACTCGGCGCGGCTGACCTCTATACCCGCCGCCGGAACCGGGTGCGGTCTGAAGCGCAGCCAGGCACGGACGTCTCTTCACTGAATGGCAGACTCACCTGGAAAAAGGCGCTGTTCATCGGCAGCGCGCAGGCGGTGGCGCTTCTGCCTGGTACCTCGCGTTCCGGCATCACCATGACCGCCGGCTTGTTTTCCGGTTTTGGCCGGACGGCAGCGGCCGAGTTTTCGTTTCTTATGAGCGTGCCGATCATTGCGCTGGCGGGCCTGAGCAAAGCGGCGGAATTATTCCGGGGCGGGCTCGATAATATCGCCGGAGCGCAGTTAGTCTGGGGCTTTGCGGCTTCCGCCGTGAGCGGCCTCATCGCGATCGGCCTGCTTATGCGCGTGATCAAACGATGGAGTTTTCTTCCTTTTGTGGCGTACCGGCTAGTTATCGGTATTCTCATAATACTTTTGGTGTAAAATTAATTTCGGGAGAGCGGCGGCCGGCGCCACTGGCCTGCGGAGACATCAGCTCGCTTACGCTCATAAATGTCTCCGCCGGCCAGTGGCGCCGGCCGCC
>LCRX01000020.1 GCA_001004885.1 Candidatus Magasanikbacteria bacterium GW2011_GWA2_56_11
TTCCGGCCGAACTCCCGCCGGCCTACGCCGTCATCCACCCCAAAGTACCGGGCGAGACCTATCCGGACCAGACGCTCTCCGGCGGCGGCGTAGCTTTTAAACTGGCCCAGGGAATCTTGCGCGAACACGAAAAAACCCACGAACGCCTGGGCCGAGGGGAACGGCACGAAGCCTTTGAAAAATGGCTGCTCGACTTGGTGGCCATATCGAGCGTGGCCGACATGGTGCCGCTCACCGGAGAATCTCGCACCCTCACCAAATACGGCCTGATTGTCCTCAACAAAACCAAACGAATCGGACTGCAAAAACTACTCCTCGAGGCGAAACTCATGGACGAGGAGACCGGCGCCATGAAGCGCGTACTTGACGCGGACACTATCGGCTTCCACATCGCGCCGCGCATCAACGCGGCCGGACGCATGAACCACGCGAACGTGGCGTACAACCTTCTCATCACCGAAAACCCGATCGAAGCGATCAACCTGGCTTTTGAACTGAACCAAAACAACCTGGAGCGGCAGCGTCTGACCGAAGAGTACGTCGCCGAAGCCAGAGAGCAGTTGGAGCGGGCCGGAAAAGACAGTCCGGTTTTGTTCGTCCACTCCGCGCGCTGGCCGACCGGCGTCGTCGGCCTCATTGCCGGACGAATAAAGGAAATTTACTCCAAACCGACCATTGCCATGACCCAAAAAGGCCACGAGCTTATGGGATCCGGCCGCAGCATCGACGGTTTCAACATGATCGCCGCGCTCCAGGAGATGCCGGGGTATTTCAATAAATTCGGCGGCCACCCGATGGCTTGCGGTTTCACGCTCGCGTCCCCGGAGAAGCTCGAAAATTTTAAATCCGAACTTAACAAATTATTCGCTGTTAAAACCAAAGATCTCGACACTACGCAGAGCCTCATCGTAGACGCGGCGCTCGCTCTTGAAGATGTCGACTGGGATCTCTATGGCACCCTCGACGCTTTCAAGCCGTTCGGCCAGGCCAATCCGCGCCCCCGCTATGTAGCGGAAAGGCTTAAAGTGATAAGATTAGAGCCGGTGGGAAAACAAAGCCGCCACCTGCGCTTCCAGCTCGCCGGACCCAGCCGCAAAGTCCGAAAAGCCATCGGTTGGAACTTATGCGGCGGAGACGGCGGCACCGACTGGTCGAAAGCTCTCAAACCCGGCGACTTTATTGACATCGTTTTTGAAGTGGACGTCAACGAATGGAACGGCAACCGTGAGCTGCAGCTGACAGTGGCGGATTTGCGTCCGTCTGAATCTGTATGAAACTTATCACCTACACCGACGGGGGCGCCCGCAACAATCCCGGTCCGGCGGCGCTCGGCGTCGTGATCAAAAACGAAGCCGGGAAAACACTGGCCGCCTACGGCGAATATCTCGGTCCGCAAACCAACAACTTCGCCGAATACTCGGCCATTATTTCGGCCCTGAAAAAAGCGCACGAACTGGGCGCGACCGAAGTGGAATGTATCGCCGACAGCAAACTAGTCATCGAGCAGCTGAAAGGCAACTGGCGCGTAAAAGAGCCGACGCTCCAGAAGCTCTTCATGCAGGCTTGGAACGCGATGCAGAAGTTCAAAAAAATAACCCTTAAGCACACGCTCAGAGCCGGCAACACCGAGGCCGACGCCGAAGTCAACAAGGCTATCGACGCCGCGCTCAAAAAAACCTGAATTCTATGAAAATCGCCCTGTGCCATTCTATGCATCACGCGGAAAAGGCCAAGGAGATACAGGCCTGGTTTGCGGCCCGCGGACACGAGGCCCAGCCATCCAAAACGACGGATAGGTTCATCGGCCTCGACGATCTGGCGAAAGAAAAGCAAAAGCTGAGAGAAAAATACGACCAAGACGCTATCCGCGAACATTACGGCGTAATCAAGGACGCCGACGCTGTTCTGATTTTAAATTACGAGCGGCACGACATTCCGAACTATATCGGCGGCAACAGCTTTCTCGAGATGGGATTTGCCCATATCCTCGGCAAGCCTCTCTATCTTCTAAACCCGATACCGGCCATGCCGTACTACGAAACGGAAATCATCGCCATGAGGCCGATCGTACTCGAGGGAAATTTAGAACGGCTGCTGACCCAAACTGGCTGAAATGATTTTTGCAGGGACTGTACAAAAACTAGCGCCAACATAATAAACCGCCGGTGTGGCGGTTTATTATGTTGCCATATCGAGCCTGTCTTTACGCCAGCTCCCGGCCGAGTTCCTCAATCAGTTTCTTTGCTCCTCGGCCAATCCTCTTGGGCACATCCACGACCACTGTTACGAACTGGTCGCCGCGCCGGGCGCTGTCGATATGCGGCACGCCCAAACCCCGTAAACGGAACTGCTGGTGCGACTGCGTGCCTTCGGGTATAACCAATTTTTTGTGGCCGTCTAAGGTCTCGATCTCGATTTTGTCGCCCAAAACGGCCTGCGGAAAACTAATCCTCTCCTCGGTATAAATATCGTTGCCATCGCGCCGGAATTTGGGATCGGGACGCACGTGAACGCGCACGTACAGGTCTCCGGGCACTCCGCCCATTCCCGGACTTTCTCCCTTGCCGGAAAGCCGGATGGCGCTGCCGTCGTCGATGCCGGCCGGAATGCGGACAGAATAGCGCGATTCGCCGCGCACGACGCCGTCGCCGCCGCAGTGGCGGCAGCGCTCTTCGGGAACTTGCCCCTCCCCCCGGCAGGCCGGACACGTACCGACCGTCTGCATAGCGCCCAAAATCGTCTGCTGAACGCGACGTACCTGGCCCTGGCCGCCGCAGGCGCCGCAGGCTTGGCGTTTTGATCCTGGTTCGGCGCCGGTGCCGCTGCAGACGGCACAGGGATTATTTTTCGTAAGTTTAATCTCCTTGTCCGCGCCAAAGGCAGCCTCGCGGAACTCAAGCTGAACGTCCACCTCGATATCATTGCCCCGCATCCGGCCGCGTCCTCCGGCGCGCGCGCGGGCGCCGCCGAAACCGAAAATATCGCCAAAAATATCGCCCAGATCAAAACCACCGAAATCGAAATTAGCGCTCTGCGATCCGCCTTGACCGCGCGCCGCGCGCATAAAGTCTTCCCAGCTCGCGCCGCTGCCGAAACCGCCCTGTTGCTCAAAATCAGCGCCGAACTGGTCATACTGCTGGCGCTTTTGCGGATTGCCCAACACCTGGAAAGCCTCGTTGATTTCCTTGAACTTAGCCTCATCGCCGCCTGTTTTGTCCGGGTGGTACTTGTGCGCCAGTTTGCGGAAAGCTTTTTTGATGTCCTCGGCCGAAGCGTTCTTTTCCACGCCTAAAATTTTATAGTAGTCTTTCGCCATAATTATTCAACCCGCCTGAGCTTCATGACCGGGTCGGCGCCCGAGAGCTCGATCGTCCCCTTATCCGTCTGGCTTATTGTATAAGTGCCGCCCAGCAACCCGAATTTGGACTGGAGCGTCAATCCTTGGCCAGTCAGAAGCCAAATACCCTCATCGGTCACCGGCCCCTCCCCGGAATAAGTCCCTGCCGACACGAAGGTCACCCGTTCAAAAGGCGGATAACCGGCCACGGCTTCCCAGGTACCGATAAGATCAGCCTCGGTAATCGGACCGGTCAACGTATTCGGCGCCGCTATTTGGCCGCCGTCTATACCGGACGCCGAACCGGACGTGGGGCGGCTCGGCAGGCGTTGCCAGATTATTTTTTCCTCGCCGGAGGTGAGAATCAACCTGTTACCCGACACAGTCGCGTAAGTGTAACGCTTTGTCAACGAAGGATCGTCACCGGGCACGATCTCCAGAACCCCCTTTTGAATCCGCCACCCGCCGTCGCCGAGCGGCCGTTCGTACAGGTAAGAATAAAATCTGTCATCCGGCTCAAAAATGATGCTCGAAAAAGAATCTTCGCCCGCGATCACGGTCCACGCGCCGACAATATCCTCTTTCACGGCCAACGATTCCTGGCTTGACTGGATATTCGGCTCGAAAGGGTCCGACTCCGCCGGCAACGATTTACAACCAACGCCGGAAACCCAGATAAGCACTGCGGCGGCCGCCAAAAAAAAGGATTTAGACCCCAGCATAAATTTGTAAAAAATACTAGAACCCACTCCCAAAAAATAATTCCGAAGCGATTGGGCCTGTTTCGAGCCAAAATCGTTTGGCTTGAGCACGCTAGCGGTGCTATGGCGGCCAGCCGGACAATTAGCAGCCGCGCAGGCACAAAATTGAGCCGGAATTATTTTTGGGAGTGGGTTCCAGCCCAACACGGTGGCCCTGTTTTTTGGCCGCCTCCGCCTCGTACATCTTCATGCCTATAGCCTGCGCCGCATTCGAAAGTTCTTCCGAGGCTTTTTTGATGGCCTCGGCGTCGTCTTTATCCTTCAGTTCCTTAAGCCGGGCGAGCGCGCCATTCACTTTCTCCTTTTCCTCGTCGCTGACCGCGATCTTCTTTTCCTCGACATCTTTCATCATCCGTTCGGTTGTGTAGATCATGGTATCGGCCGTATTCCTTACCTCGATAATGTCACGTTTCTTCTTGTCTTCCTCGGCGTGCGCCTCGGCCTCGCGCTTCATCTTTTCGATCTCCTCCTTGGACAGGCCCGAAGAGGCTTCGATGCGAATGGACTGCTCCCGGCTGGTTCCCCTGTCCTTGGCCGAGACGTTCAAAATGCCGTTGGCGTCGATATCGAATTTGACCTCTATCTGCGGCACGCCGCGCGGAGCCGGCGGCAGACCGTCGAGATGGAAACGGCCAAGGCTCTTGTTGTCCGTGGCCAGCGACCTCTCGCCCTGAAGCACGTGGACCTCGACGCTCGGCTGATTGTCGGCGGCAGTTGAAAAAACCTGCGATTTACTGGTCGGAATCGTCGTGTTGCGGTCAATCAATTTTGTCATGACGCCGCCCATCGTCTCGATGCCCAGGGAAAGCGGGGTAACATCCAGAAGAAGAATCTCCTTGCCGAGATCGCCCTGGAGCTGGCCGGCCTGAATGCCGGCGCCCACCGCCACCACCTCGTCCGGGTTGACGCTGGCGTTGGGTTTTTTACCGAAAAACTCCTCGACTTTTTTCACCACGAGCGGCATGCGGGTCATGCCGCCGACCATAATTACCTCATCGATTTGCGAGAGGCTGAAGCCGGAATCATCCAACGCTTTTTTGGTCGGCGTGAGCGTTTTCTCGACGAGATCCATCACCAGCTCCTCCAGCTTGGCGCGCGACAGCTTGATGTTCAAATGTTTGGGTCCCTCGGCGCCCGCGGTAATGAAAGGTTCGTTAATTTCGGTTTCAACGGTACTTGAGAGTTCGATCTTGGCTTTCTCGGCCGCGTCTTTGACCCGCTGGAGCGACAAGGGGTCGCGGCTCAGGTCAATGCCTTCGGTTTTCTTGAACTCTTCAATTATCCACTCGATGATCCGCTGGTCAAAATCGTCGCCGCCGAGATGCGTATCGCCGTTCGTGGCTTTTACCTCGACCGTGGAATGTCCGCCCTCCTCGCTGGCGTCATGCCCGATATCGAGAATGGAGATATCGAAGGTGCCGCCGCCGAGGTCGTACACGGCTATTTTCTGGTCTTTAATTTTGTCAAAACCGTAGGCAAAAGCCGCCGCGGTCGGTTCGTTTATAATGCGGCGCACCTTGAGACCGGCGATCTCGCCCGCGTCTTTGGTCGCCTGGCGCTGGGAATCGTCAAAGTAGGCCGGCACCGTGATCACCGCCTCCTCGATCTTCTCGCCAAGCTTGGCTTCGGCATCGGTCTTGAGCTTGCGCAAAACCATCGCGCTCACTTCCTGCGGCGTGTAGAGCTTGTCCCCCAGCTTAATTTTCAAGCGTTCGCCGTCCGGCACGATCTCGAAAGGAAAATGTTTTTTCATGTTTTCCACCTCCGGGTCGCTGTAGCGGCGGCCGATAAGCCGTTTGATGGAGGACAGGGTGTTTTTCGGGTTGGTTATCGCTTGACGCTTGGCCAGCTGCCCGACTAAAATTTCACCTGTCTTCGACAGGGCGATGACTGACGGCGTGGTCCGGTGCCCTTCTTTGTTTTCGAGTACTTTCGGTTGGCCGCCTTCCGTGATGGCCAGGCACGAATTGGTCGTTCCGAGATCGATTCCGAGAATCTTTGCCATAGAATAAATAAGAATTAACCAGTCAATAAAATTAAAGACTCTTCGCCATGTTTTCTGGCCGGGGTTTTCCGTCCCTCAAACCTCGGCTCCTCCCCGATTGTACAGACCGGCGGAGAAACCGAGAACTTGAAAAACCGTTACTTCTTCGGCGGGATTTTCTTCACGATTTGTACGTTTACTTTCTTGGTCCGGGTTACTTCGGTCTTGGGACAGTTAACTTTCAGCACGCCGTCCGCGAACTCGGCCGTTACCCGATCTTCTTTGACCGGCACCGGCAAGGCCACCTGCCGGAAAAAAGAACCGCTCCGCACCTCTTTGCGGTAATAATTCTTTTCGTCTACCTCATGTTCCCGTTTACTCTGGCCCTGAACCGTCAATACGCCTTTTTCCACGCTTACCTCGACGTCCTTGGGATCAATGCCGGCGAGCGGAATCTCCACCACGACCGCGTCTTTGGTTTCGTAAATATCCATGGCCGGGACAAAAGCGCGTTGCATGGCCTGGTGGCCGGACAACGCCGGCAGAGACTTCATCATCTCCTCCATTTCTTGAAACGGATCGAACATAGGCGACCAGCGAATTAAAGACATAGACCTACCCTCACGGCCGCCATCCGCCGTCCGGCGGACAGTGGCGATTAAAGTAAGTAAAAACATTTTGCGCCATCCCGGACCGGAGGAATCTGAACTCGTTTTTATTCCGCCAGCTGTCTGAGCTGCGAAGCAAGCGAGTTCTGCCGGAATAAAAACAAGTTCAGATTCCTCCGGTCCATCCGGGATGACAGGATAATGAATTTTATTCCTTCTTCTTCGCCACGACCACTTTGGCCGCGCGGATAACTTTTCCTTTCAGCATATACCCTCCGTCGACTTCGCGGATAATCGCGTGTTCCGGGTATTCATCGCTCTCCTCCTCGGCCACGGTTTCGTGCCTCTCCGGGTTGAACGGGTCGCCCACTGTCTTGATCTCCTCGATTTCATGACTTTTTAATACATCGCCGAACTGTTTCATGATAAACCCCACGCCCTCGGCCCAGTTATGCCAGTATTTATCGCCGTTCGGCGCGGGCCGGTGGGCAAAAGCTTTTTTAAAATTGTCGTATACCGGGATGAACTCCTCGATAATATGCAGTTTGCTCCAGCTCGCCCACTCGGACTTTTCTTGCTCGACCTCCTTGAGCAGATTCATGTAGTCGGCCCGGGCGCGCTGCCAGCCGGCCTTAAAATCTTCGGCAGCGGACTCAAGCTTGGCGCAGTTCTCACACCTCTCCCCGGCTGGCTCTGATTGATCGGCGGCTCCCCTTCCCTGGCCGTTGCCAGGCTCGGCCGGATTGTCCGTCAGCGGCGGTGGCGATGTATCCGTCATAGAAAAAAATTAGGGTAGAAAAGCGTACATGTACCTGAGTATGCCCAAACTTTTGGCGTAGTCCATGCGCAGCGGTCCCAAAATAGTCAAAAACCGTTCGTCCGAAAGCCGGGCGCCGACCAAACTGCAATCGCCGCTTAAGGGATTTTCTTCGCCGATAAGCACTCTCGGCTCGCCTGCGGATAGGCGGTCGAACACATCATCGAGCCTCTCTTCGCACTGGTCGAACACAGCGGAGATATCCACTGTCCGCGCCATATCCTGAAACTCAGGCTGGGCAAACAAATAAGAAATGCCGGTGTAATAAACCCGGTGGGCGCCGAAAGCGATGAGAACGGCGTTGCTCACCTCGCCGGCCATGATTTTGCCCAGCTGCTTGAGGGCCTGCTCGTCCTGGCCGGCAGACCGGCCGAATTCCTCGATATCCCCTTTTAGTTTCTTGGCTGGCTGGGCTACCTCCATGAGGTGCTCGACGTAGTAGCGGTAACCGGCTTCGGTCGGCAGCCGGCCGGCCGAAGTATGGGGGTGGGTAAGATATCCCTCGTCCTCGAGTTCACGCAGTTCATTGCGCACAGTAGCGTCGCTCCACTCCAGGCGATACTCGTCCACCAAAAACTTCGACCCGACTGGCTCGGCTGTCTTGATGTAATTCTCGGCTACCAATTTTATTAAAGCCTGCTTTCTCTCGTCCATACCCACAGTTGAGCCAAATTTTAGTCATCCTTTAGCACTCCTATATTCTGAGTGATAATATAACAGGAGTCAAAAAACTTGTCAAATTGTGGCTTATCCACACCATAAAACAAAAAGCCACGATCGAGACAGTGGCTTTTTAATTGTTGAAAATAAAGGGACCGGCTATTAGCCGCCCTTTAGTCGGCAGCCCCGACCGGCTTTTTACCCAGCCACACAGTAGCTCTGTCCAATTTCAATGCCGAGCTATTTCTTCCGGTATAGAGGGTCATGTCCAATCTTACTGTCCGCGGCTGACCATTAATGCGGGCCGACACATAAACCGCGTGTCTAGCGGGCGCAAACTCGGAAGCATCGCGGTGGAATAAACACGTGCTTTCTAGAGCTTCCTTAAGCTCCGCCACAGAGGCATAATCCCGGTCGGCTACTCCCCACTGCTCGATATAGTTGGCAGCGTCTTCGAGCAAGCCGCTGCCAAGCGCCTCCTGCAACGCAGCTTCTCTGTCCAATTTACGCACTCTGTCTTCATCAGCCGCCACTCTGGCGGCCTCTGCCTCAATGCCAGCCTGCACGCCAGGGTAATCACCGCGCTCTGCCGGTCGCGTCTGTTCCCTTGCCGCCTCCATTATTTCGTATTGCCGGGCCAGTTCCTCGGCCCTGGGATCTCCTGCCGCTCTTAATCTGGCGATTTCATCCGGTAAATGGGTCCAGCGAATCTCTCGACAGTGTTCCTCACCGGGGTCAATAACATCCGGCCTGCCGGTTTCTCCGGGCATATTAAGATATTCAAAAAAAGTAATTACTTAGCTTACAGTCAATTACTCGGTCGCGATTTTCCCCTTCACCGCCTCGGTAATCGGCGACACATCGCTTAGAAGCACGTTTTCCACGTAAATGCCACGCGGATAGAAGATCCTTTCCAATTCATTTTTAAGCTCCATTTCCACTGCGTCGCGCTTGGGTCCGACAATATCTCCGGCCTCGAACCGGGAGGCCACCATGCGGATGCGGCTGCGCACCGTGGGGCGGATGATCTTGGCCACAAAGTCCTCGCCGATAGTCTGCCAAATATGCGGAATCTGGTGGATATCCAGGCGTAAAAGCAACGTACCCTCTACCGCGAGTTTTTTGGCATCCAAAGACACGGCCCCTATGGGCACATCACCCATGGCTTTCTCGTTCTGCGGGTTGAAATCGCGGCTGATGCTGTACTCAAGCGTCTGAGTATTGAACAGCTTGGCTTTCTGCCAGAAAGGAATCTTGAAATGCAACCCCGGCGTAAGCACTTTCTTGAGGACACCGCGGCCGAGATCATAAACGCAGGCCACGTATCCGGGCGGTACGTAGATGAATAGTCCCTTCAGGACATCCTCCATCACGAAAGAATACATGAGTTTATCTAGCGATTCGGACATAAGCGGCGGTTAGTTACTGCCTAGTGCGCCCCGGCCTTCTTTTTGGGCCGGAAGACAAGCTTCATAAACTGGTGAATTATAGCGGAAAATGCCAAGGATGTCAAGATGAACAGGGATTTCACCATCGGGAGGAACCACAAGGCAAAGAAAACGAACAGCGGAAACAAAAGGAAATACATGAGGTCGGCCATTCTGGCCGGGCGCTTGCGGAAGGTAATATATATCTCGGCGGCGAGCCACAGGCCGACTATACCAGCCGACAGCGTGTCGTGCGTCCGGGCCAGATCAAACCCGTAAAACATGGTGTTGATCCGACCGGGAAAATCCACCTCCGGATACAAAATTTTGAGTATCTTGTCGCCCGTAATGCCGCGCAGGAACACTTGGTAGAGAAGGACAAAGACTACCGCCTGAATGCCCAAAGACACAAACTTGGCCCAGGGATAAATATGCCTCTGTTTCATCACGCGACGAATCTCTTCTTTTTTCAATATCTGATCCTTGCTAAACTCCTTGTCGATGCGCTTTATCTCTTCGTAGAGAGCCTCATTGCGCAGCCGGTCGCGTTCGGTAACCACGGTAAACGGCAAAAGCGCCACGCGGAGCAAAATAGTGAGGTAGATAATGGCCCAACCCAAGTTCTGCTCGGCCCAATTATTGTAGATCCAGACCAAAAGGTTGAATAGAGGCTGGTAGAGAAAATCATGCCAGAGGTCAATGATCATAGTGATAGGAGTATAGCAAATCTGGCCTAAATGAGCAATTATATGGGCGAGGCCGGCCAACGGCGGGGACTTGGCTTAACAGTCCGCCACCAGATCCGAGTCTGAGAGCGGCCGCTTACTTTCTGCCGCCACCAAATCTATGAGTCCGTAAACCCAAATCAAATTAACGCTGTCTTTTTGGTCCTGCGATAGCCCGGCTGTCGTCTCGACCGTAATAGCGTACCGGACCCCCAGCCGCGAGGCCAAATCGGGCAGCGATCCGTCATAGCGGACGATAAACCCCATCTCGTCGCTTTTAACATCCAGGTCCCCAATCACGATCTGTCCGTCCCGCACCACCTCGGGGATGAAACCTGGGCCGTTCAAATACCCGGAATTCACCTCGGCATGGGCGAGAATCGGGGCGATGCCGGAAATTTTTTCCACAATCGGACGGTATACCGACAAATCGCCAAAACCATAGTGGTACGCGTAAGGGCGGGAGATGAAATTATCGCCGTGAATATCGAGCACTGCCCCAACCTGCGTAAACGGAATTTTCTTAAGTTCGCGATGCAGCCAGCGCGTCTCCTCCGGCAAATGCGCTCCGAACCGCGGATCGGACGACCAATACCACCGGTCAAACTCGTTCTGGCTCCCCAAATCATCGGCTATCTCGCCGTTTTGGAGCTGGTAACGGACAAAATCATTATTGCCCGCGTCTCCCCTGTCTCCCTCTACGTTGTACCGCGTCCCGGCCTCAAACCCGGACGGATTGTCGAGCGGAAAAACGACCAGTTTCACGCCCTTCAGACGGGCATAATCAAAAATTTTGCCGGCATATTTCATCAGCGTCAGCGGCCCGGCCACCTCGTCGCCATGGATGCCGGCGCGGATAATAATTATCCGGTCTTCCGCGAGGATCGGCTCCGACACGACCTTCACGGACTCATAATCCACCGTGCCGTCCGCGGTGCGATAGCGCAAAATTCCGCCGGTTTCTATCCGCGCGTCAGAACGCCCGCTCAAGTTCAGGCGCAGCGCCGCCAGAAACTGCGAGTATGAAGGCATATTCTAGAGCCTACTCCCAAAATAATTCTGAATCAGTTTCGGACCGCTTTTTCCCATTCCTCTGCCCCCGCCAAATACTCGTCTTTGATCTTCAGGAAGAATTCTTTTGCCGCCTCGTACTCGTTGGGAATGACGCCATCCAAAATCGCTTCCTCAATCGCCTTTTTTATCCGCCCGATGGTCGGCCCGGGCTTGAGGCCGGTGAATTCCATAATGTCCTCGCCCCGCACCGGCGACTGGAAAGCGCGCAGTTTGTCCTTTTCAATGACCTCGGCAATCCGGGCCTCGAGCTTATCGTAATTTTTCAAGCGCCGGGCTTTTTTCTGCGGATTGCCGGTGGTTATGTCCGCGCGGCACAGGATCAGGAGGTCTGTCAGCTCGTCGCCCAGATTCACGATAAGCCGGCGCACCGGGCTGTCCGTAACCCCTTCGTCCATGATGGCTATGGGGTACAGGTGCCAGCGCACGAGTTTGGCGACATATTCGATATCGTCACGGCTCATCTTGAGCCGCCGCCCGATGGCGCGCGCCATCTTTTTGCCCAGGTGCTCGTGCATATCAAACGTCCAACCGCGACCGGGCACAAACTGCTTGGTCTGCGGCTTGGCAATGTCGTGCACCAGACCGGCAAAACGCAGCCAGGGCTTGGTGCTCATCTGCGCTATGTTGTCTACAACTTTAAAAGTGTGCGACAGATTGTCCTTGTGCTGGTAGCCATACATGTCCTCCACGCCCTCGAGCGCCGACACCTCGGGTAAAAATTCGTTTATAAGTTTGGTTTTAAATAAAATCCACAAACCGACCGACGGTTCCGGTGCAGCAAGGAGTTTAATCAGCTCCTCCTGTATCCGTTCGGCCGAAACAATTTTGAGCCGCCCCCGGTTGCGCTCGATGGCGGCATAGGCGTCGGCGGCAATCGTAAAGTCGAGCTTGGCGGCAAAACGCGCGGCCCGGAGCATGCGCAGCGGATCTTCGCCAAACGTTTCGTCCGGATCGAGCGGCGTGCGCAGCACTTTCGCGGTCAGATCGGCATAACCGCCGAGAGGATCGATAACCGCCCGGCTTAATCCGCTTTTCATAACCTTGCGCGCCAGCGCGTTCACGGTAAAATCGCGGCGCACCAGGTCGGCGGCCAGTGTCGCCGCCGTTACGCGCGGCTTGCGCGAATCCGGATCATAGGCTTCGGTGCGCGCGCCCGCGAACTCGATCTCCATATCGGGGGTAACATAGCGGGCGGTATCGAACTCCGGAAACTCAACCAGGCTGCCGGACTGTTCCATTACCTCGTCAAATTTGCGCGCCAGTTCGAGACCGCTGCCGACGACGACAAAATCAATGTCTTTCGACTCTTTCCGCGGATCAAGCAGCTGGTCGCGCACATAGCCGCCGACGGCGTAAACGTCTACGCCGAGACTCGAGGCGGCAACATAAATTTTTTTAAACAAGCT
>LCRX01000021.1 GCA_001004885.1 Candidatus Magasanikbacteria bacterium GW2011_GWA2_56_11
TGAAGTAATGATTTTAGCTGGTAGGGCGAACTTGCTAATTTCATATACCTCGAGTTGATTGTTTCTTATGAAATATATATATTCATCATCACGTGAAAGCGCATTTGAGTTAAATTCGTGTGTTAAACACTGCTTAAAGATATCGTCATAACCAAAATCAGCAACTTGTTTGTAACCGGAATTAGCATGAAGTAATATGCTTGGATAATAATCTCCCATCCCAAATCTTTGACCGCGTTGAAATAGATGATGGAAAGCCCCAAAACGATCCAGTGTCCGAGCGGGCGCTTGAGCGGGCTCACGCGCTCGGCCGGTGTAACGCGGTTTCTTAGGCGCAGGCAGTAGGCCGAGTAAATGGCGGTCCAGGGCACGATAAAGTACCAGCCCCAGGCACGTTGATCGAGATTGTTGTTTTCTAGAACCAGCAGATAAGCTACGAACAGGCAAAAACTGAAAACAAATAAAAAAACAATTCCGAGTTGGTAGTGATGCAGCGGGGACAGTTGTTGGCGCATACGAAATCGCAGTTTGCGACGGCTAACGCGCCGCCGGGCGTTATTTCTGGGCGCGTCGCCGGTCAAATATCAGTTTTGAGCCGGGTTCGGCCTAAGGTTTGTGGCGTGGGCGTCTTTGCCGCCGGGGGCAAAGGCAATTTCTTGCGGGTGAAAGCCTTGGATCAGCCGGGTTCACTCACTGAACTGGTAGTGAGTTATCAGCAATTCTCTCCTAAGTCGAGCCGAAACATAGACTGATTTTCTCGGCACCAATGTCTGAGCCTATTAAGAGCGAGTTTTGGTGCCGTGAAAATCAGTCTATGTTTGAGGCGAAAAGGAGGAAACTCGCTGTGAGTTCACTTAATAAAAAGCCGGCAGAATGGTGAAGAAGACCATGGCGGCGACCGCGATGAGGCTGATGACCGTCCAGAGTATCTTGAACTTTTTGCTGTTGTACATATGCCTGATAGTTAGCGTTTCAATACTGCCAAATAAGCCTCCGTTGGTATGTCTACTTTGCCCCGTCCCATGGCTTTCATTTTCTTTTTGCCTTTTTTTTGCCGCTCCAGGAGTTTCATTTTGCGGGTAACGTCGCCGCCGTAGAGCTTGGCCGTTACGTCTTTGCGCAGGGCCGAAAGGCGTTCGCTGGCGACTACTTTCCCGCCGATGGCGGCCTGGATTTTGAGTTCGAATTGCTGGCGGGGAAGGGTTTCCTTGAGCGACTCGACAATTTTTTTGCCGACCGCGTAGGCCTGTTCGCGCCAGACCAGCGAGGCCAGCGCCTCGACCGGTTCTTCGGCAATGACGATGTCGAGTTTCACCACGTCGGCGCGCCGATAGTCCTTGAACTCATAGTTGAGCGAGGCGTAGCCGCTCGTAACGGTTTTCAGTTTATCATAAAAGTCGGTGATGAGCGAAGCGAGCGGAATCTCGTAATGCAGCATCGCTCGCTGGCCCGCGCCGGTACTGAGGTATTCGGTATTGAGGTACGTGCCCTGGCGTTCGGCTACGAGTCCCATGATGTTGCCGATAAACTCCGTCGGCGTGATGATGTCCGCGTTCATCCATGGTTCTTCGATGTGTTCGATCTGCTGGACGTCGGGCAGATCCTGCGGGCTTTTGGCCGTGAGGGTGTCGCCGTTGGTCTTGAATATGTGGTAAGCCACGCTCGGCACGGTCGCGATAATGGGTAGGCCAAATTCGCGTTTGATCCGTTCCTGGAATATGTCGAGGTGCAGCATGCCCAAGAATCCGCAGCGGAAACCGAACCCGAGCGCCTGCGAATGCTCGGGTTCGTACCGGAGCGCCGAGTCGGAGAGTTTTAACTTATCCATGGCTTCGCGCAGGGTATTGTACTCATTGCCTTCCTGGGGAAAGATGCCGGCAAAGACCATCGGCTTTACTTCTTTGTATCCAGGCAGGGGGGAAGAAGCCGGGTTTTTTTCCAAAGTAATCGTGTCGCCGACGCGTACCTCGCCAAGCTGTTTGAGACCGGTAACCACATAGCCGATTTGGCCGTTTTGAATTTGACCGTCGGAAACGAGAGCCGGACTGTAGTGGCCGGCATCCAGCGCCTCGCTGGCGGCCAGCGTACTCATGAATTTAATCCGTTCGCCTTTGGTTACCGAGCCGCTTTTGACGCGGACCGAAGCGACCACGCCCCGGTAGTCGTCATAGAACGAATCGAAGATCAGGGCGCGCACGCCAGTGTCTGTGGCCTCGGCCGGCGGCGGAACTCGGTCTATGACCGCCGCGAGCAGTTCGGGTACGCCCTGGCCGGTTTTTCCGGAGCAGTGCAGTATTTCTTCTGGTTTGCAGCCCAAAAGATGGATAATTTCCGCGCTCGTTTTGGCCACGTCCGCGTTGGGTAGGTCGATTTTATTTAAAACCGGGATGATGGCCAGGTTCTGATCAAGCGCGAGGTAAAGATTGGCGATCGTCTGGGCCTGCACGCCTTGGCTGGCGTCAACCAAAAGAATCGCGCCTTCGACAGCCGCGAGCGAGCGGGAGACCTCGTACGTAAAGTCAACGTGTCCTGGGGTGTCAATCAGGTTTAGAGTGTAACCTTTATATTGCATCCGGACCGGCTGGAGCTTGATGGTGATACCGCGTTCCTGTTCGAGCTCCATCTGGTCGAGGAGCTGGTCGCGCATCTTGCGTTTGTCTACTGTGCCAGTTGTTTCCAAAAAGCGGTCGGCAAGCGTGGACTTGCCGTGGTCAATGTGGGCGATGATGCAAAAATTGCGGATTTTATACATAGGGCGGGGCGTTTCATTTTAGCCTCCATTTTCTATTTTGTCATGAATATTGAAGAGCTTCAACCAACGCCGTTGCAGGCTCTGCCGGAACAGCTCCATTTCTTCCAGCCTGAGGAGATGGCAGACAAAGCCATACCCCAGAAGGCCTATTGTACCCGAAATTAGCCCTTGGCTCAAGATGCCCCAGAATCGGGTCATGTCGACCAGGTTAGCGAGCGGGTATTTGAGCCACTGGACGATAAGAGCCATAAAAACGGCTCCGGCCGACACCTTGGCGAGGTTTTTGACGATAGACAATTCCCCCAGACTGCCCACCCGGCGGCGAAGCAGAATCCAGAGCAGACAAAATTGCAGAACCATGGAGAGCGAGTAAGCCAGCGCCAGACCACGCACCCCAAGGAGCTCTTTGGCGTATAAACTCGCGATAATGTGGACCAGCAAGCCGCCCAGGCCGACAAAAAATGGTGTCCAGGTATCTTGAAGCGCATAGAATGCGCGGGCGATTACCAGGGATAGGCATTGGGCGAACAGCGACAGCGTAAAAAAGGCCAGTGTGTCGGCGGTCAAGGCGGTGGCAGTCCAGTCAAACTCGCCGGAGCCAAAGACGACGCGCGTAATTTGGGCGCGTAACAGCAGGAAAATAACCGTTACCGGCACGATGAGGAAAACAATCTGCCGGACGGTGGCCGAAAAATGCCCCACCATTTCGTGCGGCCGTTTGTCGGCTACGAGTTTGGCAAACGTGGGGAAGACGGCCAGAGAGAAGGAGTGGCCGATTATCCCGACCGGAAAGTACTGCAGGTTGTTGGCCAAATTGAAAATGGCCACGCTGCCGGCCGAGAGCGACGAAGCGATGGCTGTCGTCGCCAGCAGATTGAGCTGTTGCGCGGCCAAGCCGAGAGTGCGCGGGATGATTAGCTTGATAATACGGGACGTGTCCGCGCCCCAGGATAAAACCGGGCGATAGCGGAAACCATGGCCGGAGAGAGCGGGCAATTGTATCGCTATATGGGCGAGGGCGCCGATAACGACGCCCCAGGCCAGACCGGAGGGGCCGGTATGCGGCACGATCAGCACCACCCCCGCGATAATGCCCAGATTATAAAAAATCGGCGCCAGGGCGAAGATAAGAAAATTTTTGAAAGCATGGAGGACGCTCGATACCACCCCGCTTAGGGCCAGGAGCACGGAGCTAACGAGCATGACCCGGGTGAGGCTCACGGTAAGCGCCATTTTTTCGGCCGCGAATCCGGGAACAAGCAGGTGAAGGACCGGCGGCGCGAATGCCGCCAGAATCAGCGCCGCCGCGCCCATGGACAAACCTATCAGGTTAAGAATTGAATTGGTTATCTGCCAGGCGCGTTCCTTGTCTCGTCCCCAGACTTCGAGGAAAACCGGGATAAAACCGGCGGTGAGGGCTCCTACCAGGAGCAAGTTGAAGATAAAATCCGGAATGCGAAAGGCGGCATAATAGGCGTCGAGGACGTCGCCGGCGCCGAAATAGTGGGCAAACAAACGATCCCTGAGCACCCCGATAATCCGACTCACAAAAGACGCCGCCCCAAGGATGATGGCGGCGCCGGTAATAGATTGCGCTTGCGCGGAGAAAAGACGGCGGATCATGTTCCTTCGGGTATTTACAGCCAGCGTTTTCGGCGGTAGAGGACAATGATAAGGATAATCAAGGTAGCGAGTCCGGCCAACATGGCCCAGACTGCCGCCGGATTGTGTGCGAAGGGCAGCTCGTCGATGTTCATGCCGTAAATGCCGGATAGAAGGTTCAGCGGCAAGAGAGCCACAGAGATCACGGTTAGCGCGCTGATAAGTCGGTTCGTGCGTTGGTTGATGAGCGACTCGACGGTGATGTGCAGGCCGTCCGTGGTTTCTTTGTAGGTTTCCACAATCGCCCACAATTTATCGAGGTAATCGCGGACGTCGTCAAAATACAGGCTTAAGCTTTCGTCGAGGAAGGGCTTGCGGATGTGGGACAAGTTGGACAGCAGGTGTCTCTCGGGGTCGATAATTCTCCGGAAGCTAAGAATGTTGCGCCGGTGGACAGCCAGTTCTTTGATGACATTTATATCCTGGTCGCCGGTGAAAATTTCGTTTTCGATGATAGAGATGTGTTTGCCGATGTTGCTGAGTATTGGCCGCGTCTCGTGGAAGAGCGCCTCGATAAGCTGGTAGAACAGATAGCCGGAGGTGCCGCTCATCCACTCGGCCCGCACGCGCCGATTCTTCATGCAGCGATAAAAAAAGGTCTTCATTTCCTTGGTTTTGTCGTGGGGGATAGAGATGAAGTAACCGTCGCCGATGAAGAAGTCAATTTCGTGGATGTCGATTTTTTTTTCGGCGTGATTCCACTGCGGAAAGTGGAGAACGACAAACAGGTAGTTGCGGTAAATGTCAACCTTGGGGATGTGGGTGCTTTCCGAGGCCACGTCTTCGAGGTCGAGATGGTGGAAGTTGTAGTTCTCCCGGAGGTGGTCGACCGCTTCCTGATCGACGGCGTCGATGTTAAGCCAGGAAAGGTTGGCTTCTTTGATGATCTTGATAGCCATAAGCCAAAAAGCGGTTACTCGGCGCTAAGATCCATAGTTATGGTTAGCGAGACAAAATCAGTCGGCTCGGTTGACCGCTGGTCTTCGATATAAACTACGCCGTCTATCGAATCGTTATTAAAGGTGAATTGAGACACGGTATTCGTCTCGGTACGGTTGGCAATTTGAAAATTTTTCTTTTTCAGTTCCGTTTCGTAGTATTCGGCGATAAACGTGCGGTCAGCCGTGAGTCCGTGCCAATCTATATGCACGATATCCCGGTGGTCGCCGACAGGCTCTTCCAGAAAAAGGCTGAATTTTTCCCAGTCTGTGCGTCCTTCGTCGAGCGCGGCGCTCAATTCGGGCCGGTACTTGCGGATAAACGTGTTGTCGCGGTCGAAGATCAACAACAAGGGGGCGACCACCAATTTGGGCACGAAAGCCGCCGTCTCCACCCCCCGGCTACGGCCGCTGCCGGCCGTTAGTTTGATTGTCTCAATGTTTTCCGGGTCATAAAGAGGCACGGCGCGCATAAATTCCCGCGGCAGAGTTTTGACCGTGCGCGTTTCCGGACCCAGGGTGAGCTTGAGGATGACAAATGAAATCAACACCAGGACCACCAGAAAACTGCAGCAGCTAACGCAGGTTCTTTTGAGGCAGGAATGCTTTTTAGTGAGCTCCTCAAGCGGCGGATCTTTGATTTCTATATTGTCTGTCCCTTGGCGCATAAGCCTTTGGAGTATAGCAAAACTAAGTCATTTTGTATAGATCTCCGAAGTCGGGTATACTAGGAGCGGCTAAAATAATTTTCTGTTTTTTTATCCCCTTATGCGCCTTGTTTTTTGCGGCGCCAGCCGCGAAGTTACCGGTTCGTGTTATCTGCTTGAAGCGGCCGGCAAAAAGATCCTTATCGACTGCGGACTGTTCCAGGGATCCCGGTTCGCCGAGGAAAAGAACTTCGATCCCTTTCCCTTCGCTCCCGGCGAGATCGACGCCCTGCTTGTGACCCACGCCCATCTTGATCACGTCGGACGGATTCCGAAGCTGATAAAAGAGGGTTTTCGCGGCAGTGTCTACCTTACCAAAGGAACGCGGGAGTTGGCTCGTCTCGTACTGGAAGACGCCTACCAGGTAATGGAGTACGAACACCGCAAATTCTCCGCTCCCTTGCTTTATGACGAAGCCGACGTGGTCGCGGCGACCGAGCGGTTCGTCGGCGTGGATTACCACGAGGCGCTCGAGATCGGAGCGGTCGAGGCGGTATTCAAGGACGCCGGACATATATTCGGCGCTTCTTTTATCGAAGTGGCGGCCGAAGGAAAACGGATCGGTTTTTCCGGCGATATCGGCAACGTGGACGTGCCGATACTCAAAGATACGGAACGTCTGGGCGAACTGGACGTGCTGTTGTGCGAGTCTACTTATGGCGATCGCGTCCACGAGGGCAAGGAGACGAGACGGCAGATTATCCTAGACCTCCTCGATGAGGGTTACCGCCGCGGCGGCACGATAATGGTCCCGGCGTTCTCCATCGAGCGGACGCAGGAGTTTTTGTACGAACTGCACAAACTGCACGAGCATGAAAGCGCGCTGCCCAAGTTCCCCATCTTTCTTGACAGCCCGCTCGCGATCGACGCGACCGATGTCTTTAAACGCTTTCCGGAGTATTATGACCGCGAAGCCGCGCGGGAAATATCCTCCGGAGACGATTTTTTGGATTTTCCCCAACTCCGCGCTACCTATACCCGCGAGGAATCCAAAACGATCAACGAAGCGCCCAATCCGAAGATGGTCATCGCCGGCGCCGGCATGATGAACGGCGGCCGGATACTGCATCACGCCATCCGTTATCTGCCGGATCCCAAATCCATGCTTATTATAGTCGGCTATCAGGCCGAAGGGACGCTCGGCCGGCGGCTGTACGAAGGAGCCAACTTCGTGCAGATTTTCGGCGAACGCATACCGGTGCGGTGCGCGGTGAAGGCGATTGGCGCGCTCTCGGCCCACGGCGACCAGAAAAAACTTCTTGATTGGGTGGGCAGCGGTGAAACAGTACCCAAAAAGGTTTACTGCGTCCACGGCGAGCCGCACGCCGCGACCGAGCTCGCGCACCGGCTGCGCGATCGCTACGCGCTCGAGGCGGTGATACCGGAGTACGGCGATACGGTTGAGGTTTAAACTAGAACCTACTCCCAAAAATAACTTCCGGCTCAATTTTGGCCTGCTTCGGCTGCAAATTGTCCGGCTCTCGTCGCCATAGTACCACTATGCCTCCTCAACCCGGACAATTTTCGCTCGAAACAGGCACAAAATTGCCTCGGAATTATTTTTGGGAGTAGGTTCTAGTAGCCAAACACTCGTCCCCTAGCTATACTACCTAACGGTAGTTTTAGTTTTTCCTTTTATGAAGTACTTTCTGATTATGTTTGGCGTTCTGGCTCTCGTGCCCCAGCTAGCGCTAGGCGAGACCCTGGACACAGATGCTGACGGTTTATCCGACGAACTGGAACGGGCGTATTACACTGACCCCGTGAACCCCGACACCGACGGCGACGGCTTCCCAGATGGGCAGGAAGTCGATTCCGGATATTCGCCGGACGGACTGAACGATCTGCTCGAAATTGCGTTCGGGACGGACATCGGATTTTCGGATAGCGACCAGGACGGCTTCAGCGACTTTACCGAGGTGATGCACGGGTATAACCCCCTTAGTGATCAGCTCCTGGCGCGCTTGCCGCGGCGGGTTGAAGTGGACCTGGCAAAACAGCGCCTGTATTACGTCGTGGACGGCAAACTCGTGAACAATTTTCCCGTGTCTACCGGCAATCCCTGGACGCCGACTCCGCCGGGCAGCTATACGATTTCGCGCCTTATCCCGGTCGCGCGCTATGTCGGACGGGATTACGATCTGCCGAACGTCAAGTGGAATATGCAGTTTAGAAACGGCGGCTACTTCATTCACGGCGCTTACTGGCACAACGACTTTGGAAAGCGCACCCATTCTCACGGCTGCGTGAATATGCGTACGGCCGATGCCGAGTATCTCTACCGCTATATGGAGCCGGGCGTCGAGGTGGTGGTGGCTGGCCAGACGCCAAAGCGGCGGGAAGTGGGGACGTAAACAAAAAAACCGCCGTGGCGGTTGAGAGGGCCGGCCCGACGCATGACGCAATCGGGCCGGCGAAGCGTACTCGGCGACGCGGCTAGCCCTGGGGAAGGGCCTTGAGGTCGCCGACCGTGATGGAGTCGGCGCCCTTCTTGGTCCTGGCGCGGGCCAAGAGGAGGGAGATCCCCGCGACCCGTTGGTGCTGGCCGGCCCGGGAGGCCAGCTGAAGCGAGCCGTAGAGGTAGCGGGAAAGATGCATGCTCCACATAGTCCTTTCCTCCGTGAGGACGGTTTAGCTCTCAGTAGATCATAACCGCGGGCTCTTGTCAACGTCAGGCCGCCCACAAGTCTGCTTCGGGATTTTGAAAATTACTTAAACTGTGCTAAATTACGGTTGTTTTGCTTATGCCGAAATTTAAGATTTACTCCCCGTACCAACCTTCCGGCGATCAACCCGCGGCCATCGCCAAGCTAGCTGCGGGGCTGGAACAGGGTCTTTCCAAACAGACCTTGTTGGGCGTAACCGGGTCCGGCAAGACGTTTACCGTCGCGAACGTCATCGAACAGGTCCAGCTGCCGACCTTAGTCATCGCTCACAACAAAACCCTCGCGGCTCAGCTCTGCAACGAATTTCGCGAGTTTTTTCCCGGCAACGCGGTGGAGTATTTCGTGAGCTATTATGATTACTACCAGCCCGAGGCCTACCTGCCGCCCAGCGATACTTATATCGAAAAAGAGGCGCAGATAAATGAAGAGATTGACCGTCTGCGCCACGCCTGCACCCAGGCGCTTTTGACTAGAAGCGACGTGATTATCGTCGCCTCGGTCTCGGCGATCTATGGTTTGGGTTCACCGGCCGAATATAAAAAAATCGTTCTCCGTCTCACCGTCGGCCAAGAACTCGACCGCCGCGGCTTGCTCGAACAGTTGATCGAGATGCAGTTCGAGCGCACGACCGCGGATTTAGAGCGGGGCAGCTTTCGGATGCGGGGACAGATATTCGAGATCATGCCGGTGAACGAAGAGGCGATTTACCGGCTGGAGATCGGCCGCCGTATTACCAGGATCGAGCGGGTAGAAGCGGTCGCGCGGCGCGTTACCCGCGAGCAGGAAGATCTTTGGCTTTTTCCGGCCAAACATTACGTTGTCGGCGAGGAGTCGAGGAAGCGGGCGGCGGCGGGCATCCGGGCGGAGCTCGCTCAACAGCTGGCTTACTTTGACAAAAAGGGCAAGCTCCTCGAGTACGAACGGCTGAAGCGCCGGGTAAACTACGATCTGGAAATGATCAAAAATATCGGCTACTGCAACGGCATCGAAAATTATTCGCGGCACTTCGAAGGCCGCGCGCCGGGCGAGCCGCCGTTTACTTTGATTGATTATTTCCGGCCAGGCGCCGGAGACAAAAAACAGGGCGCCCAGTTTCTGACCGTCATCGACGAGTCGCACGTTACGGTGCCGCAAATCCGCGGCATGTATCATGGCGACAAAGCCCGGAAAGACACGCTTGTCGAGTACGGGTTTCGTCTGCCGAGCGCGCGCGACAACCGGCCGCTGACATTCGCGGAGTTTGACCAGCGCGTGGAGCAGACGATATTCGTTTCGGCGACGCCGAGCGAATACGAATTAAAAGCCAGTGCGCAGGTGGCGGAGCAAATCGTCCGGCCGACCGGGTTGGTTGATCCGGAAGTGATTATCCGGCCGATAACCGGAGAGAAGGGCGATCCGGCCAGGGAGTCTTCGCAAGTCGAGGATGTTATTGAGCGCATCAAAGGCCGGATGGCGCGCGGTGAGCGGTCGCTCGTCACGACTCTTACCAAGAAAATGGCCGAAGACCTGACCGAGTATCTTAGAGAACAGGGGATTAAGGTCAGCTACTTGCATAGCGACATAAAAACGATCGAGCGCATCGAAGTTATAATGAACCTCAGGAAAGGGGATATTGACGTCATAGTCGGGGTAAACCTGCTGCGCGAGGGCTTGGACATGCCGGAGGTTTCGCTGGTCGCGATTCTCGACGCGGACAAGGAGGGATTTTTAAGAAGCGATACCAGCCTGATTCAGACGATCGGCCGGGCGGCGAGAAATATCAACGGCCAGGTAGTCATGTATGCCGACCAGATGACCGGCTCGATCGAGCGCGCGGTCGAGGAGACCAGGCGTCGGCGCGAGATTCAACTGGCCTATAACCGGCAACACGGCATCACGCCCAAAACGATTGAAAAGACAATCCGTAATTTGCTCGAAGAGTTCGGGATTACCCCCCGTACCGAAGAAGAAAAGGTCGGCAAGAGAAAGCATCGGCGGTCGGGCAGCGTGGCCGACCTCGATACGCTGGGTGATAAGCGACCGTTGGGCGAGATCATAAAGGACAAGGAACAACAGATGCGGGAGGCGGCAAAAAACTTGGAATTCGAGCTGGCCGCCGTGCTGCGCGACGAGATCCGGGAGCTCCGGGCGCGGGAGCGGGTGCGCTAGGCTGTATAATTTTAGAATATTTATGTTGAACAGTCTCTGGCGGTATAAATTTAGCCTCCTTATCCTCCTTGGGATATCAGGCGCGTTGATCCCGGCGTACGCCAATTACAGAATATTGGGTTATCGCGGCCTAGCATACTCCCAAGCCGAAGCCGTGCCCACCTCAACAGTCGCCCTGGTGTTCGGGGCGGGATTGCGCCGGGACGGCACGCCGAGCGACGTACTGCGCGATCGGATAGATTCGGCTATCGAGCTCTACAGCGCGAAAAAGGTAAGAAAACTGGTCATGACCGGCGACAATGGCAGCGCCGATTACGACGAAGTCTCGGCCATGAAGGCCTATGCCGTGGACCAGGGAGTCCCGGAGGGTGACATTGTCCTCGATTACGCCGGATTTCGCACCTATGACAGCTGCTACCGCGCCCGCGAGGTTTTCGGCCTCTGGGATATCGTAGCCGTCTCCCAGGAATTTCACCTGCCGAGAATCCTGTTTACCTGCAACTCGCTGCGTGTTCACGCGGTTGGTTACCGGGCGGACAAACACAATTATGTCCGCGAAAGCTCGTGGGCGTTGCGGGAGTTTGCGGCGCGGACCCAGTCCTGGGTAGAGGTTGTCATTACACACCCCCGGCCCAAATTTTTAGGCCGGAAAGAAGACGTTTTTTAAGCGCCGCCTGAAAGCTAAAATTATGGATAATCTATGAAACGGCAATGGCGACGGAAAATAATCTGGGGCGTACTTGGCGGCGCCGTTTTGGGCGGCATGTTTATCGTCGGCGTTAATTTGGCCATCCTGGCCCGGCAGTCGGCTATAATCCGCGCCGGAGACCAGGTTCCGGCCGCGGCGTCCGCTCTGGTATTCGGCGGCGGCATGAAGCCGGACGGCAGCATGAGCGAGATGCAGGAGGACCGCGTGAGACAGGGAATTGAACTGTATCAGTCTGGGCGGGTAGGAAGATTGATCATGACCGGCGACGACGGCGCGCGGCGATTCGACGAGGTAACGGCGATGCGGCAGTATGCGATCGACAATGGCGTGCCGGAGGGAGATATACTGGTTGATCCGCACGGTTACCGCACTTACTTGAGTTGTAAGCGCGCCGCCGAAGTCTATGGCGTAACCACCACGATCGCCATTTCGCAAAGTTTTCATTTGCCGCGCATTATTTATTTCTGCGAACATTTTGGCATCCGGACAGCCGGCGTGCCGGCGGACCTTAGGGACTATAATTCCTGGTGGGTACCGCACGGCCGGGAGATACTGGCCAGGTTGAAGGGGTGGCTGCAGATAACATTGTCAAAATAAGCGTTTGTCGCTATTATAATAGTGCTAAGTCAACATTGAGATTAAATATCATCGTATGGATCAACTACGGCCTGGATCAGATTCTAAACATTCCGCTGAAGCTCCGCCTCCATTGTCCGCTCCAGAGGGAAAGGAATCGTCATTGAGAGGGGATCCGGAAGCGGAAAGAGCTTTCGAGGCGCTGCGAGGCATGTTCGGCAGCGAAGCAGACTGCGTTAAATTTTTTGAGCGGGGCTTCTCTTTTGTGATAGCCTTGGCAGAGATTCGGCGAATTAAAGAAGGAGGAGGACTGGTGCGCGTAAAGGACCCAAGGACGGGAACGGAATGGCGGGAGGGAAAAATTACAGCCATGGATGAAAAAGGCATTGCCGCGGTCGAATACGATCTTCCTTACGGAGGCAAGATGACAGTCCGGGTATATCCGGAGCTGCTGCTGCGCTGGCAGCAGGAGGGCCCGGCTAAAGTCAATTTGCCGGCGGTATCCAGCAATTAGAGGCAAATAATAAAACACCCCGGACAATACCGCCGGGGTGTTTTATTATTTGTGATTATTTAACTTCCACTTCCATACTCTCACTATACTCGGCGCACTGGTTATTTTTTACCGCGCATACGCGCAAATGCCGTTTGCCCGAGGGGACGCGCCAGGCTTTGGAGCGGTGATCAGGGCCGAGCTGGTACCAGTAACCTTTGGTGGGCCAAGTCGGATCGGGCTCGTTGGCGAGCAGGAGCCGATAGCCCTGGACGTCTTTGGCCAGGGCTTCATCCGCCGCGAATTCGACGTTCAAGACTCCCTTGGACGTTGACTCGGCCTTGGTGATGTCCACCCCCTGGACGTCCGTCGCGTCCGGTGTACCGGCTGGCCCCGGAGCGGCGGTTTCGTCGCCGGGTTTGGTTGCCGGCTCGCCGGTGCCGGTCTGCGATTTGGCGCAGCCGGCGCCGGTGAGAAGCACAAAGGCCAAAATACCCCCCCATAATACGGCATGTCTCTTCATAGGCGTGTCCAAAATTATTAATGATTAATTGCGCAGAGCATTTTTGACGCGGGTCGCGGCCGCCGCATCGGCCCGATTGTACGATATGAGGACAATCGACTGGTCGCGTGCCGAGAGAATTTCGCTTTCAGTACTCGTAACTACCCGCTCCAGGCCCTGGATGAATTTTTCGGTCGCCTGCTTAACTTGGTTGAGATTTTGTCTGTCTTTGATTTTGGTATAGACAACTATAATATTACCATTTTGGGATATCCTGCACGTTCGTATCGCCGCCGGTCGGTACCCGGTCTGTTTGGTCGGGGACGGTCCTGGGCGGCGTGGTGGTGGCCTGGCCGCCTGTTCCGTTATTTGGAGCCGGCCCGCTGGGCGTGGTCGTCGGCGATGGCGAGGGGGGCGGGGCGCCGTTACCGTTACAGCCGGCGCCGGCCAGGATAAGAATAAGAAGAAGCGCCGAGGGTATATGCCAGTAGCGTGGTTTAATGCTCATAACTTTAGGGTCAAAAACTTAGGCCCAGATACCGTAGCACAGATTTTCGCGTCCGGGGAAGGGGTGTGGATGGTTGCGTCAGCAGGCCAAGATGACTACGAAGATCTACCGGCAAGACTCACATCTCTATCGCGAGGGCTTCCATCCGTCCTTCATTAAGGGCGGAGTCATGCCCGCCTACCGAGATCCGGCGGTTTTCGGTCCCGCTTAGCTCCTCGGACTGTTCTTTTCTTTCTGCCTCGCGCTTCCCCGCGAGGTTCATGCTTTTTATAGGCTGCCGAGATTGACAGAATAAAGTCGCGGAGTATACTGTCGGTGTTCTTTGTCTGTACCTAACGCAAACCCCATCATGGGGCTTTTTGGCTATTGACACTCACTATGCAGGACAAACTCATTATCAAGGGCGCACGCGAACACAATCTCAAAAATATCAACCTTGAGCTGCCGCGCAATCAGATGATCGTGTTTACCGGTTTGTCCGGCTCGGGCAAGTCATCTTTGGCGTTTGATACGATTTTTGCCGAGGGGCAGCGCCGGTACATCGAGTCGTTGTCGGCCTATGCCCGGCAGTTTTTGGGCGGGATGCAAAAGCCGGATGTGGATGAGATCGAGGGCTTGTCGCCGGCGATTTCCATTGACCAAAAAGCGCACAGCGCCAACCCGCGTTCGACGGTGGCGACCATCACCGAGATCTACGATTACCTGCGCGTTCTCTTCGCCCGGATCGGACAGCCGTTTTGTCCGCTGTGCGGGACAAAGATCGAGCGGCTGACTATAGACCAGATGCTCGGACAGATCACGAAGACGCTCCAGGCTGAGGCCGGCAAGGGCAGCGAAGCGGTTGTTTTGGCGCCCGTCGTGCGCGGCCGCAAAGGCGAGTACTACCAGATGCTCTATGACATGTACAATTCCGGCTTTCTCGAGGTTCGGGTGGACGGCAAAATCAAGAGCCTGCGCGACCGGATCGTATTGTCAAAAAATTTCAAGCATACGATTGAGACGGTTGTCGACCGTGTTCCCACTCTGGCGCAGCGGCCGGCGGCCGGCAAGCCCGCTCCGGCCTCCGAGATAAGTGCCAAAGAGACATTCCAGCGCTTGAGTGAAGCGGTTGAAACCGCGGTCGATCTATCGAACGGCCTGTGTACGGTGATATTCCCGAGCGGAGAAGAGAGAATCTACAGCACTGAGTACTCCTGTCCGAAAGACGGCTTCAGTTTCCCGGAGATCGAGCCGCGGCTTTTCAGCTTCAATAGTCCTTACGGCTACTGCGACCTTTGCACGGGTCTCGGCACCAAAGAATTATTCAGCGAGGAATTGTGTCCCAAATGCCAGGGCAAACGGCTGAACGCGAACGCCTTGAGCGTCCGGGTCGGGGACAAGAATATCTGGGAAGTAACGAGTCTCCCGATCGTCGAGGCGCGGGATTTTTTTAACCGGCTTCTCGACCTGGTCAGCGAGAATGAACTAGAAATCGCCAGCGCGGTTTTTCGCGAGATCGGCAACCGTCTGCAGTTTATGTACAACGTCGGCCTGCACTACCTGACCCTCAACCGCACCGCCGGCACGCTCTCGGGCGGCGAGGCGCAGCGCATCCGACTGGCTTCGCAGGTCGGCACTCGGCTGGTCGGGGCGCTCTACGTGCTCGATGAGCCGACGATCGGGCTGCACCAGCGCGACAATGCCCAGCTTGTCTCGACCCTGCGGAACCTATGCGACATCGGCAACACGATTATCGTCGTCGAACACGACGAGGACACCATTCTCACGAGCGACTGGATCGTGGATATCGGGCCGGGCGCCGGCAAAAGCGGGGGAGAGGTTGTCTACTCCGGTCCGCTCTCTACTCTGCTTGAAGCCAAGCCCAAAAAAGGACAAGCAGCCAAAACTTTGGCGCCGGCTGTTCGCTGCCAGGTTATCGGCGATCCGGTCTCATCGCTTACTGGCCGGTATTTGCGCGGGGAGCTGGCGATTCAAACGCCGCGCGACCGGCGCAAGGTGGACAATTCCACTCCCAAGCTCAAGATCAAAGGGGCGGCCGAACACAATCTAAAAGGCGTTAATGTCGAGGTCCCTTTGCGGCGGTTTGTCTGTCTGACCGGCGTATCCGGCTCGGGCAAATCCACTCTCATGCACAGCATTCTCTACCGGGCGGTGGCCAACAAGCTCAACCACACGCGGTACAAGGTGGGGGCGCATAAGGAGATCGGCGGACTGGAATATATCGATAAAATCATTAAAATCGACCAGAGCCCGATCGGACGCACGCCCAGGAGCAACCCGGCGACTTACACCAAAGCTTTCGACTACATCCGCGAGATTTACGCCTCGACTCCCGAAGCGCGCATCCGGGGTTACAAAGTCGGCCGCTTCAGCTTCAACCGGCCGGGCGGACGGTGCGAAAACTGCGAGGGCCGGGGTACGCTCGAAATCGAGATGCACTTTTTGCCGAGCGTCGAAATCGTTTGCGAGGTCTGCAAAGGCCAGCGCTTCACGCAGGAAACCCTGCAGGTGCATTATAAAGACAAAAATATCGCCGAGGTCCTCGAGATGACGATCGCCGAGGCGGAGAAGTTTTTCGAAGATATTCCCTTTATTTACGATAAGCTCAAAATTTTGAACGAAGTCGGTTTGGACTATCTTACTCTCGGGCAGTCCGCCACCACGCTTTCGGGCGGCGAGGCGCAGCGCATCAAGCTTTCCAAAGAGCTGGCGAAACGGAGCACGACCAAAACTTTGTATTTACTCGATGAACCGACGACCGGACTCCACTACGACGACGTGCGCAAGCTGATAGACGTTCTGCAGCGCCTGGTTTCGCAGGGCAATACTATCATGGTCATAGAACACAACCTGGACGTGATCAAATGCGCCGACTGGATCATCGATCTTGGCCCCGAAGGCGGCGACAGGGGCGGCCAGGTCGTTGCGACCGGTACGCCGGAAGAAGTGGCGCGGAAGGCCGGGAGTTACACCGGCGAGTATTTGCGGCGGATGGTGGATTGAGTCTAGATTATTGACGCCAGTCTTAGTTTTATTATACTAGGATCAGTTTCCTAACAATAAGGAAACAATTGATCTGTTTAATTTTATGCCCAAGTCGGGTTTCCTGTTGCCTTTTATTTTTTTTGCCGTTTTTTTGTCTGTCGGTTGCGTAGGCCGCTACTCGGACGACCAGGATGAAATAATCCGAACGGATGCATTTAATTCTTCTGCCGGCGCTGCCGTATTTGCTTCGTCCACGGAGGCGACGGCAGTTGTCGCGGCCATAGAGACTTTACCCGAGGTGCGGCGTTTACACGAGAGAATCATCGCTGAATACAAATCTGGCCGAAAGATAACTTACAGATTTGACGATGCGGCCGGCGCGGCGAAAGGAAGGGTACAAGTAATAGTGTCGGAAGACACCGGGAAGCAGGCGATCGCCCATTATATATTTTCTCTTACGCTCAAAGGCGACGATATTAGGGTGATAGACCCGCTTACAGGCGAGGAACTGACTTTGGAGAAATGGCGCGACAGCCAACAGTACGGTCCAGAACCCGGCCGCTCGCTGACCATGCGGGAATACTACCGGCTTATCCCCAAAGAGTATATCTGGTTGCGGATAGACAATATTGCGCAGGGCAGCTTCCGGCCGCGCGACAGTTTTATCTCCGTTTTGGATGAATCTAACTATTATCTGTCTTTAACAGAAGAAGCAGCCGGCATACAGCCATCGGGCGGTTACGGAAGGGCGGAATTGGCATTATTCCTGGGCCAGGACGGCGGGCCGGACATTTTGTCCGTCCTTAATACCACCTGTGTTTCAATCGGGTGTATCGATCAGGACCTGCAATTTTACACTTATTCGGGCGGTCGGTTCGGTGTTGTTACTAAAGATGTATTTCCATTCCGGGAAAATTTAGACAATGATTATATTAGTAAACAGGCCAAGGCGGCTATTGAGAAAAAGTATGGCAATGACCCTGACAATCCCGAAGCGGTACCATCAGTGGTGTTAGTATTGCCGCGCTACGGCACGAAAATTATCCTCCGAGAGGAAAAGACTAGGACAGATATATACGAATTTATTTGGAACGGTAGTAAATTCACCTCCCATAGAGTAATTTAATTAGGGAAAGCTGTCTAGGTAAGAAACATTGATTATCTTTAGCCTCTTAGCCGTCCAAATGATTAGATAGGCAGTTGAAGCGGTGTTTTACGGGGAACACCAAACCGGGCAGGCTAGGCCGCGAGAGCAGGGCGGACTGGCCGCAGCAGGCAGCCGGCGTCGACGAGCGCGTCGAGGAGAGGCTCCCAGTTCCGGCTGTCGGACCAGGGTCTGAGCTCGACCAGCATGGTCTGTCCGGCGAGCGGACTAGGGCGGCCATCGTACTGCGTGAGGCCGGCCACACCCCCTCGATTTCGACCGTTGGATCGAGCGGCACGACTCCGCGGTGCATGACGCCCAGGCACATGGTAATCGGCTGGGGCAACTTGACCCGCATGCATTCCTCCTGTCAAAAAGGGCGATCTTTGGCCGCGGCAGCGGAAGTGCTGCCGCGGCCAAATTCACTCTCTTTGTTTTTACAATAAAAAACCGCTCCGACTTGGAGCGGTTTGAAATTTTGGTGCTTCAAACTACCGCGCCAAGCCTGGAGGTGCGGTATAGAACCAAACAGTAAGCTGAGCTGTAAGACAAAGTTTCATAAATTCACCTTAACACATTGGGTGGGGTGCGTCTAGCGGCTTTGGGGATAACCGGCTAGCCATGCAGCTAGGTCAGCCTAAATTCTTCCAGATAATCGCTCCGCAATCGTTCAGTTATCTCCTCTGGCGTCTGCCCAAGCCTAGCCGCTTCCCGCAGGCTTCTTATGGCGCCGAATTTTACGTTCAGGTAAGTCTTGCCCGGTTCTCTCCTCTCCTGATAACGCGTTCTGACTGCCTCGCACAAATCGGCCACCGGCGGCTGCTCGAAGTAAATCGGAGAGACCGCGATATCATCAGCCATATCCGGGTGGGCCAAGGCGAGGTCGCTGGCGATTTTACCCAGCCCTGGGTACCAGTGTCCCGAGACGTCCACTCCCGGCGAGGGAAAGATGCCTGCCGCCCCTCCCTGGGAGATATTGCTGGCTGCGCCGGAGAGCGAATCCCGGTTCATTTTGTCTATCTCCTCGATGGTCATGGTCGGTTCGCCCATAATGGCTTTTTCGACCGGAGAAAGGACAGCCGGAGAGTCTTTGGCATAGCGTCGGGCCAGGACCGGAAAAATGTGCGGCTGCAAACCCGGGCCGAGATTTTGCACGAAGTGGTTGGCGACAAAAGATAAATCATTACGCGCGCACAGGGCAGCCAAAAGTTGGGGCTCAAGACCGAGCTCGTGGTTGCCGTAAAACAGTACCGGAGCGCCGGTTTGCCGCGTCCACTCCGGCGCCTCGCTCACGACCTCGATACCGATGCGCTCCAGGAATTCTTTGGCTACCGGGCCCAGACCCTTGGCCGGTATTTCTCTCTCCAGCCGTTCTAGATCCTTAAGAAACTCCGGAGCGCCCGTAAAGCGCTGGAGCAGTTCCCACAGGGAGGCAGACGCCGCGCCGTCCTGCCGCGATGTTTCAATCTCCCGGTTTATCCCGGCGATACCTGTCTCGGAAAAGGCCTGGCGCAGTTTTTTTTCAAAACCGAACATATGGTTATTTGATCTGCCGCCCTAGTGATTTATAAGCAATTTATTTTTTCGTTTTTTTTGCTGACTCTGTCGGAATTTTATAAAAACGCCACTGATCATCTTCTCCCTGTACCATGATCCCGTCGGAGTGCATTCTGAAACTCTCGTAAGGGCCTTGGTATATAACCGCCCCAGTCTCAAAGAGAATTGATTCGCCGCTAACAATGATGTTTCCCAAAGGATGGTACAGGGTTTTTTCAATTTTATTTGGTACGCTGCCTCTTTCTTCTGCGACTGGGTTACCCTGTTGGTCGAATGTATAAAGGGTCGTTCGTAATGCGTGCGTTTTTTTTGAGTACCTAAACACAAGCGCCCCTTTGGGGTGGTGTGTGTGTATATAAAAATTTGATTCTCTTCGGAGGCCATCACCTTTGATATCCACTAGCGGTTTATCGTTTACAAATAGGGTTACTCTGTCGACTCCTTCCGGTACGAATTTAGGTGGTGAGACCGTAAAAATACCAGGCATGTAAAAAGGAGGGCTAGTAGGTTCCGCCCATAGTTGGAATTGACGCGCAATTCCCAGATTACATTTTGTCTCTTTAAATTCCATCCGGCAGTCATATTTCGAGCCCGTCTTTTCCTGGACTGCTCTGTAAAATACAGGCCTGCTTGCTTCCTCATCTTCCTCTTCATGGCCTATGCGGACAGCCCCCACTTTTTTTTGCCAATCCGCTTCACTGGCTATTTTTGCGTAGGGTTTGCCGTCCAAAAAAATCTCGTCGCCAGACCTTGACATGAGTCCGAGGGTGGAGGCCCAGGCCTTGACTGATGGACCCTCAAGGATTACTTCTTGGCTGCCGTCCGGTTCGACAATAACAAACTTATTATCGTTGGTCAGCACGACGACTCCGCGCGGGTGCGTACTCCACCATTTCTTTTCACCCCGATAAATCGGTTCGCGTCCATTGAACAAGAGCTCGTTTCCGGTGTCAACCACAAACCCGTACCCGCAGTCGCTGGCTTGAATATCCGCCCCTTTTCCCTCAAGCTCTAGCACTACGTCTTCATTTTGAAGGGTATAATCCCGATAGTACTCCCGGATTATATCCCTTAATTCTTTAAATACGGCTATGTTATCCGTATTTTCATAGCCTCCATAACGGAAATAATTGTTGGCCTTTAAGTAGGCGTACACGAGCGGCTCCACTAGCCCACTATTTTGAGCTCGCAATCTTTTTAATTCATTGAAAAGCGCTTTTAATTGACCGATAAGAACTGCTGACGAATCGGAAAATTCAGCTCCGGGCGGACCGCCGTCCTTGTCTACAAAAAAGTCTCCTACTACATCTTGAATTTGGAGAAGAATTTCCTGTGCCGAATTTTTAATCATGATTTCGGTGGCTTCTTTTCCATATTTATCCGCTGACCTGGGTACGGCTTCCAGCCGTCGCGGTTTTTCTGGTATGCCAATATAAGTTGTTTCGTCTGCAGCTTCCGAATTGCCCATGGGATCTTCTATTAATTGTCTCTGTGCTTCCGACATAAGATCTAAGGTAGAAAAAGGCGAATAGCCCATTTAAGTTTTTTCTATAGGCCCTAGTTTAATCCAGATTCTGTTCCTAAAGTCTGATTTCTGAGCTTCATTGGCATGGAGATAGACATGCCCTCAAATAGCATATCACTTATTTTCAGTTAATCCAAGCGGCGGAAAACGGAAAAGGCGGGTGTTGCGGTAGCCCTATTAGGTGTGATTTTAATTGTCGTATATTTGACAAAACCGCTGAATATGCTATAGTTTGCTGTTTGTTCTTTGCACAATTTTAGCTATAATAAGAGAAAAATGAGAGGAGCTTTTGAACTATTACGTGGGTAATGGGACAAAATCTCCTCTCATCACGAGAGAGACCTCCGACCCCGAGGACAGGGGTACAATGCTTTTCGGGCCGACGTGAGCCTGAAAGGAGACTCTCATGAGTGGTAATTTCGATCTCATCAAGGGCATGGACGCCGGCCAGTGGGCCGCGCTCGTCCGAGCCTGCGGCGGCGTCGAGGCCGTCCAGGACATCCTCGCCGGCCGCAAGTTGGTCCGGCTCGAGCAGGTCGTCCCGCTCTTCTTCGACCGGCACGGCCGTCGCATCCCGCCCCCCGGGATGAAGAGCAACGTGGTTGATGCGAACCGGGCGTATCGCTTCAACCAGCCCGAGAAGATCGACTACGCCGCGCGCCTCGCGCACCTGCAA
>LCRX01000022.1:0-1543 GCA_001004885.1 Candidatus Magasanikbacteria bacterium GW2011_GWA2_56_11
AAGTAAGGAGAAAAAAGCCGGCTCAGTTCCACGAGCCGGCTTCAATCTTTTTATACGCATTGTTAAGATTTGGCCAAAGCAGCCGACGCCGACTCCACCCGGAGATTCATCCCCTCCCCGAGCACTATCACGTCGCGGCGTTTGAGGCGGCCGGACAAAACCAGTTCGGCCAATTTGTTTTCCACGTGCTCCTGGATCGCCCGGCGCATCGGACGGGCGCCAAAATCAGGATCAAAGCCGACGTCGGCGAGCGCGTCGAGAGCGATGTCTTCCACCCGCAGCTCCACCCCGCGAACCTCCAGGTCTTTGGCTACGCGCTTGAGCATGAGTCCGGCGATCTGCTTGATCTCGGCGCGCTCCAGCGGCTTGAACAGCACTATCCCGTCGAACCGGTTTAAAAACTCCGGCCGGTAATACTCGCGCAATTTACCGCGCACCAGCTCTTCGCGTATGTCGGACAAATTCCGGCCGCTCCGCAGCTCGTCTTGCACATAGGCCGTCCCGGCGTTCGAGGTGGCGATGATAATCGTATTGGTAAAGTCAATCACCCGGCCGACGCTGTCCGTAAGGCGGCCGTCGTCGAATACTTGTAAAAACAGATTTAAAATATCCGGATCGGCTTTTTCCAGCTCGTCGAGAAGCACCAGCGAGAACGGCTGCTGGCGCACGGCCTCGGTCAACAGTCCGGTCCCCTGCTGCCCCGGCTGTCCGATAATCCGGTAGACGCTGCTCTTGTCCTGGTATTCGCTCATGTCCAGGCGGACCATGCGGTCCTCGCCGCTAAAGTAGACGCCGGCAATGGTTTTGGCCAGCTCGGTCTTGCCCACGCCGGTCGGACCCAAAAAGAGAAAATTGGCTATCGGACGGTTAGTCGAACGAATTTCGGCGCGCGCCCGGCGCAAAGCGTTCGCTACCAGGGCCACCGCCTCATGCTGGCCGATTACCCGCTCGTGCATCTCGGTTTCGAGCCGCAGCAGTTTCTCGGATTCGTCTTCGGTCAGGCTGGTTACCGGAATGCCGGTTTTTTGCGCGATTATCGCGGCCACGTCGTCGCTCGTTACCAGGTGGTTCGCACCCTTGGTATTGTGCACGTAAGGAGCGGCCTCCGCCATTACGGACAAGGCGCTCGACGGCAAATTCTGGTCGTGCAAGAAACGCGCCGCGAGATTGACGCAGGCCTCGATGGCGGCATAAGAGAAAAAAACCTGGTGCTTGTATTCAAGCGTACCGGCTTTGGATTCCAGCACCTGAACCGCCTGGTCCTCGTTCATCTCGCGCACCTCCACTTTGGCCAGCATTTTGCCGATCTCGCTCGCCACGATGTGGCGGTTGTAGCCTTCGGGCACGCTTGTCGCGAGAGTCATAAACCGGCTGGGTCCGAGATACTCGGAGAGAGTATCGGCGATATCCAGTCCCTGCTCCCCTCCCTCGAGGCCCATAAGATCGTGCAAATTATTTATAAATAAAATAATGTTGCCCGCCCGACCGATTTCGCGCATAATGCGCAGCACCCTTTCCTGCGCCCCGCTGACGGTCGTGCCGG
>LCRX01000022.1:1569-8430 GCA_001004885.1 Candidatus Magasanikbacteria bacterium GW2011_GWA2_56_11
TCGTTTATCTCCTGATCGCGCGCCAGGCACGGCGAGAGGTAACCCAGCTTGGCCGCCAACGTGATGTCTTCGCTAAAGCTGTTAAGATAGGGCGTCGCGATCGCGGTCATCGCCCGGTCCATGCCGTACTTGCTGCGCCGGGCGGCCGCCTTGCGAAAGCTGCGGTACTCGTCACGCAGGCGTTCGCGGACTCGCACCCAGGCAATGACATTGCTTAGTTTTTGGTTATCTATTTCGAGTTCGTATAAAATTTCCTGCACCGCTTCGCTCGACATTACGGCGCTTACCAGGAGCTCGGTTTCCCGCACGTGCCGGTCGCGCGACTGCACGGCCAAGCGGTAGGCGTGAAACAAAATCTCTCCGGTTTCGACCGCTATAACCGGCTCGGCCGGAGCCTGCCCCGGGCTGAATAATCTTTTCATTTTCGCCTGGATACGTTTGGTGCTGACCCCTAGGCGGATAAAAACTCCGGCAACGGTTTCCGACGAAAGTAGGGCGTAAAAAATATGCTCCGGCCTGACCGCTGGCTGGTTCGTAGAAACGGCAAACTGCCAGGCGTCCTCGAGCGCCATCCGCGTGCTTTCGGTGAATACCGCGGCGATATTTACCCGCCGCGAACGGGGTAGCCTGACTGTCTCGCGCCACGCGAGCGGCGCGGCCGCGTCCAGACTCTCTTCGGCGCCGGCCTCTGCCTGTTTCCAGCTGCCGCGGCCATAGGCTATCTCGGCCTTGGGTTCGCCCAAAAGAATCAGGCGATACCACAAATAGCTCAGACAAATGATGCCGAGCCAAAAAACGGCTTTGACAGGGGCGGTAATTTCAAACCAAAAAACCGCGGTGAAGATATCGCTCCAGTAGTCGTAGCGGTTGACCCACCAGCCAAAAATGCCAAGAAATCCAAATCCGAAAACCAACGCCCCCATGAGGCGGAAGGAATCCAGGAACCGCCGGCCGCGGCGCAAGGCAATGTGATAGCGCGTCAACGGTTCGCCGAAGTAAAAAAAAGTGCCATTTTGGGAATAACCCAGACTCATGCCGCGGCACTCGGCGCAGCGCCGAAAACCCCGGTAACCGCTGGCCTGGCAGGCCGGGCAGGAGATGAGCGGGAGCGGAATTGGCTTGGCGAAACGCATAAATCAGGCGGTCAGGCAGCCCCGCGTCAAGAGACGCGGCCGAATAACGAGGCGACCAGCATATAGCCCACCACAAGCGGAAAAATGAGCCACAAAATGAAAATCATCACTACCACCAAAAACCAGATAAGAAGCCCGATGCTCCGGCCGATAATATTCACGACGCGCATGAAAAAACTTACCAGCCTGCCCTGCCAGTCGTACTGGCCGAACATCGGCACGAAAATATTTTTGAGCCACAGCCCGGGCGCCAGATGGCTGTTGCCGTCTTTGATCAAATCCACGCCGAACAGGAGCGCGTGCTTGGCGCCGCCGGTGTACCACCACAACGGAAAATACAAAATATCGAGAATGAATTCGACAACAATACGCTGGAATACCAGAAGCCACATACCGGCGAAGTTACATGCCCGCGAGCCAAGACTAGGCAGAGCAGCTGGGTACAGTATAGCGCATCCTTAGGCCGCGCACAAACAAAAAATCCCGACTTAGCCGGGACTATAGCTGGTTACCGTTTCACGACAACGGCGCTGCCGGTAAGATATTCCACTGGCCCGGCGTCCACCAGATTGGCGCCGCCAAGGCGTTCTTGGATGCTGCGCATGGACTGGTACCGCGCGACTTCCACGCTCAGGCGGCGGTTCGCGCTTTCGAGTTCGCCGATGCTGCGTTCGAGGTCGCTCAACGCGTACCCTTGGGTGGAGACGGCCGTGGTTTCTGCCAGATAGAGAAAGCCGAAGACAGCTACCCAGACCATAAGGGAAACGCGAAAGGCCGCGCTCATGATAATCCGGCGCCAATGCTGCTTGGCTTCGCGCCGGGTGGTCTGGTGTTCTGAATAGACGGTCATACAGAGAATATAATCCGGAAAAACTACCGCTTCTCCACTACTCTGAGTTTGGCCGATCGAGACCGCGGGTTGGCTTCGTATTCGGCCGGCCCGCATTCGAGCGGTTTTTTCGTAATAATGGTCAGTGTTTTTCCGTGCAGGCTTTTAAAAAAATGTTTGATAATCCGATCTTCCAGGGAGTGAAAGGCAATGACTGCCAGCCGTCCGCCAGGCTCGAGCGCCTCAACTGCCTGGGGCAGAACCGCTTCTATCACCTCGAGTTCGCGGTTAACCGCCAAGCGCAAAGCCTGAAACACCTTAGTCGCCGGGTGTAATCCTCCGACCCAGGGCACCGGCTTGTCGGTCTTTAATTTCTGACGGTAGACACCAAGGACAATTTCGACCAGTTGGCCGGTACGCGTAACCGGCCGCGAGCGGCGCGCCAGCGTGATGGCCGCGGCAATTTCGCGCGCCAAATTTTCCTCGCCATAGTCGCGGAAAATCCGCTCCAGTTCTTCTTTGGCGAGACTGTTCACCAGATCGGCCGCCGTGGGATTGGCGAGGTCATAGACCACAGCTCCATCGCCGCTGCCGTAGCGCATATCAAGCGGCTCGTCTTGTTGGAAGCTAAAACCTCTCCCCCGCTCTTCGAATTGCGGACTCGACCAGCCCAAGTCTATGACAATGCCGTGTACCGGACCGAAATTGTTGCTTTTTACTATACCGGCCAGGTGTTCAAAATTATCGCGGACAAACATTGCGCGTTCGCCAAAGCGATACAGGTACTGTTTAGCGCGCAATATAGATTCCGGATCGGCGTCAATACCGAGCAGCCGTCCGTTTGGCGCCGTGGCCTCGAGAATCATTTCCGCATGCCCGGCATCGCCGAGCGTGCAATCAACTACGTTCTTGCCGGGAGCCAGTAGCAAGGACGCGATCGTCTCGGTCGCGAGTACAGGTAGGTGGCGCATAGGCACTCGCTATACTCCGAGTGAAGCCATCTGCTCCGCTATCGCCGTGCTCTCGGCTTCAGTCCGCTTGGTGTATTCGGCCCATTTACCGGCGTCCCAAAGTTCCAGGCGGTTGTACAGACCGGCCACGACTATATCTTTGGCCAAACCGGCGAATGCCCGGAGATACTCCGGCAAAATGACGCGGCCCTGTTTGTCGAGATCGACATCCATGGCCCCGGCCAACATGAGCCGCGCGAAAGCGCGGGTGTTGGCCTGCGCAAAAGGAAGGTTGGCGAGCTTGTCGGCGAGCTTGGCCCACTCCGCTTTGGTGTAAAGAAACAAGCAGTTGTCGAGACCTCTCGTAACAACCGCCCCTTTCCCGAGCGCGGCGCGGAACTTTTTCGGTACCGCTAGCCGGCCCTTGTCGTCGAGCGTATGGGCGTATTCGCCGATAAACATAGCCACGGATCGTTAGTCCCCGCGGAATGGGTATACAAGCATGCTACTCATTCCCCGGGACACGCGCGGGATCGGTGGCTACTCCCCACTTTTCCCCACTTGTTTCCATTATATACCACTTTGTTAGCCTGGGCAACCCTTTTGTGCCTTGTTTATCCACAGTTTTCAAGGGAAAATGGCCCGGGTCGGCAGCTTAAACTTGCTCCCCGGCCGATTAATGAAGTAGTATGTAGTCACTACGCCGGCGCATATCGCGCTAAGCGGAAAGGAAACAGGCAGGAGGAAAGAGCAATGCAAAATGTGAACCTGCACCGCGTGCGGCACGCCGCGGAGCGCATCTCGTCCTGGATGGGCGGCGACACTCCGACGCTCGGCATCGTGCTCGGGTCCGGTCTCGGCACCAAGTTCGTCGAGTCGCTCGGACCTCTCCGGTCGATCGGCTACAGCGACCTCGGCCTCCCGCAGCCGAGCATCGCGGGACACCCGGGCAGGCTGCACTACGCTCCGGTCGGAAGCGAGCGCGTGCTCGTGCTCCAGGGCCGCGTGCACTGCTATGAGGGCCGCGATCTGGAGGAGGTCGTCCTCGCGGTCCGGGCGCTGGCGTTCGCCGGCGCCTCGACCTTCGTCCTGACCTGCGCCGCCGGCGCCGTGTACCCGGAGCTGAAGCCGGGGCAGCTCGTGGCCATCTCGGACCACGTCAACCTGACGTTCCGGTCTCCGCTCACCGGCCACAACGTCGCCGATACGGGCCCCCGGTTCCCGGACATGACGCAGGCGTACGATCGCGCGCTCATCGAGCACGCCCGTGCCCAGGCCGAGTGCCGCGGCATCAGTCTTCCGGGCTGCGTCTATGCCATGATGCCCGGTCCCCAGTACGAGACGCCGGCCGAGATCCGAATGCTCCGCACCCTGGGCGCCGACCTGGCCGGCATGTCCACCGTGCCCGAGGCGATCGCCCTGCGCCACCTCGGCAAGCGGGTGCTCGCCCTGGCGTGCGTCACGAACTACGGCGCCGGCATCATGGAGCAGCCGCTCAGCCATGAAGAGGTGACCCAGACCGCCGCGGCTACCGCCGGGACGTTCTCGGATCTGCTCCTCGCCATCGTGCGCACCCTGCCGCCTGGCGCCTAGCCGCCTGCTCCCCGTTCATCCCCATGCTCCCGAGGAGTCGCCACCCGAACCGCGGCTCCTCGGACCAATCTCCCTCCGACAGGAGATTTTTTGTTACCATAATTTGAAAGCGATTCCCAAAACAGACCAAACATAGTACCATACCCGCGGACTACGGGAGGGAAATAGAATGTTCGGGCACAAAACTGACGCTTGGCTGGATATCTGGAGTTTGCAGCACATTTTCTTCGGCCTACTGGTTAGCGCCTTTCTGGGTCGGCGTCTGAAAAAATGCGGCCCCAAAGTGCTGCTTCTGGCGATCGCGGCCGAATACTCCTGGGAGGTTGTCGAATTCCACCTGGAAACCGGCCACGCCGGCAGGGCCATCGCCGTCTGGTTCGCAGGCCAGGAATTTATCGGCAACCGGCTCCTGGTAGATCCTGTTCTAACCTGCAGCCTCGGCTATTGGCTATGGCGCCTGGCGCCTCAAGCCGTGTCGGCCGCCAGAGTTATGACCCTGGTTTGGTGGAGCTTCCATATCGCCGTTGCGCCGGACTGCATGTACCTGATGGATCCAGCCGCATGGCGGCAATGGACGACGTGGTCTTTCCTCGGCTGTTATTTTGGCGGAGGAATAATGATTTTCGCCGCCACCTCGCCGCCCGCCCGAAAAATAAAAACCCCGGTGCCTTTCTCCTAGGAAGACACCGGGGCAAATTCAATTTGGCGATACCTACAGCTAATCCCAACCGTCAAGCCGCCCGGCCGCGGATAGCGCGCTGGTAACCGATGGCAAACCGGTGCGCCTCGTCGCGGACGCGGATAAGGAGATCCTGATGTATGTTGACGTAAGCCACCAGCCGGCGGCTAAAGGCGCCGAAAATAAAATCGTTGCGCTTGCGCTCCGGGCCTTTGGCGATGCCCACGACCGGAATGTCGAGCCGGTTATCATTCAAGACTTTCACGGCCCGGCGCACCTGCGGCAATCCCCCGTCGATCAAAAAAATATCCGGCAGCGGCCAATCCGCCGCGTGATTCAGCCGCCGCCGCAGGACTTCTTCCAAGCAGTCCACGTCGCTTTGGCCGCGGACGGTGCGAATCCGAAATTTTCGGTACTCGGATTTAACCGGTTCAGACTCGTCAAACACGACCATGCTCCCCACCATGCCGGTCGCGCCCAGATTGGAAATATCGTAGCCTTCGATTCTCTGCACGCGAAATGACCGGGCCGTGTCCGCAAAATCGCTCTCGAGCCGGATATCGCGGACAAAAGATTCATTAAGCATGTTTACGTCCTCAATATGGGCTAGCGACCGCAGCTGATCCCGGAGACGGCCGGCCTCCTCGTAGTCTTCATTTTTACTGGCAATTGTCATTCGCCGTTCAATATCTTTTACCAGCTGGCGCTTGCGGCCGCGCAGAAAAAGCGCCAAGGGACGGATAACTTTCCGGCGGTACTCCTGGGGGCTGATCTCGCCCGTGCAGACGCCGAGACACTGCCCCATCTGGTAATACAGACAGGCCGTGCCGACCTTTTTCCGCCTGTCTTTTTGGCAAGTGGAAAACAAAAACAACCGCCGAAGAATCTTCATCGTCTCTCTCGCGTTGAGCCCGGGGTAGGGCCCGAACACCTCGCGATACCGGTCTTCAAGCTCGCGCGCGCTCAATCCTCCCAGTTCCCGTTCCCGGATCGTACCGACTACCGGATACTCCTCCGTCCCGACGGTAATGTAATTCCAGCTTTTATCGTCCTTGCCGATGACATTGTATTTTGGCTGATATTTTTTGATGTAAAGGGACTCGACAACCGCCGCCTCGAGCGCCGAGTCGGTCTCCTGCCACTTCACATGCGCCACCTCGTGTATCATCTCCTCGATCGGGCGGGTGACGGCGCGCGGGGCGGCATAGCTTTTCACGCGGTTTTTGAGCGCGGTCGCTTTGCCAACGTAAATGAGCTCGGCCGCGGCGTTGTAGAACAGGTAGACGCCGGGCGCGTCCGGAAGTTTGGAGAGGGATTCTTTTATGTTCATAAAGGGATACAGGAAAGGTATACCATACCCGGCTCTGGGATGCAATTTCGGCAATTAAGAGCGTGCCCCGGGAAATATTTTGGCTAACTAAGCTGTATAAATGGAACAGCGGGCTCTGGCTGAACGTCGAAACGCTCAAAACCAAAGCCCGCCGGTGGGGGTGTGTGCCCGAGGGACCAAGTGACCAAGGGTCCTTAGTCCAAGGGACAAGGGGACAAGAGAACGAGGGCTAGGCCGGCCGAAGGACGAGGACGCCGCCGGAGACGCCCCCGTGCGGGTCGAGGTCCCTGCCGACGAAGTCGAGCCCCGTGCCGCGCGGGTAGAAGCACAGCGAGCGCTCGGGGCCC
>LCRX01000023.1 GCA_001004885.1 Candidatus Magasanikbacteria bacterium GW2011_GWA2_56_11
CTTCAGTCCTGCGACCATCTGCCTTTTCTCTTTTCCCAGATCGACCTCTAATACATACAGCTTGTTTGCATTTGGATGGTCGCTGACTGATAAAATAGTCCCGGCAACCAGTTCCAGTTTCTGGAATTCGTCAAAAGGTATCATGCCATCACGTGTTTCTATCTTCTCTTTTTTGTCTTTCTTATTAAGCAAAACGATAGGTACATTCCGCTCTATCTTATTTTTCGCATATTTTTCCACATCATCTTGATAACCAATTAATAAGCTTTCATAAATAGAAGTCAACTTTACCCAGGGCAAGGTACCGCTTACCCTGTCTGATTATGGACCCACGGAATCCAGGATATTCCTCATCTGCCAACATGGTAAATTTACTGCCGGCACAGAGTACGACTCCTATTTATTTGAAGACTTTGGCTACAATCGCGGCGTCGACTACACTATTACCGAAGCAGTACAAAACTGGGGATTTAACCCCGATACAGCAGTCCGCCGGTATGCCAGATTTAGGCCGCGCGACGACGCGTACCTAGCGATTGTATTTGAGTACCCGTCTGGATCCGCTGCCTCTGACTTGGCGTCTTTCCAAAAAGGAAAGATGCCGGCTGCCCTCCAGCGCCTCTGGGACCTGGTTGAAGAGATATCAAAAACCGTAAAATTTATCGAACCTGCCAATTCACCCCAAAAATAATTTATGCCAACGTCAGCTTCCGACCTCAAAAATCTAACCAAGCTGGGGAGCAAAGCCGCCCCCTCGCGCACCCTCGAAGTCTTCCCCAACCACGCGCCGGGCAAACTAACGGTCAAATTAGAGTGTACCGAGTTCACCTGCCGTTGTCCCCTCACCGGCCAGCCGGACTATGCCGTTATAGACATTTATTACGTACCGGATAAATTCGTGGTCGAATCCAAATCTTTGAAGCTTTATCTGGAAACTTTCCGTGACAGCGGAATTTTCCACGAACACCTGGCCGTGGATATTGCCGGCGACTTTGCCCGGTTCGTCAAACCGCTGTCGGTTGACGTGGTAGTCAAATTCAATGTCCGCGGCGGCATTGCGATTGCGGCCGAATACCATTGGGAGAGGGCCGCGCGAAAAAAATAACTTCCCGCCCGGACTGGCCTAGACGGCCTGTCCGGCGGCGGTGTGCGCGACGCGCGCGATAATTTCACTGTGGTTGAGGCCGTTCGTCGCCACGACGCCGTGCCTATGGGACAGTCCCTCGGGATCGTACCGCAGCGGCTCTCCGGACAAATCAGTTATCATGCCGCCGGCCTCGCGGATGATAATGTGCGCGGCACAGGTATCCCAAACCGGCACTTCCGGCCGGGTGCTTATATACAGATCGGCTTCGCCGTCGGCGACCAAAGCCAGCTTGTGGCCGACACTGCCGACGCGCAAGATATATTCGCACTGCAGCTCATTGGCGATTTTTATATCGAGCGTGCTGACATTCGACCGGCTGATCACCAGTGTCATGCGGTCAATGGCGGCGGTAGCGGAGACATGCATGGGCTTGGGCATGCGATTGTGCAGCTGGCTCCAGGCCCCGGCGCCTTTTTCGGCGCAATAGATGATATCCCTGGCCGGCACATAAACCGCGCCCAAGACAGGCTGCCCGGCTTCCAAAAGCCCGATCAAAACGCTGAAATCGTCCGTGCGCTTGATGAAATCCTTGGTGCCGTCGAGAGAGTCTACTACCCAGCAGGCTTGCTCCAGACAGCGTACTGGTCTTTGGCATAGTAATCCAAAATAACCTGGCCCGCGCGCTTGGCAATTTCGACAATATCAATTAAATGATCGCTCATTTGCATAAGTACCGGAGGCGAAAAAATCTCCTGGTTTAACTGGGTTGCCGCCGGCCTTTAGCGCACATACTGGAAAAGAACCTGGCTAACTTCTTCAATTTTGGCGCGCATAATCTCGTTGGTTCGAGCCTCCAAATTCAGCCGCACAACCGGTTCAGTGTTCGACGGCCGCAGATTTAGCCAACCCCAGTCGAACTTCAGCCATAAGCCGTCGAGATGCGATACCTCCAGGGCCGAATCGCGGTAAGCTGACTCGACCGCGCGGATCACCGCGGCCGGATCGGGCGCCGTAAAGTTTATTTCCCCGGAATGGAAGTACTTTCTGAGCGGCCGGACTAAACTGCTCAAAGGCTGTCCGGAGCGCGATAACAGCTGCAGCACGTATAGAAGCGAAAGATCGCTGCACTCCAGATTCCGGCAGTCGCTGTAATACAAATGAAGCGACAATTCGCTCGCGAACACCGCCTTTTTTTCCGGCAGCAGACGTTTGATGAAAGCGTGTCCTACCCGGCACATCTCCGGCCGGGCGCCGGCCGCCTCCCAAACTTCGCGCACAATCTGGCTGGAACGCAAATCGTAGAGCATAACCGAACCCGGATGCCGGCGCAGAACTTCGAGGCCGATAAGCGCCGCCACGTATGAGGCATCCACCACGGCTCCGGTTTCATCCACCAAACCAATTCGATCCGCATCACCGTCCAAAGCAAAACCGAAATCGGCCCCATGCTCTTTGACGGCCGCCTGTAAGTCGGCCAGAGTCTCTGTCTTAAGCGGGTTGGCCTCATGATTGGGAAACGTTCCGTCCGGTTCCAAATACAAATAATTCACCGTTACCGGCAGCCGCTCCAATATTTTGGGCAAAGTCGTCTGGGCCATGCCATTGCCGGCGTCAACCACCAATTTGAGGGGCCGAATGCTGCCGGGGCCGACCAGGCCAAAAACCATATCTTCGTAATCGGCGAGGACAGACTTTTTTGTCAGCCGGCCGAGAGAGCCGGCCGGCGGGGGGAAATCAGCCGCCGCCAGGTCGTGGATTTCCTCCATGCCGCTGTCTTTGCCAATGGGCAGGCCGCTGTCCAAAGTGAGCTTGAACCCGTTGTATTGGGCGGGATTGTGGCTGGCGGTTACGATAATGCCGCCGGCATGCTCCGGGTAAAGGGTGCAGGCAAAATTAAAAAGCGGCGTGGAAGCCAGGCCGATACCGGCGACATCCACTCCCTCGTCGGCAATACCGCGCTCGACAGCGGCCTCAAGCAGCCGGCTCGTCGGACGCATGTCCCGGGCCACCACCAAGGACCGGCCGCTTAACTCGACTCCCCGCTGACGCAGCAGCCGGACAAATGACCGGCCGACGCGGTAAGCCAATTCTTCAGTTATTTCTCCGTCTGCCAAGCCACGAATATCGTAGGCCTTGAAAATATGGGTGGGAAATGACATAGTAAGCTTCTTAACTTTAATTTCAGCAGATTTTAGTATATACTATAGCTTAATAAGGGGCAATGGTAGCCAGCCGCCGAAAGACAATCTCGAGCCGCGCCGGAGAGCCTCACGCCCCCTGTTCAAACCCCCGCGAGACAACTATGAACCCGCAAAAACTTATCGACAATTTTTCCACCCATCTCAAAAATACCATCGCCCGCGCGATTTCCTTCGCGAGTTATTTGAAGCAGCCGCAAGTAGAACCGATACACCTGCTAATCGCCCTGTCCGAAGAACAGGGATCGGTGGCGGCGGAAATTATCAAAAAAAGCGGACTGAAGGCAGAACTGCTCCGGCCTCAGGCGCCGGTGTACGACGGCCCGGCGCCGGAGGCTCCGGACGCCGCGGCGCGCCAAATGACCATGACCCTGCCCGACCTCAGCCCGGCGTCCCGGCAGGCGCTCGAAAAATCGCTGCTTCTGGCCTATGACCGGGGACACAATTACATTGGCACCGAACACCTGCTCTACGGCCTCATTACCGGAACGGATCGAGATATCGATGCGGCCATCGCCGTGGTCGGAGCCAACAAAAAACAGCTTGAAGAGCGCACCGAAACGGCCTTCGAAGCCGTCAGCCGCTTCGCCAATCTCGACGACGTAATGGAGACCTTCAATGATCTGGCGGCGCCGGAAGGAACGCCCGCGGGCCAAAATTCCACGCTGGCCGGAAAAGCCAAACCCGGGCGCGAAGGCGAACCCAGCGCCTTGGAGTTTTTCACCGTCAACCTCACCGACCCGCGCGTGGAAAAACGCATCGACCCGGTCATTGGCCGCGAGCGCGAAATCGAGCGGCTCGTAAACATTCTGTGCCGGCGCACCAAGAACAACCCCATTCTCATCGGCGAACCGGGAGTGGGCAAAACCGCCATTGTCGAGGGATTGGCCAAAAAAATCCGCGGCGGCCGAATGCCGGACGTGCTCAAGCGTAAAAAAATCTTGTCGCTCGATCTTACGCTCATGATCGCCGGCACCATTTATCGCGGCGAATTCGAAAGCCGGCTCAAACAGATAATTGACGAGATAGCCGACCACCCGGAATACATTCTTTTTATAGACGAATTGCACAATATTATCGGCGCCGGCTCCAACCAGGGCACGCTCGACGCGGCCAATATCCTCAAGCCGGCGCTCGCCCGCGGCCAAATCCGCTGCATCGGGGCCACCACGCTCGACGAATACAAAAAATACATCGCCTCCGACCCGGCGCTCGAACGCCGCTTCCAACCCATCACGGTCGAAGAACCCAGCCGCGAGGACACTCTGCAGATTCTCTCGGGAATCAAAAAATATTACGAAGACTTCCACCGGCTGACTATCACGCCGGGCGCGCTCGCCGCCGCGGTACAGCTGTCGGGCAAATACATCCACGACCAGTTCCAACCGGACAAGTCCATTGACCTCATAGACGAAGCGGCCGCCGCCGTGCGGGTCCGCCAAAAGGCGACGCCCTCCGAAATCAAACAAACGGCGCTCGAAGAAAAAATCGAATCGCTGGAAAAACGCAAAGAAGAGGCCATTGCCAATGAGCGGCTGGAAGAGGCCCTGGCCCACAAGACGGCTGTGGCCGGACTCAAACGCCGGCTGGCGCAAATGAAAAAACGCCGCGGCCGGGCCAAGCGCACCGCGCCGGCGGTCATGCCGGGCGACATATCGGCTACCCTGGCCGCGCGGCTCGGTCTCGACCCCTCGTTTCTGTCCCTCTCGGAGTGGGACGAGCTGGAGCGGGTTGAGAGGCTGCTTGATGAACGTATCATCGGGCAGAAACCGGCCGCCAAAGAAGTGATCGGCCTGTTGCGCCGTTCCTGCCTTGGCCTGCGGCGGCCTCGCCGGCCGCTCGCCTCTTTTCTGTTTGCCGGTCCGAGCGGAGTGGGCAAAACCGAATTCGCGAAAGTTCTGGCCGAGGCGCTTTACCACGATCCCAAAACTCTTATCAAACTCGACATGAGCGAATTCGCCGAGGCGCACAGCGTGTCCAAACTTTTGGGATCGCCGGCCGGCTATATCGGCTACAAGGACCGCAACCGTTTTATAGACGAAGTGAAAAAACGGCCCTACTCCATCATCCTGTTCGACGAGATAGACAAAGCGCACGCGGACGTACGCAAACTCCTCCTGCAAATTCTCGACGAAGGCGAGCTGGCCGACGCGGGCGGTAAAAAAATCCATTTCCACCACGCGATTATCATTCTAACGACCAATCTGGGCGGCAGCCTTTTCAAATCTCACGGCATCGGGTTCGGCTCCGCGTCCGCCGGCGAAGCCCGCCCAGGAGCCCAGGGAGAATTGCGGTCGCGCGTCATCAGCCTGCTCAAAGAAGAACTCTCCCCCGCCGTAATGAGCCGCCTAGACAGCGTGTGTCTCTTCAATCCCCTAGCCAAAGAAGATTTACGCCGAATACTGGATCTGCAGCTCAAGACTATGAGCGACCAGCTTAAAAACGCCCAAAAATTGTCCATTGCGCCAGACGAGTCAGCCATCGCGGCGCTCGCCAACGAAGCCTACAATCCAGATCTCGGCGCGCGCCAGGTAAGCCAGATCCTCGAAAGAATCGTGCCCGAATTGGTGATCGGACTCTTGGAAAACCCGGGACGGCGCAAGCAGCGCTATACTCTTACCAAAGGCCAGGAAAACTATAAGCTGATCTAGGACTATGCTGAACGCCACCGAACTAGCGCGGGCGGCGAAACTCGGGCAATCCCGCCGGCAAGCCGCCCGGAGCGCCGTCTCCGACGTTACCCGGCAACTAAAGCTGGTAAGGGAAGAACTGGAGTATTACAAACAGCGCCTCGCCGTCCTGGCGCGCGGCTCGGCCTATGATCCGGATTCCGCCCAAAAGATTCTCCGGCGGCTCATCAAGCTCAGGGCGCGCCAGACTGTGATTTTACTGGCGAAGTACAAAGAGGAAAGCGCGATCACCGACTCGCGGAGAAAAGACACCATCAACGATTACTACCGGGATTGTTCCGCTCTTGTCCGATCCCTTGAACGGTTCGAACAGCATGCCCCAAGCTAAGGGTAAAACCAAGCGCGTAAACGCGGGAGTGCGCCCGATTAGCGCCGGCTTTTATAATCAATTTACCCGGCAATCCGGAGTGCTGGAGCAGGCGCTCGGCGAAGAATTGACCGACAGTTCCCTTGACCCGGAAGAAGTAAAAAAAGTTACCGAATTGCTCGGACAAATAATCGCGCAAAAGGTAGAGGAAGGACTCGGCAAAATGGCCGACGTGGCGGATGTAAAATCCGAGGTCGCCGATTTGATCGACGCCGCGGCCAGAGAAGGAACTCTGGCCAACCTGCTGGCGTCTATCGCTGTCTTGGGCGCGCAAAATACGGACGAAGCGCCGGATGAGCGTACGGCCGACAAAACAGCGCCGGCAGACGCCGGCAGCCTAGAACCGGAAACATCACCGGCCGGGGATGAACCGGCGCCTGATACTGTTGAACCGGCGCCTGTCCACGAGAACGCCGACGAAAAAACAGCTCCGAATGAGAAAGCGGGACATAATGGGGAGAAAAAACCAAGACCGGGCAAAGGCGAACGCCAAAAACCGGCCGCGGATGAAAACCCGGACGAAACAAAACCTGGAAAAGACCAGCCGGAGAGCCGGCCAGATAGCCAAGCCCCGGAAAGCCAGAGCCA